>CAZHFF010000001.1:0-360178 GCA_964531785.1 uncultured Candidatus Saccharibacteria bacterium
ACGGTTCATACGGTGCTTGGGTTACTGGTAGTGGTGTATAGGGTCAAGTGTAGCAAATAGCGCCCGTATTACTGGTGCTGTACTAAACGTTGTGTGGATATTCAGTGTGTGCACCGCTCTGGAGCGCAGGTTGACGCGCGCTCGGGTATACTGAGGGGACTGTTTGCTGCCTATGTTGTTCGTACGAATGTGTATCAGCCTGATTTTGTTCCTGCTCGTCGGGGTCGTGTTCCTGTATCTGGTCTCGCTCCTCGTGGTCCGGACCGCAGCGGACAAGATCGTGGACGGTATCGACGAGCTTGAGCAGGCGCAGGCGGTGCTTGTTCTGGGTGCAAGCGTCTACTCGAGCGGACGGTTAAGTCCCGTCCTGCAGGACCGAGCGGACATGGCGATCGCGATCTACCGTGCTGGCATCGTGCCGAAGGTGCTCGTGAGCGGGGACAACAGCACCCTTTCCTACAATGAGGTCATCCCGGTCCATACGTACCTTATCGCCCAGGGCATTCCCGCCCGTGACATATTCCTCGACTATGCCGGTTTTGACACGTTCAACAGCATGTACCGGGCGCGTTCGGTCTTCGAGGTGCGCACTGCGATCATTCCGACCCAGTCGTTCCATCTTGCGCGTGCGGTCTACCTCGCGGATGCGCTCGGTATCGAGGTGCAAGGTATCGTGACCGAACCGGACCGTGGTACTCCGAAAAATCACATCCGCGAGTTTCCAGCGAACCTGAAAGCAATGGCCCATGTGGTTTTTAGGAGCAAGCCGCGCTACCTCGGTGAGCGGTTTCCCATCACAGGCGACGGTAGGGTGACCTTGGTCGAATAGGTCGAGGTGCTTCATACCTCGTTCATGTGCGTGTGCGATGCTATAGGTATGCAGGGGAGCCTGCCATTACCAACACTTGCACAGAGCAAGTAATCACACACTACTATGGAACATCAAGCTACACATGACCGGCGCCACTATGCGAACCACGATAGTGGGACCGGTACAGCAGTGAACATACTCCTCTGGGTCCTGTTCGGCGGCCTCGCGGGATGGCTCGCTAGCCTCATCACCGGGGACGCTGCGGGGCTCGGTATTCTCGGCAACGTGCTGGTGGGTATTGCAGGCGCGTTCGTCGGAGGCTTTATCGCAGACCGGGTTGGCATCGGTGCGGAAACGCCCGGCGCAGATCGCCCCACGACCCTGGCCTCGTTCGCCTGGGCAGTGGTCGGTGCGGTGCTACTCCTGGTCGTACTGAACCTCCTGTTCTAGTAACGAGCGAGCATTACGTTCACACGACGCCGGTACAGACCGGCGTCGTGTGTGTGGTATAGTGTGAACGCAATGGAACGAGCGATCCGTACACACTGATCATGTCCTTCGCTCCGCCAGAGAAGCATCCCCATGAGAGCAGAACCCTCACGCGCGACCCGCTTCGGCCGAGCACTCGTTGCTGGACTTATCGGCGTGTTCCTTCTGGTCAGTGTTCTTGGGCTTGCACCGGTTGCTTCTCGGCTTGGTAAGGACCTTACTGCTGCGGTAAGTCCCGCCGTGCTCCAGTGGTTCGTGAACAAGGAACGCAAGCAGGCATCGCTCGAGGAGCTCGCCCCGAACCCCGTACTCACTGAAGCGGCGCAGCGTAAAGCAGAGCATATGGCTGCCCATGGCTACTTCGCTCACACGTCCCCGACCGGTGAAACGCCCTGGCACTGGCTTGTGTCGTCGGGGTACGAGTACTCGTATGCCGGGGAGAATCTTGCCCTCAACTTTGTCGACTCAGGAGCGGTGACCAAAGCTTGGATGGAATCGACCACCCATCGCGCGAACTTGCTTCGCCGTGAGTACACGGAGATCGGCACCGGGGTGGCGACGGGAACGTTCGCCGGCTTTACGGTCGAGTATGTCGCTCAGTTCTACGGGCGTCCTAGGTAGTAGCGCGGTCCTCTGTGCGGTACCGGTCACGGAGGTTCGACAGGAACAGCGCGAACCGCAGGGCAAGCACCGCGAACCCGATGGCGCACGCGACCAGGGTCGGGGGCGGGAGCAGTGGATCGAACGTGTCGAACCAACGTCTCCAGCCACGCAGGGAGAGTATCACTGCGTGGAATAGGACCAGTGCGTACGCACCATAGCCCAGGTAGCGTAACCCGAGCCGTACGCGTTTTGCGCCAAGCCGGCTGACCGAAGTTCGGTGGACAACGAGCGGCATCAGTGCAAAAAGGACGACCGCGCCATAGCCAGCGATGATAGCACCGTCACGCAGGTTCGTGAGGCCAAGGCCACGGAGCAGGATCCCGCTCTCTAACATGCTGAGTCCGACGTGTATGAGGCCCAGGTAGAAGCCCATGAGTCCGACCGATTTCCGATACACGAGCAGGTGGTCGGCGAAGTTCGCGTAGTAGGCAAGACCTGAGAGCGCGAGGGACGGAGCGATGACGAGCACCGAAGCTATCCCGAGCGCCTGGATCACGACGAACGATGAGAAGCGACCGTGGTACGCGTAGGCGTAGACGAGCGTCCCCATGAACACGAGCACCGCAAAGAGCGAAGCGTTCCTCCAGATACGGTTCATGTATCAAGTATACCAGTGGTACGGGTGCTTTGCAGAGCGACCGATCGTATGGCGGAGCTCCTCGTGGGTGTGAGAGGCGGGAGAGCTGTGGTACCCTAAGGGTATACGCTGTCATTTAGGAACTAATAACCATATATGCATATGAAATACGCTCTCTCGATCGTGATCGCGCTCCTCGTCGTCGTGCTGGGGTACTGGCTCTTCGCCGGCCGGGCGGAAAGCCCTACCGAGGTCGTAACCGGAGGCGACGAGCTCATCACGGGGACCGATGTAGAGGAAGGATCGGACGAGCTTCTCGAGCAGGAGGCCAATGAACAAGCGCCCCAGGCGGGCGACGAGAGGACCGTCACCTTTGATGTGAAGGGCACGAACTTCGCGTTCGATGTCACTGAAATGACCGTGAACCAGGGTGACACTGTGGTCGTGAGCTTCGAGTCTGTCGAGGGGTTCCACGACTGGGTGCTTGATGAGTTCGATGCAGCGACCGAGCAGGTACGGCCCGGGAACCCGACCTCTGTCACCTTTGTGGCGAACGAAGCAGGAACCTACGAGTACTACTGTTCGGTAGGGAACCACCGGGCGCAGGGTATGGTCGGTACACTGACGGTTGTTGCACAATAAGCACGAGCAGCATGTACCAGTTCGTGCTCTATGTACATCTCGGTACGCTTGCGATCACGGTGGTCGGCATACTCATTGCCGACCACTATGGTCTTTCGTGGGTTCGCGGTAAGCGCGAGGCGCTCGACCTAAAACAGCTGACGCGTCTCCACCGGTTCGTAGGCACGGGACTGGTCCTCATGATCCTCTCTGGCGGGTACCTCTTCTGGCAGCAGCGCGACTACCTGCTCCACGAACCCCTCTTCCTAGCGAAGATGGCGTTCGTGGCACTCCTCGTCGGCAACAGTTTCGTCGTAGGTCGGCTCTCTACTATCGCCACAGAGCAACCATTTCGTGACCTGGAGGTACGAAGCAGACTCCTCTTTATTCTGTCGGGCGCCGCGTCGGCCTCAGGCTGGATCGGCGCATTCATGCTCGCTCGACTGCTGTTCTCATAGGGCACCGTAGGGCAGCACCCTTGCGATGTTTCGTTGCGTGTGTTCGCGTAGTGCGGTACACTGGGCCCTTCATGCAGGACACGCGCCTCGTAACATTCGCTGATGTTTCGTTCGAATTCGGCAGAAAACCTATTCTGATCGAGGCGAGCTTTACGCTTCGTGCCGGCTCCAAGGTGACGCTCATGGGTCAGAACGGAGCAGGTAAGAGCACGATCCTCAACCTGATCACCGGTCGTCGGCGGCCTGAAAGTGGCAAGATCAACATCGTGCCGAAGACCAGCATCGCGCTCGCCCGGCAGGCGATACCGCGCGAGGAGCTTGCCCATACGGTCCGTGAGTTCTTTGAGCATTGCTTCAGCGAGAAGGTGCATGCGCTCGATCCACTGATCGACCGCGTCCTTGCGGTGGTGAATCTGCTCCCGGAGGGTGAGCGCGCGAGCGATGAGTTCCTCTCCCGTAAGGTCGGCAGTATGAGCGGAGGTCAGCAAGCACGGTTACTCCTTGCGTCCGCGCTCATTCAGGACCCCGACATCTTGCTCCTCGACGAACCGACCAACAACCTTGACCGTGCCGGGATCGAGCACCTGACCGAGTTCCTACGGGCGTACAAGAAGACGGTCGTGGTTATCTCGCATGATGCCGGCTTTCTCAACGCGTTCACCGATAGTGTCTGGTACCTCAACACACAGACGCATACGGTGGAGCAGTACGATGGGAACTACAACGATGTGGTCGCCGAAATAACCGCACGCGTCGAGCGCGAGAAGCGCCAGAACGCGCGGATGGAGCGCGAGATGCAGGCGAAAAAGGACAAAGCGAACTTTTTCGCGAACAAGGGCGGCAACCTCCGTGCGGTCGCCAAGCGCATGCGCGAAAAGGCCGCCGAGTACGAGGAGAACAAGGTCGAGGTGCGACGTGAGGACAAGACGATACGGCGGTTCACCATACCGGTCCAAGAGGACGTGCCTCCCATCGTGCTGACGCTCTCGTCGGTCACGGTCGTTCGTGACCACAAGATGCGCACCGTGAAGCGGGAGGTGGTCTTGCGTAAAGGAGCACATCTTCATATTGTGGGGCCGAACGGCATCGGCAAAACGACGCTGCTCGAGACGCTTGCGTCCGGTCATGCACAGGGTGAGCACATCGCACCGGAGGTCCGGATCGGTTACTACCGGCAGGACTTTTCGAACCTCGATCCCAACGTAACCGTGCTCGAGTGCTTACAGGAGGTACAGGGCCACACGTCCGATCAGGAACTTCGTTCGATCGCCGCTGGGTTCTTGATCGACGGCGACCTCATCCGGGCACAGATCGGCCACCTTTCTGAAGGCCAAAAAGGCCTGGTGGCGTTCGCACGACTGGTACTCATACGACCTGGTCTCCTGATCCTTGACGAGCCAACGAACCATATCAACTTTCGCCACATACCGGTCATCGCAAAGGCGCTCAGCAGTTACGAGGGGGCGATGCTCCTGGTCTCGCATGTCCCGGAGTTCGTGAAGTCCATACGTATCGATGAAGTGCTGGACCTCGGAAAAAAAGCACGTAACTGCGCTGATAAGTGTCGCGAGGTATACTAGGAGCATGGACCAGAGCAAGCTCAGGAACATGATCGAAACGAGATGGTTCGAGTATGGGATCATCGCTCTTATCGTGCTGAACGCGATCACGCTCGGCCTTGAGACCGTGTTCGGACAGGGAACGCCCGAACGCGAGCTCCTCATCGCTATCGATCGAGGTTTTGTGTTCGTCTTCACGCTCGAGCTTGCGCTCAAGTTCGTCGCGTACCGAGCGAGCTTCTGGAGGAGCGGATGGAACGTGTTCGACCTCGTTGTGGTGGGGATCGCGCTCGTCCCTGCCGCAGGTCCGTTCGCGGTGCTGCGCGCTCTGCGCATCCTCCGTGTGCTGAGGCTCATATCCGTCATCCCCGCATTGCGGCGGGTGGTCGATGGCTTCATGCACGCGCTCGGCGGTCTCGTGTCCGTGCTTGGAGTGCTGGCCATCATCTTCTATGTCGGTGCCGTGATGAGCACCAAGCTCTTCGGTGCAAGTTTCCCTGAGTTCTTCGGCACGATCGGCGCATCTGCGTACTCGCTATTCCAGATCATGACGCTTGAGAGCTGGTCGATGGGCATCGTTCGGCCGGTCATGGAGGTGTATCCGTACGCCTGGGCATTCTTCATACCGTTCATCCTGGTCACGACGTTCGCCGTCCTCAACCTTCTGATCGGCATCATCGTCAATTCGATGCAGTCGATCTACGAACGTGAACAGCGCCAACTCGCGCAACGGATCTGCAGGAATCGCGAGATAGAGGAGCGGATCAGTATGAAGCTCGACGAACTTGAACGGACCGTAGCCGAGCTTCGCGCGGAGCTTGGTCGCAGCGCTTCATCGTAACTTGGGGTTTGGTCACTATGCTTCATAGCTATGGCTCGACGACGCACGAAACGACCGAAACGCAGGAACAACCTTAAGGACCAGGCGGTCACCCTGCTGCTCGTCTTCTTTGCGCTCTTCGGTGTTGCTGTCGGGCTCGGGGACAGGCTCGTGCCGCTTATGACCGGAACGGTCTTGCTTGCTCTCTTGCTTGGGCTCTGCTATGGCGGGTACCGGATCTTTCGCCGCTATCGCATACGCGTGCCTGGTGCACGGGCCAGGGCACGGTCGAATGTTAGAGCACGAACGAACCAGTTCGTGTCTCGCCGTTTTGAGCGACGGGTGCTCTCGCTCGTCGAAGCGGATGGGTATCGGGTCCGCTCCCTTGATGACCTTGCCGGCTACGGCATCACGCACGAGCTCTTGCGGGACGGACGCTCATACGCACTCATGATACGGGAGAGCATGCTCGATCGACCTTTGCCTGAAGCAGAGGTGCGCAAGTTTCACAGTTACTTGGTCGATCTGGGGTATTCGTACGGGATGTTCGTGACCGACGGACGGTTCGTGCCGAGCGCCCGTGCCTGGGCGGAACGACACGGTATCGTGCTCCAAAACGGCGCAGCCCTCCTCGAGCTTGAGGAGCGGCACCGGGCGCGTCGGACAGGGCTGTTCAAGACCGTAGTAGGGCTCATGTGGCGACGATTGGTATTGCGATGAACGCTCGAGACGCAACGTACGCCGTCTACCTGCTCAGGTGCAGCGACGGAACCTTCTATACCGGTATCACGCGCGACATTGAGCGACGGTTACGCCAACACAACGGTGTGCTACGGGGCGGTGCCGCATATACGCGGTCGCGTCGACCCGTCGCTCTCGTGTACAGCGAGCGCTGTGGGAGCAGGGGCGATGCTTTGCGGCGGGAGTGTGAGCTCAAGAAGCTCACCCGGATCGAGAAACAGGCGTTGTGCAGCGTAGACGATGCAGCTTCGACCATGCGTGTTGTACACTAGAGGTATGGACGACAATACTAAACCAGGGCTCGAGGTGCAGTTCGAAAAACTATCTGATGAGCTTTCGTACTATACCTCGTACAAAAAGACGTTCCTTCGCGGCATTGTGTACGGTGTCGGCACCGCTATCGGTGCGTCGATCGTTGCAGCGGTCCTCTTAGGTTTCTTGTACCAGGTCGTGCGGCCGATCTTCGAGAGTTTGCCGCTCACCTCTGCCGTGATCGATGTCCTGGAACAGGCGGATGCAGGGCCACGGTAGCAGCTCTCAGGCGCTTGCCTCGACCAGTTCGATCTCGATCGCTATGACGCCGTGCTTGCGTTCTTGTTCCTCGGTATAGAACGTACGGTACGCGGCAACGCCAGCTTCGAGCGTTGGTACGTCCGGTAGGACGCGTTCGAGCGGTTCGTGCGTAAGCAGGTCAAGGAACGAGGCGTACGTGTGCGTGTCGCTAACACGGTAACGGTTACTGCTTGGCTTTCGTCGTTGTTATGTACCTGTATGCGGTCATTCGGAAGTACCAGTGCGTACAAGCCCTTATTCAGTCTACCCTCGATGGTCTTTCGGCCCGTGCACACGAAGGAGAAGTATGGCTCTGCACGATGGTTCTTGTATATCTTGCTGCCGCTCGCTGTCGTGCCGAGGAGTTCCATGAAGGCCCAGCGTACCACAGATCACGGCGTGCGCCACTCGTGCCTGGGTAGTTGCCGCCGCGGTTACGCGCCTTGGTACGCGGTATCCAACTTATCGATGTCGAGTTTCTTCATATCAAGGAACGCGCGTGTCACGCGGTCGACTTTTTCCGGGTTCGGGCCGGTAAGCATGCGTTCAAGTGCCGCAGGGACGATCTGCCAGGAAACACCGTACGCATCCTTAAGCCATCCGCACTGTTCGGCCTCAGGTACTGCGGAGAACGCGCTCCAGTAGTGATCTATCTCCTCCTGCGTGTCGCACCGCACCATGAGCGAAATGCCTTCGGAAAAGGCAAAGTCATGGATGGGTGCGCCATCCATTGCCGCAAACCATTGTCCCAAAAGCGCAACGTCAGTGTACATGATCCTGCCCTCCATTCCAGGTTCGCTCTCTTTTGGGTAGCGCAGGAGCGCGCCTCGTCTCGTCTCGGATGCGTTGCTCCCGGGCGCGTTCCGAAAGGTTGAGAGGTAGAGCTCGGTCGCCTCCTCAGCCTTACTGGATCGGTCACCGGTAAAGAGGAGCGCAGGCATGATAAAGGGTGGTGGTTCGAACGCCGGATCGGTGAGTGCTAGCTGCCATGAGACCCCGTACCGGTCTTCGACCCAACCGTACTGCTCGCTCCATGGATAGGCACTAAGCGGCAGGAGTACCTTCCCGCCCTTGAAGAGCGCGTCCCAGAACGTGTGCAGGAGCGGGGAAGCGTCTGTGTCGACGGAAGGGTCGAAGTTGAGCATGAACGAGATGGACGGGTTTGGCGCGAAGAGCGGCCCGGCGCTTATGGCCGTGAACGAGTATCCGCAGAGCGAAAAGGATACCATGTCTGTTTCGCCGGACGGTGTCCCGGTCAAGGGCGTGACCTGCTCTACTCTGGAGGGCCCACTGGTGCTCCGTTTAGAAAACAGTTCCGTATAGAATACCGCAGCATCGCGTGCCTCGGTGTCGAACCAGAGGTGGAGAACGATGCGTTGTGGCGTGGCGTTGCTCATAATAAGGTTTGATCAGAGTCCGCCCCCTACCTCGACGGTGAAGCCGCCGTAGGACATCCTGGTCACATCGAACGGCATGGGCAGGTTATGCATTTCCGGGTCATTCATACGCGGGTCGCTCATGACCTTGGCGTTCACCTCGTCGCGGTGCTCTTTCGAGCGGAACACGATGAACGAGAACCATACGGACTCGTCCTCTGCCGCTCCTGCCGTGTCCATGAACGATCGAGCTTTCATATCCTCCATTCCCTCCGGAACCTTTGGATAGAGATCGTCCCCTCTGCACTCCAGGTAGGCGAGCGCACCATGCTCAAGCCACGTTTCTTTGCCCAAGGTTGCCATGTTCTTGTACGCATCACTGTTTGCTTTTGGCACAACCACTAAAAACCCATCAACATATGTTCCTTTCATGGTACTGAAATGGTTAATGATCATTGATAATGCTGCGCGTAGTATGTTGAACGGTTTCCTGGTACGCACGCAACATACTCACCATACTTAAGTATTCGCGACGAGGCGAGTTGCGCCCATCACACCCATTATCATGCTCGCACGCCGTGAACACAGGGTGAAGTGACGCGTGCTGCGCTACGTGTCGCGTGTGTTAGGATATGCGTATGGACCTCGTAACACAGCATTGCGTGCCGTGCGAAGGCGGTGCGCCTGCGCTCACCCGCGAGGAAGTGCTGCTCTTGTGCCGCAACGTGCCGGGATGGGCGCCCTCAGGCGAGGGCACGCGTATCTGTCGCGACTACACCTTCCCTGACTTTGCGCGCGCGCTCGCTTTCATGAACGAGGTCGGTGCGCTCGCCGAAGTTGAGGGGCACCACCCCGATCTGCATCTTACGAACTACAAGCACGTACGCATCGAGTGTATGACCCATGCGATCGGCGGTTTGTCGCGGAACGACTTCATCCTCGCAGCAAAGATCGATACTCTCGGCTCAGTGCAAAGCACTGGTGGTGTACGTACGGAGAAAGACCGAGCTCAGAAAAGTACAGCCGCATAAGGACCGACGTTTTGTGATGACGCGAAACCAGCTATTTACGGTCGGATTCATCTTCGACACGACACGCACCAAGGTGCTCTTGGTGCACAAGCAGAGACCTGCGTGGCAAAAGGGCAAACAAAACGGTGTGGGCGGGAAATATGAACCAGATGAGTCGCCCGAGGCGTGTATCAAGCGAGAGACGGAAGAGGAAACAACACTTGTTATAGATGAGTCCGCGTGGGCCTACGTCGGAACCATAGAGCAGGACGAGGGCGATGTCGGGGTGCTTGCAACGGTCTATGGAGGAGCGCTCAGCGACGCGCGTGCAAGCGGCTACGAGGATATCGAATGGTTCTCGGTCAATGCGTTACCTCAGACGGTAGTGCGTAACCTTCGATGGCTCATACCGCTCGCGCTTGAGAAGCTCGATACCGGCCTCGATCGGTTTTCAGTTCGGTATGTCGGGGAAGCTGCTCAACGTTACGTTAGCGACGCGCAGCAGTAGTATGCTGTTCCAGCACTCGTACTATCGACTGTGCGTCCACCGGCTTCGTGAAGTGGTGATCAAAACCAGCCTCGCGCGCTTTTCTCTTGTCCTCCTCCTGGCCGTACCCGGTGACCGCAATGAACGTTGTTTCGCGTAATGCTTCAGCGCTCTGCATAGCCAGGAGCGTTTCATACCCATCCATGCCGGGCATGCGAATGTCGAGGAAGACGTAATTCGGCAGGAAGGCGCGGAGCGCCGCGATCGCCTCCTCACCGTTAGAAGCGGTCTTTACATTACCGTACCCGGTGAAGGTAAGGTACGAGGCAAGGGCGTTTGCAGCGTCCTCGTTATCATCAACGATCAGTATGGCGGGCCCTGACGGGTCTTTGCGCATGTCGGTTGCGATCGGCAATGTGACTACGAATTCCGCACCCTTGCCCTCACCCTTGCTCGATGCGCTGAGCGTACCGCCGTGCAGCACAACCAGGTCTCTTGAGAGCGCAAGGCCGATGCCGAGGCCCCCTCGTGTCTCGCGCCCTTCACCTTGAACGAATAGCGAGAAGATGCTTTCAAGGACATCGGGATGAATACCCAAACCGTCGTCACGTACCCGAATTGCTACGTCACGGTCGGTGTGAACAGCCGTGATCCAAATGTTTCCGCCCGCGCGGTTATATTTCGCGGCATTGTTGAGCAGGTTCACGATGACCTGTTCGATGCGGAGGGGGTCGGCATATATGGACAGGGGTTGGGCTGAGACATGTTGGTGCAGGGTGACCCCGTACTGCTCGAAGAGCGGCTTCGCTGTCTCGAGGGCGCGTTCGATGATGGTGGCAACGTCAAGGAGTTCTTTCTTCAGCGCTATCTTGCCACGCATGAGGCGTGACATGTCGAGCAGGTCGTCCAGAAGCCTTGCCATGGTCTTTGCTTGTCGTTCCACGATATGAGCGGTTTCCTCGAGCACAGGTTCGTTCTTTCCGTGCTGTACCGAATACCTTTGCAGGAGCTGGGCGCGGAGCAAGAGCGGCGCGAGCGGGTTACGCAGTTCATGAGCGAGCGTGGCGATGAGATCATCCTTGCGACGGTCAGCGGTCTGAAGTTCTTCATAGAGTCGTGCATGCTCAATCGCTACACCTGCCCGTTTTCCGATCTCCTCTGCAAGTTCAAGTGAGTCCGCTGTGTAGCGCTCACGTCCTTCTGCCCTCGCGAACGTGATGACACCATCCATTCGCTCCCTGCACATGATCGGTACACGCAACAACGAGCGGAACGAAAGCCGTTCCTGCAGTTCGCGCTGCTCGTCTGCGGCGGTGCCCGTTCGGTCGAGTGATCCGTTCGAGAGTTCGGGCAAAAACTCGCTTTGTCCTGTTTCGAACACTTTCTGTGGACCGTAACGTTTGTTCGTCGCGTTGAGGTGCGTCTGTTCGTGTAAGCGGTCAGCGATCGTGAGTATCAATGGATCCTTGTGCTTTGTAGCAACCTTCCGGAGCGCGCTCGGGCGCGCCTGGTTCGTAGCAAGATCGATCGCGCACCAGTCGGCAAAGCGCGGAACCATGAGGTCTGCAAGGCGGCGGAGCATGGCTTCATAGTCGAGCGATGAAGCGAGTGTGACCGTCGCGTCGGCAAGAAGTTCCGAGTCGTCCTTGCGCTTGTGCAGTTCCTCTTCGATCTGCTTACGTTCGGTTATCAAGAAGCGCACCGACACATACTTCTCTGGTTTGGTGCTGGTGCCGAAGATGGGAGCGATGCTCGTGTCCACCCAGTAGTAGGTACCGTCCTTAGCGCGGTTCTTGATCTCACCACGCCAAACCCTGCCGCTTATAATGGTCTTCCAAAGTTCGCGGTAAAAATCGGGATCATGGGCTCCAGATTTCAAAATCCGATGGTTCTGGCCGATGAGCTCAGCTTTGCTATACTTCGAGACCTCTACGAACCTATCGTTCACGTAGATGATGGTGCCCCGCGCATCGGTCGCCGAGGCGATGACGTGGCTGCCGAGGGTCTCAAAGAACTCTTTGTAATCCTCCAGACGCAACGTACCCGACGCACCGTCATGGTGCGTCGTGGCGTTCCGGGCGTGGTTTTTCCTGCGTCGTTTCATGGTGGTTCTGCTCGAGTATCGCTACGCGCAGGGACACGCGGGCACCAGGGTAGCCCACGTGCCTTGTCTGTAGCACAGGGATGAGCGATCCCCGTGCCTGGTATACATCAAAGCATTAGTACCACTCTATCACAGGTCGTTCTCGTCTATCTATACCGCACCTCGTATAGTGCGCGCCAGGTATAGAGCAGGGAACATACTGGGCGACGTCGTTCCTGTACAGGTTCGTGCTTTCGTGGTATGCTCGTTCCATGCCTGCACAGCAGACCACGTATATCTATGGACGGCACCCCGTTGCCGAAGCGCTCAAACACCTGCCCGGTGCGGTACGTCATGTGTACTTCGTCGGCCGAGGTGACGAAACGGTTGAGCTCAGGGAACTGGTACAGAGGCTGAACATACCGTTCGATCGCTGCGAGGAAACGCATCTCCCCCGAGGCGTGGACCGCGATGCGGTGCACCAGGGTGTCGTCGCTATCGTGTCACCTGGGAAGATTCTCAGGACCTATAAGTCGTTCATCGATGGACTCACCATCACGAACGACACAGCGCTCATCCTCCTCGATGAACTCGAAGACCCACACAATGTCGGCGCGGTGATACGGAGTGCCGCAGCGCTCGGTGTCGCGGGCGTGCTCATTCCGGAGCATCGGCAAGCACCGGTCACCGGTACCGTCGTGAAGGTTTCCGCCGGCATGGCATTTCTTGTACCGCTCATTACGATCGGTAACGTGAACACCGTTCTGCGTGACCTTAAAGACCGGGGCTTCTGGGTCTATGGCCTTACTGAGAACGGAAAGAACCCGCTGCCGGCGGAGGTCTTTGATCGTCCTTCCGTGTTCGTGCTCGGCAATGAAGGTCGCGGCATACGGGAAAAGACGCTCGAGCTCTGTGATATTCCATTGCGCATCCCGCTTTCGCCCGGATGTGACTCGCTCAATGCGTCCGCTTCTGCAGCGATCACCCTCTACGCGTGGAAGACGCAACGAGCATAGGGACAGGCAACCACAGAGGTTTGAGCCACGCGGCGTTCTTGTATCAAAGCGATGCGCACGCTATCATTACTACATGGCAGCGCGTAAACAAACCCCCGCAGTGACGCTTGAATCGCTTAATGAAACGTTGGAAAAGCTTGTAACTGTTGTTGCGACAAAAGACGAGCTGTTGCAGGTGGACGAAAGATTGACAGAACAATCAGACTTGCTTCAAAGGATCATGCAAGCAACGGACGCCATGGTAGGCAATTATGATAAGCTGTATGTTGAGTACGCGGCGATAAAGCTCCAGCTTTCTCGCTACGAGCGGTGGTTCGAGCAGCTTGCAAAAAAGACAGGTACGCGCCTTGAATATTAGTCTTTCATAAAGATAACGGTGACATGACACCCCACCTTCAGCACTAGCTGCAGGTGAGCACTGCAAGGCTGTGGAGGGGACGGGGGACACGTTCACTGGAGCCTACACTTCGGTGTCATGGTATTTCACGTGTCTCGGCAGGTAACGTACCGTATTACGTACCTGACCGTGGGATCGAGACGCGACCACGTACCAGGACCTAGGCACCCCCGCAAGATAGCGAGCGCATCGGCTGCGTTAGTGCTAACGACGGTGCCAACGTGAAGTTGTGCCTGTCCCGAACACCACAGTGCAGGTAGTGAAGTGGGACGTGTCTCATATCGTTTGTGCATGGTACAGAAGTGGTGTACCGTTCCATGTATGGTCGCGACAACCTCTTGTAAACGTTATCAGCGATCACTTTGGGGACGTTCCGTCTAATCATGGGCCTATGTTAAAGCTTATACACTATTTCTTCACTGCGCTCGGGGTCATCTTCTTCTGTTTGATCCTCGGTGCTGCGTACCTCTGGTTCGCAGACCCGTGGAACCTCCGACCGCTCGTGAGCGCGTTCGTTTCGCCCCAGCTCAAGTCCCAGATGCCGCGCTCGATCGACCGAGGTGACCGACCACAAGCGCCGGCGTACCTCAGCGATCAGCAGGTCATGATGCTCGAGACGGCCGGTATCGATACGTCCGCACTGCCGAGCACGATCTCACCGGAGACGGAAGCCTGTTTGGTCGGCGTGGTCGGGGACGAACGTGCGGCCGAGATACGTGGAGGGAGCGCACCTTCCGCTCGCGAGCTCTTTGAAGCGCGGGCGTGCCTCGAGTAATGCAGGGCACCATGAGCAAAACGATCCGTATTGCTGTCCTTGCGGAAGAGGACAGTCCCACGCTCAGGGACCATATCGTACCGGCTGCGAGCAGGCGGGGCCACACGCTCGATGTGATCAACCTTCCGACGGTCGATCTACGGATGCTCTTCAGCGACCCCCGAGTAACGCAGCTTCTCTCGTATGACGTGGTGTACTACCGGACCGGCCTTGGTCCGTTCGGCTCTTTCCTGCTTGGCGAGTACCTGCGCGAGCATGGCGTTCCGACGGTGAACTTCACGTCGGCACAGCATCCTTACCTCGCACAGAAGGTCTACCAGGTCGCGCGCGTTGCGCCTTTGGGCATACGGACACCTCGCACTCTCATGGATGTTTCCGATTCGTACCCGACGATCGTTCAGTATCTCGGGTCCCCGTTCATCATGAAAGCGGACGTGAGCTCACAGGGGCGGGACGTGCACCTGATTGGTACGGAGGAGGCATGGCAGGAGCTGGTCGTGTACCGGAAGGAAAAGGCATACTTTTACCAAGAGTACGTAGCGCACGAGCATGACTGTCGCGTCCACGTGATCGGTGGTATGGCGGTCTTTCCGTACCGGCGCATTCCGACCGGGGATGACTTCCGCGCGAACGTGAGCCGGGGCGGCTCCATGGAAACGCTCACCGGCGAAGAAGCTGTCGAAGTGAGCGCGCTCGCCGAGCGCGTTGCGGCGCATTTCGCGTGGGACGTCTGCGCCGTTGACTTCTTGCCGCACCAAAAGACCGGCGAGCTCTACTTCACCGAAATAAACATGAACCCTGGCTGGCAGGGTGTGAGAGCGGTGCTCGGGGGTGACCCGAGCGAGGCGGTTATCGACCTCCTTGAAGCGCGTGTGCTCCGTGCGGACACGAAGTAGGGTATACTATCGCCATGTCTCGCACGATCCTCGCACAGTTCGCTGCTCTTGCGCTCGTACTCGCCGGCTGTTCGTTCGGCGTCGGGTACTACCTTGGCGAGGGTAACGTGCCTGCGGTAGCACAGGTCGCCGGTATAGCGAACAAAGAGCGCGATACGTACTCGGAGCCGGTGGGTCAGGTCGGTATCGACTTCACGCCGTACTGGCGTGTGTGGAATACGCTCGAGCGAAAGTTCATTCCGTTCGCCACGACGACCGAGAACAGCATCCCTCAGGAGGAGCGACTCTACAGCTCGATCGAAGGACTGGTCGCGAGCTATAAGGACCAGTACACGGTGTTCATGCGACCCGCACAATCCGAGGACTTCAAGGTGATGGTGAAGGGCGAGCTCGAGGGTATCGGCGCGCTCATCGGAGAACGCGAGGGTGGAATCGTCGTGGTCGCGCCACTGCCGAACTCACCTGCGGAAGCGGCAGGTCTCAAGAGCGGCGACCGAGTGCTCCGCATCGACGGGGTGGCGACCGAGGGTATGCAGGTCAATGCTGCGGTCGACCGTATCCGGGGACAGGGAGGTACGGAGGTCGTCCTTTCGATCGGAAATGCTGAGGGTGAGCGCGATGTCGCGATCGTGCGTGGCCGGATCGAGATACCCTCCACCGCACATGCGGTCGTGACGCGAGACGTGCCGGTCATTGCTGCTGCGTCCGAACCGCCGTCGGGTGCGGAACCTGGCACTGCGGGCACCGGGCCGGTCCCGCCCAAAACGGAAAAGAAGGACTTCTATGTGCTCCGCTTGTTCAACTTTTCTGAGAGCTCGGTCACACAGTTCGAGCGCGAGCTTCGTGAATACGTAAAGAACGGAACCGATCGACTGATCATTGACCTGCGCGGCAATCCGGGTGGGTACATGGATGCAGCGGTTGCGATCGCTGGGTGGTTCTTGCCCGAAGGCAGTCCGGTGGTCCGTGAGTACACAGGACCCGAGAAACGCGAGCGCGTCCTCCGCACGAAGGATCAGCCGCTCTTTACCGAACCGCCACGGCTTGCGATACTCGTCGACAAGGGTAGTGCGTCCGCTGCCGAGATCCTTGCCGGGGCGCTCCAGGAGGAAGGGCGGGCGGTCCTCATTGGCCAGACCACGTTCGGCAAAGGCTCGGTCCAGGAGCTCGTGAACATTACCGATACGCTCTCGCTCAAGGTCACGGTCGCTCGCTGGTTCACACCGAGCGGCGTTTCGATCTCCGAGCGGGGACTCACGCCGGATATCCTCATCGATGATGAGCAGCTGGCGAGCGCGACCTCAACGGACCCGTTCGTCGAAGCGGCTATTACGCACCTCACCCAGAGCTGATCATGTCCGGGGTCCAACGTATCGCGTACGTGCACGGCGGCATGACCTATCGGACGGACGATGAGTACCGGCAGAGTCTCGCGAGAAGCGAGATCACCCTCGAGCGTTTGCGCGCCACGCGTGACTGGAAAGACCGGCTCGAAGAGGTGCTCGGCCCAGCATTCGAGGTGTATGCGCCGCGCATGCCGCTCGGCGGCAATGCACGGTACAAGGATTGGGAGCTGTACTTTTCGCGCTGCTTGCCGCTCTTCGGTGACGGTATCGTGCTGATCGGGCACTCGCTCGGCGGTGTGTTCTTGGCACGCTACCTTGCAGAGCATGAGTCACCGGTCAGGATCAACGCGACACTCCTCGTTGCTGCGCCCTATGGTGAGGATGCCGGGGAGTACCTGGGAGGTTTTGTTGCACCCGCATCCCTCGCGACGTTCGCAGCACGCGCGGGCCAGGTCTTTCTCTACCACAGCACCGACGACCCGGTGGTGCCCTATGAGCATGTCCTGCGCTACGCTAAGGCGCTCCCGGATGCCGTGGTGCGTACCGAGACGAGCTTGGGACACTGCAATGCCGCGTCGTTCCCGCGCCTCGAAGCGGACCTGCGTGGGCTGGCTGCCTAGCTCTTGTTTGCGCTCCGCTGCTCCTGTACCATTCTGTCCATGGCATACCTCATACTCGTCCGCCACGGACATTCCGCATGGAACGAGCTCGGGCTTTGGACCGGGCAGACAGATGTTGCACTGACCGAGCGGGGACATGCCGAGGCCGAGCGTGCGGGTCGTGCGGTCAAGGACCTTCCGATCCACCACGTTCAGGTCTCGCACCTTTCGAGGACCCATGAGACAGCACGATCGCTCCTCAAGGCTCATGGCACCGAGCATGACCTGGTGCCCCATGCTGCGCTCAACGAACGGCACTACGGGATCCATACCGGCAAGAACAAGTGGCAGGTGAAAGAGGAGGTCGGTGAATCGATCTTTATGCGCATACGGCGTGGGTGGGATGAGCCGATACCGGAAGGTGAGACCCTAAAGGACGTACACGCCCGGGTCGTGCCGCACTATGAGGAGCACGTGCTGCCTCACGTGCGTGCAGGGAAGAACGTCCTCCTGGTCTCCCACGGCAACACCCTTCGTGCGCTGGTCAAGCATCTCGATGAACTCGGCGAGGACGAGGTGGCTGAGATCGAGATAGCGACCGGCGAGGTGCACTGTTACGAGATCGATACGGAAGGTCGTGTACTTGGCAAAGAGGTGCGAAAGGGCTGAGGCCGGTGTAGCACGAACGAAACGCAAGCACCCGGGTTTGTGCGGGTCCTTTGCATGCGGTGTGGTCCGTAGTACCATTACACACATGGACAGCGCCCGTGACATGCTGAACTCGTTCTCACTTGAGACCCTGCCTGACCTTGATGTCGCGGTTGCTGGTGCGCTCGAACTCTTCGCTGACCCGGCCACGGAGCTGCCGAGTCTGCCTAAGAACACCTATGCGCGGCCGCTCGTCGTAGGTTCCGGGAACGCAGAGGCGACCGGCAGGCTCATGTTCGAAAGGGAAGACGCCGTGTTCGCGTCAGAGAGCAACTACGCACAGAAGCTCTCACAGATCATTGATATCGACGGGGTCTACCTCATCTCCGCTTCGGGCGGCAAACACGCGCCGTACATAGCACAGCGCGCGCGTATGCTCGGGAAACCAGTGACGCTTATCACGGCGAATCCGGACGCACCCGCCCGCGCGTTCGTTGACCCTGACCATGTTTTCGTCTATCCCAAGAACCGTGAACCGTACACCTACAACACGTCCACCTACCTCGGCATGCTGCTCTCAAGAACGCACGAGGACCCCACTACCATCCTCGCGTACCTCAAGGAACATATCGAAACGCTCGAATTGCCCGGCCTCAGTGCGTACGATAAGTTCTTTCTGATCGTTCCGCCGCACCTTGCAGGGATCACCCGCATGCTCACGGTAAAGTTCATCGAACTCTTCGGTCGACGGATCGCGCGCGATGTGGAAACGAGCGAGTACATGAAGCATGCGGTCACGGTGGTGCCGGGCGGGGAACTGTTCATGAGCTTCGGCGTAGAGAACCGTGTGTGGGGTGAGCCGGGGAACCGAGTCGAGGTGCCGCTCCCCGAGCACGCGGGCTACGGCATGATGCTCGCCGTCGGGTACACGCTCATCGGGAAGATCCAGCGAGCGCACCCGCCCTACTTCAAGGATAACCTTCTCACCTACACGCAAGCAGCCTCGGAAGCGTTCAACGAGAGCATTCTCCCTATCGTTGAATAGCAGGAAGCCGCGACATCAGTGTGTCGCGGCTTGAGGCTCATGCCCGCTTTGCCTCGAGGAGCGCTTGTCTGCGCTCCTGCTGGATTTTCACCAGCAGTTTTCGGTACGCTCGGAGCGGGGCCTCGGCCCAGTACCCGAGGATACCGATCGGAAGACAGGCAAGATCTGCAATGGCCTCGACCAGCGTACCCTCGCGGATCGGGATCCGGAGGTCGCGCGTGCCGTCGACCATCTTGTAGGTGCTGCCAGGATGCTCCTGGTGCAGCCGGTAGAGCGATTTTGTCATGGCGGTGTTCTCGCAGAGGGCGGTCGCCTCGAGCTCGACACCAACCCATCGCTCTTTGCACAGCTCGAGTGCAGCTTCGGTGAGTCTACGGGTAAGGCCTTGCCCACGCCATTCCGGCGCGGTCACGAACGCAGCTTCGACCACGTCCGTCGGGACCAGCTTGTTGTCCCGAGCACGGACCCTGCCGCACCCGAGCCAGCAGACCGCCGCAATCTCGCCGTGAGGGGTGAGTGCGGCCAAAACCAGCCAGGTGTGCTTGTGGTTCTGCCGTTCCGCCTTCGCTACATCCCGAACCGGGGCGAAGTAGCGGTAGCGGCGCTCCTCGAGGTTCTGCAGCGAGTGCTCGACGAAACCCGTGAGCTTTTCGCTCCAGCCGGGGCAACCGCACAGCGTGCGGCCGTTGCACAGACTTCGAATTTCAAGGGGCTCGCCATTTTTAGCGAAGATCTTTGTTATGAACGTGCCTCCCTGCGCACAGGTTGGTGTGTACATCGGGTCGCCCTTTCTTCTTGTTACGCAGGTCAGCCTTAAAATTAGCATATAACAGCATAAATGTCAATCTCAAGTATTGACAAAATACACTAAAAGCGTACAATATAGGTGTATATCGCGCTGCAAAGATGGAAAGACCGCTGCTCGCGCAAAGTGAGGACGTGTGACCCGGACCCTGCAGTGGCCACCTATGATCAAAAAAGCCGCCGAGCAGCAAATGCCGGCGGCTGTTCGTGTATGCCTGCGCTCCTGTCCTGTACAGGTAACAACCTGTACAATGGTTACGTGCGAACGTTGCTACTGGGAGTAACTCCTTTACCCGCCCTATCACTCGTATGTCCGACTACCATACTGCCAAACGAACACGGAACCTCTACACGCCCGGTGCCAAGGAGCCGTTCAAGCTCTCGCGGTCGAAGATCGACCTTGCGCTCGAGTGTCCACGCTGCTTCTATCTCGATCGCCGACTTGGTGTCGGACGGCCGCCGAGCTTTCCGTTTAACCTCAACAATGCGGTCGACGCGCTCTTGAAACGGGAGTTCGACCTGCACCGAAGCGCGGGAAGCAAACATCCGCTCCAGGAGCACTACGGGATCGACTGCGTGCCGGTCGTCCATGAAGAGCTTGCTGTATGGCGTCATAACTTCACAGGTGTGCAGTACCGCCATGCTCCGACCAACCTATTGGTATATGGGGCGATCGACGATCTCTGGGAGAACGGGAAGGGCGAGTACGTCGTCGTTGATTACAAGGCAACGTCAAAAGAGGGGAGCATCGAGGCGCTCGATGCACCCTGGCACAGAGGCTACAAACGCCAGATGGAGGTCTACCAGTGGCTCTTGCGAAGGCGAGGTCACCAGGTTTCCTCCACCGGGTACTTCGTGTACGCGAACGGCCGGGCAGACGCGGTTGCGTTCGATGCGCGTCTCGAGTTCGAGGTCACGCTCATACCGTATGAGGGGGACGATGCTTGGGTCGAACGGGCGCTCACGGACATCAAGGCGCTCTTAGAAAGTCACATCGTGCCCAAAGCAAGCGATGTGTGTGATTACTGTGCGTACGCCACGGCTCGACGTGACGTGCTTACCGCGATCGATCCACGCGGCGACGCCTAAGTGCATGAGCTAATGCAAACCGGTACGGATGAGGTACAATGGGTACACGACCTATGACCGTGAGCAAGATCGGTATCATCGGCAGTAGCACCGTCGGCCAGACGCTTGCGGCCGGCTTCTTGGACCGGGGGTATGAGGTCATGGTAGGGAGCCGGAGCGGAACGCTCGCAGCGCTCGTTGACGAAGCGTTCGGGACGGACATTTCGACCGGCACCTTTGCCGAGGTCGCCGCATGGGCAGAACTCGTTGTGCTCGCGGTAAAGGGGGGCGCGGCGGAAGGGGTCGCGGGTGACCTCGCTGACCTGCTTCGCGGCAAGGTGGTGATCGACGTGACGAATCCGATCAGCGACGCACCACCCGAGAAAGGCGTCCTCAGGTTCTTCACTAGTCTTGAGCGGTCGCTCGGGGAAATGGTGCAGGACGCTGCTCCCGACGCGAAGGTGGTCAAAGCGTGGAACAGTGTCGGGCATCGGCACATGGTCGACCCTGACTTCGGTTTGACGCCAACGATGCCTATATGTGGGAACGATGCCGAGGCTCGCGCACTCGTTAGCGAGCTCCTCGCTGAGTTTGGGTGGGAAGCGGAAGATCTGGGAAGCATGACCGCGGCACGTGCGATCGAACCGCTCTGCATACTCTGGTGCATACCTGGTTTCTTGCATAACGACTGGGACCACGTATTCAAACTGGTCCGCAGGCCGTGAACATCGGTCCATATTCGCGATTCCCATGCAGCACTACGAACGACCCAAAGGTATACCGACCGGCCCGCTCCCGCCGGGTGCGGATGAGCTGTTGCGCCAGGAAGAGCTGCGCGAACGGTTGCATCGCCAGTACCCCCATCACAGCGACCCGGCTGTCGAAGCTCTCTATCAGAAGGCGCACGCACGAACCGAGACGGAGCGCCCGGCGGAAGATCTGGTCCCGCCTCTGTTGCACGCATGTACCACGTACAAGCAGATCATGTATTGGGCGCTCAAGCATTACGACCGCGATCATCCGAGCAGGACGGCGCACGCGATACAGGGCCGCCTACGGGAGATAGGTGATCGGAGCGATGCGGAAGGCTTGACCACGGAGGAGGTGCGGTTCCTCGATCGGTACGCCGGCAGGCGAGCCCCGGAGACTGATGCCGATTTCAAGAGGCTTCGGCTCCACTAGGTACAACAAGAGAACGGCCCCTCTGGTAGGGGCCGCTCCGTTCACGCGAGCTGTCGATCCGACCGGAGGCAGCAGCTCCCGATAGCGACGCTTTGTATGAAAAGCTGTGCCGGTAGCAGTATGCCGCCCGTATCATCGGGATACATCAGGTTGTTCTGTATGGTGCACAGGCACGCGCAAGCCCAGAGCAACCAGGGAAGCGGTGCTTCGCACAACGGTTCGCGCCGGACCGTTCGAAAGGTCGGCAGGAACGCCAAGAACGTCGTGCCGTGAACCGTGATATCGCGTGCGGTTTCTCCCGATAGGGTCGATCCGCTCCAGAGCGGTCCGTCACCAAGGAACACCACGACACTCAGTGCGGTGAACGCCAAGGCCATCAGGTGCCAATCCGAGGCCCGTGGCCGTTCGAGGCGGCAGTGGAACAAAAGCCATGCGAACGTGAACGTGCATAAGCATGCGCTCACCATGAACTGTGCCGCGGCGAGGTAGCTTGGGGCGCTCCCGAGGTAGTAGTACAGGTTGACCGACGCGAGCACCGCGCTGGTGCCCCAAGTGGTTCCGTTCGGACGTGTCCGTCGATTGCAAAGGTACGTAACGAAGGCAGCCGCACTCAAACCCGCGGCCGCCACAGCAAGAGGATCATCCATTACGAGCTCCGTATTAGCCGCTGTGATGACGGCCTGGCGGCGCAATTCTTACGTTTTTACTACGCGAGCCCAAACCCGTCCGGGAGCGGTAGCTCCTCTTCCTCGTGCTCATGGGGTGCGAGGAATGAGACCGTGAACATCAATCCGATACCACACAAGAGCGCCACGGCATATCGCGTCGGTCTTCCATCCTGCTTCACCTGGCGAACGACGCTCGGTACGAGGTCGCGCAGGACGATATAGAGGAAACTACCAGCCGAGAATGCGATGAGCGGGTGCGCCAGCTCCTCTACGGAGACGAGCAGCAGTGCGAGCACGACGCCGAGCAGGATCGTTGCCGAGGTGAACAGGTTCAACAGGAGCGCCTTTTTTGCGCTGTATCCTGCTTCTCGGTAGACAAAGTACTCCGAGATCTCTTGCACGAGCTCGTGGAAGAATATCCCAGCCGTGGTCGCAAAACCGACGACCGGTGAGACCAGGAACGCAGGTACCAGGATAAGGCCGTCGTGCACGTTGTGTACGCTGTCGCCGATAAGAAGACGGCGCGCATCGATGCGGCTGTGCGTATGTTCGGGGTGTGGGCCATGGTGGTGATGTGTCTGGGGAAGCAGTCTCGTCACGCCCTCAAGTATGAGCACACCGAAGAGGAATGCGACTACCACCTCGAGCGAGAAGCCATCGTGGAGGGCTTCTTCGGTCAGGTGCCAGAACACGACGACGAAGACACCGATCGCGAACGCGACAAGGATGCGGAGCCGCGGCTCTACCCAACCGGCGAGGTAGCGCGCAGTGAACAAGACGCCAGCAAGCGATGCCAGCATGATGGCTATGGCCGCGAGCGTTACATAGACGAGCATAGGTTCATAAATTATTGCAAATAATTCTTATCTACGATACTATCACGTCATATGGAAAAGGCAAGGGACCGTACGTGTCGGTCGGAACGTTCGGTGAGCGACCACCAGGCGAGTCTTCGGAGCGCCGGTCTTCGGGCGACCGCACAGCGTGTCGACATCCTCACAGCCCTCGAACACGCTGGTAGACCGCTCTCGCTCGAGCAGGTGCATGCGCGACTCCCGGGTCGGGTCGACCTATCGACCCTCTATCGGAACATGCGCGAGTTCTCGGAGGCGGGGTTGGTGCGGAGCGTCGACCTGCGGCATGGACATGCACACTATGAGCTTGTGCAGGGTGAGGAGCATCACCATCTAATATGCACGAGCTGTGGCCATGTCGAGGCGTTCACCCTACCGCTCTGCGACGACCTCGAACGTGTCGTGCTCAGGCGCGCGGTCTCGTTCGATTCGGTCATGGATCATGCGCTTGAGCTCTACGGTACGTGCGTGTCCTGTGCGGGTGGTGTGCAGCGTTAGTAGTGCGTTCTGTTATACTGGCTGCATGCGACCGCTCTTCCTGGTGCTCGTGGTCCTCGGCATGTCGTGCGGCTCTAGTGCGCCCGTGCTCCACGCACAGGAGCTCTATGACGATGTTGCAGAGACCGTGCGCGCGGTCGTGGTCTCGGTCGAGGGGACCGAGGAGCGGCTCATACCGGGTACTGACACGCCCCACCGCTATCAGACGATCCGCGCACGGGTCGAGACCGGAAGCCAAGCAGGGGCGCTCGTGACGATCGAGAACGATTTTCTGGAGCTTGCGCCGGGTGACCGGTTCCTCGCCATCCGTCATGAGGATGTCGGTGGGTTCGAGACCTATTCGGTGCAGGATGTCGATCGACGTTCTTCACTCGTCCTTTTGCTGTTCCTGTTCGTATTCGTCGTGATCCTGTTCGGCGGCTGGTACGGGGCACGATCGCTCCTTTCGCTCATTGGTTCGCTGCTGGTCCTGGCGTATGTGCTCGTGCCCGGTATACTCGGCGGCTGGGATCCGCTCTTTGCTTCGTTCGTGATCGCATCGCTCATCCTTATTGGCGTGCTGTTCCTTACCCACGGGGTGAATCGTGAATCGGTGATAGCGGTCGGCGGTACGATACTTGCCGTCCTGCTCACCCTCATCATCGCTGCCTGGGCCGTATCGTTCACGAGTCTCTCCGGGTATGCGGCGAGCGAGAGCGTCTATCTCAACTTCAATACGCGAGGTACGCTTGATCTCGTCGGGCTCTTGATCGGCGGGATCGTGATCGGTGCGCTCGGTGTGCTCGATGACGTTGCGATCACCCAAGTTTCGGTCGTGCGCGAGCTCCTTGTTGGTACCAGGTACACGCGACGTGAGGTGTTCTTCCATGCGATGCGCGTGGGGCGCGAGCATGTCGGCGCGGTCGTGAACACGCTCGCGCTCGCGTATATGGGCGTTTCGCTTCCGCTCGTGCTCCTTATGCACCTGTCCCCGACCTCGACCGATCTACTGTTCAACATGGAGGTGTTCGCGACCGAGATCGTGCGTACTGTCGTCGGGTCGATCGGTATCGTGGCTACCGTACCGCTCGTGACGCTCCTCGCGGCCAGGTACCTGGTGCGTCAGGCAGCTACCCAAGAGCCCGGCAGTGTGGCACACTACCACTGTTAGCAGTAAGACCCACTTTGCGCTATGAAAGCCTTCATCCATGAATTCAAATCGTTCGCGATGCGGGGGAACGTGGTCGACCTGGCGGTAGCGGTCGTGATTGGCGGCGCGTTCGGGAAGATCACGACGTCGCTTGTTGACAAGGTGCTCATGCCGCTCCTCAGCATGCTCACCGGCGGCATCGACCTTGCCCACCTCAGCTGGACCATTCGAGCGGCAGAAGAAGCGCGACCGGCGCTCGTCTTGGGGTACGGAGCGTTCCTCCAGAGCGTGGTCGATTTCCTCATCATCGCGTTCGCGATCTTCATCGTCATGAAGCAGATGAACCGCTTCTTGAAGAAGGAGAAGGAAACGCCGTCCGAGCCACCGGTGCCAACGAAAGACCAGGAGCTCCTCATGGAGATACGTGACCTGCTCAAGAACAAGTAGCGCATGGGCTCCGCACCACTTGAGCGAGCGCGTGAGGTGGAACGTGCGCTCGCTGCACATGCTTCACCCAAGAAGGCAGCATCTTCCTCGTGGTTCTTTAAGACAGGACCAGGTCAGTACGGCGAGGGAGAGGTCTTCATCGGGGTGACGGTGCCCGAGCAGCGAAAGGTCGCCAAAGCGTTTTGCGGGCTCCCGCAGAGCGAGCTCGCAAAGCTCCTTAAGAGTCCGGTACACGAGCACCGGCTCACTGCGCTCCTCATCCTCACCTACCAGGTCGAGCGTCTCGATCGGTCAGAGGCAGAGGTATGCAAGGAAAAGGGCAGAGCAAGATCGAGCGGCCGATCTCGCGACACGAAGGGACTGGAAGGACTCGTGCGCTTCTACCTCGCACACCTTGACCGCGTGAACAACTGGGACCTGGTCGACCTATCGGCGCCGAGCCTGCTCGGGACCTGGTGCGTGCGAACGGGGACGTATCACAAGCTCTACACGTTTGCACGATCAAAAAACCTCTGGCACAAGCGTGTGGCCATCGTCGCGACCCTTGCGTGCATCCGTGCCGGCGACCTTTCGCATACGTTCGCGCTTGCTCGGATACTGCTTTGCGACCAGCACGATCTTATCCATAAAGCGGTCGGGTGGATGCTCCGTGAGGCGGGGAAGCGCGACCAGGCCGCCCTGCGACAGTTCCTGGCCGAGCATGGTTCGGACATGCCGCGCACCATGTTCCGGTATGCGATCGAGCGCTTCCCAAAGGAAGAGCGAGTGCGGTTACTTGCTGCGAGCAAAGGCCGGCCGTGAGCCGAGGAGGGAACGGAGCACTAGGTTGTTTTCGTGTGGTACACTGAGCGTCTACTCGATCACCACTATTCAGTAACCTCAACATGCTATGAAGTACACGCTCATCGGAATAGGTTTGCTAGGTATGCTCGGTATCGGCTATGCCCTGTGGGACCCCGGGGACATTACTCTGACCGTCCCGCTGGAGCAAAGCGAAGCCCAGGCTAGCGACGAGGTCGATCGTGCAGTGGTCGGCGAGGGTACGTACCGTGTGCGTACGGGCGAGAGTACGGTGCGTTGGGCGGGTCAGAAACCGCTCATCAGCGGATACGTCAATGCCGGTTCGATCGGTATCAGTGAGGGATCGATACGAGTGGAACGTGAAGCGGCGACCGGTTCGTTCACGATCGCCATGGACACGCTCTCGGTTTCCGAGACACCCACGAAACCCGGCCAGGAGTCAGCGCTCGAGGGTCATTTGAAGGGCGAACGATGGTTCAACGTCGAGGGTTTTCCGACCGCGACGTTCAGCATACTCGAGGTCACGCCACGTATCGACAGTGACACCACGTTCGTCTACGATGTGCGCGGCGAGCTCACCTTGAAGGGCGAAACGGGAGAGCTGGTCTTTCCGGCGACCATATTCGAAGATGGCGAAGGGCTGCTTCGGGCACAGGCCGCGTTCGAGTTCGACAGGACCAAGTGGGGCATCACTGCCGGTTCCGGTTCGTTCTTCGACAACCTGGCCGACAACGCGATCGCTGATATGGTAGCGCTTAGCTTCTCGCTCGTCGCCGAACCTGTGGAGTAGCACCGAGAGCTGAGCTACTCGAAGTCGATCTGGAAGTGGTACATCGCCATCGAGCACATGCCCTTGAGCGTACCCTGCGTCTTTTCGACCGGTACCGGGATCTCGACCGTGTCGGTCGGCTTGAGGTAGCTCTGGTACCCGAGGTCCGGTATGACGAGCGCGATGGAGCAATCGTAGGTGTTCTCGGTCTTCATGCGTATCACGGTCGGCACCCCGGCTGCCGCTTTGATCACACGCGGTGAATAGCCACCGCGCGCGGTTATGTCGACGTACTGAACGTCGCCCTCACGGGTCGCGGTGCCGAACTCAACCACGCCCGGTCGCACGAACGGGCCGGCTTCATCGACGTCACGCCCCTTGCTGCCGAAGAGCACTGCACCGCCTATCACGGCAAGGCCCAGGATGAGCGCCAGGATCGTGTAACGGGTTTCTTTGGTCATGAGCTAAAAGGTTAGGATCGGGCTGATAATGCCGAATACCACCAGTGCACCGTAGAGGTTCGTGAGCGCAAAGAGGATCACGACGAGACCTGCGGTCTTGAAAAAGACGCCGCGGTATCTGCCTTTCGCCAGGTCGAGCGAGCCGAACGAGAGGAGTGCTAAGACCGGCAGCGTGCCGAGCGCGAACACGAGCATGGTGAGTGCGCCGGTCACCGCGCTTCCAGAGGACAAGCTCATGACCTGCATCGACTGGGTAAAGCCGCAGGGCAGGAAGAACGTGAAGGCGCCGAGGAGTATCGGGGCAACACTCCCCGCACGCTCTGCCACAGCTGTGAGCCTTTCGGAGATGCTGCGAGGCAGCGTCCATGCGCGTACCTTTTTCGTGATATCAAGAAGGTGTATACCGAGGATGAGCATGACAAAGCTCGCGAGCGCACCTAAGACCGCGCTCCCATAGACCCCGATCTGCATGACCTCGCCGAGCGCACCGAGCAATCCTCCAAGCACGAAGAAGCCGGCCAAACGACCTGCATGAAAGAGGATCTGGGGTCGTGCGCCTGCATTGCTCTGCGCGTAGGTCGCACTGACCGAGAGTACGAGGCCCCCAACTACCGCAAGACAGGTCGAGACAGAAGCGACGAGGCCGACCACGAGCGCGGTCGTGAGGGTTGCTTCGCTCGATCCGATGAGGGAGGTTATGCCGGCTCTGTGAAGGAGCACAAAGCCAAACACAAGCAGAACGACGACCGGTAGTGCTGTGAGCCACTCGCTCCAGTTCGTCTGCGCAAGCGGAGGTGTCGCATGTACGGTATACCCGTGTGTCGAGATAAGGCCGGTCAACCGAGCACTGAGCGACTCCGCATCTACGTGGCGCTCTGTTGTAAGGGTGATCGTCTCGCTTGTGAGGGAAACGGAGACACTGCTTACGTCAGGCTCTTTTTGAAGCGTGGCCTCGATCAGGTGCTTACAGGCGCTACAGTGCGTGCCGGTAACGTAGAGGGTGTGCGTGCGGGTCTCGGTCATAGGGTCGTTGCGCGCAAACGCAGGGAATTAGTAACGACCGATACGCTCGAAAGTGCCATGGCTGCACCCGCAAATGCAGGGGAGAGCATGATGCCGAGGGTGGGGTAGAACAGGCCCGCAGCAAGGGGGATGCCGAGGAGGTTGTAGATGAACGCCCAGAACAGGTTCTGCTTGACGGTGCGCATCGTCTTTTTTGCAAGCACGACGGCAAGTACGAGCTTTCGTATCTCACCACGCAGGAGCGTCAGGTCGCTTGCCTCGATCGACACGTCGGTCCCGGTCGCCATTGCTACCGACACATCGGCGGCTGCAAGCGCCGGGGCATCGTTCACCCCGTCACCGACCATAGCCACACGCTTGCCTTTCGCCTGCTCTTGTTTTACCAGCTCGAGCTTGGTTTCCGGATAGATGCCCGCATGGACCGTTTCGATCCCGACCGCATGCGCCACCGCTTGTGCGGCGCCCTGGTGGTCGCCGGTCGCGAGGATCACCCGGATGCCAAGCTTCTTAAGCGTGGCGACCGCGTCCTTGGCCCCGAGCTTGAGCGGGTCACCAAGGCCGAGCGTTGCCACATGGGTCGCGCCGCGCGCAACGACGACCGGCGTCTCCCCGGCCCGTGTCACGGCACCGATCGCGCTCGTGTTCAGTGCTACGCCCAGCTCTTCGAGGTACTCGATGCGACCGACCGCATAGGCAAAGCCGCCGACCTCTCCGCGTATGCCCTTGCCCGGAACGGACAGAAGGTCCGTGACCGGTACCTCATCGATGTTCCGGTCACGCAGGTAGTGCACCACGGCTTCAGCGAGCGGATGCTCGGAACGTCGCTCGAGCGCATAGAGCGCACGCAAGAGATCCTCTTCGTCATGAATATGGAGGTTCCAGCTCTGGACCGTCGGTTTGCCCTCGGTCAAGGTCCCGGTCTTGTCGAGGATGATCGTATCGATCTTCGCGAGTGTTTCGATCGCTGCCGCGTTCTTCACAAGAACACCATGCCCGGCGCCCTTGCCGACCCCGACCATGATGGCGGTCGGGGTGGCGAGTCCCAGGGCACAGGGGCATGCGATAACGAGGACCGAGACGAATGCGACAAGCGCGTAGGGCAGTGCACCGCCTACGGTTGCGCTACCGAACACGAGCCAGAGGAAGAACGCGGTCACGGCGATACCGAGCGCGATAGGCACGAATACGGCAGAAATGCGGTCGGCAAGCCGTTCGATGGGAGCCTTCGAGCCCTGTGCGTCGCTAACGAGCTGTACGATGCGCGCGAGGAGCGTGTCGCTCCCAATGCCGTCGACACGCATGAGGAATGCTCCGGTCGTGTTCATCGTGCCGGCACGGACGGTGGATCCCGGCTCGCGGAACACGGGCACCGGCTCGCCGGTCAGCATGGATTCGTCGATGTTCGAGGTGCCCTCAAGCACCGTACCGTCGACTGGTATGCGCGAACCCGGCTTGATGACGACTGTGTCCCCCACAAGCACCTCACTGATCGGTCGGAGCGTCTCCTGTCCGTCGCGTATGACAAGTGCGCTCTTCTCCTGGAGCCCCACCAACTTCTTGAGCGCGTCTTTGGTGTGCGCCTTAGCACGGACCTCTAGGTACTTGCCGAGCGTGATGAGGCCGATCACCACGATGGTCGCGTCGAAGTACGTGACGCTCGTGTCGAGGTAGGGAGCAAGCGGCACGGCGAACACGGTGACGATGAGGCTGTAGAGGTATGCCGCGCCGGTACCAAGACCGACGAGCGTGTCCATGTTCGCCTTTCGGTAGCGCGCGAACCGGGCAACGCCAGCAAGGTACCGACGTCCGACCACGAAGAGCATATAGGTTGCAGCTATGAGGAGCACGAGACGCATCGGCATCATGAGCATTTCCGGCACGCGGGGGATGAGCCGCAGGGTCTCGCCAAGTATCTCCCAACCCATGCCGATCGTGGCGATGGCGACGAGCGGCATACCGGTTACGGTATGCAGGTAGAGCTGCCGCTCTTCCTCGCTCGTCTGTTCCTGGACCTCTGTGCGTGTGCTGAGGGAATACCCGAGCGGTACGAGCACCTCGGAGAGTGCGGCGAGCGAGGTCTTGTCGGTGTCGAACTCGATCTGTGCCGTCTCGGAACCGAAACTTGCCGTAGCGCTCGTCACACCCGGCACCTTACGAAGCGTGCTCTCGATGACGCTTGCGCAAGATGCGCAGTGCATGCCATTTATTGTGTAGGTTGTCATTTGATGCACGTTTTACTGATGCACCTTCAGTATCTCCTCATGGGTCATTCCTAATGACTTCGGTGCCTGTTATTGTACTAAGCGTACACTACTCCGCTCTAAACGCATACCCGTGTTGGGAGAGTTGCTTCGTGAACAGCTCCGCAAGTTGAGGAGCATTTTCGTCTCGGTCAGCCTTAACGACCGCCTTTTGGAGTGCCTCGTCCACACTGACCGATCTAACGCCGGGCAGCTCTGAAAGTTCTTCCGTGATCAGGATACTGCACGACGTGCAGTGCATGCCGGTAACGGTAAAAGTGTGTGTTTGAGCCATGGTGGTTATGTAAGAGTTAGTGTTTTTATACAGTTACTTAACGTGTAGAAGCGCGTTTTTTGCTGAGCCTCAACGTTTTCAACCGCAGTGAATTCGTAAGGACCGACACGCTCGATCCGGCCATAGCAAACCCTGCGAAGACCGGGTTGAGGAGTATTCCCCAGAACGGGTACAGTACGCCTGCAGCGATAGGGATACCAATGAGGTTGTATATGAACGCCCAGAACAGGTTCTGCTTCACGGTGCGCATGGTTCGTCGAGCAAGAATAAGTGCCTGTGGCAGTTTGGCTATGTCGCCGCCTAAAAGTGCTATGCCCGCTGACTCGATCGCAATGTCCGTGCCGGTTGCCATGGCTATGCCCACATCCGCCTGTACCAGAGCCGGCGCATCATTGATACCATCACCCACCATCGCGACTTTTTTGCCGCTCTGCTGTAATTCGACGATCTTATCTGCTTTTTCGCTCGGCAAAACCTCACTGATCACGGTATCGATGCCAACGGAAGTCGCAATGAATTGTGCGGCACGTGCATTGTCTCCGGTAAGCATGACCGTAACGATCTTCTGTTTTTTGAGCAATGCTATCGTTTCGTGCGCCCCCTCTTTAACGGTATCGCTGATCGCTACAAGTGCAATGGGTGTTTCGTTTTGCACGATCACCACAACCGTCTTGCCTTCGCTTTCGAGACGTTCTGTCCCCTCAGGTTTACTTGCCAGCACTTGTGGCTTAACGACAGAAACACGGTTACCATTTATCGACCCTTCAACACCGACACCTTCCAACGCACGGAAATCAAGCACATCCATGAGACCAGCTGTGCCTCCCTGACGTGCTACTATCGCTTGCGCTAATGGGTGTTCTGAGTGCCGCTCAAGACTGGCCGCCAGTTTAAGTGCCTCCGCTTCGTTCGTTGAGCCGAGTGTGACGATATCGGTTACGGAAGGTGTACCATTCGTTATGGTCCCCGTCTTATCGAATACGATCGTCGATACGGTGCTTAGCGTTTGCAGACTCTCTGCATCTTTGATGAGCATGCCGTGCTCCGCCCCTTTTCCAACACCTACAATGATAGCTGTTGGTGTCGCAAGGCCTAGCGCGCAAGGACAAGCGATCACAAGGATGCCCACGAATGAAAGGATTCCGTAGGTGAACGCGAGCGTAAAGCCAAGATAACTCGTGCCGACGGTGAGCCACACGCCAAATGTCAAAACAGCAATGACCAGGACGATGGGTACGAACACGCTCGAGATGCGGTCTGCAAGTGCCTGTATCGGTGCCCGTGAACCCTGTGCACGCTCCACCATCTTGATTATTTGAGAGAGCATCGTGTCAGCTCCCACTTTGGTCGCGCGGAATCGTATGCTTCCTTGTTTGTTCAATGTGGACCCTACGACCAAGTCGCCAGGCTTCTTGTCAACGGGAACTGGTTCGCCGGTGATCATTGCCTCGTCGATCGATGTGGTACCCTCCACGATCTCACCATCGACCGGTACTTTTGCGCCCGGCTTGACTATGACGATATCATCAAGCACCACATCGGAGATAGGTACCTCGACCTCTTCACCGTTACGGATCACCAGTGCGGTCTTAGCCTGTAATTCCATGAGCTTCTCGATCGCTTCACCGGTTTTCAGTTTTGATCGTGCTTCAAGGTATTTGCCAAGCGTGACAAAACCGATGACCACGATCGTAACGTCAAAATACACATACTCAGGCAGGCCAAGAAGTTCTCGTACTGGTGGAAATAAGACGATGATGGAACTATAGAGGTACGCTGTGAACGTTCCTATGCCAATGAGCGTGTCCATGTTTGCGACCCGATACTGCAAGAAACGGAGCACTCCCTGAAGGAATGGTTGACCGATCCAGAACATAACGATGCTAGCTAATATGAACATGATCATGTTCAGAAGCTCCATAGGTATGGGGAGTGTGGGAAGAGAAGGCAGCACTTTTGCGAGGATGTCCCACATCATGATCGCAAAGATCAACAAGGAGAGCGGAAGTACGAACTCAACCTTTCCTTTTTCTTTCGCGAGTTCCTTGAGCTTTGCTGCTTTGGTCTGTGATAGGCCCGTATGCTCGCTGTGGTCGTTTACAGCCATTGCCGCATGTGCCTCATTGTTATGTTGACGCTGCGCATCGGGGGTGAGGCTATACCCAAGCGGTGCGATAGCTTCGTTCAGGACAGTATCAGCAAGATACTGTCCGCTAAAGGTAACCGTAGCTTTTTCGTTTGCGAAGTTTACCTCGGCGTCGCTAATGCCGTCGAGCTTTTTGAGACGTTTCGTGATTATTGCAGAGCAACTTGCGCAATGCATGCCCTGTACTGTGTAGGTATGTGTCATAGAGTCTATGCTTATCCATTAAACCAATCATTCCTCCAAGACCTTAGCGTCACCAGGTCTCGTGCAAGCGCTTCTTCGAGTGCACGTGCATCTTGCCTCACCTTTGCTCGAACAGGACTTGAAGCAACACTCTGCACAATGGCAAGTGTTGCTTCTTGGTGCGCTATGAGGGCGTCCAGATACCGTACGTCGAACGCACCATCCTCGTCTGTGCCAAGATCGGGTATCTTCGGCTCACGTACTTGCTGAGTATCATCGAACCAGTCACGTTTGAGCACAAGAATATCGGCCACGCGTTGTGTTTCGGCGCGTATGATGTTCGCTGCAAACTCATGCAATTCTGGTCGATGCGTTTCCCGTACCTGTCGAGCGAGCCCGATTGCTATTTTGCTCTGGGTGATCTGTGCGTCAAAATATGCCGCCTCGACCTGCTCGGAGGCCGATTCGTTCACGTTCATACTTTTTTCTGGTCCGGCATATGCGGGTGCGAGATACGCCCCAACACCGATGCCGATAGTCAAGGTCATGATGCTAATGGCGAGGGACAGTGGGAGTGAGAGCTTGATCATACGTACGTAGTTTATAAGTTCTTAATTACCGTTTTTATCGTGCAACAGCTTATGTCTGATGCTTGTAACGGACCATGTCGCAAGCTTAGACCAAGTATGTTGGGTTCGTGGACAATGGTTACGGAATCACCGTAAATGTGCCCGAGTACATACCCATGGAGCAGGTGAACCTGATCGTGCCGATCTTGGTCGGTGTGAACTCGATCACATTTTCCCCCTCTTTGAGCCCTTGTCTAATACCGTAGGTAGGCATTGCAATGAACGCGGCGCAGCTGTATTGCGTCTTCGAGGTTATGATCCACCTGACCGGTACGTTGTTCTTGATCGTAAACTGGTTCGGTCTATACCCACCTCCTAGTTGGTCCATACGGACGATCTGTACGCCGTTCTGCTGCTCTGCAACAGCAGTATCATTATTTCCTTTTCGGCTTTGGGAAGTGCCAGTCCTGCCGGTGTCGTCACCAGCTTCACTCGATCCGAAACTGAAGATCGCTGGCGCCGGAATACCGGCGAGTGTGAGTCCGGTCTGAAGGTTGAACAGGCCGAATACGATGACCGCAAGGCCGGTAAATTTGAAGAAGTAGCGTGCAAACTGACCTTTGACGAATGACGTAAGACCGCCGATACCGAGAAGTCCAGGAGTTGTACCCAGCGCAAATAGGCCCATGATGAGTGCTCCCTCGGTGAAGCTTCCCGTCGACACCGCGTAGATCTGCATTGCTTGGGTGAAGCCGCAAGGAAGGAAGAAGGTCGCCGCTCCGGTAAGAATGGCTCCCCGATGGCTATATTCTTTCCGATCATCCTCTGCGCGTATCAGTCGCATACTCAATGACTTAGGCAGGAGCAGAGCCGCTTTGCTTATCCCTGGCATAATGCCAATGAGTCGAATACCAAGGATGAACATTACCACGCCAGCAGCGGCCACAAAGAGGCCCATACCCGAGCCGGAAAGATTTATCGCTCCACCAACAGTGCCGATAACGCCACCGAGGACTGTATAGGAGACCAAGCGACCCAGGTTAAAGAATAGGTTCGGACGAAACTTCTGCATGATGGTCGCCTCAGGGTGTAGTTTGGCGTGCTGTGCGGTTATGCCAAGGACAAGTCCGCCCACGAGCGCCATACAGGTGGAGACACCGGCAACGAGACCTATAACGAATACCAGTGAGAGTGCAGGTGTTGAGCCAAAGTCGACTGAGCGGTCCATAAGGCCAGACCCAGCGAGGAAAAGCCAGAGCATGATAAGGATGCTCGCTGCGATCAAAAGCTCAAAGTAATCTGCAGGGTCTTTCGAGAAGAAGGTACGCCCATGTCGTGTTTCCGCTACCGCGTAGCCTGCTTCTCTCACAGCTTCCGCAAGTTCCTCATGCGATGGAGGTGTTTTGCTATACAGTACTTTTGCTAGGCCAGTAGCATGGTTGACCGAGACCTTGAGAACGCCTTCAACTTTGCTTATTTTTTTCTCCAGTAGTATTTCGCAGGATTTGCAGTGCATTCCGGAGATCGGAACGGTAAGTGTTCTTTGTTCCATAGGTGTAAGGATTAAGTAATGTTTCTATGCAGGACCGTGCGTCTAATGCTGTGTTCGTCAGAACAGACAGCACAGTACCTGCCCGCGCGTGCGAGTTGAACTGCTTAGAGCTAGCTTCAACGATAGAGACAGTACACCTTCGGATGGATGATGCCGCTTGAGAACGCATCATGAAGTGGCCTACTGGGGACGATATGCATTCTGTGCACGTATTGCAGGGCAATACGTGGCAGCATGGATCGTTTCCATGGTATGCGAAATCGAAATGTTGGTTGCATTGAAAAACGCGCCAGAATTACGAGTAGTATGAGGTACGTAAATAGCGCAAACGGAACAACAGCGAGGTCTGCAAACCATTGCCAGGCCGAGTCTATCCACTTGAATGGGCAAATAACCCCTTCGTTATGGAATGACATTGTGCAGGTCAGGATATCGCCCTCTGCGTGGCTCGTGGACATGAACTGAAAAACACCAAAAAGCTGGAGGCTGACCAGTAGCATAAAAGCCGCCATCATCAAGGTTCGTGCAAGCTGTTTATGAAAATACGACAAATGGTACATGAAATGTTGTTATCACCTACGCATGCGTGTTCTCGAACGCATCGCCTTAACGTCGTTTTAGCTGATACACTTTTAATATTTCCGCCTGCGCTTTGCGTACCTTGCCACCCTGTATCTGATCGATGACACAGTGCGAGAGGTGGTCTTCAAGCAAGAGGTCCTCAAGGTTCGAGAGCGCCTGCTTAACGGCGCTCGTTTGCGTAATGATGTCGATGCAGTAGGTGCCCTCCTCGATCATGCGCTGGAGGCCGCGCACCTGTCCCTCGATGAGTCTAAGCCGCCGCACGAGCTTCGGCCTACCGGTGTCGTGTTTCATAGCTTGCAGCCTATACCCCCTAGGGGGTATAGTCAACCACAGCCTGGGGATAGTGGAAGATGATCTGGAAGTGACAAAGCCAGCTCTGCATAATAGAAAACACCCGGAGCCATTGCCCCAGGTGCCCGCCTAGTCTTTTCGCATGAGCTCTCGCAGGAGGGTCTTGACCATGTTTCGCCCCAGCACAAGCATCAGCACAGCTGGCATGAGCACCAGCAACAGTACATACAGGTTGATCTCCATTTTTCCGCGTGTCCTCAAGCTAAAGCGAAGCCTGTAATTAATTATACCATGCATATGAATAAGCAACAAGTACCAGAAATAAAGAGTTGACACATGCTAATAGATATTGTAGATTCATACGCGTGGTCGCATGACCATGAGGTACGAAAGGAGAAAGCTTTGTCGATCCGTTGTCAAATTCAACCACCGAACGTCGTGCTCGAGGACCTGTTGGCTGCGCTCGGGACAGGCAAGAGACTCTCTGGGTATTTTGAGACCGATCAGGTCACGATCGGACCCATGGACCATGAGCCACCGCAACGGCTCGGCGATTTCAGCCGCATCTCGGCACATATACTAAGTGAACGTCTTGTTGCGCTGCCTCAGAATGCGCGGTACCTGGTCATCACAGAGATCCGGTAGATCGGTTCGAAAACGGTAACCCTAGAGCTCGGCACGTGCGCCGAGCTCCTTTTTATCGGTGTACTGTCGATGGTTCGTGCTTGCTTAGCGAGCGGATGGTCTCGGGGTTGCGGCGTCTGCCATGGTACACTGGGTGTCTATGGAGCACGCGCTTGCCATTACCGACCTCAAGAAGACGTACGAGAACGGTACGGTGGCGCTCTCCGGTATCGACCTTACTGTCGCGAAGGGAGACTTCTTTGCGCTCCTCGGTCCTAACGGTGCCGGTAAGTCAACGACGATCGGCATCATCACCGGTCTTACGAAAAAGTCCTCCGGAACGGTCGAGGTGTTCGGCACGTCGATCGATGCGGACCACGACAAGGCAAAGACGTACATCGGGCTCGTGCCGCAGGAGATGAACTTCAATATCTTCGAGAAGGTGGTCGACATCGTCTGTACCCAGGGCGGGTACTATGGTTTGCCAAGGAAGCTCGCGCGCGAGCGTGCGGAGAAGTACCTGACCGCGCTCGGTCTCTGGGAGAAGCATAACGACAAGAGTCAAACGCTCTCCGGCGGCATGAAACGCCGCCTCATGATAGCCCGGGCACTCGTCCATGAGCCGGAGCTCCTGATCCTCGACGAGCCGACCGCGGGAGTCGATGTCGAACTCCGGCGTGGTATGTACGACTTTTTGCGCGAACTCACGAAAGCGGGAAAGACCATCATCCTCACCACGCACTACCTGGAGGAAGCGGAAGAGCTAGCGAAGGAGCTCGCGATCATCGATACAGGGAAGATCGTCGCGAAGGGCAAGGTCAAAGAGCTCTTGGCGGGCATGGACACGGCGGTCTATGTGCTTGACCTGGGGCGAGCGGTTACGGAAGGTCAGCTTGCGGTCATAAGCACGTACCGCCCACTGGCGCGTGATGCTGATACGGTCGAGATCACGGCCACTAAAGCATTGCCGCTCGGTAAGGCTGTGTCGCTGCTCGAGAGGTCGGGCATTCCGGTCGTGAGCATCCGGCCGAAGGGGAACAGGCTGGAAGAGCTGTTCGTGAAGCTCACGAAAGGGTAATGTATCGTAAGCACCAGATAACAAATAGCAAGTTCCAAATAAATCACAAATCCCTCATCTCAAACAGAACCACACTCAAGATCAATTTTATTTGGAGCATGCAATTTTGAATTTGGTGCCGAGCAAAACGACGATATCGAGTTACACACCTCACCGTATGACCCAACGAACGTACATCGCTTTCCAAACCATTGTCCGCAAAGAAGTGGTGCGATTCATGCGCATCTGGACCCAGACGCTCTTGCCGCCGGTCATCACCGCGACCCTCTATTTTCTTGTGTTCGGCGCGTTCCTGGGCGAGCGCATCGGCGTGGTCGAAGGGGTGCCCTACATCGCGTTCATCGTGCCGGGTCTCGTCATGATGGCGGTCATCACGAATAGCTATAGCAACGTCGCATCGAGCTTCTTTGGCGCGAAGTTCATGAAGAACCTCGAGGAGCTCATGGTCTCGCCCGTACCGCACGCGGTCGTGATCGCCGGCTTCGTCGTGGGCGGTGCGCTGAGGGGGCTCCTGACCGGTGTGCTCTCGCTTATGGTCGCGCTCTTTTTCACCCAGCTTCCTGTTGTGCACCTTGGCGTCATCCTGCTCTTCTTTGTGCTCACCTCGATCCTCTTTTCGCTCGGGGGCCTCATCAATGGGGTGTATGCCAAGACCTTTGATAGTGTGATGATCTTTCCCACGTTCGTGCTCACACCGCTCATCTACCTCGGCGGGGTGTTCTATCCGATCTCCGTCCTGCCTTCGTTCTGGCAGACAGTGTCCCTGGCGAACCCGATACTCTACATGATCAATGGTTTTCGCTATGGCTTTTTAGGTACCTCTGACATGAACGTCGTGCTCTCGCTTTCGGTGCTTGTGACGTTCATCGGTATTGCGCTCGTCTGGGTCAAGTACCTCTTCAGCAATGGCCGCGGCTTGCGCGCATAAGGAAAACCGCGGCTTGGGAGCCGCGGTCCGGGTTCAGCGCAGGATGCGTGTCCCCTGGAACTTTGCTGGTCTAAGGACGAATGGTACGATGTCGTGACGAGAGCCGATGCCAACGTTCGGCACCCGGTCTGCGCATTTGTCGGCGGCATAGAGCTTCGGCAGGATCCCGTTCTGATCGGTGCCGCCGCGGGTGCGGTCCATCGCTTCGTACATGCCCAGTTTGAGCTCCGGATGATCATCCAGACGCAGGGAAGGTATACGCACACCTTCACAATTGTAGCCGCCGGCGCCGGTGACGAACAGGACGTGTGACACAGGGCTGTGCTGCCCAATGCATTCGCAGAGGAGCACCGTATGGAGGTCGTTCTCGCCGCGCCCTCTGCGCACCTCGTCCATCGCCTCGTGGCTCACGAAGTCGTTCCAGTTGGCGACCACGATGGTGTGGGGATTGTAGGTCATGCGCACGGTGCGCTCACCGACCGATGCAGACTCACCGTCGTGGAGGAAGTTCGTGTGGGTCGGCAGGAGCTGGGCAACGAGTACTCCATGCACTTCGAACGCATCGGTCCATTCCCGAAATAGGAGGGATGAACCCAGTGCGGCGAGCTCTGCGGCACTGTAGGGGCTGCTGTCGTCCTCCTTCCGCTTGGAAAGCCAGGCTTCCGCGCGTGCGCGTGCGCCTGACGACACGATGATCGGGAAGTAGCCTTGCTCGCGCAGGAGCATGCAATCGTCCGCTATGGCGGCGATCGCGCCAGGCGTCTTCAGTGTTTCGGTGCCGAACTTGACGATAACGATGCCTCTGGTGTTCATAGGTTCCTTTCCTTCCGGTCTGCCCGCAGTGTATACGCGTCGATGTCAAGCCGCAACCGTTCGTGGTACTGTGTACGTATGGAACCTGAACCGGCTCTAGACGACGCTCACGCACAGCTCGATCGGCTCGAGCGCAAGCTCGATACGATCCAGCAAACGGTACAGCAGTTGAAGCTGTACTTTACCATCATGGTCTGGGTCAGTGTCGGCATGGTGCTCCTGCCGCTCCTCGGTATCGTCGTCCTCCTGCCGATGCTGCTCTCGACGCTCACGAGCGTTGCCGGGCTCTAGTAGGCAAACAGAGCACCCGCCAAGGAGGCGGGTGTAAGGTTTAGCGGTATTCACCGTGCTCGTAGATGAGCAGACGGCCTCGGTATTTGGGTCTCTGCAGTTCTTTCCTGAGAACGGTGCGCTCCGCACGGTCTGGGACCGCTCCATCGAGCAACAGATCGAGCGTGGCGAGCAGTTCTTGGAACGCGGGTGTCGGTACCTCAGGTCGGTCGCCTGCGTTCGCTGTGTCGCTGTGGTACTCGATCGGCAGCGGCAGCACGCCGGGAAGTGCATTGTACTCGGCCTTGAGCGGCTGCAGGTTGCTGCCACCTATGTGCGAGTGTGCAACGACCAGGCCGTTATGCAGGAATGCGCCTACGTCGGCGACCGAGCGTGTCTCAAGGTTCCCCCTGCCGTACCGTGCATGGGTCACCGGGGTGCGTGCATACCACACGAGCATGGCAGCAACGAGGAAGACCTGCTGACGCCTACTTTGACGCACGATATCCGAGAGTGCCCGTGTCTGCTCGATCACGAGGGAAGCCTGGTCGTTCTTGATCGTCAGGTACCAGTTCCGAGCAAAAAGCTCAGCGTAGGCGGCTCGGGAGAACCGCGGATTCCGGGCGCGGGCCAAGAGTCGTATCCGCTGGAGCAGCAGTGCAGCGTCCATTCGTCACCTCCCTAGTGTCTGTGCGCACTCTGGACCACAGAAACGACTGTGTCAAGGGCCATGACGTAGTGTACGCTGGGGAGATATCTTCCGCGCGAAGCGCAACTAGTAACCTAACACGACGACCAGTATGTCATTTCTCACCAGTGTTGAACGATCCATAGAGCGAGCGAGCACCCTTCTTGCGCTCGGACCAGCTGCACAGCAGCTTGTCGCGGCGCCAAAGAACGTGATCGAGGTAACCTTCCCCGTACGCCTTGATTCCGGTGAGACGGAGGTGTTCACGGGGTGGCGGATCCAGCACAATGACGCACTCGGCCCGTATAAGGGCGGCATTCGGTTCGCACCGCAGGTCGACCGGGAGGAGGTGCAGGCGCTTGCGACCACGATGAGCATCAAGAACGCTGCACATGGGCTCCCGTATGGCGGCGCGAAGGGCGGGGTTCGCATTGACCCGCTCAAGTATTCCACGCGTGAGCTCGAGATGGTCGCACGGCGCTATGTTGACGCGATCTTCAAGATGATCGGACCCGAGGTCGATGTGCCCGCTCCCGATGTCAATACGAACCCCATGCTCATGGGGTGGATGATGGATGAGTATTCGCGCCTGGCAGGGAGGACCGTCCCAAACAGTTTTACTGGGAAACCCTTGGTCCTCGGCGGGACCTCGCTTCGCGAGGAGGCGACCGGCTACGGCGGATATGTCATCCTGCGTGAGGCGCTTGCTGACAGTGGTTTCGACAAGGCACCTGCAGATACCACGGTCGCGATACAAGGGTTCGGCAACGTCGGCGCGACGCTCGCAAAGATCATGTCCGAGGAAGGTTTCAGGGTCGTTGCGGTGTCCGACAGTAAGGGAGGCATATACGACGAGGGTGGGCTTGATATCGAAGAGATCATCCGGGCACAAGAGCAAGCGGGTACGATCGAGAAGAACCGGTGCTATCCGAAAGCGCTCACGAATGGCGTGGCGCGTGAGGTCGACTGTACAACGGTCACGAACCGTGAGCTCCTCGAGCTGCCCGTCGACATTTTAGTACCGGCTGCGATCGAGAGCGTGATCACCAAGGAGAACAGTGCGAAGGTGCAGGCACCGGTGATCCTAGAGATGGCGAACGGCGCCCTTGATGAGCATGCGGAGTCAGAGCTACTTGCGCGAAACGTATCCATCGTGCCCGACGTGATCGCAAACGGCGGCGGCGTAGCTACGAGCTACCTTGAGTGGGTGGAGAACCGACAGGGAAAACGGTGGCATGAACACGAGGTCAAAGCCATGCTCGACGAGCTTATGAAGACGGCGTACCGCGAGACCAAACAGCGGAGCGACAAACACACGACCTCGCTCCGGACCGGCGCCTATACGGTCGCCCTCGACCGGATCACGAGCGCCATGGTCGCACGCGGATGGCTGGGATCGACCTCGCGGTAAGCATGTGCACAGAGTGTTGATAACCTGTGGATAACTATTGCATAACCTGTGTGTGGACAAGTGCCTGAGCCATATATTGTCCAGTTGATACAATATATGGGAAAGAAGTAACACTCGGAGGAGCGTCTTCTTTGTCGGGTCATGCAGGAGCACGAGCGTCCGTACACACACAAGAGCCCCACCATCGTCTTACAGAAAAGGCGTACCGTTGCGTTTGAAGCGCAAAATAATGGCCTAAAAACAGGATGTTTTGTGGAGCGGGCACACGCTCCACCGGCCTATCAGGTGCGGCAGAGCGCGCGCGCCGGTCCCTCTGTGCGCGGACCGACCGAGATACGCCGGGCGCAGCAACAAGATCCACAACGAGAAGCCGACCTCCTCGTGCGTTTTGGTATTGACACGATGCTGGGACGCATGGTGACACGCATGCTCGTCATGCTGCTCCTTTTGCAGCCGGTCTATGTCGCGCTCGCGGTCGAGCTCGATCAGGTACCCGAGGATGTGTCGCTTGCTGAAGCTACTGCGGTTTCGGCAAGCACCGACCTGGATGAAGGGACGACGGTTGCAGTATCGGACCTCGAGTCAGACGAGGGCGCCGTGGTTTCCGGGGACGAAGCACTGCTGCCAGATAGTGCTCCTGTACCGAGCGAGCTGGTGCCCCAAGAGCATGCCGACCTGGCGGGCAACGGTACGGCGGATGCTGTGCTGCCATTGTCCGAGGAGGAGGCAGCAAGTTCGACCGAACCGGACGGAAGTGACGATACGTCATCCGCAGTACTGCCGGATCTGTCGTTGCTTGCGTCCACGACCGTATCCGACGAAGGCGCTCCGTCAGGCGCAGAGGCTACCGAACCGGGGCACGTGCACGACGCGAGCAGTACGACCGACGCGCTTCCTGCCACATCGGACGAGCACGCGTCGACGACCGAAGACCTCCCCGTAGACGAGGTCGAGGAACGATCCAACCGATACACCTTCGGCGAAGGGGATTGTACGCTCGTTGCCGATGGCGAGTTCTACTGCATCGCGACCGATGTGCGTCGACATGTTCCGGGGGACCCGCGTGTCTATGCGGAGAAGGACCGTGAAGGCGATCGAGAGATCTACTACTTCGATGGGGTCGAGGTCAAGCGCATCACCAACAACGGGTACGACGATCTCGCGCCCATGATCGACGCGGACGGGAAGCGTATCGTGTGGCAGGCGATGATCAATGATCGGCTCCAGATCATGGTACACGAGCTTGGCTCCGGGGTGACGCGGCAGGTGACACAGGGTCGCTCGAACTCTTCGAATCCGTTCATCCTGGGCGATAAGGTCGTTTGGCAGGAGTGGGTCGATACCAACTGGGAGATCATGCTCGCCGACGTCTCGAGTACCGACGGTGACTACCGGGTGGAGCAACTCACTGACAATGTGGTGCATGACATGTTCCCACAGCTCTACCAGGGTCTGGTGACGTGGCAGCGGGAAAAGGGTAACAGCTGGGAGGTTATCGTTTACGACCTGCGGACAGGGTCTGCGCACGCGTTGCCGAAACAGGATGACACCAAGTACGAGAATCCTCGCTTCGTACTCTTGTTCGACTCTCGCCATGAGAACGGCGACGTTGCTACGATCGGGTACGAGCTTGAATCGGGAGAGATGGTGGAGCTCGGTACGCGCGCCCGTCCCATTCCCGCAAACCCGCAGACCCCCGACGACGAGACACCGGATGCATTGCCTCGCACCGCGTCGAGCACCTCTGAGCAGAAGCCGGTTCGGGAGGACGGCGACGATGACCAGGGTCTTTAGTAAAGCATGCAGCTTCCTATCATAGAAAAACTGGTCGCTCGTCTGTGCACGCTCCAAGCGTTCTGCGAAAAGCAGGGCCTCTCTGCCGGGCCGCTTTTCGTTACGGGCGGTGTGCTTTTGGGACTTGTTGGAGTGGTCCTGGTGCTGTGGCCGTACCTCGGTTTCGACCGTGCCCAAGCTGCCGGGTACCAGATGCAGACGGGGTACTACGTCGGCGATGGCGCATCGAAAGAGATATCCGGCCTGGGGTTCTCGCCGGAGCTTGTCATCATCAAGGCGGATACGGCAGCCGGTGTTGGTGCGGTCATGAAAACGATCGCAATGCCCCAGAATAACGTTGCCTACCTCGGCACTGCCACTGCAGATGATGTCGCAGCGCAGATACAGCTCACCGATGATGGTTTCATCGTGACCGGCACGCTCACGGACACGATCAACAATCGCTATACGTGGGTCGCGTTCTCCGGTTCCGATTGTTCCTCCGGCGGGACATTTTGTGTCGGCGCGTACACCGGTGACGGGACCGGGTCCAAAGCGATAACGACCGGCTTCGATCCCGATCTGGTGTGGGTGAAGCCTGCGACTGCTGCGTTCGCCACATGGCGCTCGAGCACCATGAGCAACAACCACGCGCAGTTCTTCAGCGCAACCGCAGAGGATACGAGCGGTGTCTACTTCACGACACTCGACAGTAACGGCTTCACCGTCGGGAGTTCCAATAACACCAGTGCGACCCGTTACTACTACGTGAGCTTCAAGGAGGCGAGCGGCTTCATTGATGTAGGCACCTACACCGGAAACGGTATCGACAACAGGAGCATCACGGGGGCCGGTTTCAAGCCCGACTACCTGTTCACCAAGCAAGGTGGCGCTATTGCCGCGGTCGCGAACATAAGCGAAAGTTACGGCGACTCATCGCTCTACTTTACCGATACCGCGAACCTGGTGAACGCGGTGCAGGCACTCGAAAATGATGGCTTCCAGGTTGGTACGAGCGATCGTGCGAATGCGAACGGCATCACGTATCACTATGCTGCTTTCGGTGGGGCGACCGCGCACACCTCGACCGGCACCTTCGAGGCGATATCGGGGACCTATCTCGGGAACGGTAATTCGCAGACCATCACGAACCTCGGGTTCGAACCCGATCTTGTGATCGTTACCGCGAGCGGTACGGAGCACGCGGTCTTCTCCACGAAAATGATGGGTGGTGACTCGACCGCGTACTTTGCGAACAACGTCGCTAACTTCGCTGGTGGTATCACGACACTTTCTCCCAATAGCTTCACGGTCGGTAGCCATGCGACCGTGAACAGTCCCGGGGTCGAGTACCACTTTACCGCATACGGCAACGCCTGGGACCCAGAGACCCATACCGGCGCCACGGATTTTGTGATCGGTGCATACTACGGCAACGGTATCAATCTGCGCACGCTCACGCGGGTGCCGTTTTCGCCCGACATGCTCGTGATCAAACAGAATGGTACCGCGCTCGGTACATGGAGGACGAGCGAACACGTGGGGGACAGTTCAAGTTATTTTCATGCACTGGCCGATGGTGTGAACCTGATCGAGGAGTTCACGGGAGACGGCTTTATTCTCGGCAATGCAGCGAACGTGAACACGAGCGGCAGCTTGTACTGGTACTTCGGCTTCGCGACGAGCAGCAACTTTTCCGTCGGGACCTATAGCGGGACGGGTGCGCCGCAGAACATCGAGACGCCATTTGAGCCTGATGCAGCTTGGGTGAAGCGGACGGGTGCCACCCAGGGTGTCATGCGCATGGCGAGCACGACCGGCTCAAGTTCGTACCCGTTCTTGAACGCCGCGACCGTGCAGACCGGTGCGATCGAGGGCTTTTACGACGCGGGTTTTGCCGTTGGCGCCGCGCCCGAAGCGAACACGAGCGGTGTCGATAACTACCGGTATGCCGTTTGGCGCGATACGACCGAGCGGGGCACCTCGACCTACCGAATGCAGACCGGGTACTACGTCGGGGATGGCGGCGCGAAGGAGATCTCGGGCCTCGGATTCACGCCGGACCTGGTGCTCATTAAGGCAGATACTACGGCCGGTATTGGGGTGACCTGGAAATCGATCGCCATGCCCCAGAACACAGCTGCGTACCTTGGTTCTGCGACGGCAGATAATACCGCAGGTCAAATAACCCTTGAGCCCGCCGGGTTCCGGGTCGCGGGCACGAACACGAACACCGCGAACACGCGCTATACGTGGATAGCATTCACGGGCTCCGATTGTACGGCGACGGGGCAGTTCTGTGTCGGACGCTACAGTGGAGATGGAGCGGGAAGTAAAACAATCGATACCGGCTTTGCACCTGACCTTGTCTGGGCAAAGCACGCGACCTCGACCGTGGTGCCACCCTCGTGGCGCTCGAGTCTCATGCCGGTCGACTATGCCCAGTTCTACAGTGCGGCTGCACAAGATACGACAGGCGCCTATTTCCGGACGCTGGACGGGAGCGGCTTTACGGTCGGGAGCAGCAACACCCTCAACTTCGGCGTCTACTACTTTGCTGCGTTCAAGGAGGTGGCAGGCAGTATCGATGTGGGCACATACCTCGGCAACTCGACGGTCGGCCGGTCGATCACCGGAGTCGGGTTCCGGCCCGACTGGGTGTTCACCAAGAACTCGACCGGTGCGGTCGCTGCGGTCTACAACCTGCAAGAATCTTATGGTAATCACTCGAGCTACTTCAGTGACACCAATAATCTCACAGGCGCGATCCAGGCGCTTGAAAGTAATGGGTTCCAGGTGGGGAGTAACAGTACCGCGCACAGCAACGGGGTGACGTACTACTATGCAGCGTTTGGCGGCGCGGAAGCCCCAACTCCAAGCGGCACGTATCAGATGCTCTCCGGTTCCTATGTCGGAACCGGTGACGTGCGGGTGATCAGTGATCTTGGCTTTGCACCCGACCTCGTCATTGTGAAGGGCAATACCGGACAGCCGGGCATCTTCACGACGCGAATGATGGGAGGGGATTCGAGCGTCTACCTCGATGCGCCGACAGGGAACATAGCGAACGCGATCACGGCGCTTAGGCCCGACAGTTTCGCTCTCGGAACCGATGCGACCGTGAACAGCCCGGGCGTGACGTACCACTGGACCGCGTTCGGCAATGCATGGAAGCCCGATACCAATTCAGGTGCGGCGGATCTCATGATCGGCGCCTACTACGGCAATGGCCTTGATGGCCGCGACATCGGTCGCTTGCCGTTCTCGCCCGACATGCTTACCATTAAACGGAACGGTACGACCCAGGGTACCTGGCGTACGAGCGAGCACACGGGCGACTCTTCGAGCTTCTTTACCGCGACCGCAGACGGTGCGAACCGTATTCAGGCGTTCAAAACGAGCGCGTTCGAGATAGGAACTAACGCAGAGGTGAACACTGCGAACAGTGTCTACTGGTACTTTGCGTTCGCCACCTCGAGCACGTTCACGGTCGGCACCTATAGCGGTAGCGGTTCGGCTCAGGATATCGACGTCGGTTTTTCTCCGTACCATACATGGGTCAAGCACACCGGAGCGACGCGTGCGGTCATGCGCCCTAACACGGTCGTGGGAGACGGGGCACTGCCGTTCATCAATGCATCGCTCGTCACAGGAGCGATCGCTGGAACCGCAGGCACCGGCTTTTCGGTCGGCACTGCCGCAGAGACCAATACGAGCGGGTCGAATAACTACCGGTATGCCGCATGGAAACAGCTGTCCCTGGCCCAGGAGCACTACCACTTTCGTGCCGACGACGGAACGGAGGCGAGTGCGTCATCGCTCACTGGCGGCACCGAAGACACGCCGCTTGGTGATGTGCGCGAAGGACGACCCTACCGATTGCGTCTCGCCGTGTCGAACCGTGCGACCGTTGCGGCAAGCACGACCGGGCTACGGCTCGAGTATGCCGAAAAGGTGACGACCTGCAGCGCGGCTAGTTCCTGGACACGGATCGACGCCGACAGTGATGCCTGGAGGATGTACGATTCGCCGAACCTCACCGACGGAGCGGACACGACGAACATAGCGCTGGGAGACGGTGGCGTGAGCGATCCCAATCCGACCTTTCTCACCCCGAACGGTGGCGTGAAGGACGCTTCGGACGAGATTTCCCCTATCGCTCTGAGCGCGGGTGCGTTCGTTGAGGTCGAGTATGCGATAACCCCTACGGTCCACGCGGGGGATGGGACCACGTACTGCTTCCGCGTGTCTGCCCAGGGCGAGCCGCTCTCGGTGTATGGCACCTACCCGGAGGCGACCTTCGCGGTCCACTTGATCGCGACCACGACCGGGTCGCTCGTGAGCGAGGTGGTCGTGCCAAGTGAGGATGTGCACGTCGGCGGCGCATTCGTGCTCAGTGATCTGGGTGGAGGTGATACCCATGCGATCACCGATATCGTAGTGACCGAGTCAGGGACGGTCCATGCATCAACCGGATTGGCGAACGTAAGGCTGTTCTACGAGTACGATACGAGCGCACCCTACGACTGTGCGAGCGAGTCATTTGGTGGCACAGAGACCCAGTATGGCCTCACCGTAGCGGGCGGCTTTAGCGGTGCGGACGGCACTGCGGCGTTCGCAGGGTCCGTTCAGGCGAGCAGTACGCAATCGGTCTGTCTGTACGTGGTGCTTGATGTCGAGGAGTCCGCACTTTCGGGAGAAACGATCGCGCTTTCGATAGCAGAGGCGAGCGACCTGACCGCAAGCAATAATGACCAGGTGCGTCTTGTAGCAACTCCGCTCGTTATCCCCGGTACGCTTAGCCTCCGTGATGCGCGGCTCACCCAAGCGCACTACCATTTCCGGCTCGACAACGGGAGCGAGGCGGGGGCATCGAGCGCGACGGCAGGGAGCGAAGACACGCCGCTCATGAACCTGCCGAAGGCTTCACCACGGAGGATCCGGCTCGGCATCTCGAACGAGGGTTCCGCAACCTCGAGCGCGACGGCGTATCGTCTCGAGTATGCAGAGCGGCAAGGGACCTGTGCCGCGACCGAGGTAGGCTGGACCGATGTCGGGGAGAGTGGCGGTTCGTGGGACATGTACGATTCGACCAACCTCACCGAAGGCGATGATACGACCAACGTAGCTATCTCGAACGGTGGCGTGAGCGATGAAAATACCGATTACCTGGTGGTGAACGGTGGCGTGAAGGACACCTCATCAGAGACCGGAGCCCTCGTGCTCGGTCCGACCGAGTTCGTCGACCTTGAATACTCGGTGGTGGCCCTCTCTGGAGCGTCCGATGGTGCGACCTACTGTTTCCGGGTGACCGATGCCGGGGTGCCGCTCAAGGACTACTGGACCTACCCCGAGGCGACCATAGCCGCCGATGTCCTCGTTTCGGCGCTCGGCGCACATCAGAGTGCGGTCAAGGCGAGCTCGACCTCGGTCCTCGTCGCGGGTGCGTGGGTGATCGCTGACCAGGCCGGTTCACGCAATGTGACGTCGGTCACGCTTACCGAGAGTGGAAGCATTAATGCGGCCGCCGACCTTGCGAACATACGTCTGCACTATGAGCTTGATACGTCCGCCCCGTATGACTGCGCGAGCGTCTCCTACAGTGGCGGCTCGCCACAGTTCGGCACGACCCAAGGTGCGTTCACCGGACCCAATGGCACTGCGACCTTCACCGATACCGTGGGCATCAGTACCACGCAAACGCTCTGCCTGTTTGCGGTCATGGACGTGACCTCGAGCGCTGAAGATGGGGCAACGATAGCGCTTATGATCGCCGACCCGAGCGCCAATGTCGTCGTTTCGAGCGGTACCGTGAACCCGAACACGAGCGTTGCGCCGACCGGTTCCACGACGGTCCAAAAGGCGACTCTATCGCTCGTGCACTACCACTTCAGGAATGATGATGGGTCGGAAGCGCTTGCGACCAGTAAGACGGGCGGCGTCGAGGATGTTCCCGTAAGTGGCGCACAGCCGGGCCTGGTCGAACGTCTGCGCCTCGGCGTTTCGAATGAAGGGAGCACCACCTCCGATCAGACCACACTGCTTCTCCAGTATGCGGAGAAGGTATCGACCTGTGGTGCTGCCGATGCTTGGCAGGAAGTGGGTACCCCGGGTTCGCACTGGAGCCTCAGTGAATCGGCATACCTGACCGACGGGAGTGACACGACGAACATAGCGCTTGCACTGGGCGGTGTGACCGACGAGAATCCGAGCTTCCTCACCCCAAATGGTGGCGTCCACGAGCACCGCCCGCTTTCGGACGAGCTCGTTCTTGATGATGACGAGTTCGTTGAGCTCGAGTACGTGATCGAACCGAACACCGATGCGCTTCCCGGCACGACGTACTGTTTCCGGGTTACCGATCAGTACGGGCCACTGCCAAGCTACCTATCCTACCCGGAAGCAACGCTCAAGGCCAAGCGCGACTTTTTCATACAGCGCGGCGTGGTCGACATAGCGAACGGCACGAGCACCGCCTCGATCCTGGCCGGGACGCATTACACGGCACCTGGGGCGAGCACCTCGGCCTTCATCAGGATCACGAATGCGCTCGCGACCGGAGCAGGCGCGACCGCTGGAGGCGGTACCCAGAACGCGAATAACGTCACCGTGGGTATCCTAAACCCGAGCGACATCGAGAGCGGCGTGACCTTCATACGTTCGGGTACATCGAACAGTACGCGCATATATTGGGAATTGATCGAGTATGTCGGGTTGCCGGGCGGTGACAACGAGATCAAAGTGCGTGCACAGGAACGGGCTACCTATGGGAGTAGCGACCTTCAGGTTACTACCGGTACGGTTTCCGGTGTGAACGAGGACGGTCAGGTCGTGGTCTTCATCACGGGCCAGCAGAACCCGGCCGCGAACACGACAGGCTACCACGCCGGGCTTTCGACCGCCGAGTGGAACGGCGGCAGTGACACGGCGACGTTCACCCGTGGAGCGACCACGTCGGTTGCCGCGGTCGTGAGCTATGCGGTCGTTGAGTTTACCGGCGCCAACTGGCGCATACAGCGCAGTGAGCATACCTACGTGACGCCCGGCGCGACCGAGACCGAGACCATTACCCCGGTGAACAGCGTCGCGCGCGCGTTCCTGCACACCCAGAAGCGGACCGGGGCGAACCAGGTCGACGAGCTGGGACATCAGGTGTGGCTCGAGGGCGTCGGCGAGGTACGCTACAGCATACCCTCGACTGCCGCCTTGGCGAGCACGCACGTGTCGGTCGCATGGGTCATCGAGAACACGCAGACCAACGGTTCGCCGATGGTCGTATACCGTTCGAACAGTTCGCAGGGGGCAGGTGGTCCTGAGCCCTCCACGTATCCGATCTCCATAAACGGCACAGTATCTGCCGTGAATAATGCGTCGATCTTCATGAACATGTGGGGACTTGGAGACACCCTGAACCATCCGCGTGCGATCATGGGTGCCGGCATCACCTCGACGACGTTTTACGAGCTCTGGATATCGGACACCGGCAGCGGCCGCGCGTACCGCACTGAGGTCGTCGACTGGCCGACCGCCGAGCTTTCGTTCGAGCAGTACTACTATGCATGGTATGTGGATAACGGGCTTCTGACACCGAGCGACATGTGGCCTGCCGGACCCTCAGGAATTGGCGAGAACACCGCGATCACCTCGTACGATAAACCGCCAAGCTCTGGAGAGGTGCTCCGTCTGCGCATGGCGGTTCGGGTGCATGGGTCGAGCATTTCACGCGAAACCAAATCATGGAAGCTGCAGTACGGCGTGCGCACCGCGACCTGTGACGCTGTAGATATGTGGTTCGATACGGGCGACAGTGCGTCGACGACCGCGCTCTGGCGCGGGTACAATGCGGTACCTGAGGACGGTACGCCACTCTCGACAGATCCGCCCACCCTGGGTGACCTGAAGCTCTCGGTCTCGATAACGGGACGCGCGGGTACCTATGAGGAGGCGAACCCGTCCGCACCGAACCCGTACAAGACAGCGATCGGCGAGAGTATCGAGTACGACTGGATACTTGAAGCGAACGGTGTGCCGGATGAGACGAGCTACTGTTTCCGCATGGTTGAGGACAGCGACGACCTGTTCGGAACGTACACGTACTACCCGACGCTGACTACAGCCGGGTTCGAGGTCGAACAGAAAGCCTGGCGCTGGTACGATGACGAGGAAAGCCTGACGCCTGTCGTGCCGCTTGCGGCGACCAATACCGCCCCGGTCGACGTTAGCATGGGGGCGGTACTCAAGCTCCGGGTGCTCTTACAGGAGCTTGCTGGTAAGGCGGGGAGCGGGGTCAAGTTCAAGCTGCAGTTCTCGGAGTCCTCCGACCCAGGAACCTTCACCGACGTCGCGTCACAGGATGCGTGCACGACCGGGTCGCGCTTCTGTTACACTGATGGTGCGGGTGAGGACAATGCGACGATAACCGCGAGCGTCATATTCGGTGCAGACAGCTGTGTCGCGGGGGTGGGTCCCGGATGTGGTACCCATAACGAGCTTCCCTATACCCCGGAGGTGGTGGGTGAGGTGGGTACGACGACCACGGACTTGGCAGGCACGACGGTCACGCTCCTCCACACGTACACCGACCCGATCTTCATCGTTGAAGCGATAACCGGAGATAGTGGCGGCGGAAGTGCGAACCGGCCAGCGGCGGCGATGATTACCGCGACCACCACGTCGAGCTTCACGGTGCGTATCCAGGAGACCGACGATGAAGCGGACGACCATGGTGAGGAGCTCATCGCCTATCTCGTCATGGAGCGCGGTGCGTACCTGCTTCCCGACGGGCGGCGCGTCGACGTGAACTCGACGACCACGCTCGCGTACCGGAACAATGTGCTGCCGGGGACCGGAAACGATACCTGCGCGTTCGAACAGGCGTTCGACGAATCGCCGATCGTCTACACATCGCTCCAGAGCAACAACAATGCGGGCACGCCCGACTTCCTGACCGCGACCCAGGAGAGCATTTCTGCCGAAGCGTTCTTATGCGCGATCGAGGTGCCTGATGCGGTAAACACGGCACCTACTGCCGCTGAGACGATCGGGTGGGTGGCGATCGAGGGAGGTTCCTTCAAGAACGGCGGTATCGCGCTCCTTGCGACCACGACCGGGACGGTCATTACGGGTTGGGGCAATACGCCATGGTACGAGTATCTCTTCCCCTATGCGTACTTCACGCAGGTACCAGGCATCGTCGCAAGCAAGCAGACACGCTTTGGTGCCGATGGTGGGTGGGTCCGGTACGCTAACGTAAGCCCGGTATCCGCCCGGTTCGCTATCGATGAGGCTGATGGTGGGAACCGCGTGCACACAGCGGAAACGGTCGGCATTCTCGGCTTCTCGCAGAGCGGGCTCCTGTACCGGAGCACGAGCTCAAGCTGGGTCTTCCCGGCGTACGCCAAGCAGGAGTACGAGTTCACCATTACGCAGTATGACGCCCGCCCGGGCCGCACGTACTTCTTCCGGCTCTATGACGTTGACGCTGATCTTCCGGTCATGGCCTCGTCGACCGTAGCCGGTTACCCCTCGCTCGTCACTGAGAGCGGGACGCTATCGTTCACGGTCACCGGTCTCCCCATGGGGACCACGACCGAAGGCGTCACGACGGACGTGACTGCGAACGCGTTTTCGATCCCGTTTGGCAACCTTGCGCTGGGGGTGGATCGGACCGCGGGGCAACGGCTGAGCGTAAGCACGAACGCGACGCGGGGGTACCAGGTCTTCCTCTATGAACTCTTTGACATGACCGCCGGTGTCGGGGCGGTCATCCAGGACATCACTTCGACCAATGCGTCGCCACAGCCCTGGAGCACTGCGTGCACCATAGGTGCAGCAAGTTGCTTTGGTTACCACGCGGGTGACAACACGCTCGCCAGTGGATCTACCAGGTTCCTCGTTGACGACACGTTCGCGGCACTTACCACCGCACCCGCCGAGGTCGCGTACAGTAGCGTGCCGGTCGTCAATGAGCATACAGACATTATATATAGGATACGCGTGGGGAGCAGCCAACCTGCGGGCTACTATGAGAGCCGCATGGGCTACGTGATCGTACCGGTGTTCTAGCGGTGGATAGCGTACCGCTTAGCCGGTCCTGAGGTGGTATAGTACGGATACCGTATGCGCGAACGACCAGTTCCAGTACCCGTTGAGGAGGCCCAGCCTACGCGCGGCTTGGTCTTGAGCGAGATACCGACGAGCGGTGAGCTTGAAGCGCTCACAAGTAGTGAGCTGCTCGCACGCATGCGCTCGCTCGAGGATTGGAAGGGGGCCGCGCACATGCTCATCACCACAGAGGAGCTCGACGCAGATCCGAAGCAGCGGTCGGCGGTGGAGACCCGAGTAGCCGAACTCGTGAGCGAGCTGGTGAAGCAGGGCAAGCTCTATCCGGGACAGGAGTACGTGATTGATCCTCTGACCGGGGTCGGAGCGTGGCTTCCGCACCAAGCGTCAAGCGAGGCACAAGGTGTGGAAACGACCGATCTGTCGCCGAGTCCATCGAAAGGGGTACCAAAGCCGGAGCGTGTCATATCGACCGAGCATAAGCTGCTCGAGGTGCTCGGCTTCAAGAAGCAACAGAAAGACCTCGTGAACGCGTCGAACGGCGAACTGATCGCGGCGGCGCAGGAGCTCGCGCACCTCGACCCGAACATATTCAAGGTGGACGTCGGCGCGTTTCCGCACGACCTCGATGCGCTCACGGTCGAAGACCTGACCTCGCGGCCGGATGATGCGCCGGATGTCATGCGTCGCAAGATCGCGCTCAGAAAGGAGCTCGTCGATTGGATAGCTGCTGAAACGACCCACTTCGAGCAGCGTGAAGTATCTGGAGCACCCGAGTTGTCGCGCTCGGGAGCGCCCGCTGCGGTGCCACCGACCACCGAAGCCGGGGTGCCGCCCGTGCCGCCTAAGGCGGAAGGTAGTACCGAGCCGCATGAACCGAGCGAGACCGAACGTGCCGCGTACCAGGCGCGGGTTCGTGACGAGCTGGATCACCTGCCTCGGGAAGAGCTCGGTTCACCTGAGCAGCTCGCAGCGAACGAGCTCTTGGGTCGCTTGGAACGTCAGACTGATCCTAAACGTATTGATGACCTGCGTGTCGGTATCGACAAGAACTTGAAACGTATGCGCGAGCGCATCAGCGCGCGCCGGGGTACGAGCACTACGGGCGAGTCCGGCACAGCCGTAGTGCCGGAACCGGTCGCGACCGAAGACCTGGAAACGGTCGCGCGTTCGCTCGAGTCGCTCACAGACGTAGATGAGATCCGTACCGGACGCAAGCGCCTCGTGCTCATGTATGCCGACCTCGTCCTCAATGCGCTCCATACGCACAGTACGACCGATGCGCACTTCGCAGAACCAATGGGGATAACGCTCATGCGCAAGATCGTCGAGAAGCTCCGGAGCACGACCGAAATGACCGAGCAGACCGATCGGCTGGCCGAACTCATTTTGGAAGCGATAGAGCGCAATCATGAAGAGATCACTCGGTATGGCATAGTGTTGCCGCCGTTGCCGAAACTCCCCGCGATACCTGAGACACCAACCGAACCCATGTCCGATGCGGCCGCGGAAGGAGTGGTCGAAGAACCGCCAGCAGCGGAGCCGACCGCAGAACCAGCGGCACCCCGGCTGGCGGCAGAGACTGCGGGTGAGACGAAGCCAGACGTGAGCGAAACGTTCGAGACGGGCCTCGAGCAGGCGCTCGAACATAACGCGGCACTCCCCAATGCGGACACCTCCTCGGCTGACCGTTCGGTGAACATAACCTACAACATCGGTGATGGTGCCCAGGTCGGTGTCGTTGCCCATGAGGGTGTACACAACAGCATGATAGGTATAGCCGCGCAGCCGGGTACGGCGGCGGGTGTACCTGCCGAACGGACCGAACCATCGGTGCCGGAGCGGGTGCAGCAGACTTCGTCGGCGCCTGAGGCAGTGACCGAAAAACAGGATGCTCCAACAGCTCTGCCAGCGCATGAGCCGACCCCCGTAGCAGAACCGGCACCGGAGACGCCCACACAACCCAAGGCAGTACCTGCGGGTGCACCGGAGACAGATGCCGCAGAAACCGCACCGACCCCGCCGGAGACAGCGTCCGATCGGACGGGCGAGGAAGCAGCTGCTCTCGCTGCACCAGCAGACATGGTGCCTAGCGAAGCCGCCGGAGAATCAGTATCGTCGCCTGGTGTGACTGCACCAGAAGCCACCCCGGCTGAGCCGACACCTGAAGCAGCTCCATCAGATCCGTACCAGCAGACACGTGCCGAGTACCACGAGTTCACGAGCCGGCTCCGTGAGGCGGGGAAGGAGTATCAGGCGGCGCTTATGGCGCTTACGACCCGGCGCAACGAGCTAGGTTTGCTGAAGCGGGCAAAAAATGCAAAGGAGCTCGTTCTGCTTGCGAAGGTTAGAGATGAGAAAGAGGCGGCGTATGACGCCCTCCTCGGCGAGGTTCGCACGAAACGCACCGAGCGGGTCACAAAGATCGTCGAGGCCGTGAAAGCGCGACGCGAACGACGAGGCGATCTGGAAGAGGCGGTCTCGCGAGATCCCGCGGCGCATATCCTTGCGTGGCACGAGGCGATCCTCTACGCGCAGACTATGCGTCACGCAGCGACCATAGAGCAGCTGCAAGGCGTTGGGGCCCAAAAGGAACATGGTCCGCTGGTACGGCGCATGCAAGCGGTCGCCGAGTACTACCGTAAGATACCTCTTGCGAACAAGCTCACCCTCCGCGTCGTTGGGGCGGGTGCGATCGGTGCGGGAGCAGCGCTCCTTGCCGCACCGACAGCAGCGGCTGCGGCGTTCTGGGCAGGTGGCGCAGCGGCCACCCGCGCAGGCGTCGGTTTCCTGACCGGTATGGGGGCAGCCGTCGGTACGAAGAAAGGACTCGATTCCGTTATCGAGAAGCGGGCCGCGCGAAAGACCGGGGAGCTCAAGAAGGATTTTGCCGGCAAGCACCTTGCAGATACACGGAAACAGTTGCTCGCGATACGCAAGCAAGAGCGCCAGCTGAAAACCGGTGCAACGGTGGTCGCGGGAGCAGCAGCGTTCGGCGCGGGCGCGACCGCAGGTCAAGCGGCTGCGCATGTCGTTGATGGCGGATCGCTCGCAGACGCCGAGGCATATACGGGCGTGCCCCGTGCGCTCGGCAACCTCAAGCGCGCGGCTGATTGGGTCGATGAGAAGGTCGGCCTCAGGGGTGTTCCCGAGACACCTGATGTGGCAGAGTCTGAGGTAGCCGGAATACCGGAAACAGAAAAGACGGCCTCGGTCAGTGAACCAAGCGTGCAGCCTGAGGACGCACCGATCAGCGAGCCGGCACGTTCGCCTGCGCCCGAAGTGGGAGAACAGGTAGAGCCGGATGCACAGCGTGCGGAACAGCCCGAGGCGAACCCGATCGAGTCGCGCGGCGTTTTCCGGCCGGAGGGTACGCTTGAAGTGCGGCTCGAGGATGATTCCATCATGCTCCGTGATCCGAGCGATCCCCGTGTTGTCTACACCTGCTTCGACTCAGGTCGATGCTACCGCACCACACTGAACGATCCTACCGCGCCGGGTTACCGCAATAGCGACGGACCCCAGGATTCACCTGAGATCGAGAAGCACGAGCTCCCCCCGGCTATGCGTGAGCGGGTCATGCGGTGGGATCGTGAGCACGACCTGCAAGCGGCGCTCGATCGCGAAGTACGGGAAGGAGCTATCCCGCACGCGGCCCCAAGAAGCGAGGAGGGGCGCGTCTGGTTGAACGACGAGCAAATGTTTAGTGAGGTAGAGCCGCAGGTCGGGCAACGCACGCCTCTAGCGCAGCCTGAAACGGCGCTACAGGTCGGTGCGATTGATACAACCTATGCACAGGGCGAGAGTCCAGTGAGCGTCATTCAGGATATGGTGCGAAAGCTCGACCCATCGCTCACCGAAGAGCAGGTCGGACGCGTTGCGTACCGACTGTTCCTTGAGATCCAGCATGACGGTGCGGCACAAGAGGCATTCAATGTACACGAGGGGAAGTGGAACCTGGTACGACCGGGAAGTACGGCCCGATACAGATTCGACGAGGCCCTTCTTGAGCGAGAGCTGCAGTCGGTGCGCGGAACACCGGCGACCGAACCTGCTCCGATCGAAGCACGTACAGAGGAACCTGTTGTCCTGCGCGAGAAGCAGGAACCGGCGCGTGTGGCCGCTCCGGAGCCTGTGCGTTACCGGCCGGGTGACTTCCCACGAACGCCGGAGCTTTTCAATAATCTTGAGAACCTGGGGCAGGTACCGGACCACCTGGGCGCAGGGACTCGGCCGGCGCTTGAGTACCTGTTCTCGTCCGGTGCGTGGAGCGCCGAGGTGACCGCACTCAGGCCGCGCATCCTCAGTGCATGGGGTGCGCTCAGCCAGGTGCCCGTAGCCAAGCTCATCGACGAAACCCCTGGGGCAGAGTTCGAGCTTGCGGGCGGCTCGGTACGGCTCACGCCCGAGACGGAGCAGCTGCTCGTCGTCCTTTCACACCAGCTTGAGCGAATGCCAGGCGCACGCGGGTTGCTCGAAGTGCACGCAGCTGCGGGCGGGACGTTCGGCGCGCTCTTACAGGACATCGCGCGTGAACAGAGCGGTGTCGCTGCACCTCCACAGCAGGTCGCGCCTAGTATACGCACACCCGCATACAAGCCGGGCGGCCGCATGGGCCTGGTGCTGCGCGACCCAGGTCGAGTAGCGGTGGAGATGATCGCCGATAACCGGCAGCAGGCAGAGATCGACCGTGCACGAGCCATTGCCGCATCTCGGGGGTACGAGCATGGGCGAGGCGGGTACGGCCGTCATACGCCGCTCGTGCCGGGGAGGGCAGGGGTCGGCGTGTATGGTGAGGCGGTCGGGGAGGTCCCGATCTCCCGGAACGGTTCGCTCCGGATAGGTGGGCGCGCGGGTGCTGAGGTCACCGTACAGGGCGGGCCGACGCTGCGTGCACCTGGAGCAGCAACGCCCGAAGCACTCGCGCAGGTCGAAGGCGACCTCCTGCGTGATCTGCGTTCAGGCTGGTTCAACGCCCCGAACTTGACCGACGCTGAGATCACCCGGTTCCGCACTATCGATACTATTAGCGCTGAAGAGCTCGCGCTCTATACACCCAAGGCACAGCAAGCACTCATTGATGCTGGGCTCGCGGAGCAAGGAGAAGCACTGAGCCGGTACATGCGCAGCCTCATGCGCCAGGGGATCGATCGCCTCGAGGCGAACGCGGCAGCAGGGGTGAGGCGAGCGCCGGGGTATAAGGTGGTGGGCGGACCCGACGCGAGCGCGCTCAGTCCGTTCGAGTATGCGCACCATATGAAGGGTATCAATGCGCGCGACCTGCCCGTCGGCGCAGCACGCAACCGTCCTCTTAGGCAGCAGGGTTTCGGTATTCGCCGGGGCAGACCGTATAACTTAAATCAGTAGTACATGGACACCGACCAACAGAACGAACAGGAAGCGTTCATTGACCTTGGGGGCGTGCCCGAGTCTGAGCAGCATGAGCTCCTTGAGGAGCTCGGCAGTGTCCTGTTCGAAGGTGTCATGGAGCGCGTGTTTGCACAGCTCGACGAGGAGCAGGGGAAAGCGTTGACCCTGCTCATTGAGGTGTCGAACCAGGACCCGGAGAGTGAAGAGAAGCGCACGCTCGTTGCACAGTACCTTGACGAGCACGTGCCGGACCTCGAGCAGCTCGTCATCGAGGAGGCACAGCTCCTCCATGAGGCTCAGGAAACCGTACTTGCTGAGCTTGGAGTAGCAGAGGAGAAGCCGGGCACCAGCTAGCCCGCCATCACTTAGGGACCCGGAAGCTATAAGCTTCCGGGTCCCTAAGTGAGTAGCGCAGAGCAGCAGCTACGCGCTTGGACGAGCACAGGGTTGTGTAGTATCGTAGCTTGCATGCGCAACAACATCGTCCATCCCGGTGCCGACGAGCTCACGTACGAGATACGCGGGATCGTCGCTGCTGCCGAAAAGCTCCGTGATCTCGGTGTGCCGATCTACTGGGAGAACATCGGCGACCCGGTCGCGAAAGGAAATCCGGTGCCGACATGGATCAAGGACATCGTTTCCGACCTGACGACGAACTGCGATGCGTCATACGGGTACTCGCCGACCAGAGGCATGCTCGAAACACGAAAGTTCCTGGCCGCTATGCGTAATGCTGAGGGCGGTGCCCAGATCACGGAGGACGATATCCTCTTTTTCAACGGCCTGGGGGACGCGATACAGACGTCGTTCATGTACCTGCATCCGACCGCACGGGTCCTGGGGCCCAACCCAGCCTACCCGACCCACTCGAGCGCAGAGGCCGCCCATGCGAAGAGTCCGCATCTCACCTATGACCTACTCCCAGAGCGTGGATGGCAGCCGGACCTCGAAGATATTCGTAATAAGGTCAAGTACAATCCGCAGGTAAGCGGCGTCCTGATCATAAACCCGGACAATCCGACCGGTACCGTGTATTCACGCGAAACACTCGAGGGTATCGTTGCGATAGCGCGTGAGTACGACCTGTTCATGATGAGCGATGAGATCTATGCGAACATAACCTATAACGGGCAGCGCATGGTGCCGCTCTCCGAAGTGCTCGACGGGGTGCCGGGCATAGCGCTCAAAGGTCTCTCCAAAGAGGTGCCCTGGCCGGGTGCTCGATGCGGCTGGATGGAGGTCTACAACCGGGATCGCGATATGAACTTCAGCCGCTACATGAAAGCGCTCGTCGATGCGAAGATGCTCGAGGTCTGCTCGACCACGCTGCCACAGATGGCACTTCCACGCATCTTTTCGAACCCGGAGTACGGGAAACACCTCCGGAGCGTGGCAGCGACGTATGGCAAGAAAGCGCTCCTGTTCGAGGAAGCATTCCGGCAGGTGAACGGGGTTATCGCGAACAAACCGAGCGGCGCGTTCTATGCCGCTGTGGTCTTTAAAGACGGCATGCTCCGGGACGACCAAACGCTGCCGCTGCCTGATCAGGCGGTGCGCTCATACATCGAGGAACTCGTGGTCGGCATGCCCAACGATAAGCGGTTCGTACACTACCTCATGGCGGCGACCGGTATCTGTGTCGTGCCGCTCTCCGGAATGAACTCGCACCTCGACGGCTTTCGGATGACCCTGCTTGAACCGGACACCGAGCGTTTCAGGGCAATGCTCACGACCCTTGTTACCAGTATAGACGCATACCTAACCTCATAAACCACCATGAAGCTACTCCTTGAAGCAACGCAGCCCGCTCCCTCGCGCCCCGACCATGTTACGGTCGCGTTCGACACGGCTACCGACCTGACCGATGTGCGCACGACGCCTGCGCGGGAGCTCGTACTCGGTGTCGAGGGTGAGCTGCCGCTCACGCGACGCAAGCTCGTCACCTTGGTCCGCCGCATGGTGCTCGAGGCGAAAGCGCGCAGGTACCGCCGCCTCGTGCTCGATTTCGATGCGCTGCATGCGCTCGTACCTACGTTCGAGCGAACCGAGCTTGCGCGTCAGATCGGCGAGAATGTCCACCTCGCGAACCACGAGTACAGCAAATTCCGCGAGGAACCCAAGAAAGGCTGGGCATTCCTTGATGAGCTCGTCGTCCGTGCGCCGGATGCCGAGGTCCTTCGAGCATCGCTTGTCCTTGGTGAGATCGTGGCACGTGAGGTGAACGATTGTCGCGATCTTGCGAACACGCCCGGGGGTGACATGACACCGCTCGTGCTGGCGAACCACGCTAAGAAGGCTGCACGCGGGACCGGTGCCACGGTGCGCGTCCTCGGGCGCACCGATATCGAGAAGCTCAAGATGGGGGCACTTCTTGGTGTCGCGCGCGGGTCGGTCCACGAGCCCAAGTTCATCATAGCGGAGTACTGGGGCGGCAAGCGAAAAACCGCACCCGTCGTCCTCGTAGGCAAAGGAGTTACGTTCGATACCGGCGGTCTCTCCATCAAACCGGCAGACTATATGTATGAAATGCACCTTGACATGTCCGGCGGTGCTGCGGTGCTTCATGCGCTCTTTGCCGCAGCAAGGCTCAAGCTGCCAGTCAATGTCGTAGCACTCGTGCCTGCGGTCGAGAACATGCCCGGAGGCGAGAGCTATCGACCCGGCGACATCTTGCGGAGCATGAGCGGGAAGACCATCGAGGTCCTGAACACCGACGCGGAGGGCCGGCTCATTCTAGCCGACGCGCTCACCTATGCAGTGCGCTACAAACCCACCGCAGTGATCGACGTGGCAACGCTTACCGGCGCTGCGCTCGTTGCGCTCGGTACCAAGGCGACCGCGCTCATGACCAAGGAAGACGCGTTCGCAGAAACACTGCTCGCGCTCGGTGAGGAGAGCGGCGATTACCTCTGGCGCCTACCGCTCTGGGACGAGTACAAGGGTATGGTAAAGGGAAAGTTCGCCGACCTTGCGAACGTGCCTCATGAGCAGTCCCGATTCGCGGGCAGTATCGGCGGCGGCATGTTCCTTGCCGAGTTCGCGACCGGTTACCCTGAGGGGACGCCGTGGGCGCACCTCGATATAGCGCCACGTATGACGAGCGACAAGGGCGACCAGTTGGCACCCGGGGCTGCTGGCGCACCGGTCCGTTTACTTGTGCGTTACCTCGAGCACGTCGGCAGGACTTCGTGATAGAATACACACCATGTACCCGTTCCTCTTGCGTAAGGGGGTCCACAGCATTACAGCGGTCCTGCTTGCGTTCATCGGCGTGACCTATGGGCTCGTGCCAGTCGTTGCGATCGGCCTGGTGCTGCTCGGCGTCTTCCTGCTTACGAGGCAGCGTGCGGTCCTTGATGTCCTCGGTCTTGTACAGAAAGCGTCCTACGGAGAGCTCTTTCTCGCGCTCGGCGTGATCCTGTCCGCGCTCCTCTACCTCACTGGTGGCCCGGATGCGTTCGTCGGCAGCATCCTCGTACTCGCGTTCGCCGACCCGCTTGCAGCCATCGTCGGTACTCGGTATGGCAAGCGGGAGTACCGGGTGTTCGGCGAGCGACGAACCTTCGAGGGGAGTGCCGTATGCCTTGCAGTTGCTGCGTTCATCCTCATGGCCTTCGGTATGTACTGGCCCTACGCGCTTCTCGGCGGGCTCGTACTTGCGGTGGTCGAAGCGTTTGCCCCCCGTGGTTCGGACAACTTGTTGCTGCCGCTCGTTGCGGGTCTTCTGCTTGGTTTCATCGGCTGAGCGCTATCCACTGCTCCTGCTCTACACGTAGCGCGCTCTGCGCTACAATAGTGCTATGCGATGGTACCTGTCGCGGGTGCGTTCCGGTGCGGCTGTTTTGGCTGTAGGCGTGTTGACCATGCTCGTTGCCGCGCCAGCCATTGTCGTATGGGCAGAGGATGACCATGGCACCGAGAGTCAGCTTCCGCCCGGGCACACCGGTTCAGGGCCGTTCACAGTGACCCCTATCGTGGCGAACGAGAAGGCGAAGCCGCGGGACATCATCAAGAAAGAGCTCCTGATCGTCAACACGTCGAACGAACGAAAGAGCCTGCGGGCGACCGTCGAGAACCTGGACCCGAACTCGGGTGCGCAGGCGATCGTTTCGCCCGGGGTCGCCGATCTGTCACAATCGCTCGCGAACTGGATCGAGATCACCCGTGGGGTGATCACACTTGCTCCGGGCGAGAGCCGCAAGGTGCCGTACCTGATCCATGTTAACCTCTCGGCAAAACCGGGAAGCTACTTTGCGCGCATCAGCTTTACCGATGGGACGATAGGTGTGCCGGGGAGCGGACAGAGCCTGCCTGACGGGACGAGCCTCGTGCTCAACCTTGAGGTGCAGGATGATGCCCGGGAACGGCTCCAGCTCGGGAGCTTCACCGCAGAAAGAAGCCTTATCTTGGGAGGGGAGGTAACCTTCGCGTACCTCCTCGAGAACGTCGGCAACCGTAAGCTAGAGCCGCGCGGTTCGATACGGATCTTCAACCGCCGCGGCGAAGAGGTCGGGAGCGTGCCCTTAAACGCTGATGGCAAAGAGATCACCCCCGAGAATCGCGAGCAGCTCGCCGCGGCATGGACGGCTTCCGGCAGGTTCGGTAAGTACAAAGCGTTCCTCGACCTCGAGTACGGTGATAAGCAGCTCGCAAGCGTTCAAGATTCAGTCTACTTCTGGGTCTTTCCGTGGAAAGAGATCATGGCGACCCTGGTCGGTGTATTCGTCCTTGCGGTTCTGGGCACCTACGTGATCCACCTGCGCACCGTCGCCCGCCCTATCAGGGTGCACCAACCAGCGTATGCTGCCGAGGGTACGCGCGAGCATCCTCGCTCACGCGGTATCCATATGCCTTCCCAGGATACCCATCCGCGTCCCGAGCCTCAGCAACCCGCACCCGTCGCTCTGGCTCGCGTCACCGTTCCCCCGCTCGAGCGGTCCGGCCCCGAGGTGCGGGGTGCCACGATCGCGCTCACCCGAACCCCGCGTGCATCGACCCAAGGCAATGTCGTACAACTTCCCGCACGCAGGTAGTTCGCTCGTACACATGCGACGCATGCTCCGTGCCCGTGCGTCGGTGTCCTGGTACCCTATAGGCGTCGTGATGTTGTTTGGCGCAAGTTTCGCACTGCTACCTCTGCCTGCTGTCGCACAGGAGAGCCTATCGCTTACGGTTACGCCGCCCCTCTTTCAGGTGAGCCTCAATCCGGGCGAGATCTGGAGCACCACCGTCAGGGTCGTGAACGGCGGTGTCGTGCCCGTCATGCTCTATGCGGATCCGGTGCCGTTTTCGCCTCTGGGTGAGGCCGGCCGGCCGCGGTTCGACCTCACGGCCCGAGCAGGTGAGGGTTCGGACGATCGGGAGCTGCTCGCCGATTGGATCGAGACGCTCGAAGCACCGCTTGAGGTGCGCGGTGAGCAAACGGTCGAGGTGCCGATCACCATACGGGTACCTGCGGACGCCTCGCCGGGTGGCCACTACGCAGCGGTCCTCATCGGGAACCGGGCGCCTGAAGCGCAAGGCGAGAGCACGGTGAGCGTCGCGAGCTCGATAGCGACCCTGTTCCTCGTGACCGTTGCGGGCGACATCGACGAGCGGGCGAGGATACGCGATTTCGTGAGCGACGAACGGCTCTACGAGAAGCCGGAGGCGCGGTTCTCGCTCCGGTTCGAGAACCAGGGCAACGTCCACCTCATGCCCCAGGGCGTGATCACGATCTACAACATGTTCGGCAAAGAACGGGGCAGGGTCACGTTCAATGAGGGCGAGCACTTCGGCAATGTCTTGCCGGGCAGTATTCGCAAGTTCTCCTTTAGCTGGAAAGCCGATTCGGGGGTATGGGACATCGGGCGCTACCGGGCGGAAGCGGTCCTTGGCTATGGCCGGGAAGCCAAGCGGTTCACCCAGGCGACGACATATTTTTATGTGCTGCCGATTCTGCCGCTTGCCGGTGCGCTCGGCGGAACGCTTTGCTTCGTACTCTTGCTCCTCTGGGGGGTTAGGGCGTACATTCGCCGGGCACTCCTCCTTGAGACCGCGCACCTCGTTGACCGGCCGGTCGCAGAGCCCGTGTCCGTACCGATCGTGCGAGCGCATATCGCGCTCGAGCCCCGTACGCTCCTGCGACCGATCTCGGAAGGTATGGTCGACCTCAGGCGTATCGCACGGCCGACGAGTATGCCCGAAGCATCGAACGTGCCGACAGAGCCCGTGTTCGGTACGATCGGTTTTCTCACAAAGTACCGCTACTTCTTTCTGTTCATCGCGCTTGCCGGTCTCGGATGGGTCCTCATATCCGCGCTCCTTACCGACGTGCTCACCTATGAGCGATCGTTCGAGGTTTCGGTCGACGAGGCAGCATCTGAGGTGCACGACCTTGACTGATCGGCATGCCGTGCGGTTATCCACAGGAGCCCACCTACCTCGTCGGTAAACCACGGTATACTGGTTCATGAATGCATGCCCCCTGTATTCCAACATAAGGTATGTGTTCGCACCATCACCGCGCGCCTCTGTGCACGATCGGTTTTTTCGTAGCTTTTTATTAACTTATCGGTAATACAACCACAATGAATTCGTTAGCACATGTACTTACTTTGCCGGTGCGATCCATAGCGATCGTCACCGCGCTCGCACTTCTTGCCTGGAGCATGGGCCTGCCGGCCTGGATACACACCGCACAGGCAGCAACCCTCGAGGAGGTGAGCGACACGCTCTCGGTCGGACCTTCCGCGACCGAAGGTGCGTCCTCGCCCGGTGCCAACGCCGCGCACCGCATCCGCTTCACCACACCGAGCGGTATGGTGGGAGGCCAGAATCTCCGCGTCACGTTCGATCCGGAGAATAGCCTGTTCGACCTTACAAATGTTGCCGTTGGGGATATCTACATCGTAGCGGGCGCTACTAAGGTGGACGCTGTCGGTAGCTGTACCGGTGGTGATACAAGCGAGATATACCCGACCATGAACCCTGACAGCATTGATTTCACCGTCTGTTCGGGTGACACGATCGCGTCGACGACCGACTTCATCATCGATGTCGGCACCTCGACGGGCGGTAACCTGATCAATAACCCGGCAACTCCCGGTTCGTACGTGATCCAGATCGGCGGCGACCCGGCAAGCACCGCGGCCGACTCTGGCGATACCCGCGTGGTGATCCTCAACGAGGTCACCGTGACCGCGGCGGTCAATACGATCTTCACCTTCAGCGTGAACCCGGTCATTGAGGGTGTCACGGTAAACGGCGACGCCGTGCAAACCTCGACCACGACGACCGCGACCGCTATACCGTTCGGCGTGCTGTCACCGAATACGGCAAAGCTTGCAGCACAGGAGCTTCGCGTCGACACGAATGCCCTCAACGGCTTCAGCGTCACGGTCCAGGCGGACCAGACCCTGACCGCAGGGAATGGCGCAACCATCGATGAGTTTACGGACGGTACAGCCGACGCGACCCCGACCGAATGGGCTGGTCCGACCGGCACGATGGGTGCGGACGACACCTATGGCCACTGGGGACTCACCACCGATGATACTGCGCTCTCGAGCCTCCTCGATTTCTTCCCGGACCCGGAGCCGCGCTATGTCGGCAACTTCATCGACAACCCGGTCGAGGTCTTCTATCACAATACTGCGGTCGAACAAACTGCGGGAACCGGTGTGGGCTCGACCACGGTCGCGTACAAGATCGAGATCATGGAGCTGCAGGAAGCGGCAAAGGATTATACTGCGACGCTCACCTACATCGCGACCCCGGTCTTCTAAGTCCACAGAGAGTACATCGTGCTTCATTGGCAGAACGCCGCAGCTATGCGGCGTTCTGTTTATTGTTTCCCCAGCCCGTGCATAGGTTCCGGTGCCGAGTTCGCTATGTGCATGGTATACTCTTCGTCATATACGCTAGCAACACGCCATGTTCCAAACGGTTTTTCGCGTTTCGCGTCCGCTCGTACTCATTGCCCTGGTATTGTTTGCGATACTTAGCTCGGCATCGGAGCTTTTCGCTCAAGGCTTGGGAGTCACCATTGCACCTGCAACGATCGATGAGCGGGTCGACCCGGGTGGCAGTCTGACAGGCGCGCTCACGGTGACCAATGTGAGCAATGAGCGCGAGACTTACGTGATCGGCACACGTAACGTGACCGGCATGGAAGCGAAAGGGACGCCGCTCTTCGAGCGTGGCCCGAGCGCAGACCCGCTCGCGTCGGCGAGCTGGATCAAGCTCGAGGTTACCATGCTTGAGCTGGGACCCGGCGAGAGCGGACAGGTGCCCTACCGGATCGAGGTACCCGTGGATGCGGAGCCGGGAGGACACTTTGCGGCGTTCTTTATTACCCGCGAGGCTGATACGGTGCTCGAGTCCGGTGCTGGGGTCGGGTTCCACGTCGCATCGCTCGCGAACCTGCGGGTGAGCGGCGAGGTGGTCGAAGATATCGTGTTCAAGGAGTTCTCGACCGGCAAACTGCTCTACACGAAGCCACCGGTCGACTTTTCGGTCCGGTTCGAGAATACCGGCAACGTACATGAACGGCCCCAGGGCATCATTACGTTGACCGACCTCTTAGGGAACGAGGTGAGCCAGCTGCCGGTCAACGAGAACGCTGGGGCTATTCTGCCAAGGGCCGAGCGCCTGTTCGCAGAGGTGTGGGAGCATGAGGGGTTCCTCCTCGGTCGGTACCAGGCACGAGCAAGCGTCATGTTCGGCGATCGCGAGAAGAAGACGATCACGCGGGAGACGACGTTCTGGGTCGTGCCACTGCGCGAGGTCGGCGTGGTGCTCGGTAGCATACTCGGCCTCGTCCTGCTCTTAGCGCTCGTGGTCCGCGCGTACGTACGGCGCATACTGAGGTCCGCTGGCGCTGACACGGCACGAACCAGTGCGGCACGCGCTCGGGCGAGCTTTGCGCAGAGGCTCTTACGGACTACGCTCTGGTTCGCTGCACTCGTTGCCCTCGGTGTGATAAGCCTCATCGTGTTCTTTGCCTAGCCTGGTGACTACTACCCTTGCTCGGGATACGTCCCGCTGGTACGCTAGAGGTACGGAAGGTAAGTGGTCGCATCCGTGCTCGTTTTCACAGCTTGTTTATGCTTTGGCAGTACACACGACGTGATACCAAGGTGCTTCTCCTTGCGGTGCTCGCAACGTTTTCGGCGTATGGTTTCCTGGTCGGCGAAGGCTGGCGGACCGCGAGCAGCGGCATGCACCTCACGGCGAACACGGTCGCGGTCATGGCCGGGGTCGAGGAAAACCGGACGAACACGCTGCTCGCGGAACTGAACGCGCGCGAACGAGCCCTGGCTGCACGCGAGGCGGCCGCAGGCGCTGGTCTTCGTAGTGATGATGGGATACTGCTTGTCGTCACGCTCATCGGCACGTCGCTCCTAGGTCTTATTCTGCTCAACTTCTATCTTGACAGCCGGCGGCGGTTCACGTTCAAGTAGCAGAGACGTCCGTGCTTCGGTCTTCGCGGTGTGGTGGATAAGCCACGGCCCTAAGCCACGGGACGCGTTACAATAGCGCTACAGACGTTCTGTGGCAGTGCGATCGTGCACGCACCACGCACGGCTTCGGTGGTGCCTGTACCACCGCTTCTTACGATCATGAGTCCCCGCTTCACTCGTTCTGCTCCTCTCCTTTTCCTCTTCGTGATAGGTATGCTGCTCGGAATGGGGAGTCACGGTGCGGCGCAGACCACCTCGTACCTGTCGAACATTCGCAACCTGCTCTCCACGTCGGCACCGAATACGCCGACCGACCAGACGCTCACCTTCACGCTGGGCCAGTCGATACCGCCCAATGGCGCGATCGAGCTCATGTTCAACGAGGGTGGGTTCACCATACCCGCGCTCCTCAACTTCAGCGACGTCGATGTGGCGTTCGGGCCGCCGGGCGGTCCTTACACCGAGCGGCCGCTTTCCTCTGCACAGACCGCCGGTTCGGACCGGATCGTAGTGACATCGGGCACTGCTGGTAAGGTGCGCGTCGACCTCAATACCTCGGTCGGTATCGGGGCGGGGAACGAGGTGCGTATCAAGATCGGTCACCACGCGACGTTCGGTGCGTTCGGTGACCAGCGAATGGTGCTCGGCACGACGACCAAGTCCTACCCGGTGACGATCTACACCTATGATGCGGCCGATGCCGAGCTCGAGTACGGGCGCACCATGATAGCTATCGTTGATCGGGTCGGCGTGGGTCCGGTCGACACCGACGATGTCACTCCGCCGGTCATACTGAGCGCCGAACCCTCAGGACTCCTCCAGGTCGGGACCCGTGCCGTGCAGCTCTGGGTCGTGACCGACGAGCGTTCCCGCTGTCGTTGGGCGACCTCAAGCATCAGCTACGTGACGATGCCGTACCAGTTTACCTCGACGAGCACCTCAGGGCTGGCGTTCTGGAACTTCGGGATCTACAGCGGACTCGAGGATGATACCGACTACGAAGTCTACGTCAGCTGTCGGGATTTCCGTGACAATACCATCGACCCACCCTACCTCCTTGAGTTCACGGTCGGTATCGAGCCCGGGAGTGCTTCCTCGACCGCGACTTCGACGGGAACCGGGACCGGCACAGGCACGTCGACCGCGACCTCAAGCTGCGTCGGCCCGGAGTGTACCGGCAGCGGCACAGGGAGCGGCACCGGTGCATCGGGAAGCGGCAGCGGCTCGAGCCCTTCCGGGGGTGACGGATCGGGAAGCGGCAGCGGGAGCACGGGAACCGGGTCTGGCGCCGGTACGAAGCTCCCCCAGGCCTCTGTCCGTATCGACGGGTACGCGTACCCGGGCGCGACGGTCTCGATACTCCAGGACGGGGCACTCTCACGTGCGATCGTTGCCGGGAGCGATGCGCGCTTCGCGCACACGATCGACGGTCTGGATCGCGGTTCGTACTCGTATGGTGTCTTTGCGGTCGACACAGCGGGAGTGCGAAGCGCGACGTATGCGACGACGATGTGGCTCCGTTCGGCCAGCTTGAGCACCTTGTCGAACATCATGCTGCCGCCCACGCTCAGTGTTGCTGCGACGAAAGTAGACCCGGGTGTGCCGATCGCTGTGTCGGGCTTCAGTGCGCCCGGTGCGCTCGTAACGGTGTGGCTGCGTCCGCGACTTGCGGTGGTTACGACCGCTGACGTCGTGGCAACAACGACCGCAGCCGCAAGCGGCAGCTACACGCTCACGCTCGCAACGGACACGCTGCCTCAAGGAACCTACGAGCTTGTCGCACAGGGAAGCATCGCCGAGGCCGGTATAGAGAGCGATAAGAGCGCACGGAAGACGATCGGTGTCGGTGTCGATGTAGGACCCTCGGAAGGAGCAGGACAGGGGGATCTCAACGGCGACGGGTTCGTGAACCTCGTTGACTTCTCGATCTTGCTCTTTAACTGGAACACCGCGAACGCGGTTGCAGACATCAACAAGGACGGAATCGTGTCGCTTCCCGACTTCTCGATCATGTTGTTCTACTGGACCGGATAACGACCCGACCGATGACGCGTGAGTGCGCTACGTCAGACACCTCGCAGCTTTATGTTATCTTGAATTGCCAAGTGATAAGGGCACCAGCGTGCGCAACGCGGACCTGCGTATCCGTTCGATCGATCACCTGGCGGTGCTGCATGAGCGCATCAGTGATCTTCGTTTTATCCACATCATGCTTCGCACGTGTTGCGCTCGCATCGTGTTGCTAGTGGTATACTGACAGTACTAACGCAGGAGGTTCGTCACGCGTTCTTTAGGGGTTAGCACATTCCTATGGGCACATTCATGGATAAACTCAAAGGCAAAGGTATCGTCGACAAGGATGGCAATCCGTCTGCTACTCCTCCGCCTGCTGGCGGCCACCAGGAGGTGATCCCCGGGCACGCGCTCCAGCTTCCGGTCGACGTGTACCAGGCTGACCACGAGATCATCATCTACGCGCAGCTTGCGGGTATGGATATGCATACGCTCGATGTCTCGATATCGGGCGATAATGACGTGGTCACGATACAGGGCAGCTCACTTAGGCCGGAGCACCTCATGAAAGAGTCACACGCGGCGAACAGCGGTGAATTCACCCTTGAGGAGTGCCACTGGGGTGACTTCTATCGCCAGATCATCCTTCCGGACGAGATCGACCCTGAGCGCGCCGAGGCGAAGACAAAGGACGGCGTGCTCGTTCTCAGGCTTTCGCTTGCGGGGAAGGGTACCACCGGTCACAAGCTCAATATCGTACGTGCGGACGATCACCAGGCATAGGAGCGCACGAGCAAGCGCCATGTCCGCTCTCCGTACCGAAAAAACAAGCAAGACGCACGAACCTCGCTCGGGATGTATTTGGCTGAAGCGCTTGCGGCATAGGTGCGTACATCGCACCGCACGTACCCTGCTCGGGGTCGCGGTACTCCTCGGCGTGTATGGTCTTCTGGGCCCCGCCGTAGTTCATGCAGCGAACTATTCGTTCTCACCCGCGTCGGGGTCGTTCGAGAACGGCAAGAACTTTACAGTACGGGTGATGATCGATGCGGGGAGCGACGGAGTGAACACCGGGGACGGAACAGTGACGTTCGACACGGCGAAGCTCACTGCGGTTTCGGTCGCGAAGGATGGTTCGCCGTTCAACCTCTGGGTGACCGAACCGACCATAGCGGCCGGTGCCGGCACCATCACCTTTGCGGGTGGTGGCACGACCGCGATCAGCGGTTCGAAGGCGGCGTTTACCATCACGTTTCGAGGCAAGGCCGAGGGAGCTGCCGAGGTGAAGATGAGCAAGGGCTCACTCCTTAAGGGGGCAGGACAGAACGCGCTCACGGGCGAGCTACCTGCCGCGAGCTACACCATAACCGCGGCTGCAGCAAAGCCCCCGACACCAGCAGCCGAGCCCGAGCCGGCGACACCGGTCCGCGCCGTGAACATACCGGTGCCGGACCCTCCTGTCCTGAAGAGCTCGACGCACCCCGAGCAGGGCACCTGGTACCAAGAGCGGAACATTAAACTCACCTGGGACCTGCCGTACGGCGTGACCGGCCTCAAGCTGGCCTTTGATCAGGAAGAACAGAGTGAGCCAACGACGCTCCATGAGCCCCCGATCGCCGAGTGGACCAAGGGTGCGGTCGAGGACGGTATCTGGTATTTTCACGCCTCATACAAGAACCGCGGCGGGTGGAGCAGTTCGACGCACTACAAGATCATGATCGACGCGACGCCACCCCGCCCGTTCACCGCGACCGCTGCGGGCGGCGACCTCACCGCACAGGTGCGGTTCGAGGCGGAGGACGAGCTCTCGGGCATTGCGTTCTATCGGGTAGGGGTGGACAACGAACGGAGCCGTGACGTACAGCCTTCAGAGCTCGTTTCAGGTGGCTATACCATGACCAACTTAACACCCGGTGAGCGCACGATCACGATCACCGCAGTCGACCGGGCAGGGAACGAGACCACGACCGAGGTACCGGTCGTGGTGACCGGAACAGCACCGGTCGCTCAAACGACCGACAACGTCAAGACCTCGGGTTTCGGTGCGATCTACTGGGTGTCGCTCCTCTTCATGGCAGCGCTCGCTATCGTTATCACCATGCTCGTGCAAGAGCGACGTCGGCACCATGAGGAGCGGGACCTCATCAAGCGCGAGGCCATGGAAGCAGGCGACAAGCTCATCAACGTCTTTGGTGTACTGCGCGATGAGATGGAAGAGCGGATCCTCGAACTTGCCCACAAGCCGAACATGACCGACAGTGAACGCCAGATCCTTGAGGGGCTGAAGGATGCGATCGACATTTCCGAAGAGCTCATCGATAAAGAGATCGAGGACGTGCGCAAGCTCCTCAAGTAGCTTGCAGATGCTGCTATTTTGTTGCCGAATGAACGGTCCGACGTTCGAGTACGTGGACGGGCACCTATACGGCGCGAGACACGTCGTGCGCGTCAGGTGAACGGGGGGGCTTGTCCGACAAAAAAAGAACGCGCCTGGGTGCGCCTGGCGCGCGACGCGCGCTTCTGTATGTTGCTCAGGAAAGTCCGTCGTTCGGTAGCACGGAACGGTCGAGATATCCACAATCGGTGGCTCAATTGAGCCGTAAAATGCTGATCTGCGGGACCACTCTGTGCGATAATGAACGGAACCCGGTCGTACCGTTCTTCCATGCAACGCTTCCCCTTACCCACACTTCAGACGATCGTTACCCGCTACAGAACACCGCTCCTCTTTGGTATCGTGGCCCTGACGCTCGTCGTGGTCGCGGCGGTGTTTGCGACCGAGGAGCAGCGAACGTTGTACGTGTTTCCGACTGGAGTCGCGGGCGACGGCTGGACGCACGAGCTGCGTGCGCTCGAACAGGAGCTTTCCCCCAACGCTACCTATGGTGATTTCAACCAGGACAACAGCGCCTTCGTGCGCTACGACAGCGAAGGGGCACGATCTGTGGCCCCTGGGTCTTGGCCGATCGAGCGTGAGCAAGAGACCGAACCAGAGGAGTTCAAGCCGGTATCCGAGCCGAGTCAGCCGGAGGCGGTCGAGGGATCAGCTTCAGCGAGTGAGACCGAGGTAGGAACGAAGCCCGAGGTCGACGCAACTGAACAGGACGACACAGCGACACCTGCGGTCGGGGAACCGGCCACGGTCGAAGTGCCGAACTTGCCGGACGAGACCGAGGCGCCTGTGCAGGAATCGTTGCCCCAGGCACTAGAGGACCGCACCCCGCTCGATTCGCTCCGCGCCGCGGTTGCGTACCTGCTCGGGAGCGGCGCGTTCGCAGAGGAGGGGGAGGGTGAGAACGAACCCGAAACCCCAACCACGGGCGATGACGCTTCGCCTATGGGCACGTCCGACACTGGTGCAGGCCAGGCACTAAGCGACAGCGAGGCGTCGACGGACCATACGGAAGAACATGCCCACACGGACACTTCTTCGCACGACGAGCTACCCGAACCGGCTCGGACCTCTGGTGAGCAGGCGCAAACGAGCGCAGGCACAAATACGTCGGGTGTCGAGGATGTGCGCATGTGCACGGTGCTCGATGTGCCCTGTCACACACTTCGCTTTGCCGGGTTCGACATCGGCAGTATCCTTTCGAACCACAAGGTCAAGGAGTACCGTCTCAACCTCTCGTTCGCCGCGAAGAGCGAGGGGGAGAGTTTCACCGATGATAAGGTGTTCGTCCGATACTTCTATCGCGGCCGCTGGCACGTGGCAGGCGAGATCGCGATCGTCGGAGAGCGCTCGAACGCAGAGAATGGTGGCCACTGGAGTTTTGCGCTTCCGAACCTGCTCACCTGGGATGCGCTCAAGGATCTCGAGGTCGAGCTCGAGTACGTGCGCCAGGGCACTGCGGCCACGCGCTTGTTCGTTGATGCTCTCTGGATAGATACCACGTATGAGCTCGGGCCGGGTGGAGGTGAACTGCCGAACCTAGCAAACGTCGCACATGAGCTCGCGGTCCTCGAGGACTCGCGCCGCCCCGACCTCCTTATCGTGGACGGCGAACGCATCGACCTGCCGTATGCCGACCCCGAGGTAGCGGGTGACCTGGTCTTGCGGACGGATGCGGAAACCTACCATGGTCTGACGTCATCGCGCATCCATGTCGCCGTTACGAACCGTGGCAAGAAGGCGACAACCGCAAAGCTCAGAGCACGTATCGGTTCGGAAGCCGATATCCTTGGTATCTGGGAGCGGACGCGCTACCTTGAGGAGCAGGCTATCTCTCGGTTCAGCGAGGTCGCGTACTTCTGTAATGAGGGCTGGCGTTTGGATACCCAGCAGCGATTCGAGGATCTGATCACCGCAGCCCCCGATCCGGAGCTGTCGGACGAAGCGCTCACTGGCGATGAAGTATCCGGGCACGAGGCAGGTCAGAACGAGGAGCCCGAGCCCTCCGTAGAAGAGGACGAGCTGCCGACCATCGCACTTTCCTCGACCTACAGCTGCCGCTCGACGCGCCAGATCGAGAGCTGCTCCTCATTCAACGCAGATAGGACCAACTGTATCGTCGGCAATGAGCGTGTCCGCACGGATGTCGAAAGCACGGCGGTCGAAACGTGGGCGCCGCTTGCTGCACGTGAACGGCTGTACCGCCCGGTGCGCTCAGGCATCCTGTCGTTCTTCGGGTTTCGTGAGGCGGCAGAAGGGTCGGTCGAGGACCTGCTGCGGCGATCGCGTGAGTCAGAGGCGCCGATCACGATCCAGCCGGGCGAAACGCGGTTCTTTGCCGTGGATGTCTCGTACCCGGTAGAGCGCAAGGGAGACCTTCGCATCGAACTTTCGAGCGGGCGGACGGCCGCGGCAAGGACGATACGGTGGGAGAGTGCGTACACGTACCGGCTTCCGGTCACGTTGGTACCCCGCGAGAACGAGGAGCATGATGCAGACGTGCCGGTGCTCTACGAGGCGACGATCGACGATGCTGCAGATCAACTCTTCGAGCTTGCGCTCCTGGATGGACAGGATGTGCGTTTCTATGATGCGGAACAGGCGCGCGAGCTACCGGTGCTTGGGCTTGAGTATCGGTACACTGACCGTTTTGCGCGCTACGGCCTTGAACTTAGTAGCATGCCAGAAGCGACGACGACCATCTACGCGTATTTCGGAACAACGAACGTGCGCCAAGAGAAGCGAAAGGAAGCGCCGACCCCGACCGACGAGCCGATACCGTACCTCTACGCCGAGGGAGACGAGGGCGCGGTCTTCTCGTTCACAACGGACACCGGGGAGAACCACATTCTCCAGTCGGGAGACGAAGCGGTTGCGCTTACCCCGCGCGTCCCGCGCTCGCTATTCGTCGGAACAGGCGAGCTTAAGGCGCAGGGACCGTTCGCGCTCACGCTCGACCCGCTCGATTTTCAAGAACGGGGCAACGGTCCGCGCCTCTCGTTCCTTCCGGACACCCAGGTGACCGAGACGCCGCTTCCTGACGGGCGCGTGCGCTACGATGTCGCTCGGTACCGTCTTCGCGAAACACAGACCATGATCGGCGACCTTGAAGCACTCCCCGCACCGCGTCTCCTGGTCGATGGGCAGAGCGAAGGACAGGTGGATCGGTCGCTCAGAAAGCTCAGAACGCCTCAGTTCCACGTCTTTGAGGAAGAGCTTCGCGATTTCCGGCTGGGCGAGGAGGTTGCGTTCGCGCTCAGGTATGAGCCGCAACGTAACCGTGCGGTGCGTGCGGCGCTCGGTCTTTTCAGGGACGAGTTGGACACGGTGCGTTCGGTGATGCTCCGCAAGGAAGGTGTCCCCCTACAGGACGCGCGGTTCTCCGTGGCGCGTGAGGGCGACGACCTGTGGCGGGTGGAGCTTGGCGAGCTGCCGCGCGCGATGTCGCCCGGACTCTACGAGCTCGAGCTCGTGGTCGATGAGGCGGGGACCGAGTATGTCGACCGCTTCGAGTTCTACTGGGGGGTGCTCGCGATGAACACCAACAAGAGCGTCTACAGAGCGGGCGAAGAGTTTTTGATCACCATCGCTGCGCTTTCCGATACCGGTAACACGCTCTGCGATGCGGACCTTGCGCTCACGGTGCGCGGTCCGGATGGAACGTTCTCCGAGGTGCCGGTCACACCTTCAGGCGCATGTAACGGGAACAACGTGACCGACATGCCCGACTATACCGCGCGCTTCACGCCGACCGAGCTCGGTGAGTATACGCTTCTCCTCGCACACTACGACCCATATGGTGCGCTGTGGCGGGCGGTCATGGACACCGTGAGCGTCGAAGTAGAGACACCCTACGTGCTCGAGCGCACTGGCCCCACCCGTATCTTTCCGGCAGCACCCTACGACATGACGATTCGCGTCAGCACCAATACCGGTTTTTCAGGCTCGCTCACCGAGGTCTTACCCAAGGGCTTTGAAGTGCTCCGCACCAATGGTACGACCGTCCGAGAGAACGAGACGTCGGTCATGGTCGAGTGGGAGCTCGACCTCGCGCCGGGCGAGGTATATGCAGCAACGTATCGCTTCGATGCTCCGGATGTGTCCCCCTACCTCTATCTCCTCGGGCCCGCGTTCCTGAGAAGCGACGAGGCGACAGACTTCACCGAGCTGCGCTCTTGGCAGGTGGCCTCGGACGAGGTCGGCCAGGTGCTCATTCTTTGGGACGGCGGCGCTGCGCCCACGGGCTGGACGTGTATCTCGTGCACCTCCGGGAACGATCTCTTTGAGCGGTTCTTCCGGGGTTCCACGACCTATGGCGGCCCATACGGAACCGCGACGCACAGCCACAGTGCGTCGTACGCAGCTGACCCGACGACCGTAGCCGGGGACAGCAATAGCAATAACGGAGGTGCTACCGCTGCAACGATCGGACACACCCACACGGTCGATTCATCGAACATAACGACCGTAAGCCACCTGCCGCCGTATCGGCAGTTACGTGTACTCCGGCACGACAGCGCGGGCACGCCGGCCCAACTGCCGACCGGCGCGATCGTGATCTTCAAGGAAGCGGTGCCGAGCGGCTGGACGCGGTACAGCCTCCAAGACGGCCGTTACGTTCGTGGGGCGAGCACGGTCGGGAGTGCCGACGGGTCCTCGACCCATACCCACACGGTCTCCGGCACGCTCAGTACCCCGAACGGCACGACCCGAGCTTCAGGTTCCGGGGTCAATATTTCCACCAATACCCATACCCACACATTCAGTACAACGACCGTTCCCCAGGAACACGAGCCCCCGTTCATCGAAGTCGTGCTCGGGAAGCTTGATGCGGCAGCGGCACCTCCTGCCGGCATGGTCGCGATGTGGAACAACGAGCTGCCGATCGGCTGGAACTCGGTCTCCGGGTCCGGCGGGGACTTTGAGGGGCGTTTCATCCGCGCATCCACGACGTATGGGGCAACGGGTGGTGCGCTTACCCATACCCACGCGAACATATCGAACATCGTTTCGAGCAATCAGAGCGCGGTCGGTAGCAGGACCACGACCGGCACAGCGAGTGCCCCCGCACACACGCACATGGTGTATGCAACGAACTTCTCCACGGTAAGCAACCTACCTCCGTACATGGACGTGGTCTTTGCGGAGTACCTTGGTGCGAGTGCAGTGTTCACCCAAAGCGCGTTCTCGTTCTATGAGAACGTGAACGCTCAAACGCCGACGACACCGTGGCCGAAGGATGACACGAACGACCTTGCGGAGAACGAGCCGGTCACGTCGGATGATGTGCGGGTTCGTTCGGGGGACAGGATACGGTTGCGCCTGTCGGTCGAGGTGTTGAACGCGGACACCGTTGCCGGTGACCATGCGTTCGCGCTCGAATATGGTACAGGTGCTGATTGTTCCGCGATAACCACCTGGTACGAGGTAGGCGATACGTCCAGTACGACACCCTGGCGCGGTTACAATAATGGCTCGGTCTCAGATGGAGGAACGCTCGCCGACCTGCTCTTGGCGAGCAGTACCGTCGCGGGGACGTACGAGGAGGAGAACCCCTCGGCGGTGACGCCGAACGACGCCTCGATCGGGGATTTCGTCGAGTACGACTGGGTCCTTGAACAGAACGGAGCACAGGGCGGCACGACGTACTGTTTCCGTATGGTGCTTGATGACGGAACGCCGCTCTTTTCCTACGAGCAGTATCCCAGCATCTACACCGATGAAACGCCGACCGTGCCGGTCACCTATGTGCCGTTCGATAACGAGAAGACCGCGACGAGCACCGCATGGTTCGAGTTCGTCTCGAACGATGGAGAGGGGCAGAAGATCCAGTATCAGATCCAGATCTCCACGAGCTCCACGTTCGCAACGTATGTGGTCGATGAGGTCTCGAGCGCTGACACGAGTACGTTCAGGAACCGCGTCGTCACCGGTCAGAAATCACCGTTCAACTCCGGGCAGCGGATACGGTATACCCCGACCGCGGGGACGCTCTCGAGCGATACGACGTACTGGTGGCGGGTACGAGCGCGCGATCCAGACGGCTCGATCCAGTGGAGCACATGGGCAACGTCATCGAGCGTGACTGTCGTGAACACGGCTGTCCCCGTCGATACCTGGTTCCAGACGACCGACGCACAGTTCCTGCGCGGCACCCTGAGCGGAGTTACCGCAAGCGGCAACTCGGTCGCACTTTCGGCGACACCGGGGAGCGGTACGCTCACCTCGCCCTCGATATCGTTCGCCTCCGCTCAGATCGGTACGATATGGGGTGAACTTTCGTGGAACCACACAGTACCCGCAAACTCAGCCATCAGCTACCAGGTCCTGTATTTCACCTCGACGAGCTCGTGGGAGCTCATCCCCAACAGCGACCTCTCCGGGAACAGTACGGGCTTCACGAGTGGACCGGTAAACCTCAACAGCCTCGACACCGAAACCTATGCGACGATACGTATCCGGGCAAACCTTACGAGCACGGGCGGTGCGCCGAGCCTGCAGGATTGGACGGTCACCTGGGGTACCCGCGTAAATCCACCAACCCTCCTATCTCCGTTCGACAACGAAAAGATCTCGACCACGACACCGACGCTCCGGTTCACGACCACCGACCCGCAGGATGAGGATATCTCCTACCAGATCGAGTGGTCGACCGATGCGACGTTCACATCCGGCGTTATTACCCGTACCTCCGACACCGACGGCGGCTTCGCGAACGTCACGACCCCTGCGGATACCGACCCTTTCAATTCAGGCGATCTGATACAGTACACCGTTCCCCAAGGCGACGTGCTCGCTGATGGCACGACCTACTACGTCCGTGTCAGGGCAAAGGACACCGCGTACTCGCTTTGGTCGTCGACCTACAGCTTCACGGTCGATACCACGGTCGACGTTTCGACCTGGCACCAGACCATGGCAGCGCAGTTCGAAACCAATACCCTCTCTGGTCTTCGAACCTGGGGCAACAGCCTGAGCGTTGCGTCAACGACCGGAAATGCGCTCATCGCCTACGGAGAGGGGACCGAGACCAAGCCGCGCTACCGCCTCTGGAACAGCACCACGTGGAGCAGTGAAGGGCAAGCGCTCGATGTCGGCGCGCCGATCAATTGGGCGGTGACCCGAGCCGGTGTGACGCGCGATGAGTACGTGCTCGGCGTGCTCACGAGCGGCTTCAACGTACGCGTTCAGGTCTACCGCAACGGTGCTTGGGGGAATGCGAAGACCTTGACCGCAGGGATTTCGAACGCGAACAAGCGCGGCTTCGACATCGCGTATGAGAGCATTTCCGGCCGTGCGATGGTCGTAACCTGTGATGGCGATGCAAGTCCGACGTATTTTATTTGGGACGGTACGACCTGGTCAGACGGCGCGACGGTCACGACCACAGGGAATAACTGCGAGTGGGTGCGGCTCGCGTCCGACCCGACCTCGAACACGATACTGCTCACGACGCTCGAGGAGGGTGGAGGTCAGTACACCTCGCGCGCATGGAACGGCTCCACATGGGGTGCTGCACAGACATGGGGTGGTATCACCGAAGCGAACGAGGGTATCGCGATGTCCTTCCAAGCGGGTGGCAACAGTGCCGTGGTAGCGGTGAGCCGTGTCGACGGAAATCCGCAAGGCCGCATGCTGTGGCGTACCTGGACGACCAGTACCGCAACGTGGGGAGGGGTGAACGACGTCACGGTCGGGTATCTTGAGAACGGCATGCTGCGCGCCGATCCTAACAGCAATGCGATGCAGCTCTGTTTCATTGATAACGATACTCAGGTCGAAACGCTTCCCTGGAGCGGTTCATGGGGTACCCAGGTGCAGCTCGATGCGTCCGCACATGGTAAGAACGATCGGCCCGTCGACTGCGCGTACGGAACGACAACGAACCAAATAGTCGCGGTGTACAGCGACACGACCACGCTCCGCTATCGCGTCTGGGGTGGTGCCACATGGGCGGCAGAGGCAAGCATAGCAGGTGGGAATCGGTCCGCGACGGTCCAGCTCACACGGACCCGCGACGGCAAGATCCTCGGCGTGTTCTTCAACCATACCGACGGGCGGTATGACTTCTCGTGGTGGAACGGGGGTGCGTGGTCGACGATGCAGGCCCTCGAGACATCCCCCTCGGTAACAGGGGCACCTTACAAGGAGCCGTTCATGGTGGCGGCGCAGAATCCCCTTATTGAAGGCACGGTATACTCGACCCCGATCGTGTTCACTGCGGGAAACGGGCAAAAGTGGGACAAGGTGACATGGAACGACACCACGCCGGGGTCGACCGACATACTCTACAGTGTCCAGTACTGGACGGGGAGTGCGTGGACGACCGTGCCGAACGCGGCGCTGCCCGGTAACGAGGCCGGGACGACCACGTCGCCGATCGACCTATCGAACCTCTCGACCGCTACGTACGGAACACTGCGGTTAGCTGCGACGCTTACCTGTGCGGGAGGGTCCTGTCCGAGCATTCATGACTGGACCCTCGAATGGTCTTCTGGTGCGAACGTCTCCGGTACGCTCCAGGGGAGCGATCGGTCGACGAACATAAGCGGGAGCACGGTTGCAGTAGCGGTGAATGGGTTGCTTCAGAGTGGAAAGACAGGCGTTACGAACGGCTCCGGTGCATGGACGATATCTAACGTGACCATACCGGCGGATGCGGTGGTCACCGTGTTCGTCGATGGTGCAGCGAGCGATGCACAGCGGGCCGGCGGCGTCTTTCTCTATACCGATATCGGGGACGTATCGGGTATCACGCTCTACGAGAACCACCTCGTGCTCGGCTCAGGGGCGACCACCACCATAACGAACCAGCACATCGGTGCGTACGACAACAGCGTTTCGTCGGACAGCGACGTGTTCTTCGAGGTCGACGGGAGCAACGACCTTGCGGCCTGTGCGACAGGCGACTGTAGCGCAGCGCAGCTCTTCGTGCGGACGACGACCACGTTCCGACCGGACAGTGCGAACTCCGGCGATGTGACCGCAAACCACATTACCCTGAGGGGTACGTTCGTGACGGACGCGAACACGGTCACGGTGAACGGCTCATGGCACAACAGCGGGACGCTCACTCCCGGTTCAGGTACTGTTCGGTTCGGAGCGACCTCCGGTACGAGGACGATCGACAGCACCGGTGCATCTGCCGCAAGCTTCAACGCGCTCACGATAGGTGTTGGCGCGAGTACGGCCGTGTGGGAGCTTGCATCCCCGCTTACCGTAGGAGGTACGCTCACGCTCGCGCAGGGCAGTCTCTCGCCCGGTGCCCACGCGCTTTCGCTCTCCGGTAACCTCTCGATCACCGCTGCTGGCGGCTTCACCAAGGGAACCGCGACTACCACCTTTGCCGGCTCGGGAACCCACACGTGGACCGATGCGAGTGCCGGTGCTGACCTGGGCAAGGTTGCGGTAGGCGGCGCGTCCGGCAAGCAGATCCAGCTCGGTTCATCGGTCGGTGCGACCGACCTCACGGTAGCGAGCAATAACACGCTCGTGCTCGGTGCCAACACCCTGTCGCTCAGTGGGAACCTCACAAACAATGGTACCCTGAGCGCGGGGTCAGGAACGGTGCGGTTCACCGGAACCACGCCGGCACCTTCGTACACGATCCGCATGGGTTCCTCATCCTTCCACGACCTGACGTTCGACGGGGCGGGGGGCTTGTGGGGCTTTTTGGACTCGACCATAACCGTGGACAACAACCTCACCATCCAAGCGGGAACGGTCACCTTACCAAACGGTACAACGACGGTTGCCGGGAACTTTGCGAACACCGGCGGCGTGTTCCAGCACAACAACGGAACGGTCGCGTTTACGAACACCGCGGCAAGGACCATACAGGCGAGCACGTCGCCATTCCACACGCTGGTCTTTTCTGGATCCGGTGCACGGAGCTTTGTCGACGCCCATGCTACCTCGAGCGGGAACGTTCGGTTCACCGGTGGCGCGACAACGCTGCCTTCGGGAACGTTCGCGGTCGGCGCGTCGTTCTCCGCAAGCGGGTCGGGCACCTTTGTGGCGAACGGCGGTACGGCACGGTTTTATGCCGGGACGGCGCAAACGATCACCACGAACGGTGGCGCGCTCCATGCGGTTCGGTTCGATGGCAGTGGCGGCGCGTGGTCTATGCTAGACAGTGCGGCGACGACGACCGGCACGGTCACCATAGCGCAAGGTTCGGTAACCTTGCCCGCCGTGCGACTTTCGGTAGGCGGCTCGTTCGATGCAAGCGGCGGCGCGTTTACCGCAGGGAGCGGCGAGGTGCGCTTTGTAGCAGCAGGTGCCGGCAAGACGGTCCATGCCGGCAGCTCCTCATTTGCTTCGGTCGCGTTCGACCACCCGAGTGCCGAGTGGTCTCTGTTAGCACATGCGACCGCAACAGGCGCGTGGCGTATCGATCGAGCGGGTTCATTTACCGCGGAACCATCGACCCGTCTCGAGGTGGGTGGCGACTTCGTGAACAATGCGACATCGAGTACCTGGTCAGGTTCGACTCTCGCGCTTCTGGGAGGTAGCTTCACGGCGAGTGAAAAGACGGTCGCAACGACGACGTACGGAACGCTCATCGTGGGTCCTGGTACGCATGTGCGCATGTGGAAATCGAGCGCTGCTACGTACGAGATCGACCCCGCAGGGTCACTCTACAGCCAGGACCACGCCGGTATCCGCGGGAATCTCTACCTTTGGGGTGGGTATGAGCGCACGAGCGGGACCGATCATTGGAGCTATGCGACCGACTTCGACGGAACTGACCAGAGCATGTCCCCGCGCAAGGTCACCGTTCGGTTCGCAGACCAGGCGTCTGCCCGATACAACGGTGCGGCATTGAGTATCGTGGGTACGGCATCAGCGACCACGACGATCGAACGGATAACAGGCGGTTCGTATGGGCTCAGTCTACAGGGCGGTACGCTCAATGCGTCTCGATTTGAGATCGCCGGCACAGACCCGCTCGGCCTCGCGCTCTGGGGCAGTACCACGGTAACGACGCTTAGTGACGGCTTCTTCGAGCTCGCGGCGGAAGGTGGCAGCATGATGACCGTGTCATCAACGACCATCGACCACAACCCAGCGCTCCAGGTGTTCCGTCTTGGCTTCGCCACCTCATCAGGGATCGTTTCCGGTTACAACGTTACCGCGACCGGCACGCCTATATCGTACTGGTGGTTCCGTGACCACTACGGCAACTATGACGGTGAGGCATACGACAATGATCCTGTGGCCGAGCCGGGCGCGCTTCGTTGGGACGACTCCGGCTTCACGATCGCTATCTCGGGAAACGCGTATGCGGGAGAAGGTGTAGGCGGAGCAGCGAGCTCATGTGGTACGCACAATGTCCGTCTTGTCGTGAACGGGACCACGCCGTACACAGCGGCCTGTGATAGTGGGACGGGTGCGTTCAGTTTCCCGGCGGTGTCGTTCGCAGGGGATGCGACCTTTGTCGCATACCTCGACACGAACGGAGGCGCGCGCGGAGCTGTCGTGTCTCGCACCCCGCAGAGCACTATCGAGGACCTTGCTATCTACGAGCATCGGGTGATCGTGCGCCACGAGTACACCGAACCTCTCACGCTCACACAGATGGCCGCATACGACAGTGATCAGGATAGCGACATTCCGTACGACGCCGAGGTTGGAGCGCTTACCGTTGCTCCGGAGACCGGCCTCTTTGTGTGGAGCGATAAGACCTTCGCGCCGGGCGGCAACGTCACCCTTGCGTCAGGGGGCAGTGGGGCAACCTACGATGGAACGCTTCGGCTCGGGACGAACGCCGTCTTTACCTCAGCAGGGACCGAGACCCACACGATAGGCGGCTCCTGGGTCGCGGACACGGATGCGACGTTCACTGCCGCGAGCTCGTCGGTCGTCTTTACCGCAACGACTTCGGGAAAGACCATTGCACCTTCCTCGCCCTTCTATGATGTCACGTTCTCGGGGAGTGGCGGTTGGACCATTGCGTCCTCGACGGTCGTAACGAACGCACTTGCGGTGAATGCGGGGTCCGTGGTGGGTACGGCGAACGTGACCGTCGAGAACGGGGCACTGAGCGGAAATGGCTCGGTCGCCCTCACCGGCGGCACGGTAACGCTCTACTCCGGGGGAATGTTCGGTGGTAGTACTGCCTGGAGTTTCAACAACCTCACCCTAGGGAACGGCGGCATGGGAACCACGAGCAAGAGCGGTGCCGGGTCTGTTGCGATAGCAGGCGTGCTTACCGTTTCAGCGAACCATGTGCTCGAGGCAGGCAGCGTACCCTGGACACTGAGCGGGAGCGGTGCACCGCTCGTCGTCTCGGGCAGCTTCAGTGCGCAGACCTCGACGACGACCTGGACCGGAACTGCAGCGACCGCAGTACCTGCGCTCTCATACCACAACCTCGTCTTTGCCCCGACCTCGGGCTCGCCCACGTTCACCTTGGCTGCGGGGACGCTCAACGCTCAGTCGCTTACGGTAGGCAATGGTACGAACGCGGTCACGGTCGAGGCGAACACCAATGACCCGCTCATCAATGTGTCGGGCACCGTGCGTATCCGTCCCAGCGCAACGTACTCGGCGGCGAGCGCGAACGATCTGCGTATCGGCGGTTCGTACCTCAATGAGGGCGTGTTCACCCATAACGGGGGTGGGGTGGTCATGCAAGGCAGCACGAGCGGTCTTTCGGTCACGCCCGGGAACTCGCCATTCCGCCACCTGACGTTCAACAACGCCTCCGGTGGCTGGACGATTAGTGGAAACGCTACGACGACCGGCAATTTCACCCTTATGGCGGCGAACAGCTTCACCCAAGCGAACGGCACGACGCTCGAGGTGCAGGGCGTCTTCACGAATGAGGTAGGCGGCGGTGTGACCGAGTGGACGGGCAGCACGCTCTACCTGAACTCCGGCACGAGCTACACGATGAACTCCAAGACGTCGGGAGGCGACAGTTATGCGGCGCTGCGGCTTGGGGCCAGTACGCACGTGCGTGCCTGGGACTCTGCGGCCATGACGTACACCATACCGAGCAGCGCATCGTTCTACAGCCAGGACCACGCGAACGTACCCGGCGAACTCTACATTTGGGGCAATTATACCCGCGCTTCCGGTGCCGACCATTGGAGCTATGCGACGGACTTCGATGGGACGGACATCACGAGCACTCCGCGCCAGGCCAAGGTGTTCCTTGCAGATCAGGCGACCACGACCCTTTCAGGAGGATCGCTCTCGATCGTTGGAGGGGCTGGTGCAACGACGACCATGCAGAATCAGGGGAGCGGGACGTACGGACTCGTCGTCTCGGGGGGCACGTTCACGGCGCAGTATTTCCGGATCCGAAACATACGGTCCCAAGGCCTCACGTTCTCCGGTGCGCCGACCGTGACCCAGCTTGCGGATGGTGATCTTGAGCTCTCGATTCAAGGCGGCAGTACCATGACCGTTGCCGGATCGGTCATCACCGCGAACCCGGCAAAAACGTGGCAGGGCATTTCGTTTGCGACCTCGAGCGGTGTGAGCGGTTTCAACGTGACCGCGACCGGTAGTACCGGCAGCTCGTGGCGGTTCACGCCCACGCTTGGAAACCTCTACGGTGAGTCCTATGACAATGACCCGAGCCCGGACCCTGATGGTAATCCCGGTTACCTCGTGTGGGAGGATAGCGTCCAAGCGATCAACGTTTCGGGGCGGGTGTACTCCGACGAGGGCACGACCGTTTCCGGTGTATGTAACGGCAGTACGCCGGTCGTGAAGCTCGTGGCAAAGAGTCTCGCGGCGACCACGGAAACGACCGTGCCCTGCGCAGCGGGTACCGGGCTCTATGAAGTGTCGAGCATCAATTTCTTCGGCGGTGGCACGGTCACGGTCTATCTCACCGGCACTGCAGTGCCCGCCGCGCAGGTGGTCCATGACACCGTGTCGAGTCTGAGCGATGTCGACCTGTACGAGCGGCGTATCATGCTCAGGAGCGTTGGTCCGGACGCAATTCGTATCAGCGATCTTGCGGTCCATGACAGCGGGGAGGACCCCGACGTCCCGTTCATTGCCGCCACGGGCTCGCCTTCGAGCTTGACGTTGCCGGCGAACACCAAGCTCATTGTCATGCAGGACAGCGCATTCGCGCCACACGGGAACATAACGCTACAGAGCGGTGCCGGTACCGCGTGGGACGGGACGCTCGAGCTCAAACAGAATGCGACACTTGTCGCTTCGACGACCCAGGCGCACACGTACATCGTGGGTGGTGACTGGCTCGCGGGGAGCGGGTCGACGTTTACGGCCGGGCTTTCTACGGTGACCTTTACCGCGACCACATCCGGTAAGACGATCGAACAACGGAGCTCTGCCTTTAACACGGTGATCTTTAACGGGACAAGTGGTGCCTGGACGTTTACGGGAGCGAATGCGACCACGACAGATGATCTCATCGTCACCAACGGGTCCGTGACCGTCGGTACCTCGACGCTCGCGGTCGGCGGGTCGCTCGTGAACGATGGCACCCTCGTGGCGGCGTCAACGACGATCACCCTGAGCAGCGCAGCCGCTGAGACCGTGAAGTTCGGCGGGGCGTCCGTGGGGAGCCTGCGGTTCACCGGATCCGGCACCTTCATGATGACCGATACGAACGCGACCTCGACCGGTTCGGTGCTTATTTCTGCCGGAGCGGTACATCTTCCGAGCGGGACCTTTGCCGTTGCCCATGGGTTCGAGAAGACCGGCGGGTCGTTCTCCCACAGCGGTACACTGCGCCTCTATGGCGATCTCGCCGGTCAGACCCTGCGCTTTGGTGGCAGTACGCTCCGGAACCTGACGATAGCTGGTACCGGCTCGTGGACCATAGCAGATACCGCCGCGACCTCGACCGGGTCCGTCACGATCCAATCGGGCGGCTTGACCGCGCCTTCGGCTAACTTTGGCGTTGGCGGTTCGTTCGTGAATAGCGGCACGTTCAATGCGAACGGTGGTCACCTCTACCTGTTCGCGACCTCGACCGGCCAGACCGTCGCTGTAGGCGGCGGGATCTTGTCGAACGTTACCTTTGCGGGAAGTGGCGGCGGATGGACCGTTTCAGAAAGCGCTACCACGACCGGCGCACTGCGTTTGCGGCAGGGTACGAACTTCACCATGGCCTCGTCGACCGTCCTTGAGGTGCAGGGGGTCTTCGAGAACCTGATAGGCGGCAGTGCGACCGACTGGACGGATAGCAGGCTCTACCTTAATTCCGGCACGAGCTACACGATAAATACCAAAGCGGCGGGCGGCGATGCATACGCATTCCTCACCCTTGGTGCTGATACTGACGTGCGCATGTGGAACAGTAGCGGAGCGACCACCACGGTACACGCGTCAAGTTCGCTCTACTCGATGAACCACGGAGGTTCACCGGGCCTGCTCCATGTCTACGGTGAGTACGTGCGTACCTCTGGTGCAGACTACTGGAGCCATGCGACCGACTTCGATGGCGTAGCACTCGGCGGCGGTGCGCGCCCCGTGTCGGTGAGGGTCGCCTCGAGCAGCTCGATCACGCTCACTGGCGGTACCCTGAGCATAGTAGGCACAGCTTCAGCGACCACCTCGATCGAGGTCCTGGGAACCGGCGCCTACTCCTGGAGCATACAGAACGGGACATTTGAGGCGACCTACTTCAGCGTCCGCAACTTGACCGCCGCCGGCCTCATACTTGCCGGAACGACCAACGTGAACTCGCTGTCGTATGGTGATATGGAGCTATCTGCTGAAGGCGGTACACTGATTTCAGTCGCATCATCGGTCATCGATCAGAATCCCACCAAGCTCATGAGCGGTAACCGGTTCGCGACCGGTACCGGGGCTACTATGGGGATCAACGTGAAGCGGACCGGCAATACCTCGAACTATTGGTACTTCCAGGGTCACTACGGGGGGCTTTCGGGCGAGGCGTATGATGATGATGGTGGCGATGCGTGCGGCGCGATACGTTGGGCGGACAGCACCTGTCTTGAGGTAAGCCAGTCTGCCTATCGGTTCCGAGCGGATAATGGTGGAGGCGGTGCTCCCGATAGCGAATGGTTCAGTACCGATTGGGACAAGCGCATACGTGTCAATGTGCAGAACCAGAACGGACAGACGATCACGAACGGCGTGGTCCGAGTCGAGGTGCCGCTTCAGGACGGCATGCGGTCGGATTTTGCGGACCTCCGGTTCACCGATACCTCCGGTACGAACCTGCTCTCGTATGTGATCGAGTCGTATACCGCAGCGACCGCAACAGTGTGGGTAAAGGTGCCGAGCGTAGCAGCAAACAGCATCAGTCCGATCTATGCGTACTACGATTACTATGATGTCACCGTGCCGAACGGCCAGAGCGCAACGAGCACGTTCTTGTTCCTTGATACGTTCGAGTCCACGAACCTAGCATCGCGCTACACCGGCAATACGAACTACTTCGCAGCGAGTGCGTCCTTCGCACGTCAAGGTTCGTACGGTCTTGGTGCTGCCGTGGGTTATGCTGAGGAGGAAACCACGGGCGGTATGTACGGCACGTCGACCTCTATCTCGCGAGGCAGCACCCTGCGCTGGTACCAGTATGTTGACACAGGCGCGTCTGAAGCAAGTGAACCCTGTACGCTCTTCGGTGTGCAGGGTTCGGGCCAGAACTATGCCGCATGTCTTGACCAATCGCCAGGGCGGGTCGTTATAGCACGGAACGTGTCATCACGCGATGAGTCGGGTACGATCCTTGCCTCGTCCACAGCGAGCTGGATGACCGGCTGGTATACGGTCGAGGTCGACTGGCTCTCCGGGGGCAATATGATACACATGACCGTCCATGATGTGAACGGAACGCTCGTTGCAAGCGCGAGCGCGTCGGACGGTACCTACTCCTCCGGTACGGTCGGGTACTCGTTCTGGTATCAGTATGGCGGCTGGGATTTCGTATCCGCCCGCCCCTACGCAGCGATCGACCTCACGGGCACGGTCGTTGGGTTGCCACAGGGCCGTGGCGGCGCCCCATGGCTTGCGGCACAGAACACATCGATAAGTCAGGAGCAGGAAGCCACGTTCCGTGTTCGTTTTGCGATCGAGAACTCAGGGCTCGAGATGACCGACCAGCAGATCCGGTTGCAGTATGCTGACAAGACCGGCTACGGTACCTGTAATGCGGTGCCATCGGTCGAGTATGACGATGTACCGAACGCTGCGGGGTGCGGCGTCAATGCGATTTGCATGACGACCACGGCTCACTATAACGATGGTGACCCGACCGAACTATTGCTCAGCACTTCCGCGAACTACCGGGGTATTGCAGGAAAGCTCATTGAGAGCCCGAGCAATCAAACCACTGCGCTTACCATAGGTAATGAACGGGTCATTGAGGTCGAGTATGCGATCGAGCTTACCCCGAACGCAACCTCCGACTCGTACTGTTTGCGCACGAGTGACGGCGGTGTGGAGTTCGACTCGTATCCGCAGATCGCCGAGGTGACCGCGAAGTACGGTCCACAGATCACGAACTGGCGGCTCAACTATGACGCCCCGATCGCGCTCGTCGAGGGGACGACGCGCGCGGTTGTGGCGACCGGCACCGTGGCCGACCTCAACGGCTTTGAGGATCTCGTGTATGCGACGTCGACCATATACCGGAGCGGTGTAGGGAGCGATTGCGCTTCGGACCCGAACAACTGCTACCAGCTCACCTCGCTCCAGTGCCCGTTCGAGAACTGCTCCGGCACCACCTGCCAGGTCACCTGTACGGCCGATCTGCACTACTTCGCTGAGCCGACCGACGATGGCAGCGCCTTCGAGGGAGAATCATGGCAGGCACGGCTCTTTATCCTTGACAGTACGGGCAATGAAGCAACCTCGACATCCGAAGGGGTCGACCTCCTCACCCTGCGGGCGATGTCGGTCATCTCCGGTTCGATCAGCTATGGTACGCTCGGTCTTGCAGAGGATACCGGGAGCAGCAATGCGGTCGCGACGGTGCAGAATACCGGTAACGTTGGGATCGACCTGACCGTCGAAGGGACCGATATGACCGCGGGCTCGAGCGTGATCCCGGCAGGGAACCAGCTGTTCGCGACCTCGACCTTCACGTATAGCTCGTGCGTGATCTGTTCCGCGCTCTCAGGTTCCCCGAGCCCCCTCGACCTCGACCTCGGCAAACCGACCTCGACCTCGAGTGCGGTAACGGACGACATCTACTGGGGTGTCTATATCCCGAGCGGTGTTGCGGGCACCGCGCACTACGGTGTGACCGAGTTCTATCCGATATCCACGTAACAAAGTGTTAAACTATAGGGACCGAACGCGACGAGACACACGCATGCAGTATATATATTGTATAAGCGTACGCCGGTCGTCCGTGCGAAGCCGGTCCTAAAGCTCCTCATGCGCTACCTCACCACCATTATCCTTGCGGCACTCATCGGCGGTTCGGGTGCCTATGCGTGGCTCTACTACGGGGGATTTGAGGGTGAGCGCGCTACCGCGGTCGCGTTCATCGACGTCTATGGCGACTATCGCGAGGTGGTGACACGGGTCGAGACGCTGACCCACATCCCCGGTGTCGAGAGCAACCCGGACCGAGAGGAGCTCGAGCGGCTCCTCACCCGGATACTGACCGAGCAGGTAACCGATGAGGACCGCGAACGCCTGGCGCGTCTTGCCTTCTCCAACCTAGATGTCCTCAAGCGCGAGGTCGATGCCGCGCAAGCCGCTCAGGCTGCGCTCTACGCGACCCTCCAGGACCTCGACAATGCGAGTCGTGCGTTCAGTGGTATCGAGGTGCGCAACCAGGCCCAAGAGCTCGTGCACCTGGCGCGCAAGCGCGCAGAGCTCACCGCGCGTATCACCTCGATCCAGGCAGAGACCCATGAGCATGCGTATGCCATAATCACGAAGGTCCTGGCTGATGGTGGGGCGCTCAGCGATAACCATAAGCGCGAGATCAATGCGGCGACGGCGGTCGCAGAAGCACGCCACAGCACGCTGACCACGCTCCATCAGGAGCTCGGGGAACATACCGCTCGGTTCGACGCGCTCTTCAAGGTGTTCGTTGAGACAGCTGTGTAGCCTGTCCACAGGAGCGAACCACTGTTGTGACCGATCTGGTGCATACTAGAGAGCATGGGAGGATACTTCGTGCGCACGGCTCTGGTGGCTGGTCTTACAGCATGGTTCGTGGTGATCGGCACCGTCCCGTCCGCTCACGTTGTGGACGAGCCGTTCGTAGGGTTCTCATTGCCGGTCGAGCAGAGCACACGTGCACCGTTTTCGCAGGGTGACGTGCGGCTTGCTGCCCGCGCACCGGCCCCTGCTCCCACGCTAGACACCCTGCTTGCCGCGGACGGTGTTTCTGAACTTGCCCCTCTGCCTGCGGCAGAAGCTCCGGCACGAGCTGCTTGGCTCGTACCGGACCGGGAACACACCCTCGGGTGTCCGTTCGTACCTGCGCCGGGACGTATCATCATAGACCTTACCGAAGGCAGTACGGCGCGGCTTGAGGACCGTCCGCTTGTTGCTCACAGGACCGCGTCGGAAGCACAGAGTTCGCAGGCTGTAACATTTGGACCAGGGCAGTATGTGATCCGGGTCGCGACCTTAGATCACGATGACGGTGACCGCCGCATCGAGCTTGACGAGCGATGGTACGTGGCGTTCTTTGATCAAGCAGGGACCGAGATCGTCCGGACCAAACCGACACGCGACCTGGAGCTCTCTGAGCGTGTCGTGCTCGAGCAGCTCGAACGATCGCTCACGATATCGAGACAAGTCAGCATGGTCCGTGTGGTGCATGACGCATTCCCCGGAAAGGAGCCGAACGCACTGCTTCCGCTCTGTGTTGCGCTAGATCAGGTACGTTCGCCGGTCCTTGCGCTGGCATCCTCGCTCGTGCCGGCCCAAGAGCCATCGGTCACGTGTCCTATCCCGAAACGGGAGAACCGAACGATCGTCGATCTTACGAAAGGCGGGACCGTGCCGCTTGCCGAACTGTTTATCCGTTCCGATGGCGCCGAGCAAGATGCCATGCTGCCCGCGGCCCCGCTCTACCTGCAGCCAGGCAGCTACGAGGTGCGGTTCGCGGCACATGCGGCCGAGGGGGTTCGCACAGATGGTGAGCGTTGGCGTGCGGTGCTCTACGACCTGAGCGGTCAGCGGCAAGAGCTCGAAGTGACCCGAGACATACCGGACTGGGAACAGACATTTGTCACGAAAGGATCGGACGAGGTCCTCATCGCACAGCCGATCGTACGATTCGCCCCGGTACACGCACGCTACCCGGACGCGGATGCGCATGCACTTGCGGTGCTCTGTGCGAGTTTTGATCGTCTGGGCATCGAAACGCGTCCCACAGTGGCAGCAGATGACGGGGCCATGAGCGCTGTGTTGCCCGAAACACACCAGGACGCTGATAGCACCGCTCTCGCGCAGACTGACGAGTCCTCGATGAACGGGACCGATTTGTCGACTTTGGAACCTGCGCAGGATGGAGACGAACAGCCTCAGGAAAGCGGCCCCCGGACACCGCTCGCGGTCGTTGCGATGACGTTCCTTGCACTGGTCATTCTTGGACTCCTGTGGCTCGGCGGCCTAGGCAGCCCAAGATCTACATGAACCGGAAGCACGAGAAAGCGGAACCGATTCGCATGTTCAGCAAGAAGTGCCGGGCACGGCTCTTGTTGTTCGGTGTTGCTGCAGCTGTGCTCACTTGTCTGTGCTGGCTTAGCTTCATGGACGCGGTAGGCAGGGTACAGGAGGAGCTTAACCGAGCACGCGTTCTCACGATCATCGACAGTGCGGCGCTCTTCGTGCCAAGTCTCTTGGATGAACCCGATGTCCTGCGGGACGCGATGCGGTCGCTCGTTTTAGAGTACGCTGCAGTGCAGGCGGTGAGGATCGTAGCACCCCACGGGCCCGACTGGCGTGTCTACCTGACCGACACGGGCGATGGGGAAGGGGCGATCGAACGGGCCGTGCCAGAGCACTATGCTCGCGCATACGCTGACCCGTCCCGAACGTTCAGAGCAGGCGAGGGACAGAACTCCACATCGGTACGCGCACTCGCGAACGGGGGCTCGGTGCAGTCGCTCATCGTCGTTACCCATCGTCTGTCAGCGGCGGACCGTACGGCCGCGTATACGACGCTCACGTACCTTGGAGGGCTTGCGCTTCTGTTACTCGTGCTCGTTCTGGTCCTCGGGGGTTTGTTGCTCTGTGCTCGCGCCCTGGGTCACTCTGGTCTAAGGCAGTACGTACAGCAGCAAACAGGACCCGAGGCTGGTGTGCGTGCGTAGCTACGTGTGGGGATAACTGCTACACATTCCCTTCATGATGTTGCTATCATAGCAACATTCGTTCGTATGCGTCCGTTCATCCTAGCTCTTGTTCTTGCTTTCGTTGTGTTCGGTAGTCTCTACACCACCGCAGAGGCGTGCGAGAACATCTATCCCTCGGGCAGTACCGTGCCGACCGGCTATGCGCCGCCATGGAACCAGTTCACGAGCGCGAAAGAGCTCTTGGTCCGGGTCACTACATGTACCGGCAGTACCGCGACGGTCGAGGTAGGTTCGACCGCGACCGCATACACCCAATACACCTATAACAGCGGATACTACTGGGATGGTACCCAGTGGCGAGCCTACTCGCTCACGGGTACGACCGTCGCCACCGGGTGGCTCTCGCGCGGGACAGGTGTCGTTCCGCTCACCACAGGACAAGGTTATGTCGTAGGGTACACCTGTCAGCTTGTCGGTACCGACTGGAAGTGTGGCTGTCGCAACACCTCGTGTACGCAACCCGCGTGGCAGCTCCAAGGCTACAAGGTTGCGACCGCATCGACCGGTGGTACGACCGGGGGCACGACGAACACCGCGACCTGGAAGGACGCGAACCTTACCTGGTACACCTCCTACCCTGACCCAGGGAGCGAAGAATGTATCGCATACAACGGGTGTACCTGGGCGGGGCAGTTTGCTGCGCTCTCAGGAAAGCAGCCCGAGAGCTGGGTCAAGGCGAATAACATTGCAGCGGTCCACGAGAAGTTTTTCAACCAGTATAAGCTCAAGACGCTTCGCCTTACTTCGGGATCGAACCAGATCGATGTGAAGGTGTATGACATGTGCGCGGATTCGGACTGTAATGGATGCTGTACGCGTAACCTGGGCAGTGCAGGCTTCCTTATCGACATCGAAAAATACACCGCCGACCGATTCGGCGTACGAAGTGGTACGGTCAAGTGGACGTGCCTTGACTGCTAAGATAGGTCAAACTATGCCTGATCGCCGTGTTCGTCGGGCACGGTTCTGCTAGCATACACGCATGGAAGATCTGCCTTGGGAGCGCTATATCGAGGATGGTGTACGTGCACTGCCGGAAAGCTTTCGCGCACGTATCGTGAACGTTGCTCTGCTGCTCGAGGACGAACCGAGCGATGAGGTACGCATCCGTGAGGGCCTGAGTGAGTACGAGACCCTGCTCGGCCTCTACCAAGGCGTGCCGCTCCCGGAGCGTGGCGACGGGTATGGGATAGGTCCAACCGTCCCAGACACCATTACGCTCTACAAGAACCCGATCCTTGAGGAGGCGGCACATGATCCCGAACAGGTCGCTCGGGTGGTCAAGGAGACCATTTGGCACGAGTTCGGGCACTACTTCGGCCTTGACGAGCACGAGGTACGTGCTCGCGAGGCAGGGCGGGGAAGTACCGAGGTGTAGTCTGGGTGGAGTGTGTGGATAGGGCAGCAAGGACGAGCCGGTCCGGATGCTATAGTGGAGCTACGACCCGAACGGGGTCTTCTCGCGTAGCTTGCCTGTTGCATGACAAAAAAAGGCCAACCTCAGGAACCGGTGCATGCGTACCATGCGTATAGTGTTGAGCAAACGCTCGAACAGCTCGGCACCACAGGCTCCGGGCTGAGCCACGAAGAAGCGCTTGCTCGCCTCACCGTGCACGGCGCTAACGAGCTCACCGGCAAAGACAAGAACACGCCGCTCCTCGTATTCCTGAAGCAGTTCAATAGCGTACTCATTTACATTCTGCTCGCCGCTGCCGGCATCTCCTACCTGTTCGACCACATGGTCGACGTGTACGTGATACTGGGTATCGTGCTCGTGAACGCGACACTCGGCTTCGTGCAAGAGTACCGCGCGCAACGCTCGATCGCTGCGCTCAAGCAGTCGCTTGTTCTCATGGCTCAGGTGTATCGTGATAATGAGCGGACCGAGATCCCCGCGCGTGAGCTCGTGCCCGGCGACATCATAGCGCTCGAGGCGGGCATGCTCGTTCCTGCCGATGTGCGGCTTGTCGAGGTGACCGACCTTGAGTGTAACGAATCGTCCCTCACCGGTGAGTCGCTCCCGGTCCATAAGACCCACGGGACCGTGCGTGCTGAGGCCGCACTGGCCGATCGGGTGAACTGCGCGTATATGGGTACGGTCGTGACGAAGGGCATTGCGCGCGCGGTCGTGATGGCGACCGGCGCACGGACCGCGATCGGCACCGTTGCCACCCTTCTCGAGGAGGTGGAAGAACTGAGTACTCACTTCCACGCGCGCACCCGCGTGCTCGCGCTCCAGATGGGGGGCATAGCGATCGTCAGTACCCTTATCGTGTTCAGTGTCGGTTTCTTCATTCGTGATATTCCGTTCGATGAGATATTCCTCTTTGCGATAGCTACTCTGGTCTCTGGTATCCCTGAAGGTTTGCCGGCGATACTCTCGGTCGTCCTTGCGGCAGGCGCGTATCGGATGAGCAAGAAGAAAGCGCTCATGCGCACCCTGCCGGCGAGCGAGACCTTGGGCGTGGTGACGACGATCGTGACCGATAAGACCGGAACGCTCACCCAGAACGTGATGATGGTCGAGACGCTCGTCTACGGTGGTGCTGAAAAGCGTCTTACGGTGACGGGCGCCGGATGGGAACCGAAAGGAGAGTTTCTCGCGTCCGATCAGCCTGTGGCGCCGCTCGAGGAGCGGCCGCTCGCCAAACTGTTGCATATTGCTGGAAAGTGCTCGAGCGCACAGGTGTCCCGGCGGGGCGAACAGGGTGAGTACCAGATCCTCGGCGACCCTACGGAAGCAGCGCTCTCCGTCCTTGCGCACAAAGCGGGCCTCGTGGAGCCGATACTCTTTGCACACGAGAAGGTACTCAAGGACCTGCCGTTCTCCTCTGAGACGAAGATGCACGCGGTCCTCGTGGAACTCCGCGAGCATGGGGAGGGGTACGACAATTTTCGCGAAGTCTACGTGACCGGTGCGCCGGAAGAGGTCCTGAAGCGATCGAATCGGTACTACGTTGAAGGTGCGGTGCATGCCCTTACCGACCAGACTCGTGAGAAGCACCTGCAAGAGATCGAGAAGCTTTCAAAAAAGGCATTGCGGGTGCTCGCGCTCGCGTATCGTACGCTCGAGCCCGATGCGAGCGATATTGGCGACCATGACCTTGCCGACTTGGTGTTCGTCGGTGTCGTCGGCATGAAGGATCCTGTGCGTCCTGATGTACCGGAGGCGCTCGCTCGTGCCCGTACCGCAGGTATACGGGTCATTATGGCGACCGGGGACCATAAGGCCACCGCGGTCGCGATCGCGAAGGAGATCGGGCTGGTCGACCAGCATGCACATACGGCCGAGGTCGCGATGACCGGGGTCGAGCTTGAGGCGCTTTCGGAGCCCGAGTTCCTGAAGGTGCTCAAGACAATGCAGGTATTCGCTCGCCTCGAGCCAAAGACCAAGCTCCGGATAGCACAGGCGCTCCAGAAGGACGGGCAGGTGGTCGCCATGACCGGGGACGGGGTGAACGATGCGCTGGCGCTCAAGCAGGCCGATATCGGCATAGCGATGGGGAAAGCCGGTACGGATGTTGCACGGCAGTCCTCCGACCTCGTGCTGACGGACGATAACTTTGCGACGATCATCAATGCGGTCGAAGAAGGGCGAACCGTGTTCACGAACACCCGTCAGTCGGCCATGTTCCTCACGAGTACGAATTTCGGCGAACATGCGACCATCCTGACCACCATGGCCCTCGGCTTGCCGCTTCCGCTCCTGCCGACCCAGATCCTCTGGCTCAACTTGGTGACGGACGGGACGGTAGGAATACCGCTTGCACTTGAGAAATCGCATCGCAACGTCCTTAAAGAGAAGCCCAAGAAGAAGAACGAGAACATACTGTCGCTCGAGATCATACCGTTCATCGCGGTCGTGGTGTCCGTCATGACCGTTGGTACCGTGCTCGTCTTTTCGCTCTTCCTGCCTGAGGGTGTCGACAAGGCCCGCACGGGTGCCTTTGCGGTCATGTCGTTCACCCAGCTCTTCAACATGCTCAATCTGCGCGCGATGCATGATTCGCTGTTCAGTATCGGTTTGTTCAGCAACAAAAAAGCGCTCGTGGCGCTCGGCGTGGCCTTTTTGCTCATGGGTATGGTCATGTATATGCCGTTCTTCCAAAAGGTGTTCAATTTTGTGAGCCTTTCCGTGATCGAGATGCTTGGCATCTTCATCCTTTCGTCGTTCGTGCTCTGGTTCGGGGAGCTCTACAAGCTCGTACGGAAGCGGGTCGTGAGGGAGGCATGATCGGTGCGCAGAAGGTAGAAAGGAGAATGAAAAGTGGCGACCAGGTATGGGGAACTACATAAGAGAAGATCAAAGGTCAAAAGGCAAAAATACAGTGCAAAGATAAAAAGTGAACGAGCACGTGTCACGAACATGCTCCCGGGAAAATGATCAGGCCGGGTGTACAGTGTAGTTGAATTTTGACCTGCACTTATGTATTTTGATCTTCGCCATTTTGAATGGTGTTCGTCTAGTCCTCGAACACCACCTCGCTCGATATCTCGTACCGATCGAGGAAATCGAGCGTCACCGCATTGGTCCAGCCAAAGCCGTCCTGGATACCATACTCACCACCGCCGGCGAGCTCGTGGGGATCGTCGACATTATACTTCTCCAGCATCGCACCGAAGCGCTTGTACATGCGCTTCACCGCTTCGACCCATCGCTCCGCGATATCCCGTGCCAGGTCGGTCCTTCCGTACCGTTCAAGGCCCTCGACAGCAACATACTGGAGCGGTGCCCAGCCATTTGGCGCATCCCACTGCTCGCCCGAGGTGACGAGCGTGGTGACCAGGCCACCCGGCCGCAGGAAGCGCTCCCTGAGAACCGTCTCCATGCGGTCCGCTTGCTCGGAGGTCGCGATGTTCGCAAAGAGGGCATAGGTCCCTGCCAGGGTGAGGGCAGGGCTCCGCACCCCGGTCTCCCAACTGAGGTCTACATAGAAACCCCGCACCTCGTCAAAAAAGTGCGTACGAAGTGCTTCAGTGCGGCGTTCCGCGCGAGCCCGGAAGGTCGCACTGCGCGCTGCATGATCCGCTCTGTCGTGCGCTCGAGCGAGCACCATTTCATAGAGTGCGAGGAGGCAGTTGAGATCGACCGGCGCAAGGCGGGTCGTTCTGGACGTCGCTCGTTCAAGTGGCTGGTCGCACCACCTGCTCGAAAAGTCCCACCCGCTCTCTGCTGCGGCACGAAGGTCGCGATAGAGTACCGACCGCGGCGGGCTGCTCGGTGCCGTCCTGAGGTCATCCGCGAGCATCTCTTCGCGGGGTCGGTCGGACACGTCGTAGTACCGGTTGAGTATCTCGCCACTTGGCAGTCGTACCACATGCCGGTACGCGCTTGCGCCGCTCGTTTTGGGTGCGAGCTTATCCTCTCCGCGCATCCAATAGGCATACTCGCGCTCCATCTCGCCGAGGTAGCGTACCAGTATGTCCGGTCCGAGCTCGCGGGCGAGGAGTTCGACCATGAGCGCAAAGAACGGCTGATTGCTCCGGGTGAGGTAGTAGGTCCGGTTGCCGTTCGGTATATGGCCGTACCTGCGTATCAAGTGGGCGAAGTTCTCCACCATATGCTCGACCAGGCCATGTCGGCCGCTGTGTGCAAGACCCACCATCGTGAAGTACGAATCCCAGTAGTAGGTCTCACGGAACCGACCGCCCGGAACGATGTAGGGTCGGGGAAGCGGCAAGAGCGACGACCCCGGGGTATAGGTGTCTTTCGTGCGGGTAAGCGTCGTCCAGGTACGTTCGATGTAGTCTCTGATGTCGTCGCGTTCGCCCGCCCGTTCGCGGGGTGTACGGGGGGTCATATCCTCGGGAAGCGTAAAGTACGTCTCCACGAACTGACTGTAGGAGAACTGCTTGGTCCGTGATTCCCGGGCATATGCGCGCAGGATCGCCCGGGTCGACATGCGGGGCACTGCGTCGGCGAACGATTTGTTATCGAGCGTCGCATGGTGCCGCTGTGCCTGCTCGAAGAGCTCCCCATAGAGTTCCCACGGGGAGAGCGGGTGGCTCCGTCTGATCGGTAAGCGTATCCCGGCGTTTTTCAGCAGTTCGGTGACCATGCAGTTCTGACGTGCGGACACGCCTATACTTACGTTCTGTGGCTCAAGATATACCTATTTCACTATACCACGGGTGGGGCCGTTTTATGCACCGAACGGCTATAATAAGGTGGGTCGCTCTGGTATACTGCACTCATGCAGCGACCGGAGCCTTTTTCCGACCGGAGACGTCGACCTGGCGTGGCTCGTCGTGTGCTCCGTATCCTCTCGGCGCTCGGTCAGTTCCTCGCAGATCGCGTTGCTCGCGATGTGGCGGTCGTGGTCAGCGAGGTGCGCCTGTTCCTCGGTCTCACCCTGGTGTTAGGTGGAATACTTTCGTTCCGGACGAACCGATACTGCGATGGTAACGTGATCGATATGAGCGCGTGCACCCGGCCTGCTACCTACTACTACTATCCGTTCTGGGCGATCGTGTTCGTGGTGCTCGGCGGTTTTCTCATCTGCCTCTGGTACCTGCGTCGCACCAGACAACCCTAGCGAACGCACGGTGTCATTGCAGTGATCCGCTGTCCACTGCAGTACTCACACCTACGTGCTGAGGTAGGGTATACTTGGAGTATGCGCGCGTCATACCTGGTGGTAGCTCTTGTGTTCACGAGCTCTTTGGTCGGCGCTGCGTCGACCCTGCTTGCGAATAACCCGCCGATCATATCGAACGTCCGCATCGCTTCGACGACCAAGGATACCGCAATTATCACCTGGAGCACCGATAAACCCGGCGATTCGCTCGTGAATTTCGGCAAGCAGCCGCACTACGGGATGATCCGCACGCCCGGGAACGACAAGACCGAGCACTCGGTCAAGCTTGAGGATCTCGATTCTTCGACGATTTACCATTTTCGCGTGTCGACCGCTGACACGCTCGGGAATCAAGCGGTTTCCGGCGATTTCGTGTTCATCACCGAGGGGTTTAAGGACATCGAGGATATCGAAGAGGTTTCGAGCACCGAGCAGAAGACGCTGGTCGGCCAGGCGAAGGCAGCGATCGAGCGGATCACCGACCCCGATGCGCTCAAGCTCGTGCAGCAGGAGCTTACCGAGCAAGCGGCGGATCTCCTGCGACCGCCCGAGGTCATCGGCAACCCCCGAGCGATCGACATCACCTCGACCGAAGCGAAGATCGTGTGGGCGACGAGCCGCGAGAGCAGCTCGGTCGTGTATTACTCGACCGAGGCACAGTTTTCGGGCGGGGACTATGCGCAAAGCTCAGCGGACCTCGAGAACATGACCAAGGACCACGAGGTACTGCTCTCGGGCCTCCGGCCGGCCACCACATACCATTTCAAGGTGTACTCGGAGGACGAGTTCGGCCTGTCGGGCGAGAGCGGTGATGTCACCTTTACCACCAAATCACCGCTTCCAACGATCGAGGATGTCCAGATAATCAAGATCGAGGAGGATAGCGCCACGTTCGCTTGGTCGACCGATATCCCCGCCGCTGGAGCGGTCATCTACGAGAACACGGTCACTGGTGAGATACGGTCCGAGGGAAGTCCCGAATTTCTGACGACCCAGACCGTGCGGTTGACCGACCTGACGTTCGGTGCGACCTATGTCGCTACGGTGCGTGCGGAGAACGAGCAAGGTGAGCCTTCTGAGAGCGAACCGATCACGTTCACGACCGTCCGCGACGAGGAACCGCCTCTGATAAGTCGGGTGAACAACGAATCGACCCTCTATCCAGGGGCCGAGACGCGTATTCAGACCATTGTCAGTTGGGGTACTGATGAACCCAGCTTCTGTAATCTGGCGTATAGCGAGGGTCTGGCGCCTGCCGAGAATGCTGTAGAGCTGGCGAGGAATGCCGATCCGGCGATCGACCACGTGCGGGTCATTACTGAGTTCCTGCCATCGACCGTGTACAAGTTCTGGGTCACCTGTGAGGATAGGTCAGGCAACAGCGAGCGCTCAGAGGATTTCGTGCTCTTCACCCCGGAAAAAGAGAAGAGCATTATCGACATCATCCTTGAGAACTTTGAAGGTACCTTCGGCTGGGTGAAGAACATCGGGAAGTAGTTCAAAATGCAAAAGTTAAAGATCAAAAGTACAAGGCAAAATCTAGAAGTGCATCATAGTGCACCGTGTGGTTCGCTCAGTACTTTTAACTTTTTACATACACTTTTGCATCTTGCCCTCTGATTCTTGACATTTCATTATGCGCGCTATCATCACCACAGAGAACGTCGACGTGACCTATAACGCAGGTAAGTCGAACGAATTCAAGGCACTGGTCAATGTCTCGGTCGAGATCGCCGCGCGCGAGTACATCATTTTCTTCGGCCCCTCCGGTTGCGGTAAGTCGACCTTGCTCTACTCGATCTTTGGGGTTCTGGCACCAACCTCGGGCAAGGTCGTGGTGAAGGGAGACTCGATCTATGACTATGAGCCGATGGACCTGGTGATGTACCAGCGGAAGACGATGGGCATCATGTACCAGTCGTTCAACCTTATCCCCTCGCTCACCGTGCTCGATAACGTCCAGCTACCGCTCATTTTCGCGGGGTTTCCTCCGTCCGTACGGGAGGGCAGGGCGATGGACCTGCTCGATCGGTTCGGTATCGCACACGTTGCCCACAAGCGCCCTGCACTCCTCTCCGGAGGTCAGCAGCAGCGCGTTTCCGTGGCTCGCAGCCTAGTGAACGATCCGGAGATCCTTATCGCAGACGAGCCGGTCGGTAACCTCGACGCGGTCTCCGCAGAAGCCGTTATGAACACGCTCGAGGAGATCAACCGTCACGACAAGAAGACGGTGCTTCTCGTGACGCACGATGCGAAGTACCTCCCGTACGCGCACCGCGTGTTCTACCTTGACTACGGGAAGGTCGACCGCATCGTGCCGAACCCGGAAAAGCGCCAGATCATCAAGGTTCGTCCCGGCGAGACGATCGTCACTGAGATCGAGCAGCTTGCCCGCATCTATCCGTACGACACGCCCGAGCAGCTGCGCGTCAAGAGCCTGATCAATTACCTCACCCAGAACCTCTCGTTCGATCAGATCGTACGGCTCGAACATATGACCCAAAAGGTGATCGAAGGCGTGCTCGGCGAGGAGCACTTCAGGACCATGCTGGTGACCGACTACGAGCAGGGCGGGTGCGGTATCAAGCCGGAGCAGGCGACACTGATGACCCAGCGCATGTACCAGATACTCTCACAATCGGGCGATGTGGTGCGTTTCCGACGCGTCACGCGTGATCAGAACACGATAGACTTAGAACGTACCGAGCTTGTGAAGCACATTCACGGGTACATGGTCGAAGAATGTAAGATCGCCGCAGATTCGCGCCTGCTCGAGCGTTTGACCAAAATGGTGACCGCACGCGTGTATGGCTACATAACGCGCGAGGAATTCCATCGTCAGCTTCGCCTGTCAGCAGACGAAGGTGGTGGCGGGTTCGACATCTACCTTGCTGCGGACCTCTCGCGATACCTCGAAAAGCTCATCGCTCAAGGGGTGTCGCACTTCTCGCAGCACCAAGAGGCGAAACCGTCGTCAACGAACCTACATGCCGCACAGGCCAAGAAGTTCGAAGAGATGGATAAGGGTATACTGAGTAAACTGACGGGGATGCTGCATCGGCACAAGAAGTAAGTCCAAAGTTCAAATCTCAAAATCCAAAATGACAGTCCAAATTGAAAAAAACATGAAAACAAGCAAACATTGTCACGTGCAGTCTTTACTTTTGAACTTTACATTGTAATTTTGGACCTTGGACTTTAATTTTTAAACTTCTATGAGGATCCAAGACATTGCAAAGCTCTCGACGCGTATGTTCAAGACGAACCCTGCGCGTACCTGGCTTACGATCCTCGGCATGGGCGTCGGTACCGGAGCGGTCGTGACGCTCGTGGGCTTGGGTTTCGGCCTTCAGAACATCATCCTCGAGCAGATCGTCTTCGGTGAGACGCTCCTGTCGCTCAATGTGACACCTCCGCCGTCCCGTTCCGTCGACCTGAACCCGCAAACGGTACAAGAATTCTTTGAGATCGAACGGGTGAACGATGTGGCTCCGATGGCAAGCTTTGCAGCGCTCATCACCTACGAGGGACTGACGGGCAATACCTTTCTCCAGGGGGCAAACCCGGCGTTTTTGCGGTTCACAGGCGCAAAAGAGGTGGCGGGGAGGCTCTTTGACGACAAGACCCTTGCCGAGGATACAGGGAGCGTGCTCCTCTCGAGCGCCATGCTCAAGCTCTTCGAGGTGGAAGACCCCGAGGAGGCTATTGGGAAGCAGGTCTCGTTCAGGGTCTTTGTGCCGGTCGCGGGGACGAACGACACAAAGGAAGCAGAGCTGCGTAAGCGCTACACTATCGTTGGTGTTACGAACGAGGAGAGTCGACCTACCGCGATGGTGCTCCTTGATGAACTCTCGACCCAGCTCCAGGTTTCGAGCTATGAGCGTGTCCAGGTGCGTGTCGAAGCAAGCGAGTACCTCGACCAGGTCTCAGAAGCCATCGTCGAGCGTGGGTATGGTGTGACCGCACTCTCGAAGACCGTTGAACAGGCGAACAAGATCTTCCAGGGCATCCAGGCGGTGCTGGCGGTCTTTGGTGGTATCGCACTCGTCGTTTCTGCGATAGGTATGTTCAACACTATGACCGTCACCCTCCTCGAACGTACGGGAGAGATCGGTATCATGCGTACCCTCGGCGCATCATCGAACGATATTCAGATATTGTTCGTTTCCGAGGCCGTGATCGTGGGTTTTTTGGGAGGCATCGTCGGCATTTCGATCGGAGTCGGTATCGGTTTTGCGCTCAATACGATGGTCAATGTGGCAGCATCCAATTTCGGCGGTAAGGCGGTAGCGCTGTTCGCCTACCCGATCCCGTTCATCCTGTTCATCGCCGCGTTCTCAGCAATAGTCGGGTTTCTCACGGGAGTGTTCCCGGCACGGCGCGCGGCAGGGCTCAATCCGCTCGATGCTATCAGGTACAAGTAACGTGGTGAAAAGTCAGAACGTAAAGAGCAACGTCAAAAGTGCAGGTCAATATTCACTAGAACCGCGCACCAACCGCTCGACGGTTCCAAGAGCATAACGGTGACGCGCAATCGTCTCCTCTCATCCTTCACCTCGCACTGCTGCACGTTGCCTCTTGACCTATGCATGTCTTCTGATTATTTCGCAATACCCACGTGCCCCGCCCACGCCCTTTGATGCAGGATACCGTGCCCTGCTGCCTGCCAGCACGTTATCCACACATACTAGGTGAGTTTCCCCCCTTGTTTTCCACTTTACGGTATACTTTCATAAAGCCCCGTACGGAGCGTATGCAGCACCACAACGCGATAGCAACTGATGCAGGAAAAGCGAGCATCGCGATGCTCGTTTCGTTCTGTGCGGTTCTCGTGCTTGCCGTACTCTTCGGTGTGGGAGACCGTGGCGCGGTGTCGAACGTTCAGGCGACCACGACCGCGACCACGACCGTTACCGTCCTGAACCAGCCTCCGCAGTGGACCGAGACCGCCCGTGAGTACTACCCCTCCTCGACCTCGACCCCGACCAATTCCGGCACCTCGACGGTCTGGACCGCAATAGGTACCGATAGCAACAGCGAGAACTACTACCTCCTGATCTGTAAATCGAGTTCGACCCCTACCGCGCAGTCGCTTGCCGCTCCCGCTTGCGGCGGCGGCACGACCGACCTGTGGGGCGTATCGACCTCGACCATAAGCGGGCAACGCGCGTTCGTCAGTACGACGACCACGAATGATTGGGCAGAGAAGAACGATTGGTACGCGTACATCTGCGACTACAATGAGGGCAGTCCGCGCTGTAATGCAGCCATGTACAACGGCCTGCATGAACCGGGCGAAGCGTCGGCAACGAGCTCGCCATTCATGGTGAACCGGCGCCCGATCCTCACCTCCGCCACCGACGATTCACCGACCTTGCCGGGCGCTACGACGACGTGGAACGCGGTAGCAGACGACCCTGACAGTGTTGGAGGTGATGACACCATCAAGCTCCATGTCTGCAAGGCTCAAGATTTCAACGTGACGCTCGGAGTTTGTGGAGGCGGCGGCTTCTGGGCAAGTTCGACGTTCGTTACCTCGAACCCGAGCGCAGAGGGGTATATCACCATACCAATGCAGGACACCAATTATGGAGCGTACGTCTACCTCATTGACGAACATGGTCATGTGTCGGATAGCCTTTGGCACGGGTCGAGTACGGTCTTGACCGTGGCGAACGCAGCCCCGTACGTTTCATCGTCGAGCATACAGCTCTACAATACGTTCGGCACCACGACTACGAACCAGAACCTAACGTTGACGGTACCTGAAGGGGTGACTAACAATTTTGTGCTTCAGTTCGAGGTGAACGACGATAATAGCTGCGAGGCGTTCGGAGGCGGTAACGAGATCACCGCGACACAGATCAACGTCTTCAGGTCCGCAGTGGGAGGGGCGCTCGGTGCCGGCTGCGACGCTTCGGGTGAGTTCAATGCGAACAACTGCTATACCCACACTACTAATGCAACGAACTGGGCGCCGACCTGCTACCAGGTGCCGGGCTCATGCGCTGGCCCGGCGGATAGCACTGCGGTATGGGAGTGTACGTTCCCGCTCTGGTACGTGGCCGACGCGACGGATGTTGGTAGCGAGTATGCAGGTGAGGATTGGCGGGGTTCTGCGCGCGCGATCGACGAAGCGTTGACCGGTCCGTATTCGACTTATGATGGTGGTATCGATGTTGCGGGGTCTGCGAATGTGCAGCAGTTCCTCTCGTTCCGCGCCACGGGGTCGCCCATCGCGTATGGCGCGTGGGAGCCAGGGGAGAACACGGGTACCCTGAGCGCGTCGACCACGCTGTATGTGACGGGAAACACGGGTGTTGATGAGGCACTCTCGGGGGACCCTATGTGTATCAACTACCCGACCTGCTCGAACCTTGCAACTTCGACGATCTTTGTCGGGTACCAGCGATATGCGTCAACGAGCGTCGCGTATGGTTCGGGTATCGAGCTATCGACGAGCACCCTTGCAACGCGTTTCAACCTGCGTATCCCTAAAACGACCGCTACCTCAAGCCCAACGAATGCAAAGACCTACTGGGGTATAGCGGTGCCTTCGAGCATCACCGTCGCGGGCGACTACATAGGCAGGAACTACATCGACGCGCTCGTTTCGCCCTCGGCTGAGTGGTAGGGGGTGTTGTGATCGAATCGTGCTGCTTTGGTGCATGGTAGCGGGAGGTAGAGCGGGCAACCGCTTTTTCTTTTGCATAAATCTCCGTGACAGAGGTGAGGTTGCTGCCCACAAGTTGTCTACAGGCGCAAGGTAGGCGTGGTGTTGTTTTAGGGCTACAATCAAGGAACGAAGCCTTGGCTTCGGTTGGCGTATCGATAAGGTACAATATCACATAATGAGCCGGCTCACGTTCCTGGCTGCGCTGTTCGTAGTGGCGTTCGTAGGCGCTGAGTGTGCATACGCAGGTTTTGGTATCACGCCGCCCTACGTGCGGAACGATCGTCTGACCCAGGGGTCTCAGTACACCCAGGAGATCATCATCGTACGCGGTGATCCGGTCGACGACCTCAAGGCGGAGATCGCAGTCAACGTTCCCGGTATCGAAGGCTGGATCTCGATAGACCGGGGGAACGAGTTTTTGCTTCCCGCAGGCGTGAAGCAGATTCCCATCCAGGTCACCATACGCGTGCCACAATCCGCGGCATACGAGCGTCATCAGGGGAATATTCGGATCCGGACCACGTCACCTGACCCGGCTTCCGGTGTGTCGATCGCGCTTGGTGCGCAGATCGACGTCGACATACGTGTGGTCGATGAGATCCGTGATTTCGAGGTCAAACGGGTACAGATCAGCGAGACCGAGGAGCCCCGCCGCTTCTGGTGGCTCGAGTATCCCGGCAAGATCACGTTCACCATGGGTATCGAGAATACGGGAAATGCGCCCACCGCGCCTGCCCGGGTACAGTTCGACATCTACGACAAGCGCGGGAACGTCGTGCTCGAGAGCACCCAGAACACGAACAGCATCGAGTCCGTGCTGCCGTTCGAGACCCGTGATGTGGTGGCATACCTGCCGACCCGACTTCCCCCAGGAGCATACCTGGTGAAGTACTCCGTGTTCCGTTTTGAGGATGAGGTCAAGCGTTCGGGCGAACTCACGTTGTCGGTATTGCCGCAGGGTACCCTGTCAGCCTATGCCGGGTACGGGCTCGATGGCTTGTCGCTCAAGGACAAGCTCACGCTGATCATACCGGTGGGGCTTCTCGTATTCTTGCTCCTGGTAACGGTCCTTGTTTTGAATCTCCGGAGACACCGAAAGCGCAGGCAACCGGCGCGTAGACGGCAGCAGGTTGATGATGACCCCCCACCTCCCGCTCATCCGCGCCCTCGTGCGGCCACATCGGGCCACGGCGTTGTCGACCTCTCGAGAAGGAACCGTTAGAGTATGTGGGGCCGCTTCTCTCTGTGTGCACGTGAGGTATGCCTCTTGGCGGTGGTGCTTGGCGCACTGCTCGTGTCCCTTGCGTCGGGTGTGCCGCGCGACGTAGGAGCACAGGTGTATGTTGCAACGACCACCGTGTCGCTCACCGTTTGCGGTGACGGTGTCGTGAGCGGTGCGGAGTTCTGTGACGACGGCACGAATACCGGGGCGTACGCTGGCTCTATTGCTGGACGGAACTGCGACCCGCTCTGCCGATCCTACGGCCCCTATTGTGGTGACAGCATTATCCAGGTGTTCTATGGCGAGGAGTGTGATGATGGGAATAACAGCTCAGGAGATCTGTGCAACAATATTTGCCAGAACGAGACACCGCCGGTCACCGTGGGTGGCGGTGGAGGCGGTACGACGGGTGGCGGTGGCGGAAAGAGCAGCGGTACCGGTCAGACGGGGATACCGGGCGCCTCGACGCAAGGTAACATCGATTTCGTCGGGGAAACGACCGTGCTGGTACGCGGTATGGCGTACCCCGGCGCCACGGTGAGCATTCTGCGTGACGGTGAGCTCGAGCGCGTCGTCGAGGCGGATTCGAGCGGCATGTTCAACTATGCGCTCAGTGGCCAGACCGCAGGCATCACGACGTTCGGTTTTTGGGCGCTCGATCGAGCGAACCGGAGCTCGATCACCTACTCGGCAACGTTCCAGATCGTTGAGAACGCCGCTACCACGCTCTCAGGCATTCTCATACCGCCGACGATCGCGGCAGTACCTGAAAAGGTACCACCCGGCAGTTCCGTGCAGTTCGAAGGCACCGCGGCCGCGAACAGCTCGGTCCGTGTGTTCGTGGATGCGGCCGATACCCCCGAGGAGACCAAGGCAGCTCAATCCGGTGCATATGTCCTTGCGTATGATACGAAAGACCTCGCGGCAGAGCAGTTCCATACGGTGAAAGCCCACTATGTTGACGCGTCGAACAGCGAGCTTAAGAGCGGTTTCAGTGCACTGCTCAACTTCTACGTGGGCACGCGTGACGTAGCGTCGACCGTGACCGCCGACCTCAATGGCGACCGTGCGGTGAACCTGACCGATTTCTCGATACTGCTCTTCAATTGGAACTCGAACAACCCGGTGGCTGATATCAACAAGGATGGGGTCGTGTCGCTGCCGGACTTTTCCATTCTCCTCTTCTACTGGACCGGCTAGCCGCTATGGTGAGGAAACACCCTTGCCCGAGTACCAGCGCTGTCCACCGCGCCAGTATCTTCTTGCTTGCTGGCTTGGGGTATACTGTATGCATGCGTGCGCTCAGAGCACCTCTGTTTCTGCTACTTGCCGTGTATATGCTGCCGTTTCCGGTACAAGCGGCGCGGGTGTACCTTGACCCTGGTGCGACCGAACAAGGCAGGCTCGATACGTGGTACCTTCCGGTACGGATCGACACCGAAGGAGCCTGTATCAATGCGGTCACGGTGAAGGTGAACTATGACCCTGCGCTCGTGAGCGTGATCGATACCTCGCGTGGCAACTCGATCATACCGCTCTGGGTAGATCACCCGAGCGTCGCCCGTGAAGAAGCGGACCAAGAGGTCGGCGTCGTTTCTTTCACCGGGGGTATTCCTGGCGGCTATTGTGGCCGTGTCCTCGGTGATCCGGGCCAGACCAATACGCTTCTCACGCTTGTGGTGACAGGCGCGTCGGGCGGGCGGCCGCTCGAAGTCCCGGTCAAGACGCTCTTTACGCTCGATCCGACCACGACCGCATACCTGCACGATGGGACCGGCATGGCAGCTGCCATGACGCTCCTCGGGACCGAGGTCACGCTCTATGAGGGCACCAGCACTCCGGCGAACGTCTGGCTCGATGAGGTGCGGAGCGATACGATCGCGCCTGAGCTGTTCGACATCACCCTCGTACGCGGTCCTTCTGAGGGAAATGTTCGCCACTACATCGTCTTCTCGACGACCGATAAGCAGAGCGGGATCGATCACTATGAGGTCCGTGAGACCGATCCGCTGCGTTTTGGCTTCCTGACGCTCTTTCCGGACAAGAGCAGCTATTGGATCGAGGCATCAAGCCCCTACATTCTGCGCGACCAGACACTGCGATCGAAGATCCTGGTCAAAGCCGTCGACAAGAACGGCAATGAGCGGATCGTGACGCTCATGCCAGAACTCGATCCACTGGAGCGCGTGCTCCACCCGACCATACTCGCCCTCCTTGCGGTGATCATCGGAGTCCTGGCGTTGATCATCGTCCTGTATACGCGAAGGCGACGCACGACGAAACGTCCCGAAACCTTAGGCGGCGAACCCCATGACCATGAAACACAAGATCGTCCTTAGTTTCTTGTTCGCGCTTGGTGCGGTCGCGAATGCGCCTCATGCAGCGCAGGCAGCGCAGGACGCGGGGCTCTACCTCACGCCGGCGACCGCCGTATTCCCGGTGGGCGAGCCTTTTACGGTCGAGGTTCGTATCAGGAATACCGGTGGATCGATAGGTACGGCGGACGCTACGGTGGGATATGAGCCGTCGGATCTCGAGTTCGTTTCGTTCTCGTCGGACGGCTCGATCTTTGCGTCTATCATCGTCCCCGAAACGAACGAACGAGGTCGGGTCAAGGTCCAGGGCGTGGTCTCGCACGGGAGGTCTTGGAGCGGAGAAGACGGCCTGTTCGCGACCTTGACGTTCCGTCCGCTGCGGAGCACAGCGACCGAGCTGCGTTTTATGCAGGGTGCCGCGACACCGCTCATGGCGGCGGTCGGCGCATCGAATGTCCTGTCACGGCTGGGAGCTGCGACCTACACGCTCGTGCCGAAGGAGATGGTACCTGCGCCAGCTGCGGTCATTGCGGCAACACCTGCTCAGGAGGGTTCGATCGAGATCACGCCACTTCCTTTGCCGGACGATGGCTGGTTCGGAACAACGTCCGTAAAACTCGCATGGTCCTTGCCTCAGTCGGTCACTGAGATGCGCACGATCCTCTCCGACAAGCCAGTCGACACGCCTTCAAAGCTGTACCCGGTCCCGGTCTCGTCGGTACTACTCGACGGTCTCGCTGAGGGGACCAACTACTTCCATATGCAATGGAAACAGGAGGGGGTCTGGGGGCCCGTTACCCGCTATCCGATCAAGGTCGACCTGACGCCACCTGAACATGTGATCGTGACCGAAGCCGATCGAACCGACCCGACCGACCCGCGCGCAGCGTTCGTGATCGACAGTGCGGACCTGCTCTCTGGCATCAGTAGCTATTTGATCTCGATCGACAACGATGAGCCCGAGGTCTGGGAAAAGAGCAAGGACGAGCTCTATCGTCCGCAGGGTCTTACACCGGGGAGTCACTTGATCACGGTCACTGCACGCGATCGCGCAGGGAACACGAAGACCGCAGAGCTCGAGTTCCTCGTGCGGTCGCTCGACCCACCTACCATGACCCGCTCTCCTGACCACGTCCTTGCCGGCAACCAGATCACCATCGAGGGAACGACCTACCCGAACGCTGAGGTCACGACGTACATCAGTTTCAAGGATGGGGAAGCGACCGAAAAGAAGGTGCGGAGCGATGCGTCGGGCGCGTTCATCGTCACACTGACCGAGGAGGCACGTCCGGGCAAGTATACCATCTGGTTCTCCGTTGCTGATGAGCGCGGCGCGGTGAGCCCGCCCTCGATCAAACGGTCGGTCACGGTGACGCAGCCGTATATCATGCTGTTCGGGTCGACCGCGGTCACGTACATGTCGGTGATCGTGCCGCTCGTCGGCCTCATCCTGCTCCTTGGTTTGATCCTTTGGCTGCTCTACACCTATGTGCGCGGCTACCGAGCCCGCGTTCGGCGTGAGACCGACCAAGCGTACCGTGCGGTCCAAGACGAGTTCAGCAACCTCGAACAGGACATGGTCAAGCAGATCGGCGTGCTCGAGCAGGCGAACCATGCACGTAAGCTGACCCGCGAAGAGCTCCGCATCCTGACCGAGCTACGCGAGAAGCTGAACAAGATACAGGAGCACATCTCATCAGAGATCGATGATATCGAGCCGGTCGCACACGAACTCCGGGTACCACCAAAGCGACAACGTGAAGAAAGCGCTCTCGCTCGAGTGCGCGAAACGCAGCCGTCGAAACGGACGATAACGATCGAACGAGTGAGGTAAACGGTAGACCCGGCGCCCTATTGTGTTGCTTGCGTCAATCGGGCCCTAGGACCAAAAGAGTACGAGGCCGCCGAGCCGGGTTGAGTCAGCCATGTTCGAGATGATGATCGCAAGGTCGGCGAGCGTTATCTTGCCGTCCTGATCAAGGTCGTACTGCGCCTCGTAGGCGAGGAACAGCCTTGACGAAACGATGCCAAAGTCGATCAGGTTGACCTGCGCATCACCGTTTATATCGGGTGAGGGTGCCGACGCTTCCCGTACCGAGAGGATGATCGGACTTTTTTTGCTGGTGAGCTCTGTGCCCTGTCCGTCGTGGGCGAGTACGTGCGCCTCCCCCCAGAGCACGCTCGCCTTACCCTGTTCGAGCGGACGGAGCGTGAGCGTGAAGAGCGTCCCGGACCCGGTAAAACCGGTCGGAGAGACGACGCCGCCTGCAAATCGTAGCTCGCCGTCCTTCAGCACCGGTTCCTCTGCCCAGAGGTCAATGATCGAGCCGTCGTAGGCGATCCGCTCGACCACGAACTTGTCCATAGGCACAGCGATCGTGCCGCTCACCACGTTGATCGGCTGCTTGCTCGCTAGGTTGACCTGGAGCGTAACCTGCTCACCGACCGCAACGAAGCGCCCATCTTCGGGTACCAGGTACACGTCATACGGGCTTCGTATGAAGGAGAGCGATGTTGCCAATAGAACGATGACCGGCAGGCCTACTGCCAGGGTGTACCTATGGCGCAACAGCTGGTGTGTTACCATCCGGAACATCAGTACCTCCATAGTACCAGGAACAGGATCCCTGTGGAGCCTGTGCTGGTGATAACTCGGTCCGCATGCTCGCGACGCGCGTATACTGGAGGTATGAAGAGCGTCCTGGTGGTCGGTCTGTTCTGCTTGGTGTGCCTGCTCGGTTTTGGTATCTGGTACTACAGCGACCCGAGTCCGGAACCAGCAAGCGACGAGTCCAGTGTTCCTCCCGATGGGATCCCGGTGCCGATCTACTTTTACCAGCAAGCGACCGATGTCGATCAGAACGGTAACCTGCTGTGCTCCCGCAAGGGTGTCGTGTCCGTGCGACGCTACCTGCCACCGAGCCACACCTTGGCTGATCGTATCGAGCTCGTGCTTGGCGGCAAGCTTACGGCGAACGAGCGCGCGCAGGGCATCGCGACCGAGTATCCGCTCGCCGGCGTGCGGCTCGTGAGTGCGGTCATTGAGAACCGTAAGGCGATACTCACGTTCGAGGATGTGCTCGGCAAGACGAGAGGTGGAGCGTGTCGTTCGGCCATCCTTTGGTACCAGCTCGAGCAGACCGCGCTCTCGTTCGGAGAGGTGCGCGATGTCGAGTTCCGGCCTTCCAGTCTGTTCCAGCCCTAAGGGCTAGCGCCTTGTCTCACGCAGCCAGCCTACCTTGCCATGCACCGCTCACGCCTACTTGCACAAGCCTCGACGTACCTTGATGAGGCGATATACGGCGCGAATGACGGGATCATCACCACGTTCGCGGTCGTTTCAGGTGCGACCGGCGCCTCCCTCGGGTTCGAGTCGATCATCATTCTTGGTTTTGCGAATCTAGTGGCTGATGGGTTCTCGATGGGGGTCTCGAGCTTTCTCTCGATACGTACGGAGGTTGACGTAAAACGTGCGCACGGCCAGCGCGTGTCCGGCGACCTTAAACGGGCGAGGAGCAGGTCGCTCGTCACCTTTGGCGGGTTCGTGTTCGCCGGGCTCTTACCGCTCTTGCCGTTCTTCTTTGTCGTCGGGCATGAGTTCCTCGTGTCCTGCATCGCGACCGCGACCGCGTTCTTTGTGGTTGGCGGTCTCAGAAGTCTCGTCACCAACAGGTCGTTCGTTGTATCAGGACTTGAGATGCTCGCGGTAGGCGGGGTCGCCGCCGCGCTAGCCTATACGGTGGGGGTACTGCTACGCACGCTCGTGTAGCTCTTGGCACAGGAAAACCCCGCACAGGGCGGGGCGTTCGGTTGAGCGAAGAGCTCAGAGGAGCAATCGCTGGCAATAGCTCGTGAGCCAGGTCGGCAGGACCGGTTCGATGAGGTGAACCTCTTTGAGTGTGCGCAAGAGGTGTCGCAGCTCGTCCGTCGATACCGTGTTCTCCGTTTCGTACCAAGCCTGCATCACTACGTCGGACACGTTAACGCGGAGGCGTTCCGCCGTTAGGGTGAGCAGTCCCATGGTGCTCGTCATGTTCGGTTTCCGTGCTGGTTGCCTCTTGGAACCATACGACAGCTTCAAGTCCGGTGCAACCTGCACGGTTTCCGTCCCGGTGCTACGCTACAAGGTCCGTCGCAGCCGCTAGGCTCGTGCCCGCGCGGCGTACGCAGCTGCTATTCCGCTGATGAGGCTCGGTCCTGTATAGATCATGCCGGTGATCATATGTATGAGCTTGGCGCCCCGTTCGAACTTCTCTATCGCATCGTCGACCGAGAGCACGCCCCCGCACCCGATGAGCGTGAAGCGATCACCGTATGATTCGTGTGCGAGGGACAGGAGGCGGTTGCTGTCGTCCCGACAAGGCGCGCCGGACAGGCCTCCTGTGTAGGACGCCGGTTTCTGGTCGCGCGGGTCGATGTGGCGATAGTCTTTTTGGAGGTTACCGATGATCAGTCCTTGGACCCTGTGGCGAGCGGCGGTCGTGCAGAGCGCGTGGAACTGTGCCTCCGACACCGAGATCGGCATTTTCAGATAGACCGGCTGCTTCGTCTTCGTTCGTTCGAGTGCAGATAGGAGCAGATCCAAGTTCTCGGGTTGGAGGAACAGCTCTCCGGTGCAGGTGTTGGGGCACGAAATGTTCACCGTGAGCCAGTCACCGACCCGGTGTTCGACCAGGTGCGCGAAGCTTGACCGAAAATCCTCAATACCCGCCTCGAGGGACGCAGAATCCGTATCGTTCGTTCGAGCGATCGAGACACCGACCGCAAACCCAGGTACTCGCCGAGCCTGTTTCAGGCGTGCGGTGACCTGCTGTACGCCCTCGTTTCGCAGACCCTTGTTGACCACGAGGCTTTTCGTGTACGGGAGACGGATCTGGTTCGGGGGAGGGTTGCCTGCGCACGGGCGCGCGGTCACCGAACCCACCTCCTCACCACCGAAGCCGATCGCGGGGAGTGTGTCCGTGAGGAGCCCGTTCGGGTCGAAGCCGGCAGAAAGCACGACCGGCGTATGGTACCGCACCCCATCGATCAGCACCTCAGCATCGTGCTTACGATAACCGTAGATGGCGCTGAGTGCCGACCTGCCGGGCGGTAGCGTGCCTGCTATCTTGCCAAGCGGCAGGATGCTCTTGTGGACCAGTTCCGGGTCGATACGGAAGAGCAACGGCCGAATGACGTTCTTGTAGAGCATGGTCGGAGGAAGGGTACCCGTAGTATACTATGGTAACCATGTGGAGACTATGGAGCCTGTTTGGTGCGTTTGTGCTAGTCGGGTTCGCACTGCTCGGGCCGTCGATCGGGCTCGCAGGCAACACGGACCAGAAAGCCGAGCCCGAGCTTCACTTCTTCTACAGCGAGACCTGCCCACACTGTATCAAGCAGCAGTCGTTCCTTGATACTATCGAGGAGAAATACCCGGAGCTCACCGTGCATCGGTATCCCGTGAGCGATCCTGCTCATCACCCGCTCATGCAGCGCCTGCTCGAGGAGCACGGTGCGTTGCGCAACTTTGGTATGGTGCCGCTCACGTTCGTTGGCGAGTCCTTTTTTCCGGGTTTCGGCGGCGTCGAAACGACCGGTAAAGAGATCGAACGCGCGATCACGGTGCTGCTCGGCCATGCTCCCGAACCAGCCGGAACGTCGGCCCCACGCACCTTTACGGTGCCGCTCGTGGGCACGATCGACCCGACCGGGTATCCGTTGTACGCGCTCGCGCTCCTCTTGGGGTTTCTTGACGGGTTCAATGTCTGCTCTTTGGGTGCACTTGTGATGATCATTGGCCTCACCCTGAAGCTTCAAAGGAGGCGCGCGATCATCCTGTTTGGCGGCACGTTCGTCGTCATTACGGCCCTCACGTACGGTGCGCTCATCGTACTCTGGTATCAGCTCTTCGCGACGCTTGGCACGTACCTGGGTACCATGAAGGTCGCTATAATGCTGCTGTCGCTTGGAGGCGGGCTCTATTTCCTCAGGGAGTTCCTGAGGATGCAGAAAACAGGGGCCGTGTGCACCATGGCCGAGCTCCCGCTCCTCACGCGGCTCTCCGACCGCACCATGCGTGCGTTCACTGACAAGACCGCGCTCCTAGGGCTGCTCGGCCTGGTCGTCGCGTTCGCCGCGGTCGTGGCGATGGTAGAGTTCCCATGCTCCGCAGCGGTGCCGGTCGCGTTCGCGGCGCTCCTTGCCGATGCAGGCCTTACAGGCCTTGGCTACCTGTCCCACATCGCGCTCTTCGTGTTCGCGTATATGCTTGATGAACTCGTGATCTTCGGTATTGCGGCGTGGCGACTCAAGCTTTGGCTTTCGAGCGGGGCGTTCACCAAGTGGGCGGTGCTTGCAGAAGCGTTCATACTGCTTGGTATAGGGGTCTGGTACCTTCTAGCACTGCTATAAAAAAGAGTGCAGTACTCAAGGAGAGTACCGCACAGGTCCGTTCAGTTACGGACGGTGAAACACAAGGTGCCCGTCCGGCTCTAGGACGGCACCGAATTTTCTATTGAAGCGCTGACTTGCGACATTCGCTGGATTGACCCAGGTCCTGACGTACTCGATCTTTGGATCGCGAAAGAGATGATCGAGCACGGCCCGCTTCACACTGCTGCCGATGCCGCGACCTGCGAGCTCATCGGGTCCAATGAGGGTTTCGCCCCAACGTACGTCTTTCGACCCGAACCAAACGGAAACAGAGCCGATCGGTGTGTTATCACGCCCGCGAAGCATCCACTGCCATGTTCGCTCCGGCCACGGGGAGAGTATCAATGATGAGCCTTGGATGCTATCTAGTGGCACCTGAAGGGGTCCACCCATGAAGCGCGCCACACGCTCTTTACTGCGCCACGCATACCAGAGCGGCAGGTCCTCGTACTCGAAGGGAACGAGCACAAGGTCGCGCATCATCTGCAACACAGGTGTTTTTGGTGCAAGGATCATTGTATTCCTCCCAGTACCATGAATTGAAAGGGGCTTAACGCCACGACCACGCCCGACGTGATGAACGACCGAAGCGGAAAAAGGCTTGCGGTCCAGTCACGCTGCATAACAGGTCGGATTATGCCAACGAATGAGGCAAGAGTAATGAGCATCCATGCCTCGAGGCATTCGTTCGCTGCGTCCTCGGCAAGGCGTAGCCAGAGCGGTATGAATCCTATCGTGATCGCCAGATTAATTATGAGCACCGAAAACACCGATGCTTTCGCTTGGTTACGATGAAGAGTGTGAATCCGAACGTTGACAGCGCAAGTACGAAGCCGTCGAGTAGTCGTAGCGTACCGTATGACTCCGTAATGATACAAGTCACGATGATGAAGACGGCACCACCAAGCCCGGTTACAAGATATGCGTTCGTTCGCAAATCGCGCTGTCCCTCCCACCACAGAATGGCAAGGTTCATGGCCGAGCTTGCGGTAAGGACGAGCCATGTCGTCAGTGCGGTATTAACCGCGCCTGTAGCCACGCCGGCAAGATAGAAGCCGAGCGAAGCTAACGTGAGTACCGCCGTAAGGTATGGCGCGATTCGATTGAACTGCCGCATGGCAGCCTCCTTCCTAATGCAAGGTCCAAGAAATAAAAAAGCACGAATATGTGCCTACTGTTTGCAATTATAACACAATACAGGTTGTTGAGCAAATTTCACGTATCTCCTTTCCGGTATCTCGTTGTGCACTTTTTACTTTTGAGCTGTACTTTTGCCTTTTGATCTTTGCATTTTAACCTGCTCTTGCATCAAAGCTTTATCCCTACACCCTTTACACTTACACCCATACGGCTTGATGAACTCATCGACATACTCTTTGCCGTAATCGTAGGTCAGCTCTTCGCCTGGCTGTATCACGCGTCGCGCTTTGATGAACACCCGCTTGCTGGCAAGCACAGATTCGCAGTTAGCCCGTGCGCATTGGTGGTTGATGTAGCGTGCGAGGTTCGTTCGGGCGCTTCCGTCTATCGTCCAGCGTGCATTCACTTCGAACAGGTACTTGGTCTTCCAGCCAAGGATCGCCTCGTTCCGGTACAAGGTACCCGTGTACTCGAGGTACTGGCCGGGTTCGATGCGTGAGGTCGCGAACAGTCCCAGACCGGCGCTCGACCGACCGATGCGAACGTGGGTACGGGGTATGGTGCGCGTGCGTCGTACGTCCATATGGCGCTCTATCGTAGCACGGACCACCTCATATGCTCAAACCGGCGGCGGGAGGAGGTGCGCCGATTCAGTGCTCCGTGAATGCACAGCAGCAACTCGCGTCAGCATGTGCACGCGGTATACTGGATACATGGATGAGCTTCCGGCCCGCACGATACAGAACTTCGACGAACTAGCCACGACTCCAGCCCGCGCGAGCCTCCTAACGATCGCCGAGGCAGGGTATGAAGCGATACGTACACCTCATGTCATTGCCCGGGCGGTCACGCGCGATGGCACGCTCCTTACCGTGCAAGGGCGGTCGTACGATCTCGCGAGCTACGAGCACCTCTTTGTCATCTGTTTTGGCAAGTGCGCACAGGATGCGGCACACGAGCTTGAGGCGATCCTTGGCGACCGGATCGATGATGGTGTCGTGCTCGATGTGCGGGAGGGAGCGCCGCTTTCGCACCTGCGCGCCTATGCCGGCACCCACCCCTACCCATCGCCCGAGAACGTGCAGTACACCCGCGTGATCCTCGACCTGGCACAACAGGCAGGACCGCATGACCTGGTGCTTGTTGTGGTGTCAGGTGGTGGCTCAGCGCTTCTCTGTCAGCCGGAGAGCCATTCTGTTCATGATGAGCTCGAGCTCGTGCGACACCTGTTCAAGAAAGGTGCCTCGATCCACGAATTGAACACGGTACGGAAGCATATCTCCCGCGCACGGGGCGGGGGGCTTGCCGCAGCGGTCTACCCGGCAGAGCTCGTAACCCTCATCTTTTCCGATGTGCCGGGGGATGATCTTGCAACGATCGCCTCGGGTCCCACGGTCCTTGATACGACGTCGCTCGACGACGCGCTCGAGCTGTTCCGGCGCTATGATGTCGCGGCGACCGGTTTTTCTGAACAGCACCTCTTCGAGACCCCGAAAGAGCCGGAGTATTTTGCCTCGGTCCGCAACGAACTGGTGCTCACCAATACGACCGCGCTCGACGCAATGCGGGACACGGCGGAACGTCTGGGGTATTCGGCGGAGGTTCGCGAGCGAACACTGCAGGGCGAGGCACGCGAAGTTGCTGAACGGATCGCTTCGGAGCTTCATGGTGCGCCGGCACGCACGGTCTGGCTCTATGGAGGAGAAACCACGGTGACCATCACCGGACCGGGCAAGGGCGGCAGGAACCAGGAGTTCGCACTCAGCGCGCTCCGGAGCGGCAAAGACGACGAGCTCTATCTCTCACTTGCGTCGGATGGTAGGGACAATACGGACCATGCAGGGGCTATAGCAGATCAGGTTACCCGCATGCAAGCGAACGAGCAGCGACTTGACCCGACGCAGTACCTCTATACGAACGACTCGTTCGCTTTTTTCCACACCTTACATCAGGGGGTGTGTACGGGGTATACTGGAGCCAACGTTGCCGACCTTATCATTGTGATGAAGCACGACATCGATTAGCAGGAGTTTAACGGGCAATGCCTCGTGCACTGCTTACGACCCTCGGGTCTGCACTTTATACAATATGAAAAAAGAGCCCCGTCTCATCATTTGGTACAAGGACCTCACCATAGCGGATGTACCGCTTGTCGGGGGCAAGAACGCGGCGCTTGGAGAGATGGTCCGAGAGCTGTTGCCGCTTGGTGTCCGGGTTCCGAACGGATTCGCGATCACCGCAGACGCATATAACTATTTTCTTGACTCAACGAAACTGCGCGATCGGATCAACGAGACGCTCAGCGGACTTGACACGCACGACATGCGCGAGCTGCAGGCGCGAGGCAAGGCGGTACGAGAGATGATCCTGGCGGAAGAACTGCCCGAAGACCTGGCGATCGAGGTGGCGACGGCGTACCGGGAGCTCGTGGAGCTCGAGGGAGCGCCTGATGTTGCTGTGCGCTCCAGCGCGACCGCCGAAGACCTGCCGGGTGCCTCGTTCGCAGGACAGCAGGAAACGTACCTGAACGTGGTCGGGGATGCGGACGTCCTCGAGGCGACCAAAAAGTGCATAGCGTCGCTGTTCACGGACCGTGCGATCAGCTACCGTTTCGATAAAGGGTTCTCGCATACCGATGCGGCGCTCTCCGTAGGTGTCCAAAAGATGGTCCGTTCCGACCTTGCGACGAGCGGGGTCATGTTCTCGATCGATACGGAGACCGGATACGAAAAGACCGTGCTCATAGAGGGGTCCTACGGCCTCGGCGAAATGGTCGTCCAGGGCAAGGTCACCCCCGACAGCTTCATCGTGTTCAAGCCTTCGCTCGAAAAAGGCCTCTCCGGGGTGATCGCGCGCGACATCGGGCCCAAGGATATCAAAATGGTTTATGGGGATAAGGGCGGCATGATCGTGGACGTGCCTGAGGAAGATCGGAACCGCTACTGCCTCACGGACAGCGAGGTCGAGCGGCTCGCTCGATGGGCGGTCGAGATCGAAAAGCACTTTTCGACCAAGCACGGCCATTACCAGCCTATGGACATGGAATGGGCAAAGGACGGCAAGACGAACGAGCTCTACATCGTTCAGGCACGGCCGGAGACCGTTGTCTCCATGCGCGATAAGAACATCTACACCGAGTACCGTATGCAAGAGAGCGGGGAGGTGCTCACGACGGGCACCGCTGTTGGCACTAAGGTTGCGCACGGTAAGATACATGTCATCCACGGGGTAGAACACATCCATGATTTCAAAGCAGGTGAGGTGCTCGTGACCGAGATCACCGACCCTGACTGGGAGCCGATCATGAAGATCGCCTCAGCGATCGTGACCGATAAAGGTGGCAGGACCTCGCATGCAGCGATCGTCTCCCGTGAGCTCGGTATCCCCTGTATCGTCGGCACCGAGAACGCCACTCGGGTACTCTCGGACGGACAGGATGTGACCATAGACTGTACGAGCGGCAAGGAAGGGTACGTGCGCAAAGGCACGCTCGCGTACGAGAAGATAGAACATCACCTCGACAAACTGCCTGAGCTCAAGACAAAGGTCATGGTCAACATCGGTTCACCTGCAGAAGCGTTCAAGAATCACTTCTTGCCCGTCGAAGGCGTAGGTCTCGGAAGGCTCGAGTTCATCATCATGAGCCACATTCGGGTACACCCGAACGCGCTCATGGAGTACGACAAGCTCAAGTGGTATGCAGGTGAGGGACAGGCAGATAAGCAGGAGCTTGTGCGCCAAATAGACGAGCTTACCGTTGGTTACACGAACAAGACGCAGTTCTACATCGATGAGCTGGCGGAAGGGATCGCGAAGATAGCTGCTGCGTTCTACCCACGCGACGTGATCATCCGCTTTAGCGACTTTAAGACCAATGAGTACCGGACGCTCCTCGGCGGCTATCTGTACGAGCCCGAAGAAGAGAACCCGATGATCGGCTGGCGCGGTGCGTCGAGGTATTACGATGAAAAGTTCAAGACCTCGTTCGGGTTCGAGTGTGAGGCGATCCGTCGGGTGCGCACCGAGATGGGACTCGACAATGTGATCCCCATGGTTCCGTTCTGTAGGACGCTCGAAGAGGCCGATCAGACGCTTGCCGTCATGAAGGAACACGGGCTTGACCGGGAAAAAGGTGTCAAAGTGTACGTGATGTGCGAAATTCCGGCCAACGTGCTCATGGCGGACGAGTTTCTTGACCGGTTCGATGGGTTCTCGATCGGCAGCAACGACCTGACCCAGCTCGTCTTGGGCATGGACCGAGACAACAACGTCATTGCGCACATTGCCAACGAGAACAATGAGGCGGTAAAGCGCATGATAACACCGGCGGTCGAGGCATGTAAGAAGCGTAAGAAGTACATCGGCATTTGCGGGCAGGCACCGTCCGACTTCCCTGAATTCGCTCAGTTCCTGGTCGGTTTGGGTATCGAGAGCCTCTCGTTCACCCCAGATACCGTCATTAAGACACTGCCGAAGATAGCCGAAGCGGAGCAGGTGCGTGGTAAGTAGAACATGTGGTGATACAACAGAACCGCCGCTTGGGTGCGGCGGTTCGTGGTACACTGGTCCCTATGACGAGCGTGGGTTTCTACAGCACAGAAGGGTGGGAACGGGAACGCCTGGAGCGGGAGCTCGGCGCTGCCGCCTCGTTCACGTTCTACGAGCAGCCGCTCGGTGGGGTGAACGACGGAGCGCGTCATGAGATCGTGGTCGTGCGGCCCGACAGTATCCTCGATGTCGAGCTCCTGAACGGGCTTCCCGACCTTCGATACATCGTCACACGATCCACGGGTTTCGATCATATCGACCTTGCGACCGCTGCAACACGAGGTATACGTGTTCTCTACGTCCCTTCCTATGGGAGCGCGACCGTGGCTGAACATGCGTTCGCGCTCCTATTGTGTCTCTCGAAGCGAGTATTTGACGGGTATGAACAGGTGCGCGAACGTTCTGATTTCGACCCACGCCGACTGCGCGGCTTTGATCTCGCCGGGAGGACGATCGGCATGATCGGGACGGGCAGCATCGGTCGACATGCGGTAGGTATCGCCCAGGGCTTCAGGATGAGCGTCGTGGCGCACGATGTGCGACCCGACGAAGCGTTCGCGGCAGAGCGTGGTATACGCTACCTCCCCCTGGAAGAACTCCTTTCCGTGAGCGACGTGGTCATGCTCCACGTCCCCGCGAATCCGCAGACGAGACATTTGCTCAACCGCGGCAATCTACCGCTCATGAAACAAGGCTCGGTCCTCATTAACACCTCACGAGGTTCGGTCGTTGAGACCGAGGCTATTGTAAAGGCCCTTGCAGAGGGCCGGCTTCGTGGTGCCGGACTCGATGTGTTCGAGGAAGAAGCGGTCGTCCGTGATGAGCTGCACCTCTTGGCACGAGGCGACATCAAGGAAGAAGAGTACCGGCTGCTCGTCGCGAACCACGTGCTCGTCGATCATCCCGGCGTCATCGTGACGCCTCATAGCGCCTACAATACCGACGAAGCGCTTGCGCGCATCATGGACACGACCGTGCAGAATGTGCAGAGCATTCTTAGCGGAGCGCCTATCAATGTGGTAGGCTGATACCTCCGGCCAAGGTTACATACCGGTCGCCGGTTACTAACGTTATTCGTATACCTATGGCACGTATCACAGAGCTGCGCGCGCGGCAAATACTAGATTCGCGAGGTAATCCGACCGTTGAAGCGGATGTTCTCCTTGACGATGGTACGATGGGCAGAGCGGCCATACCGTCGGGCGCATCGACCGGGTCGCTCGAGGCACATGAGCTCCGTGATGGTGATCCGAAAATGTTCGGGGGCAAGTCGGTCCGAGCGGTCGTTGCGAATATCGAGGGTGAGATCGCGGACGCGCTGCTCGGCGAAGATGCCGGCGAACAGTCTCGCATCGATGCCCGCCTAGTCGAGCTTGACGGCACTGCGAACAAAGAGCGACTCGGCGCGAACGCGCTGCTCGCGGTCTCGCTCGCCATTGCGAAGGCGGAAGCGTTGTCTCGCGGGCAATTCCTCTTCGAGCACATCACCTCGCTCTCGCGCGTACGCCGCGCGCCCGTCCTCCCGGTCCCCCTTGCTAACCTCATCAATGGCGGTAAGCACGCCGCAGGTTCGACCGACTTCCAGGAGTTCATGGTGATGCCGATCGGAGCGCCCACGTTCTCAGAAGCGCTTCGGATGACGGGCGAGATCTTCCACGCGCTCCGATCGTTGCTTAATGAGGAAGGCTACGCGACCACCGTCGGTGACGAAGGCGGTTTTGCGCCAGCCGTGAAGGGTGGCAATCGAGAAGCACTGGAACTCCTCATGCGTGCGGTCGCGAACGCGGGCTACACACCGGGGCGTGATACCATGTTCGCAATAGACGCTGCAGCCACCGAGTTCTATGATGGGGAGCAGTATACCCTTGCAAGCGAGGACCGCTCGCTCTCGCGGGACGAAATGGTGGACCTGTACGCTTCACTTTCGGGGGAGTTCCCGCTCGCGTCTATTGAGGACGGCCTTATGGAGAGCGATTGGGTAGGCTGGCACGAGCTGTACGAGCGACTCGGCGACCATGTTCAGTTGGTCGGTGACGACCTCTTGGTCACGAACGTAGCACTGCTCACCCGGGCGATCGAGGACAAGAGTGCCAATGCCATCCTTGTCAAACCGAACCAGATCGGTACGCTCACCGAAACGATCGACGCGGTCGATACCGCTCACGAGGCGGGTTTTCGCGCCGTTATATCGCACCGCTCGGGTGAGACCGAAGATTCCACGATCTCACATCTTGCGGTCGGACTCGGCACAGGCCAGATCAAGTGCGGCAGCGTGTCGCGTGGCGAACGTACGGCGAAGTACAACGAGCTGCTGCGGATCGAAGAGCTCCTCGGAGAGCAGGCCCACTACGCCGGAGTGAACGCGCTCGCGTAGTGAAGTGCACGGCCGCATACACCGTTCGGATGTTTGCCTGAACGGTGCTTTGTCACGCCCATGAACCGATTCGCCTGTATTTGCGAAGCTTATTCGACCGCATGTTTTGCACTTAGGCAAACCTGTTTTGGGATAGGTAATGCACAGTACGAACGATAGGGGCTGGGGTACAATGACAAGCACCGACTCCCATTACATCATAACCATAGAACGATATGGCAAGTTCGTCGTCCCATACAGCAACAAAAAAGAAAGCGCATGCCCCCAAAGATGCGATCGAGGAGATATTCGAGCCTCGTGAAGATGTGGTCGAGCAGGGTGCGAGCAAAACTGACGGCGCTACTTACTATGCCAAGTTCGTTCCGGTGATACAGAAGCGCGACGGCTCGATCGTACCGTTCGATTTTTCGAAGATCGTGCGTGCGGTCAGTATGGGAATGACCGCAGCAGGCGAAGGTTCTCCTGAAGAAGCTGAAATGGTGTCGCACCGAGTTGTGGCTGATGTTGTGCGCATCACGAAAAAGTACAAGAACTTCCTCCCGACCGTCGAGGGCATCCAGGACGAGGTCGAACGACAGCTCATCTACTCCGATTATGTAAAAACGGCCAAACACTATATCCTTTACCGTGAAGAGCGCACCCGATTGCGTAAGCACACCGTCGCGATCCCGGCACATGTCCGGCAACTTGCCGAGGAGAGTGCCAAGTATTTTGAGGGTAATCCGCTCGGCGAGTTCGTCTACCTCAGGACGTATGCGCGTTGGATCGATGCTGAGAGCAGGCGAGAGACCTGGATCGAGACCGTCGATAGGTATATGGCGTTCATGCGCGAGAACCTCGGGGACAAGCTTACTGAGGAGGAGTATGCCGAGGTGCGTGAGGCGATCCTGAAGCAGGAGGCGATGCCCTCGATGCGTCTCTTACAGTTTGCGGGCGGCCCGGCGCGTCGTTGCAATGCGACCGCATACAACTGTTCGTTCATAGCCCCGTCCACGCTGGAGGATTTCGGCGAGGTGCTCTACCTCTCGGCCTGTGGTTGTGGGGTCGGATTCTCTGCCGAGAGCAAGAACATCGAACAACTGCCTCAGATCAAGGCACAGACCGGCATTATGCTGAAGACGCACGTGGTCGAGGATTCTAAAGAGGGCTGGGCGCGAGCCTTGGTTCACGGTCTTGAGACGTGGTACGGCGGCAAGGACGTCCAGTTCGACTACAGCCAGGTCCGTCCCGCAGGGACACGTCTGAAGACCATGGGTGGCAAAGCTTCCGGGCCGGAGCCGCTCCGTTCACTTTTGGACTTCGCCCGCGCAAAGATCCTTTCGCGCCAGAACCGTCGCTTGCGCAACATCGATGCGCACGACATCCTATGTAAGATAGGCGAAGCTATCGTTTCAGGAGGAGTCCGGCGGAGCGCCATGATCTCGCTCTCCGACCTCGACGATGATGACATACGTCATGCAAAGGATGGGGCGTTCTACAACACCGATCCGCACCGCATGCTCGCTAATAACAGCGCGGTCTATGAACAGAAACCGACGAGCGAAGAATTCATGGAGGAATGGATGGCGCTCATGAAGGGAAAGAGCGGAGAGCGGGGCATTTTCAATCGGGGCGGTCTCATGGCACAGCTTCCCAAGCGACGCCTCGATCAGTGGCGCAAGGAGGGTCTCATCGAGAACGATCGGATCGTGGGGCCGGTCGGTACCAACCCCTGTGGCGAGATCATCCTCAAGTCAAAGCAGTTCTGTAATCTCTCCGAGGTGATAGCGCGAAGGAACGATACGCTCGCTTCGCTCAAGCGAAAGATCCGTATCGCTGCTATCCTGGGCACCTACCAATCTTCGCTCACGAACTTCAACTACCTGTCAAAGACCTGGAAGGAAAACTGCGAGAGCGAGCGGCTGCTTGGCGTTTCAGTGACCGGACAGTGGGACTCGCCTGAATCGCGAAAGCCGGAGGTCTTGCGCGAGCTTCGGGACGAGGCGATTGCGGTCAATCGGAAGTACGCAAAGCGATTCGGCATCAATCCCTCGACCGCGGTGACCGCGGTAAAGCCTTCCGGTACGGTGAGTCAGACCGTGAACTGTGCGTCCGGCATGCATCCGCGCCACAGCGAGTACTATATTCGGCGTATCCGTATCACCGCGACCGATGCGCTCTTCAAGATGCTCAAGGACCAGAACGTCCCGTTCCATCCGGAGATAGGCCAAACGATGGAGAATGCGAACACGTTCGTTATTGATTTTCCAGTGAAAAGTCCGAAGTCTTCCGTGTATAACGATGACCTCTCGGCGATCGAACAGCTCGAGTACTGGAAGGTCGTCAAGGAGAACTACACCGAACATAACCCGTCAGTGACCATTACGATCGGTGACAATGAGTGGGTCGGTGTTGCGAACTGGCTTTACGAGAACTGGGACATGATCGGCGGACTCTCGTTCTTGCCGCGCATGAACCACGCCTACCGTTTAGCCCCCTATGAAACCATCACCAAAGAACAGTACGAGGAGCTCGCAAAACGGTTCGAGCATATCGATTACAGCAAGCTCGTGACCTATGAGTTCAAGGACGAGACCGAACAAGCCAAGGAGCTCGCATGTGCTGGTGGCACTTGCGAGATAAACTAATTTCAGCTCGTCCAGAATTGGCGGATACCATTGTCGCCTGCGTTGTCGACCCCTTCACCGTATGCGTGTACGGCTGAGGGGTACGACTTCCTGGGCTTCTCGATCTTCATCCAATTCTGGACGAGCTGGTCGCTTCTGTAATTGCACGTCGGTGCAGGTGACCTTGTCGGCGTGACTAAGTTCAAAGGTCAAAACCAACGGCAATAGTACAGGTCAAAATGTAAAAGTGATCACGCAATAGGGCGATGTCTACCCCACACCTTCCGGCAAGTAAGGATGGTCGTCGTAACGATAGGGGAAAAAGTAAGTTCAATTTAGACGACACCAGGAGAGCTGTGACAAAAATACGCTCTATGGTTATGCAGCTGTGCATAATGCAAAGAACCGCGGCCAACTTTTTGAGCTTCGATCAGGCCCTTTGATTTTGGCTCGCACTTTTGTCTTTTGACCTTTGAATTCAGTTCCCCATACCCGTACTTATTCCCCATACAAGTTTGCTGGTATACTTAACCCATGTACCTCCGTTCACTCGAGCTCAACGGCTTTAAATCGTTCGGTAAGAAGAGTGCCCTCGAGTTCTCTGCACAGGTGACGGCGATCGTAGGACCGAACGGGAGCGGCAAGAGCAACTGCGCCGAAGGATTTCGGTTCGTGCTCGGTGAGCAATCGATGAAGAGCCTGCGCGGGAAACGCGGTGAAGACCTCATCTGGGGCGGGTCACAGCTCGTGCCGAGGAGCAATCGCGCGTCGGTCGTGCTCAGTTTTGACAACAGCCAGCGCCTGCTTGATATCGATTTCGACGAAGTGGTCATTGAGCGCGTGGTATATCGCGACGGCACGAACGAATACTCGATCAATGGCAGCAAGGTGCGCCTGAAGGACGTGACCGAGCTCCTGGCGGGCGCGAACATCGGCAGTTCGGGTCACCATATCATTTCACAAGGGGAAGCAGATCGCGTACTTGCGGCAAGTCCACGAGAGCGACGACACATGATCGAGGACGCGCTCGGTCTGCGCGTGTACCAGTACAAGAAAGAGGAAAGCAGGAAGAAGCTCGAACGAACCGAGGAGAACAAGTCCCAAGTCGAAGCGTTGCGCCGGGAGAACGCACCGCATCTGAAGTTCTTGGAACGCCAGATGCGTAAGCTCGAGAAAGCACGCGAGCTCCGCGAGGAGCTTCAGGAGGAGTACCAGCGATATCTCGCGATCGAAGATGGCTACCTCGCGGTTACCGCCGAGGAGCTGAGCGGCCTCCGGGCAGCGCCTGAACAAGAGCTGAAACACGCGCTAGCCCGGATAACGACACTCCGCTCGGAGCTCGAGCAGCAAAAGCAGGGCGATCGTGAGAGCGACGCACTGCTTGGGCTCGAACGCAGGATAGGCGAGAAGCGCTCGGTGCTGGCCCAGGCAACGCGCGAGCTCGGCCGTATCGAGGGGCAGATCACGTTCGAGGAGCGCCGGCTTGCGGACGAGGCGCGTAAGATGCATGAAGAAGAGGGTAAGCCGATACCGTACCGGGATGCTAAGGATTTTTGGGAAGAACTGATACAGGTCCTTGCCGAGGGGCATGATAAGAACGGTGATATCGGGCCGGTGCACAAAGCGCTCAAGCGTGCCCAGGAGCTGGTACACCGCTTCGTGGAGCGGTTCAAGGCAGCACATGAAGCGTACGAGCCAGACCGACGACCGCTCGAAGCGCTCATTGCTGAGAAACGTACCGTCGAGAGCCACATGAGCGATGCGGAGCTCGCGATCGCCGATCTCACCAAGGAAGTGGCGGAGCTCAAGGCGACGATCGAGGCCGGGAAAGACCAGAACCGTGAACTTGAGCGCGAGCTGTTCACGCTCATGGCCCGGGAGAGTGCGCTCAGGAGCGACCTTGCCTCGGTCCGCCAGCGCGAGGAGGCGCTCCGAAGGGACCAAGAGGAGTTCAAGCGCGAGATCGCCGAGGGTATCGCGCTCGTTGGTCGTGCCATAACCGCGTATAAGGACCGTGTGGGGGATGCTGGCACAGTTGAGCTCAGTGAGGACCGGAGCGTTCAGCTCGACCGAAAGCGCGAGCTCGAACGATTGAAGATCAGGCTCGAAGAGATGGGTGGAGCTTCGGCAGACGAGATAACCAAAGAGTACGAAGAGGTCCAGGGCAGGGACGCGTTCCTCGAGCGTGAGCTTGCTGATCTTGAGGCGTCCGCCGCGTCGCTTCGGTCGCTCATTGCCGACCTTGAAAAAGAGCTGGGCGACAAGTTCGCGGCCGGCGTTGCGCAGGTTTCGAGCCAGTTCAATGAGTTCTTTGCGCTCATGTTCGGAGGAGGCTCCGCAAAGTTGGTCGTCACCGAGCAGAGGAAGCGCACGCTGGCCGAACAGCTCTTTGGTGAAGGGCAGGAGGCCGGGGAAGATGAGGATTCGGAGGCGATCGAGCATGGGCTCGAGGTTGAGGTCTCGCTGCCGAAGAAGCGGATACAGTCGCTCATGCAGCTCTCCGGAGGCGAACGAGCGCTTACCTCGATCGCGCTCATCTTTGCAATGAGCCAGGTCAATCCCCCACCGTTCCTGATCCTCGACGAGACCGATGCTGCCCTTGACGAAGCAAACTCGCGACGATACGGGGATATGATCGAGAACCTTTCGAGGAAGAGTCAGCTGATCCTCATCACGCACAACCGTGAGACCATGAGTCGCGCAGGCATTCTGTACGGTATTACCATGGGTCTTGATGGCGTATCGAAGCTCCTATCCGTGAAGTTCGAAGAGGCCGTTACCAATGCGAAGTGAGTGGTGCCGTGCATGGGCATGAGGTGTGGTATACTACTCCAATTAAACAGCTTTACTGTATATGAAAACACCCTACTTAGTTCTTACGCTCGTTGTGGTCGTCATCGTTGCGTTCGGTATCATGCGCCTCATCGCTCCGCCAGGAGAGAACGATCCGTTACCCACCGTGAGTGACGCCGCGATCGAGGACGCACTTCGAACGATGGAGGAGGGGTATACTGGTATTGATCAAGAACAACAGAGCACTATGCAAGACAACAACACACAACAGAACGCCGAAACTGCGCCACAGGACGCGAGTAGCGACGCGACGGTCGTCCTGCGAACGAACAAAGGTGACATCGAGGTGCAGCTCTATCTGCGCGACCTTCCGGTGACCGCTGGCAACTTCTTGAAGCTGGCACAGGATAATTTCTATGACGGGGTCAAGTTCCACCGAGTGATCGACGGTTTTATGATACAAGGCGGTGACCCGCTCACAAAGGACGATACACAGAAAGCGCGCTGGGGTACGGGCGGGCCCGGGTATGCGATACCGGACGAGTTCGGACCGAGGCATAGCAATGCGCGCGGCACACTGTCCATGGCGAACGCGGGGCCGAACACCGGCGGGAGCCAGTTCTTCGTGAACACGACCGATAATACGTTCCTCGACGGCAAGCATCCCGTATTTGGCAAGGTCATTTCCGGTATGGAGGTCGTCGATCTGATATCGAGCGTCGAAACGGGGCCAGGTGATGTTCCGGTCGAAGCGGTCGTCATTACCGATGTGGTCATCAAGTAAGGATCATGGATTTCTTTCGTACACGTAAAGCAGGGGTGTCCGAGAACGAATGGCAGAATGCACGCAGCCGTGTGCGTGGGATATTCGGGTGGAGCGGGCCCGGAAAGAAAAAGGCTGATGACGTTGAACGATTGATCAAAGCGCACCTCGATCCGGAGCATGGTTCGAAGGATCATCGGGTGATGACGCGCGAAGAGCTCGACGAGGCGCTCCATGACCTCGAAAAGGACAAGCGGATCACGGTCAATGAAGCTCGAAAGATACGTAATGTGCTCGACCGCGACCTGCGCGATTAGTAGAGACAAGAAACGCCCCCGGACAGTACCGGGGGCAATGCAGGAGAGCCTTACTTTTTCTGCGACTTGTGCTTTTTCTTCAGAAGCTCATCCTGCTTCTGAAGCTCTTTGAACCTTGTTTCAGTTTTCCTGATCTGCGCGATCAGATGGTCGAAGCTGTTTGCGACATCAGACATCGCTTGTCTCAGTTCGATCAGCTGAGAGAGCAACAATGCCGCGTGTACGTGAAATATCAAGAGGTCCTGCAAGTTCGCCTCGAACTCGCGCGCGTTCTCGTCGGTATGTTTGTTGCCCATGGCAACCCCCGTGTGATAGACCTGAATGTACGGGGAAAATCGTACCACGTGCGCTAAATATTGACAAGCTCCCAATCGATGGTCTTCCGCTCGATGTCCACACCTCTAAGCTTCATCCGCACCTTGCTGCCAAGGGAAAGTGTTCTTCCGGTCTGTTGACCTACCAGGCGGAAGCCGCGATCTTGGAGCTCATAGCGATCGTCTCGCATGGTACGGATGTGCGCAAGACCCTCGGCCATGGTCCCGACCTCCTCGATGAAAACGCCCCAGTCGTTCACGCCGGTGATCACACCCTCGAACTCCTCGCCAACATGGCTCGAGAGGTACTCGACCTGCTTGAGCTTGATCGAGTCCCGCTCGGCCTCCATAGCGGCTATCTCACGCTCCGTCGAGTCCGCGCACAGGCGCTCATAGTACGGGAAGTCCCGGGTCGTCGGTGGCTTGCCACGCAGGATATCCTTCAGGATGCGGTGCACCATGAGGTCGGGGTAGCGTCGTATGGGTGAGGTGAAGTGGGTGTAGAATTCGAACGCAAGGCCGAAATGTCCGATGTTCTTGGTCGAGTATATGGCCTTAGACATAGAACGTATGGTTGCGGTCTCGATCATGTCTTGCTCTGGAGAACCTGCGATCTCGTCAAAGAGCTTATTGAGGCTGCCTGCGCGCACGAACCCGTCCTTGTGGGGCAGCTCATAGCCGAGCGCCTTGAGGAAAAGGGCCAATTCTTCGATGCGCTCTGGTTTCGGGCTGTCGTGCACGCGCCACACGAAGACGCAGGTGCTCGCGTCACGTTTGCTTCGCTCCCAGGCGTAGGTAGCAACTTCGCGGTTCGCGAGGAGCATGAGGTCCTCAATGAGCAGCATGGTGTCGAGCCGCTCTTTGCGGAACGCACGGATCGGCTTACCGGCGGCATCCAGTTCGAACTTGATCTCATCGGTCTCGAACCCGATCGATCCGTTCGCAAAGCGGATCTTACGGAGCGCGCGGGCGATCATGTCCGCGGTCGTAAGCTCCGCGTAGAGGTCCCCGGTGCCTTTGCTGAGCACATCCTGCGCTTCCTGGTAGCTGAAGCGCCGAATGCTGCGTATGAGCGTTTCCCCGAACCAGCGTTCATGCACGGTGCCGGAGCGATCCATCGTAAAGAGCGCAGAGAACGCCAACCGGTCCTCATTGGGGCGGAGCGAACAAAGGTCGTTCGATAGGACCTCGGGGAGCATGGGTATCGTGCGGTCCACCAGGTAGATCGATGTGCCGCGCTTCTGTGCCTCCAGGTCGATGGGGTCACCTTTTGCAACGAACGCTGAGACGTCGGCGATATGCACGCCAACTTCAACGAGTCCATCAGGCAGGGTTCGAATGCTGATCGCGTCATCAAAATCCTTCGCGTCAGCAGGATCGATCGTGAACGTGGGTACGGTCCTCAGGTCGCGTCTTACCCCTTTTGGATCCGAGAGCAGGTCGGTTCGCTCGTTCTCGAGCCGGTGCGCGAGCGTCATCACCTCGGCGGGGAAGTTCCAGTCGAATCCTTGAGCTGCCACGACGCTGCGCAGCTCCGTTTCGTGTTCGCCCGCTTCGCCAAGCACTTCGACGATGCGCGCGAGCGGGTTCTTCTGCGGGCTGGTCCAGCGCGTGAGCTCGACGAGTGCTTTTTGTCCCGGTCTGCCCTTATGCATGTCGTCGCGTTCAATGATGAAATCAAGGTAGACGCGATGGTCATCCGGTTTGAGGAACAAGAAACCGCTCTCCTCTTCGAGCGTTCCAACGAAGCGGGTGCGCGCGCGCTCGAGGACCTCGAGTACCTCGCCTCGAATACGACCTTCACGTAGTTTGGGGCGCACGAGCACCCGCACCGAATCACGATCAAGGGCGGTGTTGAGGAGCTCTGGCGGCACCTCGATATCCTCGGTCTCCGATGCTACGTTGACATAGCCAAAACCGCGCGCGGTGACGCGCACTGTTCCAGTGACCTCGGCCCCTCCTCGTACCTTTCCCCTGTGTGCCATAACGTATGCTCAACACTATACCAGAAGTTCTTGACAATGTCACCGGACCGCGCTAAAGTATTTTCGTCCTCGCATTCTCCCGCGTGCACCCGCACACAGCGAGGACCGGGTGCTTACGCACCCCTCCTATCCAACTTGGCTCGTCGACACCTGTCGATGGGCCTCTTTTTTACAGGCGATCCGGAAGCTGACCCGCTATATCTTTCCGACAATGTCGAGACCAGGCTTGAGCGTATCCTTGCCCGGTTCCCATGCAGCAGGGCAGACCTGGCCACCGTGGTCCGCGACGAACTTGGCCGCTTGGAACTTGCGGAAGAGCTCCTTAGCGCTCCTCCCCACACCATCAGCATGGACCTCCATCGCCTGTATGACACCCTTCGGGTCAATGATGAAGCTCCCACGGAGCGCAACCCCCTCGTCCTCCAGATAGACTCCGAACGCGCGCGACAGGGCTCCTGTCGGGTCCGCAAGCATAGGGAAGGTGATCTTCTTCACCGCCTCCGACTGATCGTGCCAAGCCTTGTGTACCCAGTGGGTATCGGTCGATACCGAGAGCACCTCCGCTCCCTGCTTCTTGAACTCAGGATAGAGACCTGCCATTTCCTCGAGTTCGGTAGGACAAACGAAGGTAAAGTCAGCAGGGTAAAAGAAGAGTATCAACCACCCTCCTTCATAGCTTTTGAGGGCGATATCCTTGATATCCTCGTTATGGAAGGCTTTGAGCGTGAAATCCGGTACCTTCTCGCCCACTTTTACCGCGCAGGTGAATTGGCGTGTTTCAGACATGGTTCGTACTTCGTACTTAGGCTGGTATGCTGCCAGTATACCACAGGCTTGTACCTACTCGACCGAGATCCCTTCGTCCGTGATGAGCGGAACAAAGACGAACCCGTCATGTCGTTCGATCAGATGATCGGTCGTCCGGCGAGTCACTTTTACGATCATGTGTCGCACGGGCATGACCAGGATCCCGCCGACCTTGAGCTGCTCCACGAGCGTTGCCGGTAGGTTGCGTGCGGCCGCAGATACGAGAATGCGGTCGAACGGGGCTTCCTCGGGTGCGCCAAGCGCGCGTGCCTCACGGATGGTCGCGTGTTCGCTACCTGCGGCACGCAGGTTCCCTTGGCCCAGTGTTACAAGCTCTGGTATGCGTTCGATACCCAGAACCGTCCCGTCGGGCGAAACCGCGTGTGCCATGAGCGCGGTCGTCCAGCCGGAACCGGTGCCGATATCAAGCACCTGCTGCCCGGATGCAAGTTCCAAGAGCTCGAGCATGAACGCCACTGTGCTCGGCTGACTGATCGTTTGGCCTTCACCAATGGGGAGCGGGACATCCTCATAGGCGCGGGCGTGATACTGCGCAGGTACGAACCATGCACGGTCGACCGCGCTGAACGCTGCCTTGAGCTGTGGTGAGTATAAAATACGTTGCGTTACAAGATAGTCGAGCCCTGTCATAGAGCCATAGTACCAGAACCTGCGACCGGTGCTTGGCCGCTGCGTGGTATACTAGACACATGCGATTGTTTGTTCATGCAATGCTCGTCATGCTGGTGCTCATGGGTGGTGTGGTACCCGTACGCGCCGTTGCAGCCCTTACGGTAGATGGCGTGCTCGCGCACACCAATGCAGCGCGGTATCGGGACGGCGCGGGGTTCCTCGTGCGGAGTCCGGAGCTCAGCAAGGCAGCAGAAACCAAGCTCAATGATCTGTTCGCTCGTCAGTACTTTGCTCATGACTCACCCACGGGCGAATCTATCGCGGACCTCGCAAAACAGGCAGGGTATCGCTACATAACCGTGGGCGAGAACTTGGCGCTTGGCACGTTCGGTTCGAGCAAAGCGGTCGTTGATGCGTGGATGGGAAGCCCCGGACACCGGGCGAACATCCTCAAGCGCTCGTACCAAGAGATAGGCATTGCGGTTGCAGAGGGTACATATGAGGGGAGACGGGTGTGGATAGCGGTACAGGCGTTCGGACTGCCACAGGCAGCGTGTCCGCCCCCTTCCGAGACAGAGCGTGAGCTTGTTCGGCACGTCGAGGCGCGCCTGAAGGTGCTACTTACGGTCGCGGAGCTTCGCAAAGCGGTGTTCGAGAGCACACGTCAGAGCTCGCCGCTCTACCTCGATCGGTACGACAGTTTTAAGAAGGCCGCACTGCTGTACAACGACGAACTTGAGCAGCAGAAAAAGGTGGTTGCGAAGTACAACCGCGCGGTAGAATCTTTCAACTCGTGCGTCAAGCGGGCTACGAGCTCGTAGCGGTCTCGCTTGGCTCCGGATCTAGCAACGCTTCCGTCTCATCGAGCATGTCTTCGTCGAAGCCGTCTTCCGTTGATACCTCTTCCTCGGCTCGCTCGGTTTCAAGCGTATCCGCAGGGGGGAGCGGTTCCGTTTCATGTGTTTCGCCTAGGTACTGGTTCGGGCGGTAGTTCTGTCGCATGCTTCCGTCCTCGCTCATTCCATAGAGGGAGTTCTCCGTGATCGTTCCGCCGCGAAGGAGTACCCATCCGTTCGCATCATGCTCGACGACCGCACCACTACGTGCCTCAACATGCATGACCGGTCGGTAGAGGTAGGTTCCGTCCTCATCAATGAGCGTCCTTTCCAGGCGCACCAGGAGCGCCGTGACAGCTCCGGCTCGCGCCTCGAACGACACAGGAACACGCACCAGATCGTGGGGAAGTGAGACCGCGCCGGGAGCGGGGGGTGTGGCTGCCGGATCGCGCAGCCTGAATGATAGCCCAGTATACGAGCCGGTCGGGATAGGGACTTCGAGGACAAGCGTAAGCCCGGCCTGCTGTTCGAGCGACACACGGCGCGTGCGCAGGGTAGCGCGCACCGGGCGGCCGACTGCCCGTTCAAGCACCAGGTCGTCGAGGCCGATAGCGGCGACCCATAACTCCGCATGATCGAACGCTGGGCCGAGCACGATCACGAGCGTGCCGGTCGGCTTCCAGGGCGGAGCATGTCGCACCAAGGTGCTTGCGAACAGTCCCAAGCTGATCAAGAGCATAACAATAACGACGAACACTGTTAAGCGCTTCGCGTCCATGGCCTCAGTATACCGCAGGGCCAAGAAAAGGGTGATGTCGTGGCGCTTCCGTCTTGTGTGGTTCGGGGGCTACGGTATACTAGTATCTGTATGGAGGCGGCTTTCTTGAAAATGGACATATTCTTTTTTGTAACGACGGTTGCTGTTGTGCTGTTCTCGACCGTGTTCCTTATCGCGCTTATTTTTATTGTGCGCATTCTCCAGGACATTCGTGAGATCACCAAGATCGCGCGTCGTGAGACCGCTGAACTTGCGGAAGATTTCGATGCCGTACGGGCTGACATCAAGGAGGGTGTTGCGGATGCGCGGGAGGCCGTATCGGTCGGCCTGCGCACGGCACAGGCCGCTTCGGGTGTTGCGGGCGCCGCGGGCATCATGCGCGCGCTCGTGGGCATTTTCGATTCGTTCGGGGAAACAAAGCGCAGGACGCGTCGGCGGCATAAGCGTAGTGGAGAGTAAATTACCAGGAGTAAGTAACATAAGACGTATGGCGGAGAAGAAGCAGAAGGAGGAAAAGGCAGGTGGACTTGGTTTTGCGGCGGCACTCGTGGCAGCGGCCGCGGCGGGGATGTACCTCTATGGTAAAAATGGCACAGAAAGACGCCAGAAGATCCAGGCGTGGAGCCTGAAGGCCAAAGCTGATGTGCTCGAGCAATTCGAAAAGCGGAAAGAGGTCGGAAAGGCTCAGTACGAAGAGGTCATCGATAAGGTGACCGCCAAGTATGCGAGGCTCAAGAACGTCGGTGACGAAGAGGCGACCAAGCTCAATAAGGAGCTCAAAAAGCACTGGAAGGCGATCAGCGACGCTGCGCAGGTCGAACCTAAAAAAGGTCGCAAGAGCACAAAGTAGCGTACCCGCCAACAACGTAGAGAGAAGGGCCGCAGAGCGGCTCTTTTCTGTCCCCAGTCTCAGTATCTTGTATCCTACACGGCACGGCGTAAGCGTGCGACAATATCCGTGTGGTCGGAACCAAGCTAGAGGGATACTTCTTCACCGCGATCCTCATAGGTGCGCTCGTTATCGTGGCGTACCTTTTTTTGCCGTACCTGGGGGCGCTTGCAGTGGCGCTCGTGACCGCGGTACTCCTGTATCCATTACATTGCCGCATCCAGAGGTTGGTGCGGCATGAGGCGATCTCTGCGTTCCTGTCGGTACTGCTCGCCTCGGTACTGCTCATTGTCCCGGCAACGCTCCTCGTATACCTCATCGTGCAGGAGGTGCGGGCACTGACGGCCATGTTCGCAAGCGCCGACATGAACGGTGTCTTCACCCTGCTCGCGCCGTTCGAGTCGGTCCTACAAGACGCTTTTCCTGCACTGTTCGATCTCAATATTCGTACGGTCATGGTCGAAGCGCTTGGCATTGTCTCGCGCAATCTCGGGGGCGCGTTCGCTTCGACTGCTCATCTCTTGCTGGGACTGTTCGTGTCCCTGATCGCGCTGTACTATTTCCTCAAGGATGGCAGGCGGTTCGTGCGGCTCATCATTATGTACTCGCCGCTTGCTGACCGCGACGATCACGCCGTACTCCAAAAATTGGACATGGTCATGCACTCGCTTATCCGCGGAGGTCTGGTGATCGCGGTGCTCCAGGGGCTCTTGACGGGCATTGGTTTCTACCTCTTCGGATTGCCGAGTCCGATCCTCTGGGGTTCGGTCGCCGGTATTGCTGCTATTCTGCCGACCATCGGCACTGCGTTCGTAACATTGCCTGCATTCCTCTGGCTCTTGGTGAGCGCTTCGCTTCCGGAAGCCTTCCTCTTCGCCGCGTACGGGCTCATGATCATCGGGCTGGTCGACAACATCCTCGGCCCTCGTATCATCGGTCGGGGGAAGGGAGTCGAGATCCATCCATTGCCGGTCCTCCTCTCCGTCCTCGGCGGCCTCGGCGTCTTCGGCGCCCCGGGCTTTTTGATCGGACCTATGGTACTCGCGTTCCTCATTGCGCTCATGCATATCTATGCGCAAAAGATACCGCTCATCGAGGAGGTGACCGTACTTGCACCTGAGGATGTGGACCCGCATGAGGTGCGGTAGGTGCTTTTGTGAAACGCTCCTCGCGCGTATCTTCATGATGACGCCATGCGGTGCGGGTAGACTGTTTGCATGAGGCTGCATCCTTTCGTCAGGCTCTGGCTCTTAAGGCGCGAGGTGTTCGCGCTCCTTGTGGCAGCGGGTGACCCGAGGACTCCGCCGCTCGCACGGCTCATGACCGTCGCATCGGTCCTGTACCTGTTACTGCCGTTCGACCTCGTACCTGAGTTCATACCAATTCTCGGCTTGTTAGACGATCTCGTGCTCGTGCCGCTTGGGCTCAGTATCGCTCATACCCGGGTGCCGGCCAGTATCCTCGCACACGCACGCGTGCGTGCGAAACGCTTTGACCGGATCTTCACGGGAGCGCTCATCCTGGCTTTTATCTTCATCCTCGGATCTGTTGCGGTCGGATTGTCACTGCTCTGGCGTTTCCTGTAGGGGATATGGGTAACAATAAGAGACCCGCGTCCTTCGTGGACGCGGGATCGTTTACGCTTCTGTTTGCGCAAGCACTGCCCGAACGACATCGGCCGCCTGCATCGGCCGGCCGGGTGTGCCAGTGCCGGTCACCTGCCACACGTACCGTGTGTCACGTGCGAGGAACGTGCCCCCGGTCTGGATCGGAGGTATGTGCTTCGCTTCCTCCTCGTCGAGTACGTCACTGGTCGCAGCAAGGCCATTGCATAGGCACGCTTTGTCCGTGTCATCCTTGGTGCCACCCCGCTGCTTATAGAGCGGGTCTCCAGTGCACTCGTAGCGGACCACGTAACTACCTTCCTCCAGAACGAGCACGGGGGTCCTGAGGTAGCACTTCGTGCACCCGGGTTTCTTGAGCGCATTCGGATCGGACATCGTGTTCTCATGCTGCACGACCTGGAATCGATAATTGGTCGGGGACATGTTCGTTGACTCGACCACGAGCGTATCGTTCCTTATCTTCTCGAGCGTAGCGTCGCGAAGCCGTGCAAGTGTCCCTGACTCAGGGGTAAGCGAGAACGGGCCGCCCACCTGTATGCCGACAGCGCCGAGCTCACGCGCTTCCTGAAAGCGGGGTAACCATCCGCCCGCCAACCAGTAGGGGAGCGAGGTGAGCCTACGAAGCTTATCAAAGTCCATCTCATCCTTTGGACCGTACTCCGTCTTGTTCCTCGGGTTCGCATTATGGCCGCCCGCGTCTTTGTTCTCGACGATGAAACCGTCAATGCCCTCAAATCCGGACGTCATGCGTCGAAGCCCTTCGACCGCGCTCTGCATGGTCACGATCGGGAGGAACAGCGGAATACGGAACAGTGCCGGGTCGCGTGTGCTCGCTTTCGCCACCTCTCCCATCTTGCTCGTCAGCACCTCGAGATCGAGTACCATATACTGACCGACCTTTGAGTTTTCCACGTCATGGAGGAACGTTGTGCGACGCTCGGTAACAAGTTCCTGCATCATGTGCGGGAAGTCGCCAGGTAGACCGGCACCCACGATGAGGTATGAGATCGCCGTAGGTTTACGCAGAGCAACGGCCATCATGAGCCCAACGAGCGTGTCGAGGTGGGGGTACCCGACCTTGTAGAGCACGTTGGCACCCACCGGGTGATCGTGCCCTTCGCTTGCGAGGTAGAACTCGGCGAATGACCCGAACAGGGTCATCCAGCGCAGGAGTACCGGCGGATCGAGGTTGTATGCCGGCAAGACCTTGCGATTTTCCACGAACGCGTGGCGTATGAGCTGCGCCACTTCGGGAAAGAAACTCCCAAAGAGGTCGAGCGCACGGAGCTGGTCGATATCGTTCTTAACGAGGCGCGAACGCGCGACGTGTGCGATCATGGTGAGCGATACGGTGCCTCCCGCGCGGCCGTTCCCGGTCTTGGCGACGGTGCGCGCAAGCGTGTATTGGGATATTTTGACACCCATCCCTCCTTGGATGAGCTTCATGTTTTGCATCTTAGCCTCCTTGCTATGTTCTGCGCGCAGTATACGTGAGTGTATGCCTGCTGGCCAATACCGCCCAGTAGCTCTGCAGCAGGTGTTTCCTCTGGTGATCGGTGCGCGCTACTGCTTCAGGCAGAGATACCCAGTGTCTCAAGCAGCGTGGTGTGCTCGCTCGGGGTAAGGGCACGGTAGCGGCCTGGTTGCAGGTCGTCGAGGTTGATGTGCCCGATGCGTACCCGCAGAAGACCTGTGACCGAGTATCCAAGAGTCGCGCACATGCGTCGGATCTGTCGGTGCTTTCCCTCAGTGAGCATGATCGAAAAGGTGTGCCGGTCGTGCACGACGACCTGACACGGCTTGGTCCGGTAATCCGAAAGCTTGACTCCGCTTTCCATACGCTGTTCGAAGTCCCGCCTGATCGGCTCTTGCACCGTGACCCGGTACTCTTTTTCATGGCGTGTCTGGGGAGAAAGGAGCGGCCCGACGATACGGGTGTCGTTCGTGATCAGGATAAGGCCGCTCGAGTCCTTGTCGAGGCGACCGACAGGCTGTAGGTTCTCGTGCGGATCGAGTCTTGCTGCGGTTGCAATATCAGTTTCTCCCTCTGCAGGGGCGTTCGTAACGATACCAACGGGTTTGTGGTACGCGAGATAGGTATAAGACGAAAGCGGGGCCTGGCCGAGGACAGTGACCGTGTCACCCTCCGTAACCTGGTCGCCGATCTTCGCGATACGGCCATTGATCCGTACCTGCCTGCTTTCTATGAGCAGGTCGGCACCGCGCCTCGACGCATAGCCCTTCTGGGCAAGGTATCGGTTTATGCGGATCGGGTATTGGGTGTTGGTCATGGTTCTCAACTCTCTATTGAGCCGTGCTGTAACAGGTTAGGCTGGCGCGACGACAGCATGTCGTTATCGCACCAGCCCATTACTACTACCGCTTTTTCCTTCGCTTACGTTTTTGCGTCACAAAAACTATGCTCTGCAAGAGGTGGGGCACGGAATGGTTAGTGATGCCCATTGCAAGGAGCAGCAGCGCAGCTTGTGCTTCACGTTTATCCTGCTTGGCGAGCTCGAGCTTGTTGGACAAGAGGACATTCCGCGCCCGTGTCTGCCCAAGTAGAGCCAGGAGCTCGGAGATCTTGTCATGCAGCACCTCACGATCCTCCAGCACCAGTCGAATATCATGTTCCAGCTCCTCGACCGTTGGCGAGGTTCTTTTCCGCTTTGCCATTGCGTCCTCCCGCGCGACTCAACTGTTCACCATAAAACCATCTACCAACTTCACTGTCAATAGTAGGCACAGAACATGCCTTCGCGTTTCGATACCCGCACGCGAGCAAAGAAGTTTGCTCGCTCCTCTTCACCTCAACGAAAAACGGCACGCTGATCGCGTGCACGTTTTCGTAATCGGTGGAGATTGCTGAAGGAAGTTAGAGCCTGTTTGATTGAATGCAGGGTTACACATTTCCTACGTCTGGTGGATGAATGGGTACCCCCAATACCGTTTTAAACTATGAAAAGGGAATGGGGATAGCTGGCGATTAGAACCTTGGCATGCATTATTTCTTCCGATATACAATCGCAGATGGTACACGCCTGCCGTTTGATGGTGACCATAGGAAAGGATGCTCCTCTTTCTTTGGCCAACGTACGTAGTGTTGATTGCCAAATGTTTTGACTTTGCCATTTAGCTCTTTAACAGCAAGTCGTGAAGATTGGCCTGGATCAAGATGATATGCCCATTGCACGGCTTCTTTTGGAAGCAACAATGCGGTCTCTTGCGGCGTAATACCTTGAAAATGTTCTGTCTGGGGTGCGCCATCAAATACTCGCGTATGAATGTTTCCGTCAGTATCCTTATAAATTACCGATCGTGCCATCCTACGTTCTCCAAATGGCGGATGTTCACCAAGAGAAAGATCATGATTGATCTCGTGATCTTTCTTATCTATAAAATGATGTACATTTGGACCGATACTGACTGCAGATTCAATGTCTGTAAGACTCAGTGTGTCGAGGGTAAGGGGTTGTACTGGATCCCCAACTTTGAAATGACTAGCATCAACACCTTTCAACTGGAAAATAAAATTTCCCGCAAAGAGATTGGTATGACCCCCCGCGATAACTTGTTTGATACGCAATACGCCATCATTATCTGCCAGTACAACTACATCAAACGAGTCGTTGTCTTGTGGTGTAAAATTTACTGCCTCATCCAGAACCCGTTTTGTGCCAGTGTTTTGAGCTTGTACATGCCGCACCACACAGCACGCGGAATTATACAAAACCATATGGTTTTCATTCGTTTCATTGCGATGTTGAGACCGTGCGCCTACCCACTCGTATTCATCTGAACCAAAGCCGATGGTTCCTTTCGCTCGTACTTCTTTTACATCAAACCCACTCTCTGTTGAGAACACTGCCGGGCGATCCGCTGCTGGCAATCCCACAACATAACGTCCCCGTATGCAAAGATTGTACGTCGGGTCAGTAGGCACATATGCACCCTCGTCAACGAGATGGAAAAATCCGGCGTTCATGGCACCGATTGCATGTTCGTCGTTTATGAGCAATCGTTTGAGCGAGACAGCATGGCTTGCAGTAAATACCTCCGGTGTTGTGGAAGGATTTTCATCCGGTAATGACAAATCGTAAATGTTTGTGAACGCCTGGTCGCCTAACTCAACCGTATTCTGCGAAAATACAGCACCTCCCATAGCCTCTCTCGTTTCTGCGTTTGCCCGCACTTCAAAAGGGGACTGGTCGGTACGCAGCGATTCAACACTAGGAATTTCAAGTCCAGTTTCTTCCCCATATGTCTCTATCTGTTTCTGGTTAAATGATTCAAAAAATTGCTTCGCCATGATTTTGTACTACGTAAGTCGCTTGCGAATATCTTCTCGCTGTAAGAAAAATTGTACAGGATAAGTTATTTCTTTGGGGATGTGGTCAACTGTAAACCAATCATATCTTGCTCCTTCCTCATCAAGCTTTACATCTTTTATGGTTGTGTGTGCAAGATACAAATACCAGTAATGAATGTCAGCTCCGCCGACGCATTCGTCTCCGGCAATCTCGCTTTCAAATACGAGTTCAGCATCAGGCACAATGATACCTACTTCTTCTTCGGTCTCGCGCAGAGCAGCTACCTTCGGATCTTCGCCGTTTGAAATATGTCCCGCGGGAATGGTGTAGAGAAATGGATACTTCGTACGCAAAAAAAGCAGGAGTTCCTTTTTTTCATTTACCAGCAAAGTCCCTGCGCTGTAGTGTACCAATTCGTTCGCTTTGTTGAATGTCTGCATCATGCCTGGATCGTAGATTAACACCCGCGCATTGAGCTTTCCGCATACGCGACAGTGATACATGTTTCGCCCACTTTCTTTTGCTTTTTCCACATCAGTTGAACCACATACAAAACAATACTGTGTTTTTTGAGCAGGAAGTATTGGAGGAAATTGTGAGCGGTGAGTCATATGCTCACTATACAGCGTCTTAAACAATATCATAGGGGTTCCAATTTCCTCACATCTCTCCCAAAATACGCAAAAACGAGCCTTATGAAAAAAGGCTCGTACATGTGGACTTTTAGTAGCCTTTGCCCGAACCTATTTCGAGTCAAAGACCGACTAGAATCGCGCTTGCCCGTCCGTAGCCTTGGCGAAGGCGGGCGCCTCCACGGCTCCGCTGCGCTCCGCCGTCCCGCAAAACGTCCCCGTCCTTCTCCACTACGACGTAAACGACGGCGACGGGTGGGGCAGCAAAAACGAGCGAAGAACGGGGACGTTTCGCGAAAGAGCGGAGGACGAACGGAGGCGGTGCCAAGTGTGCCCGTAGGGCGCACTTGGCAACGGCGGAGTGAGGACGGAGCGACGGAGGCTCGAGATCATGCGGCGGTCTTTGACCCGAAGTAGGTTCGGGCAAAGGCTGCTAAAAGTCCACCGATTACGAAAACGTGCACGCGATCAGCGTGCACGTTTTCGTAATCGGTGGAGATGGCGGGTATCGAACCCGCGTCCAACGAGAATTCTGAGAAATGCTCTACAGGTTTAGACTGTTTTTTCCGCGCAAGGCGGATCCAAGAAGGGTAGGGCGAAACAGACAAAATCTACCCGTCCGGCCATGCTTGGTCTCGATGTCTGTGGTGATGGTAACCGGTCGACGTCAGAGCCGAATGGTATTACACCGAGTTCCGCGTATCGGCGTCAAACGGAACCGATGGCAAGGCGTAACTGTTTAGGTTAGGCCATTGCGAAGCCAAGGTCTTTCATCTGGAAAGGTGAAAGGATGGCCCGTGCGGTTTTTTCTGCACGTATCTTTTTCCAGAGTTTTACGACTTCCTGGAGGTCGACCTGCACATTTCAAAGAACGATCCCGCTGTCTAAGCCGGTCATCCCCCTGGAAGATATGAATTTCTGTACTGTATCGTGCGGTGCAGTACGTATTCACATGCTCTAGGGAGCTGGCCAAACCTACATCACAAACACAAAATTTCAAGCTCCAAACACATCAGGTCTCGTGTTCAGCGTTCTGGTGTGCGTATTGGGTCCAGAACACCAGTATTATACACGAAAGGGCCTTGTATCTCTTACATTCGGTCCTGTGAGTGGGGCGGGAGCGTAGCGCTCCCGCACGCTATTCTTTGGAGAGGCGCGGCGTATTAGCCTTCTTCCTCCTCATCTTCATCGCATGTACACGGCAGCACGTGTTTGCCGCAGAGGCATGCGAACCAGGCCTCCGCCGGTTCGATGACGCCGCGGAGCATAGCGTACTCATCATCGTCAAGGATCCGCGGTTCCTCGGCATCATAGCGGTCATCCGCGAATACTGCTCGCAGGAGCTGGTCCTGCACAACGTCGGGGTCCTCTGCAGAACCACGCGGTGGTCGGAGGAGCCCCTTGAGTTTCCTCGTGGCGTTCTTGACCTTTTTTAAGCGGGTCAAGCTGATGCCGACCTCGGCACCGCACGCGTGCGCGTACGCGACCGGACGCTCTGCTGTGCCTTCAAAAACAGCAGTCGCAAGATACTGAAGCGCACGCTCGCGCGCTTCACCGTGCAGGGCGAGTTCGTCCACAGCACGGTCGCAATTGGTGACGCAACAGTCCATAGAGACATTCCTCCTTTCTGGTACGGCCATTCCGTACCCTCTCACAAGATCGAATATGTAGCTGTAAAGGTTCAGTTCAAGTTCCCTCCGTACCTACCTATCGCAGCCGTTGCTTGTGCTCGCGGCGCACCTCGCGTTCGACATCGCGGCGTTTGATATCCTCACGCTTGTCGTACTTCTTCTTACCGCGTGCTATCGCGAACTCGAGCTTGAGCCTGTTACTCCCACTATTGTACACCATAATAGGCACGTATGTCAACCCTTTCTGCGATTCCGCGCCGAGGAGCCGACTGAGCTCCTTCTTGGTAAGCAAAAGCCGCCTGGGGCGCTCGGCATCATATGCTTTCGCTGTATTGGCCGGCTGATAGGGCTCGATCGAGGCGTTCACGAGGTACGCTTCACCGCCGCGCACGATAACATGTGCACCCTCAAGCTTGCCGCGTCCCCTACGGAGACTCTTCACCTCGTGGCCCATGAGCTCGAGCCCTGCGCTGAACTTCTCGAGGAGCTCATAGTCCACTCCGGCCTTCTTGTTCCTTATCAACATGCTCATGGCTCCTTGAATATACCAGAAAACGTGGCGTGCTACGATAGACCTATGGAGCAGCTCTGGGCCTTCTTTCTCGTTCTGTTTGTCGGCGTGTTCGCGAGCACGCTCCTGCGCCGGTTCCACGTCCCCTGGGTCGTTGCGCTCTTGGTTGCCGGCTCGCTCGTCGGCGGGCACGGGCTCGGGCTTGTGCCAAGGTCCGAGGTCATCACCGTCATCGCCGAGATCGGTCTCGTATTTCTCATGTTCATGGCGGGTCTCGAGACCCGACTCTCTTCGTTTGCGGCCTACACGCGGGATATCGCCACCCACGCGCTCTTTCATGCCGCTGTGCCGTTCTCGGTAGGTGTCGGACTTGCGTACCTGCTGTCGTTCACGTTCATCGAGGCGATCATTCTTGGCATCGTGCTTATGTCGAGTTCGGTCGCGGTGATCGTGCCCGCGCTCGAGTCGGAAGGGATCATCGCGAGCAAGCTCGGCCGCATCATTGTTGCGTCGGCGATCCTCGTCGACGCGTTGTCGCTCATCGCACTTGCGGCGCTGCTCGATGTGCGCGCGGGCGGCATGCTCCTGCCTGCATACCTCTTCTACCCGCTCCTCGTCGGTGTCCTCGTGACGCTTCGGTGGACACTGCCGCGCGTTGAAACCTTGCTCGCAGGGAATAGCGGGCTGGTGGACGATCAGCCGGTGCGCGCCACGATAGCGATATCGCTCGGAACCGCGGTGCTGTTCAGCATACTGGGTCTCAACCCGATCCTCGGCGGGTTTTTCGCCGGTCTGGTCCTTTCTGACACCATCCGGGACCCCATCATCGTGGGTAAGCTCCATGCTGTGGCCTACGGCGTATTCATTCCGGCGTTCTTTGTTCACGTCGGGATGGAGACCGATCTTTTTGCGCTCACCGACCTCAACGCCGGACTCTGGTTCGCGCTCCTCCTCACGATCGTCGCTATAGCGTCGAAGCTCGTCTCTGGTCTCTTGTCCGCTCGTGCAAGCGGCTATAGCCGGGCCGATGGGATCCTTATGGGGGTCTCGAGCATTCCGCGCCTCTCGACGACGCTCGTAGCTGTCTTTTCGGCAAACGAGGTAGGACTGCTCGGTCCGTCGCTTGCCGCAGCGCTTGTCACGATGAGCATCCTCACCACGTTCCTCGGCCCTGTGTTCGTTAGGCTCGCGAACGCCGAGCGTAACGGAGCCGCTGTGGGCAAGTAGCGTCGCAGCACGGCAGCTTCATGCTATAGTGAACGTACGACGGTGCTCCTTGTGTGCAGTGACACGAGGCTCGCGGCCGCTGCTTGCGCGTGCCATGGTCCCCTCGATACAACAGATAGCACGGAACATGATGGTCGAGCCCAAGGGTATCCTTGCGGCCGATGAGAGTACGCGCTCGATGAACAAGCGGCTCGCACAGATCGGCGCTGCAGAAACGGAGGAAGCCGGGAGGCAGTTCCGTGAGCTCATGTTCACGGCTCCCGGTGTGGGGGAGTATCTGACCTCGGTAATACTCTATGATGCGACGATCCGTCAGAACGACAGTAGCGGCAAGCCGCTTGCGCACGTGCTCGAGTCCCAAGGTATCATTCCCGGCATCAAGGTGGATACCGGTCTCATCCCGCTCCCCGGGTTTCCCGGCGAGGAAGTATCGACCGGCCTCGACGGTCTTTCGGTGCGACTGCGTGAATACTATGAGCTCGGCGCTCGATTCACGAAATGGCGTTCGGTCATCACGATCGATGAAGAGCACGACCTGCCCACCGAACAGGCGGTGGCAGCGAACGTCCACGTGCTGGCGCGGTATGCGATGGCTGTGCAGGAAGCGAACATGGTGCCCATGGTGGAGCCCGAAGTGCTCTACAGTGGTACGCATACCCTAGAGCGCAGTGCTGAGATCATCCGTGCGACGCTCGACCTGTTGTTCAACGAACTCTCGTACTATGGCGTTGCGCAGGACGGTCTCATTCTCAAGACCTCGATGGCGCTGCCTGGGAAGGAGTCCGGTATCGGGCTCGTACCGATGGACGTCGCTCGCGAGACGGTGAACGTGCTGCGTGACGTGGTGCCGCCAGACGTAGCCGGTATCGTGTTCCTCTCAGGCGGGCAGACACCCGATGAATCGACCGCGAACCTGAGAGCTATCTGTCAGCTCGGCGAACACCCGTGGCCCATGACCTTCTCCTTCTCACGCGCGATCGAGGAGCCGGTCCTCGAGGCGTGGCGGGGTCTGCCGGCAAACGTCCCGGAGGCTCAGCGTGTTTTCATCAAACGACTACAATTGAACTGTGCCGCACGCGCGGGCAGCTGAGCCTGTGCAGACGGAAGTGCCGTTCCTTGGACGTTTCTTACTCCCCATGTCCTTATTCGCCCAGTTTCGCATCGCAACTCAGAAAGAGAAGAGCATCGCTGTTGCTCGATTGGTCAAAGCTAGCACGGGCGATCTCGATTTCTACCTGTTCGCGCTGCTCGGGACCGCCATGGCGTGTTTGGGTCTTGTGCTCGATAGTCCCGAGATCGTGATCGGCAGCATGCTCATCGCGCCGATACTTTATCCGATCCTTTCGCTAGCGCTCGGCGCTGTGCTCCTTGATTCGATGCTCGTGCTCCGGTCGCTCCGGACGCTCGTACTCTCTGTCGGTGCAGCGTTCACGACCGCATTTGCCGTTGCGGTTCTTTTGCATCCACCGTCGCTCGAGTTCTCATCACAGATCTTCGCTCGGACCGAGCTGTCGTTCCTGTACTTCATTGTTGCCTGCATCTCTGGTTTTGCTGCGAGCTACGCACTTGTCAACGCGAACGTCAATGAAACGCTCCCCGGCGTTGCGATATCAGTTTCGCTCGTGCCGCCCCTTGCTGTGGTGGGCATCACCGCAGCAGCGCTTGCCTGGGATCTGGCCCTGGTCGCGCTCTCTCTGTTCCTCGTAAACGTCGCTGGCGTCATATTCGCAAGCATGGTAGCGTTCACCTTAATGGACCTCCATAGCGTGCGGCGGATAGCCGATAGCGCCATAGGTCAGGAGGAACGACGGCTCGAGAAGGTGCGTGCAACGCTCGAGTCCTTGGAACGCTCACGCGATACGCTCTAGTACTACCATGACGAACCTAAGAATGCCGATCACCCTCGCCGCTTTCCTTATGGCCGCGTGTGTGCTCGTGGTCCCGTCCGTAGAGGCCGCGTTACTTCAGGGAGGTGACACCTATGAACAGGGAAGCGACGTACTACTTGAGGACGACGCATACCTTGGTGCGCGCACGGTGACCCTGCGGGGCACGACCACAGGCGATGTGATCGCTGCGGGCTCCTCGGTCGAATTGCTGGGTGTGGTCGAGCAAGATGTGTTCGCGTTGGGTGGCACGATACTCAGTAGGGGGCACATCGCGGGTGATGCGCGGCTCATCGGGGGCGAAGTATATCTGGCTGGCTCCGTTGAGGAGGATGCGGTCGTGGTGGGTGGCACCGTGGAGCTCACGGACGGGGCGCGGATCGAGCATGACCTCATCGTGCTCGCCGACCGGCTCGTCATTCGGGGCACGATAGCGGGAAGCGTGACCGCCTATGCGCGGAGCGTCGAAGTGCATGGTCACGTCGAGGGTGGCGCACAGCTCTACGTGCGCGAGTCTCTGACCGTACGGGACGGTGCGTTCATCGGCGGCGACCTGGTATACAGTGCACCAAGAGCAGCGTTCATTACCGACGATGCGAGCATCGCCGGCGATACTCGCTTTACGCGACGCGACGTGAGCGGTCCTACAACGGCGGAAGCGAGTGTCGCAAGCTTCCTCTTACGGGCGGTCATCGTCCTCGTTGGCGCGTTCGCCCTGCTCTACTTCGCCCCCCGGTTCGCCGCATACGCCACGCTGACCGGTTTCTCAAGGAGCGGCGCCGTGCTGGCGTGGGGTTTCGTTGCGCTCGTACTCACGCCGATCCTCGCGGTGCTTCTCATGGTGTTCGTGCTCGGACTCTTGCCCGGCATCGCACTGCTCGGCGGATACGCAGCACTTTTCGTGATCGCTAAAGCACTCACGCCCATCTTTGCCGGGGCACTGCTTGCGAGCTGGCTCAAACGCAACGATGCCCTGACCTACCACCTGACCGCGGTCGGCGGGCTGCTGCTCATCGCGTTGTCGTTCGTGCCGTTCCTTGGTTGGTTCATGAACACGATCCTGCTCATTCTCGGCTTCGGTGTCGTGGTGGTGGGTTCGTACGAGCATCTCTGGCCGCTCCGAAAAGCTGCACCGACCGAAACCTATGAAGCGCCCAGTGGCACCCCGAGCGAACCAGGAAGTAAGTAGTACGTTCGTTGAAGAACGCCGTAAGCGTGTGCGTACGCTCGATCGTGCGCTCAAGAAGCTCTTCCCGGATGCGAAGATAGCGCTCCGCTATGGTACTCCGTGGGAGCTCCTCGTTGCGGTCGTGCTCTCGGCGCAATGTACCGACGTTATGGTGAACAAGGTGACCGAACGGCTCTTTCACGAGTATCCGACGCTCGATACCTATGCCGATGCCGACCAGGAAACGTTCGAGCGAGCGATCCGCTCGACCGGGTTCTATCGAGCGAAAGCTCGGCACATCCTCGCGACAGCCCGCAGAGTTCGCGATGTCTACGGTGGTGTCGTTCCCGATAAGATGCACGAGCTTCTGACGCTGCCTGGTGTTGCTCGAAAGACCGCGAACGTTATCCTGGGCAATGCGTTCGGCAAGGTCGAGGGTATTGCGGTCGACACGCACGTTCGGCGTTTTGCGATACGGTTCGACCTCACCGATCACACTGACCCGGTCAAGATCGAGCAGGACCTCATGGCGATCGTACCGAAGCGCGACTGGAACACTATCACCTATCGCATCATCGAGTACGGCAGGCACATCGCGCCCGCCAGGAAGTATGACACGAGCAAGGATCCGCTGGTCGCGATCTATCCTCCTGCAGCAGAACGTTTTCGTGTTTAACCTTGCAAGGTTAAACACGAAAACGTTCTGCGTATGCGGGAACCGTATGCGAATGCGGAAAGCGCTGCCGAAGGCAGCTCATCGTCCTGACCGAAGGTCGGTCCCTTATGCTGAGTCCTATTCGCATACGCGCGCCTGCGCGCTGCGCATTCGTATACGAAGTCCGCATACGGTCACTTCGCTCGCAAGCGATGAGACTTATCCACATCTTGTAGTACCTAGCCACTCACACCTATACTTTCGATAGCTCAAGGAGCACGCGTGAGCGAGTCGAACTCACGAACTCCATAAAGAAGAGCTGCTCACGAACAAGCTTCGCTGCGTCACGTGGCGGATATGTTCGCATAAGCATGGCAAAAGCCAAAGCGCCTGCAAAGAAGGCCCCAAAAAAGGCCGCAAAGGCAAAGAAGAAGTAAGGACTTAAAAAAACGCGACGATGTCGCGTTTTTTTGTTGCGACGTGTTTCGATATGCTACACTCGCTCTATAACTATGGAACTTGACCGAACAAGCGATACACGGGCACAGTTTGTGAAAACGGTCTGGCAGCACTATGCACGGGCGGGAAGGCACACGCTCCCGTGGCGCACGGCCCATGATGCGTATCATATCCTCGTGTCCGAGACGATGCTCCAACAGACACAGGTCATACGTGTCGAACCCAAGTACAGAGCGTTCATCGATCGGTTCCCGACGCTGCACACGCTCGCTCATGCGCCGCAGAGCGAGGTCCTACGCGCCTGGCAGGGTCTCGGCTATAATCGTCGAGCGCTCGCGCTCATGCATGCTGCGCAACAGATCATTGGCGAGCACTCAGGAACGATCCCTCGCGAGCGCGCGCTGCTTGAAGCGCTACCGGGTATCGGTCCGTACACTGCCGGTGCTGTTCGTGTGTTTGCGTACGAAGAGCCTGATGTGCTGGTGGAGACGAACATCCGGACCGCTCTGTTCCATCACTTCTTTCAGGACAGAACAATGGTGTCCGATGCTGAGCTTCTCGCGGTTCTTGCGCTGCTTGTTGACCATGAAAGACCGCGCGATTGGTACTATGCGCTCATGGATTATGGCAGCAGCCTGAAGTCCCAGGGTATCCGCACGAACATGCAGAGTCGTCACTACGTTAAGCAATCTCGATTCAGGGGTAGCGATCGAGAGATCCGGGGCACGCTCCTGCGCGTCCTCCTGCGCGAGAGCGCTCTTTCCAAGGCCGCGCTCGTACGAAAGCTGCCCTTTGCAAAAGCGCGTACACACGCGCAGCTTGATGCCCTTGCTCGGGAAGGACTGATCGTCGTTGCGGGAAGGAACGTCCGGGTGCCCTAGCGTACGAGGCGCTCGATGAACGGCCAGACACGATCGGTCTCCTTGTACCAAGTGTGCACGTCGGTGAAACGGTCCGAAGGTGTGGTAACGTGCGCAAAGCGAACGCCGTGCAGCGTGTCGCGAACCAGGTAGGTGAAATCGGGGCTATAGAGGAAAATGACCGAGTTGGACCGCGCGAGCAGAGCGTCGAACTGTCGGTGCAGTTCCATACGTGCCTCGCTGCTCGTGGCCGCTCGCGCCCTTGAGAGCAGTGAGTCTGCGTCTATGTCCGCGTACTGAGCAATGTTCAGGCCCGGGTCGTTACGCTGGCTCGAGTGCCAGAATGCATAGAGGTCAAGCTCGCGTCCCACGACAATGCCGAAGAGCAGCGCATCGAACCGTCGGGGGCGGATCACCGACTGGGTGAGGTCCGACGGGTCAAAGACTTTGAGCTCCACCTCCGCTCCAAGGTCCCGCCATGCGGCAGCGACGATCTCGCTCGCCCGTACCAGTTCCGGCGTATTTGCGGTGGTCAGTGCGAGAGAAAGCCGGGTCGTTTTGTCGTCGCTCGTTCGCTCGTATATACCGCCATCGCCCCGTTGCCATCCACCTGCTTCAAGTCGCGTGCGCGCCTCGTTCACGAGCACTTCGGTCGTTGTTGCGGGGCCTGCGGTATCATTCGGCAGCTCCCTATAACCAAGCAGACCGGGCGGTATCGGCCCTTCGAGAACGGTGCCGTAGCCACCAAGGACGCTGCTTACTATCGTTCGTTTCGGCACGGTTGCCCGGAGCGCGTCAGCGACCTCGTTCCGAAGAAAGAGCGGTTGCCGGTTGTGATTGAGGAACAGTGCGAACACGCGAAGATGCGGAGCTCGGATGATGCTGCTCTTGCTGGGACTGTTCACCAGTCCCTCAAGCATGTCGTTGGGGACGCTGTGCACGCCGTCTACATCGCCTCGAGCGAATGCGTTCAATACCTCAGTACTGTTCCGGTACAGATTGAACGCAAGGGTGGTGACGTGCGGTGTTCCGAGCACGTACCGGTCGAATGCCGTGAGTTCATAACGGACAGGTATGCCGCCCGTGTCACGGGCGACCCTTGCTATCGCGTATGGCCCGCTGCCGATCGGGGTACTGTTGAACTGGCTAAACGGAACTTCGTCCGGACCAAGTTCTCCCCAGATATGCTTGGGTAGGACACCAAGCGTTGTGTTCTCAATGAATGGCGCATATGGCTCCGCGAGGATAAGGTCGATCTCACGCTCATTGTGCACTACGACCTCGACGCCATCCCAGTTCAGGAACTTCGGGCTCTTTAAGAGCGCATCCTGGGCGAGCTTGATCGTGAACGCCACATCAGCCGTGGTGAGCGCTGTTCCGTCGTGGAAGGTAAGGTTTTCTCGCAGCATGAACGAATACGTACGGCCGTCGTCGCTGATGCTATACCGCTCCGCGAGTTCGGGCACAAGTGTACCGTCCGGCGCAGGGGCCAACAGGCCTGCATAGACGAGCGTGGTGAGGTCGTTGTCTGCGTCCGAGACCGCAAGTAGCGGATTAATGAATCGTGGCGACCCGATGATCCCCTCGACGTGGACTCCGCCACGACGAGGTATATCAACCAGTGTCGCGCTATTCGCCTGGTAGAGGAGCGCGGTACCGGTCGTCAGTGCGCTTACGAAGAGTAGTACGGCGAGTACCCACTCGAACGGGCGCAGGAACGGGCGCGGCCGGTACGGCAGACGGTTCGACCTGCCTAACGGCACGTCGGTATGTGGATAGGGTGCCATGAACAAGAGCGGTCAACAGACCGCGTGGTGCCTTACACGAAGAGAGCCACAAAAGACGAGAGCGCGAACAGGATACTGAGCGCGATGGTGCCCTGAAAGAGCACTTTTTCCGGTCCTCGGCGCGTGTAGAACGTGGTGCCCATGTTGTCGCCACCGAACGCGCCACCAAGCGAAGAGCCTCTTGATTGGAGCAGAACAGCAACAATAAGGAGCACCGCAAGGATGATCTGCGCGAACGGGAGTATGGTCGCCAGCGTTTGCATAGAGGCTATAGTACCTGGATTCAGGGCGGGTGGCAAGTCGTTTGGGGCGAGCGCAAGGGATGCGCTCCGGGCCGGCGTGCGCTTCGTCTCGGCCATGCGTGCTACGAAACGTACACGGATAGTGAGCCCGATTTGACGGGGTATTTTCGTGTCCGTATAATGGACACGCATTATTCGTTCTAAAAGACCACAGAGTATGTCAAAAGGCGCATCAGCAAAGATTCAGCTGCGCCCGCTTGGGGATAAGGTGCTCATCCGCCCCCTGTCGGACGAAGAGCTAGGGACCACTTCGCCATCAGGCATAATCATTCCGGACACGGTGAACCGTGACAAGGCTGATCGTGGGGAGGTAGTAGCGGTAGGTCCGGGACGGTGGGATGAAGATGGTGAGAAGCGAATTCCTGTTTCTGTCGCCGTGGGCGACCGGGTCATCTACCAGTGGGGCGACAAGCTCGAGTTCGCAGGTACCGAGTACTACCTCGTATCCGAGAGCAATATCAGCGCGGTTCTTGAGTAACACAAGGTGATTAGCAGGTAAGGAAGTAAGCTATGGCAGCAAAACAAGTGATATACGATGAGGATGTCAGGAAAGCGCTCAAGCGTGGCGTCGACGCGGTAGCGAATGCGGTACGGGTTACCATCGGTCCGCGCGGCCGGAACGTAGCGCTCGATAAGGGCTATGGAGGACCGACGATAACGAACGACGGCGTATCGATCGCAAAAGAGATCAACCTCAAGGACAAGTTCGAGAACATGGGCGCCGAGATCATCAAGGAGGTGGCGACCAAGACCAATGACACGGCGGGAGACGGCACAACGACCGCGGTCGTTATTACCCAGGCGATAGTTACCGAAGGTATGCGACGAACCGCGCTCGGCGCGAACGCGATGAACGTCCGGCACGGTATCGATGAGGCGGTTCGTGACACGGTCGCGGAGCTCAAGAAGATGGCCAAGCAGGTCAAGGGGAACGAGGAGATACGGCACGTGGCGACCATCTCCGCGGAAAGCGAAGAGCTCGGTGCGGTCATTGCTGATACGATCGAAAAGGTGGGGAAGGACGGTGTCGTAACGGTCGAGGAGAGCCAGTCGTTCGGTATCGAGAGCGAGGTCGTCGAGGGGCTTGAGTTCGATAAGGGCTACGTTTCGCCCTACATGATCACCAATCCGGAACGTATGGAGGCGGAGTACCGTGATGTCGCCGTGCTCATAACCGATAAAAAGGTGTCGACGGTAAAGGAGATACTGCCGCTCCTCGAGCGACTTGCGCAGAGCGGCAAGAAGGACCTCGTCATTATCGCGGACGATTGTGACGGTGAAGCGCTCGCCACGTTCGTGGTCAACAAGCTGCGCGGTGCGTTCAACGTGCTCGCGGTCAAGGCTCCGGGCTATGGGGACCGCAAAAAGGAAATGCTTCAGGACATCGCAGTGACGGTGGGCGCTGATGTGATCGCAGAGGAGCTTGGCCGCACGCTCGACAAAGCGGATGTGTCGCATCTCGGTAAAGCGGCACGGGTCGTTGCGACCAAGGATGCGACGCTGATCGTGGGCGGCAAGGGTTCAAAGACCGCCATCAATGAACGGGTCACCTCGCTCAAGCGTCAGCTTGAGAGTACCGACAGCAAGTTCGATCGGGAAAAGCTCGAAGAGCGGATCGCGAAGCTCGCTGGCGGAGTCGCCGTCATCCGGGTGGGTGCGGCGACGGAGACCGAAATGAAGTATCTCAAGCTCAAGATCGAGGATGCGGTCAACGCGACCAAAGCCGCGATCGAGGAAGGGGTAGTGCCCGGAGGTGGGGCGGCACTCGCTAAGGTGTCGCACGTCCTTACCGAGCGCAGGACCAAGAACGGTAAAACGAGTGCGCGTGACGACCTGGAGTTCGAGACGGGATACTCGATACTGCTCTCGGCGCTCAAGAGCCCGCTCTACCGCATCGCGTGGAACGCAGGTCGTGAAGAGGACGCGTCCGTCATTGTGGATCGTATCGCGTCCGGTAAACCGACCGAGGGTTACGATGCCAAGAAGAACGAGTATGTCGACATGCTCGAACGCGGGATCCTTGACCCGGTCAAGGTAACTCGCTCGGGAGTGCAGAACGCAGCCAGCGCTGCAGCAATTCTCCTGACCACCGAGGCCGCGGTAGCGGAAGAGCCTGAAGATAAGCCAGCTCCCGCTCCCGACATGGGCGGTATGGGGGGTATGGGCGGTATGTATTAGTCGATTGGTGAAAGGTCACAAGGTGAACGTAAAAGTTCAAAGTACAAAAAACACCCCGAGGGGTGTTTTTTGTTGCGTGGCTGTATTACCACCTGCGGTCCTCACGAGGAGGGCGCGCATTGCGGTGGCAATCGCTGCAGCGTACCGGCCGATCGTCACGAGGCTCGAAGGGGAGCGACGTGATCTCTTTGCCGCAGTCTGCACACTGCCAGTTGCCCTGCACCATAGGGCGCTCGCGACGTTCCGGACGCGCCGGACGGCTCGAGCGGTAGCACTCGCGACACTTAACGGTCTCGAGCTGGTCAGCACGCGGTTCGAACGGAAGTTCGGTTATCTGCGTGCCACACTGTGCACAGGTCCACGAACCCTGCACCATCGGGCGAGGGCTGTAGCTGCGGGTATCATTCCCGTACATGGCTTTTGCTGTTACGTTCTACTAACACGACCCCATTAGAACGAAACCACACGCAAAGAGGATAAACCTTTATTTTGTCAGGTTTGTCTAACGTGGCCATATAGTACACAAAATACGAAAAAAGTCAATCTACGATCGTTGGGGACAAAGCGGCACGATCTCCGCACAGTGGTTCGAGATGTGGTATAGTAGGAGGGTCGGGTACGTTACATGAACGCACCAAGACTTCTAGCAGGTAATCAAGAACATATGTTCGGCTATATCATACTCGGACTCGTGCTGGCGCTCGCGGTCTACGCGATCCTGATGTACAACCGTTTCGTGGCCCTGGTTAATCGCACCAAGGAAGCGTGGGCGGACATAGATGTGCAGCTCAAGCGACGGTACGATCTCATTCCGAACCTGGTGGAAACGGTGAAGGGCTATGCTGGCCATGAGCGCGCCACTCTGGACGAGGTGACCTCTGCACGTGCGCGTGCGACAGAGATAACGATCGACCCGAGCAATGTCACTCCTGAGCAGATCAAGGCGTTCGAGCAGGCGGAGCTCGGCCTTGAACAGGCGCTCGGTAAGCTCCTTGCGGTCGCTGAGAACTATCCTGACCTGAAGGCGAACACCAACTTCTTGGAACTCCAGCGCGAGCTCGCGGACACGGAGAACAAGATCCAGGCTGCTCGTCGGTTCTACAACGGTAACGTACGTGACCTCAACACAGGACTCGAGCAGTTCCCCGGCAACGTGATAGGTAATCTGTTCCACTTCGAGAAGCGGGAGTTCTTCGAGCTTGCGCAGGATGAGCAGGCCGCACGGGAGCCGGTCAAGGTCTCGTTCTAGCATCACATAGCAATACAACGTCATGTCAGAGCGGATATACTACAATAAATTAGTTTGGGACAACGTTCCGGATCTCATCCGCGAAAAGGGCAAGGACTGTGAAGTTCGGACGCTCGCGGATGATGAGTTCGAGATCGAGCTCATGAAGAAGGTAGAGGAGGAGGCGAGCGCACTGCCCGAGACCGCCTCGCGGCAAGAGTTGATCGACGAGCTCGCGGATGTGGTCACCTGTGTCGAGTACATCAAAGAACTGAAGAACATCACTGAACTTGAGCTCGCTGATGCGCTTGAGCGTCATGCACGCCGAAAGGGACGGTTCGAGAAGAAGCTCTATCTGGTGTGGTCGTCCGACAGTACGTACGAGACGAACGAGCAGGCAAAGACCGTTGTTCGCCTGACCATACCCGACCAAAACCCGGGGGACAGCGAGACTAATCGGTAAAACCCATGAGCACTGATGCACGAGCTCGTATCGAGGCGCATCGCCTGTTACGACAGTCGCCAGAGCCTGTGGTCGTGGTACGTGATGCCGCGGTGAACGAACAGGCTGCGGCCGCTCGACGTCAGCTTATGAAGCGCTGCATAGCGCATGTCGTGGTCTTCCTGTTCGCGTTTTTCCTGACCGCAGGCATAGCGCTCGTGGGCGTGCTCCTGTGGGTGCGGCCGGATGAGCTGCTGCACCTGGTCCTCGTGACCCTGTTCTGTTCGACCGTGTTCGTGCTCCTGTTCGCGAGCGCGCGGGTATTCTTGCTCCATGAGGTGCTCGACCTCTATCCGAACAAAGAAGAGGACCCGGGGCGGGGGTACCATTGGGGTAAGAGCATAGCCTATGCGTTCCTTGCGCTCGTGGTCGCGTTCCTCATGGTAGCGCTCCTTGTGAATATCGCGACCGCATTTACCTAACACCGTTCCTGGCGTATCATGAAACGGTAACTGGCACCTGGCCGGTGAGTAGGCGTATGGCGACACTGTACACACATCGGAGCAGTAATATACGGAAGACCTGGCTCCTCTTGCTCGGCTTTTTCGGCCTGGTCATCGGCATCGGGTACGTGGTGAGCTACTACTACGGAAACCCGCTCATCCTCTATATAGCGATCGCATTCGCGCTCGCGATGAACGTGTACAGTTATTGGTACTCGGATCGGTTGGTGGTGCGGATGACCGGAGCGGTGCCTGCGGACCCGGTGGTGTACCGAGAGCTTCACCGGCTGGTGGAGAACCTTGCGATCACGGCCGGCCTGCCCAAACCTCGCCTCTACATCGTTAATGATCCAGCCCCGAACGCATTCGCTACCGGACGTGACCCAAAGCATGCAGTCGTAGCGTGTACGACGGGTTTGCTGGGCATGCTCGACCGCACCGAACTCGAAGGGGTGATCGCGCACGAACTCTCCCATGTCGGCAACCGTGACATGCTCGTCTCGACCGTTGCGGTGGTCCTCGTCGGTTTCGTCGCGATCGTCGCCGATCTCTTCTTACGCATGCAGTTGTTCGGGGGGAATCGCGATCGGAACGTACACCCGCTCGTGCTCGTGGTAGGGCTCCTGTTCGCTGTGCTCGCTCCGATCGCTGCTTCGCTCATACAGCTTGCGATCAGCCGCAAACGGGAATTCCTCGCAGATGCCTCAGGTGCACTCCTCACGCGCTATCCGGAGGGTCTGGCGAGTGCGCTCCAAAAGATCCACCAGTACGGCAAGGGTATGCAGCGGACGAGCCATGCGACCGCACACCTCTTTATTGCGAACCCCTTCGGGCCGGGGCAGCGGGGGGTCAGGGCGAGCATTGACCGCCTTTTTGCAACCCATCCACCGGTCGAGGAACGTGTCGCTGCGCTTCGCGACCTCTCGATCTAGAACCCCATGTTCAGAGAGCGACACCAGGCCGATGGCGGAGTACAGGAACAGCCAGTTTCTGAGCTATTCGAGCTCACTGGCTGTGAAGGTCGGTGTCGGGTCGACTACCAGCCGAAGGTGTGCGATGGAGAAATAGTCGGCCTTGAAGCGCTCCTGCGCGCAGAAACCGGAGGCTCATTTCCCGAGGAATACCTGCGGGTCGTGCGTGATCAGGGCAGAGAGCATGAGCTGACGCTTGCAGTGCTCGACCGCGTCCTCAATGACCTCGGTGCCTGGTCCAAGAGGGGGTATGCCGTTCCAATATCGGTCAATATCGGTTCGCAGGACCTCACCGAGGCATTTGTCGGCGAGCTGCAAGCCGCGCTTGCTCGTGCGGATGTACCTGGAGAGCTTGTCGAGCTGGAGATCCACGAGGGAACGATACCGCGCACAGAGCATATCGCCATACTGAGAGCATTAAAAACGCTCGGCGTCCATATTTCGCTAGACGATTATGGGACGGAGCATGCGGACGAGCACGCGCTCGCAGCCTTCGAGTATATCGACACGGTCAAGATCGACCGCAGTTTAGCGGAGACCGGCACAGCGTATCCGCTCGCGCGCCGACTCCAGGGGGAGGGGTATGAGGTAGTGATCGAGGGGGTGCCTAAAGAAAAGCTCGCGTTGGTCCCGCCTGGGGTCAGTGTGCAGAGCTATGCCACCGGCATGCCCTCTGGGGCGCAGGAGATCGACATAGTGCTTTCTGGTGCACCTGCGGAGCACCGGCAGGCCGCCTAGCGCAGTTGACATGCAGGCATCTGATTCTGTACGTTAGGGGGTAGCAAGAGCAAAACAGGAGAGTGTCTTTGTGTACACGAAGCAGAGATAAGCGTTTCCTCAGGTCCAAAGGCCCGCAGCCGACCCGCGTGCCGCGGTCGGTGCGCGGTCCGGTGTCACAAGCAGGGGTGCCCGAGAGTGAGATTGAGAACCAGGCCTGGATGGAGGGCGAAACCTCCACCATGCGATTAGCGCGGCTCACTGCAGAACGAACACAAGCGCGGCTCTGAGCCGGAGCGGTCCACCAGGACCGCTCTCTCGCGTTTTCGCTCAGTGTGGTATAGTAACCCGCAGCTTCCAGGTGGGAGCGGAGTGCGAACAGGTGAGACGTGCCTGTGGCACGTCGCAAGACTCATTGAGCTAGGTTGCGAGCGAGGAGCGAAGCAACATAGCCAATGAGTGGACAGTTCCTGTAAGGAAAGGATCCCGTAGGGATTCGAACCCATAGGTTGGAGAGGTGCTAGAGTGGTCGAATAGGCAGACCTGGAAAGTCTGTGAGCGGGCAACCGCTCCGAGGGTTCGAATCCCTCCCTCTCCGCTCCGAACGATCGTGGCGGAACCGCGCTCGTCGTACTGTTCGGGCGCCTGAGGTGTGGACAGGCACGACACTGCACAACTACCTTTACACGTTTGGCGGTGTCTTTTACTATAAAGCGCATGCATGGCAGGGGCTCTTTACGGTTAGGACAGGAACAAGGATTCACGATTTTGGAGGTGCTCGTGGTGATTGCGATCATCGGTATTATGACCGCGCTCTCGCTTTGGAACTCAGGCAGCACCCATGCACAGATGGCGCTGAATGCAGCGGCGGGCGAACTCGAGACCGCGCTTCGTGAGGCGCAGGTCTGGGGTACGACCGCACGACCGGTCGCTTCGCTTGCGGCGGACCATCCCGAGCGGTTCGACCGTGGATACGGTATTTTTGTGTCGTCGAACGCGACGGTGCACCCACTGCATCGGCCGAAGGGGAATCGGGGGTACACACTGTATGCTGGTCCAGGGGTCGGTACGAGTCATAACCAGAACAGACGGCACCTGGCTGGTCTCGATGTCCGTTCCGAGGACTTTAAGGGCGGGGTTCGGGTTGAGCGCATCTGCGTCGGGAGTGGCAGTCCATCGGCCTGTGGCACCGGGAATACAGGAGAGGCGAACATTCTTTTTCGGCGGCCAAAGAGCGACGCACTGATCTTTGGTGCTGCAGGTAGTGCCGCTCAAGATTGGGCGGTCATCGTGCTAACTTCGCCTCGTGACGCGAGTCGTACCAAGAACGTCGTCGCGCTCCGTAGCGGGGTGATCTATGTCAGCAATGAGTAACAGGCACAACAGTTCGGGTGAGCGTGCATTCTCACTGATCGAGGTGCTTATCGCGATAGCGGTCATGATGGTCGTCATCACGAGCCCGCTCACGCTCATCTATGAGTCGATGAGCTATCAGCGCCTTTCCGAGGACGAGACCATTGCAGTGTACCTTGCCCAAGACGCGCTCGAATATGTCCGGGCACGACGTGCGTACAATAAGAAGCAGGGGAGCAGCTGGAACGCGGGCATCAGCTGCGGCTCTACCTGCCGGGTGGATACCACGGTTGCGCAGAGTAGTTTTGCGCTCACACCCTGCAGCGGCGCCGGGTGCACCTTGAACTACGCAGCTTCGGGCAACAAGCTCTATAGTCACACAGGCGGCACCGCCACGCGGTACCAGCGGTACCTCCAGATCACGAACCATGGCGCGAACCTGGAGGTCACGGCAACGGTCGAGTGGATGGACCGCACGACACCAAAATCGGTGTCGCTCAAGGCGCATCTGTACGAGCTATGAAGCGGTGTCATGACCGGCCGGATCATAGAGATGAAGCAGGCGTTGCGCTCGTGTTCGCGCTCGTCGTCATGAGTATCGTAGTATTGATCGGCCTCAGTGTGTCACTGACCGCGCTCCGTATGTATACCAATGCGGCGACGGTCCGTGACTCGATAGCCGCGACCTTTGCGATGGACGCCGCGCTCGAGTGTGCGCTCTACCACGCACAGCAGAGCCCGAACCCGTTCGCCGGGGGCGCAACCACGATCACCTGTAACGGGAGTAGTGTCACAACCACGGTCGCAGGCGGTACTCACCGGTTCGAGGTCCCGGTTGGGCTCGGTGTGGGCCGGGCGGAGGTCCGCGTCGTCTCTGGAGCAGTGCAGATAGACGCGTCTGGTTACAGTCGTACCGCACCGCAGGCCGCACGCCTTGTTGGGCGCTCGCTTGCGGTCGAGGTGTCGCAGGGCGGCTACCCCCAGCGTGCGGACATCATGCTGATACTCGACGCCTCCACCAGTATGAATGAGGCCGTGGAACGAGCTGCCTTAAAAGGCGCAGTGCAGGAGATACTGAATCGTACGTCACCCTATCTCAGTTCCACAGGGATCCAGATGGGCATTCTCCACTTCAATAGGTATGCAGGTGCACTAAGTGATCCTGCAGCGTTCATCCGAGAGCCGCACGTTCCACTTACCGCTGATCCGGTCGAGCTGGGGCAGTACCTCACCAACAACGTGTACCCATCCCACGCAGCGTCAATAGCTGTGTCTGGCACAAATCTGCCGCAAGCCCTTGCACTGGCACGCGCCGAACTCATGGGCCGTGCGTACCAATCGAACGTCTTTGAGAACGCATCTTTCAATGGTTCACCAGCATACAGCTACTTCCCGACCACAGGGCGTGATCGTAACGACGCAACCTGGCCGGACTACATCATAGTGCTTACGGACGGTAACCCGACGCACTACACCCCACCGCTTGCGGTCGCTGATGACTCGTGGATCAACAACGCTGGTCAATCTCAGACGTATTCACGCAACATGGCAGATCTGCTCAAGGCGGAAGGTGTGAAGATATACGTGATCGGTATCGGAGTAGATGCCGCGACAGAAGCGTACCTTAAGAACCATATAGTGAACGACCCGAGCCACTATGCTTCGTCAGTGTTCGATGTCGTCGCGATCGTGGACGCGTTCGAGCAGTTGTTCCGTAGTGCGGAGTTCAAGGACATCCGTTAAAGGTAAGTATGCGGCAGCTAGCGGGGGACGCCAATGACCAACCGAGCACAACGAGCAGAGAACCATCAAGAAGCAGGCGTTGCGCTCGTGTTCGCGCTCGTCGTCATGAGTATCGTAGTATTGATCGGCCTCAGTGTGTCACTGACCGCGCTCCGTATGTATACCAATGCGGCGACGGTCCGTGACTCGATAGCCGCGACCTTTGCGATGGACGCCGCGCTCGAGTGTGCGCTCTACCACGCACAGCAGAGCCCGAACCCGTTCGCCGGGGGCGCAACCACGATCACCTGTAACGGGAGTAGTGTCACAACCACGGTCGCAGGCGGTACTCACCGGTTCGAGGTCCCGGTTGGGCTCGGTGTGGGCCGGGCGGAGGTGAGCAGCTCAGGCGGCGCGACACAGGTACAGGCATCGGGATATAGCCGTTCTCTACCACATGCGGCACGACTCGTTGGACGCTCGCTTGAGCTTGAGGTCTCTTCAGGAGGCGTGCCGCAACGCGCGGATATTCTGCTCGTGCTCGACGCATCTTCAAGTATCGAGGAGAGTCATCGCGACATCATCCGTGCTGCGCTGCAGGAACTGCTCAATCGTTTTACTCCTGAGCTCGGTCCGACGAACCTGCAGCTCGGTATCCTACACTTCGGTGAGTTCGCCGGCGAACGCACTGACCCGGGGGCTTATATTCGGACGCCACACGTCCCGTTGACGTCTGATCCGTACCTCCTCGCCCAGTATGTCGCGAACAGCGTCTACCCGACGTATCAGTATGTGGTTGACAACAGTATCTCGGGCACCAACCTTGCGCAGGCATTGGCAGTTTCTCGCGCCGAGCTCACTGGTCGTACGTACGAGACCAACACCTACGAGAACGCGTCGTTCAACGGCTCACCCCCGTATTCGTACTTTCCGCCCACGTACCGCGACCGTAACGACGCCACCTGGCCGGACCACGTAATCGTGCTTACGGACGGCATTCCGACGAACTTCACCCCGGCGAGCTCAGTTGCAAGCGACGCCACAGCCGGAGGTGAACCCGAATCTCGGGCGGCCGCAAAGGCGATGGCAGATCTCCTGAAGGCAGACGGCATCACGATCCATGTGATCGGCGTCAATATCAACACGACCACCGAGAATTACCTCAGGAATCAGATCGCAAGCAGTCCGACCAATTACGCGGGCTCGGTATTCGAGCTCGACAGCATCCTCGGTGCGTTCGCACAGCTCTTCCGAAGCGCACAGCTCAAGGATATGCGGTAGGCGTGAGTGCGTTTCCTCTGGTACGATGGAAGTATGGGTTATGTGTTGTCACAGACGTTCTTTAGCGCGGATGCGCCGCTCGTCGCCGAGCGGCTCTTGGGCATGGTCCTGGTACGCAAGAGACAAAACGGCGAAACACGCTGTCGTATCACCGAGACCGAGGCGTACGACGGCCCGCACGACCTTGCGTGCCACGCCTCAAGGGGTAAGACCAAACGGAACGAGGTGATGTTCGGGCCCGCAGGTTATTGGTACGTCTACCGGTGCTACGGGATACACCTGATGCTCAACATCGTGACCGGTCCCGAGGGGTACCCGGCGGCGGTACTCATTCGAGGGGTGGAAGGGCAGAGTGGTCCGGGACGATTGACCAGATCGCTCAATATTCTCCAGCAGCACAACGGTTCACGGGCGGCGCATGAGACCGGGCTTTGGATCGAGCGCGGCGTGCGTCCGACGGGTGCGTTCGTTCAGCGCATGCCGCGCGTCGGTGTCGCGTACGCAAAAGAATGGGCAGAAAAGCCTTGGCGTTACGTGCTCCGGTCGGGCAGTGTCCTATGAAACGCACCAGCTGGCTTATTCTCGGTTCCGTGTCGCTCACGCTGATGACGATCGGAAGCACGGTGCTGTGGCAGGAGCGGCCACGGCAACGGTATTATGATGATGTGGCCGTCATACAAGTTCCGGAGTTTCTGACCATCAGCATCGGGGAAACCACGGTCCGTGCAGAGCTCGCAGACACGACCTCGAAGCGCGCACAAGGTCTCTCGGGAAGGTCGCACCTCGCCTCGGGCGAAGGTATGCTGTTCGTGTTCGAACAACCTGGCATGTACGGTTTTTGGATGCCTGACATGTACTTTGCCCTCGATATGATATGGCTTGACCACGACCTGGTGGTCATTTCAGTGACGGAGAATGCGACCCCTGAATCGTATCCCACCCAGTTCTACCCTGCGCGACCTGCTCAGTTCGTACTCGAGGTGCCGGCGTTCTTCGCGGCAGAGCATAGTATCGTTCCTGGCCTTCAAGCGGAGCTCACTGACCTTCCGGAAGGGGGGGTGAGCGCGGTGAAAGCCTTGCCTACATACTCAGAATGTTGTATACTGTAAGCTAGGTGTCGGACGGTCGCGCCCTTCCTGGTAGGGAGGGTGAGGAAAGTCCGAACATACGCACGGCAACGTGCAGCAGGGTAGCGGGTAACGCCCGCCGCAGGTAACTGTAGAGGTGCGAGCAGTGACGTCGGACCCGAGAGGGAATGAGCTCCGTCTCACAAGAGTGGAGTAATGCCACGGTAACGTGGACGCAGGCCTGATCGGCCATGCGTAGGCAGCTCGTTCGAGGTGCCTCAGTGAAACGGCAAAATCCTTACCTGTATGCAAGGCCGTACCGCGCATATCGTGCTCTGCACGATATGCGCGGGGTGCCGCTCGAGGTCGGTGGTAACACAGACCCCAGACACATGACCGTCGCCCAGCCGTAGTTTTGTGCATCTATCGACAGTATGCCCTGTGCGATGGTGGTCAGAACTACGGCTGGGTACAGAATTCGGCTTACAGACACCTACGCCACACACCACGGAGCACAACGCTCCGTGGTGTGTGGCGTTATCACGCATGTTGCCGATCGAGCAGTCTTTTTACACCGTGGGTCAGCTGCTGGTAGAGGTATGCGCCAAGGAATCCGCTTGCGAGACTTATAACGACCGAGAATAGGACGAGGATCACGAGTGCGGGAGCGGCACTCTGCGGAAGCAGGGGGGCGATGGCCGGTATAAGGTATGCCATGATCGGGTAGTGTAGTAGGAAGATCCAAAGGCTCATCGCCCCGGTATAAGCGAGCCACTGCTCGATTACGGGCGCCAGGTACCCCTTGAGGTACAACAGGTAGAGCACCATGAAGAGCCCGATCCCGTAGTAGGGACGCATGTTGTAGTACGCGCCGGGGAACAGCGCATAGCCCGCGAAAAAGAGTACCACGAGCGCTCCGTAGGGAAGTATGCGCTGGGAGGTCTGACCGCGTCGCACGTACTCGCTCATGTACACGCCCCAGACAAAGAAACCTACGAAGCGGAACGCGAGCGGTATTTCGAATACGTACCAGTAGGGCAAGAGCTGTGCGCCGACGGAGAACAGGAGGGAAGCGTAGACGAACCATCGTTTCCGTGCGACTCGTGCGAGCAAAGGGTACAGCAGGTAGAGCTGCGCGAGTATCACCAGGAAGTAGAACGGCACTGAAAGGCTGCCGGTGTAGAAGCCATGCCACACTTCTAAAGGTGAAAGGCGATAGAGGTACCCAAGGACGACGACGACCAGCGCGTACGGCACAAAGATCGTCACCAGGCGATCGCGGTAGAAACTGAGCAGCTGCTGTGCGCCGCTTCCGGGTGGGGTGAGGAGTATGCCTGAAAGCATGAAAAAGAATGGCAGTGCGAATCGCATGCTCGCGTCGAGCATATCAAGGAACGGATGGATCGAAGCCGCACTGCTTGGCCAGAGATCAGTGACGTGGATCACGATGACCGCCAAGATCGCGATCCCCTTGAGTGCATCAAAGAGCAGGATGCGCCCAGACCCGTTCGTTCTGAGCAGACGGCCGTCCGCGTGCTCATAGGGAGGCACCAGTGCTTGGGCGAGTGGCGGAAGCAGGAACACGATAGCGGTGAGGAGGAGTAGGTGGAACTGTTCAGCGAACGCTTCCATGGCAGCTACTATAACATGCCATAGTACCTAAGAGCACAACGAACGGCCGGTTTCCCGGCCGTTCGTTGTGCGTGGATGTGTCGCTTACTTACCTTGTGCGTGTTTGAACGAGAGCGTCATGCGATGCTGGTCTGGTTCGAACAGGGTGATCTTGAAGTGGTACGCTTTGCCGAGCTCAAGTGTCTTGCGCAACTCCTCAGGACCCGCGAACTCACTTATGTGTACCAGCCCGGCGACCCCTTCTTCGATCGAGGCGAGCGCCCCGTGCTTGTTGTACTTGATGATGACCGCGTTCACGATCTGGTCCTTGGCATACTTCTCCTTGGCCGTATTCCACGGATCTGCCTTGAGTGCCTTAATAGAGAGCGAAACCTTGCCGTCTTTCACCTCTATGACCTTTACCTCGACCTTGTCTCCGATATGGTAGAGGTTCTTCGGGTCCTCAACGAGGCCCCAGTCGAGCTCGGAAATATGGACAAGTCCCTCGAGTCCCTCTTCGATCTTCACGAAGACACCGAAATCGACAGCACCGGTCACCTCGCCCTGGAGTACATCGCCAACCTTGAAGCGTTCACCGACCTGCCCCTTCTCTTCTTGAGGACCCTTTTCCGAGAAGATGAGCTTCCCTTCGACCGGGTCGGCAGTAATGATCGTGACCGAGAGCTTCTCGCCCACGAGCTTGCGGAGTTCGTCCAGGATCTTCGTCTTATCCCCGTCCTCGACGCGCGGGTAGTGCTCGGGTTTGAGCTGGCTTGCCGGAAGGAAGCCCGTTATGCCCTGCCATTCGAACATGAGCCCTCCCTTGTTCGCTTCCTTGACCGGAAGATCGAACACGGTCTTTGCTGCCACGGCAGCCTCTGCGTCCGACCAGATGAGCGCCTGTCGTGCTTCCATGAGCGAAAGCTCGACATAACCGTCCTTGTTGTTGCTTGCGACGACCTTGGCGGCTATGGTGTCGCCGACCTTAACCCGGCGCATGATGTCCGCAGCGGTCAGATACTCACGGCCGTAGATGAGGCCGGTACCGAACGGATGGAGCTCGACGAACACCTTACCCTTGCCGACCGCGATGACCGGTCCTTCCACCAGGTCGCCCTCAGTGGGCGGGGTAGGGCTCAGTTCAATAATGCCGCTCATTGGGCTCACGGGCTGTGCATCTGACATCTCGTTCTCCTCGACAATATCCTCTGCGTCGAGGGCTACCGTCTTGGTCCCTGCTTCTGTGGTGGGTGTGGTTACCATATGTATACGAAAAAAGGCCAGGGGTCTGGGGACAAACATCCGTTACGGTCGCTTCCCAGGGTTACCCAAGCGTATCCTTTGCAGGATCTGCTGATAATACAGGGCACTATACCTTCTTGCGGAAGGGCTGTAAAGGCCAGGTTTGCGTCCGGATGTACGAACGTACAAAGCTTCACCAAGCTCGCGATCTGGGGTATACTGGCTACATGATCATCACATACCACGGGGCGGGTATGCTCAAGGTGTCGTTCGGGGACACGGTGCTCGCAGTGAATCCTGTCGCTAAAGAATCAAAGCAAAAAGCGGTCCGGTTCGGCGCGGACATCGCGCTGATCTCGCTCGAAGATCCGGACCATAACGGCGCGGACCAGGTCGCCCATGGCGAACGCGAACCGTTCGTGGCGCGGGGTCCCGGCGAGTACGAGGTCAAGGACGTGCTCATCAAGGGCTACCCGACCGTATCGAATTATGGCGGCGTTGAGCGTATCAATACTGTGTACCTGGTGAAGCTCGAGGGTATGCTGCTCCTCTTTCTCGGTGCGCTCGGCACTAAGGAGCTGCCGAGCAATCTCAAGGAGGAGCTGGACGCGATCGACGTGCTGTTCGTGCCGATCGGTGGCCAAGGGGTGCTCGAAGCCGATACCGCTCACGAGCTCGCCGTGTCGATCGAACCGCGCATCGTCATACCTACCCACTGGGCAGGTGTTGGAATAAAGGATGCACTGAAGCAGTTCCTCGAAGAAGAAGCGAAAGCGGTACAGCCTATCGATAAACTGACCCTGAAGCGCAAGGATCTTGACGATAAGCAGGGAGATGTGGTTATTCTTGGCGCGTAGGACTGCTGGCCTTTCTATGTTCGATTACTTGGAGCGTTTGAAGCGATTGCCTCGCCACCAGCGGAAGACCTTTGCGCTCATGACCTCGTTCATCGTGACCGGTATCATCGTACTGATCTGGGTCTCGGTCTTGATCCTGGGCGATGGGCTCGGTCACTACCGATTCGATATGGATAGCACCGCAGTGCCGCCGCTCCAGTCTACTGAACAGGGTTGGCAGAACCTGCATCGGCAGTCACGGCAAACGGAGGAGGGAACGAGCTGGGAAGCGTGGATCGCCGAGCAAGACCTGCGTATGAGCACCACGAGCGCGCCCGGGGTTGTTCCTGCCACAGCAAGCCCCGACTGGTACGGCGCTGGTGTGGACGAATCAATGGTTCCAGGGAGTCAGGCGTCCGATGTGGGAAATCCGCAGGAATCGAGTGGAGATCCGTTCGATCCGACCCGTTTGACAGACCCGGAGCTCTAGCATCGCTCGTACGGTGAGGTTCCTGCTGTTCCACGCGGCCTCCTCATGGTACACTGCTTGTCACTATGGCAAAGAAACCAGTCAGCAAGGACGATGCTCCTCTGGGAGTACCCTCGCCACTCCGCGTCATCAGCCGGCCTATCAGTAAAGAAATGCGTGAGTCCTACCTCGCGTATGCGATGTCGGTGATCACCTCCCGCGCCCTTCCGGATGTGCGTGATGGTCTCAAACCAGTCCACCGCAGGATCCTGTTCACGATGCATAAGATGGGTTTGACGAGCTCTGCGAAGTTCAGAAAATCCGCCGCGGTCGTTGGTGACGTGCTCGGAAAGTACCACCCACACGGTGATACCGCCGTCTACGACGCGCTCGTAAAAATGGCCCAAGAGTTCACCATGCGGTACCCGCTCATCCTCGGCCAGGGTAACTTCGGCTCGATCGACGGCGACTCGGCGGCTGCCATGCGGTACACCGAAGCAAAAATGACCAAGTTGTCGAGCGAGCTTCTCAAAGATATCGACAAGGAGACCGTCCTGTGGCGTCCGAACTACGATGGTACCCAGAAAGAGCCCGAGGTACTGCCTGCCGCAGTGCCGAACCTCCTGCTAAATGGGACGCTTGGCATCGCGGTCGGTATGGCGACATCCATCCCGCCGCACAACCTAGGCGAGCTTATCGATGCGACCACCTGCCTCATTGATGACCCCGACGCGTCAAACGAGGACCTGTTCAAGTACGTGAAAGCGCCCGATTTTCCAACAGGGGCGATCGTCTTCAATCAAAAGGAGATCCAGCGTGCGTACGCTGCCGGCAAGGGACCGATGGTGGTCCGAGGGGAAGCCGAGATCGTCGAGGACAAGAGGGGACAGTTCGCTATCATCATCACCTCACTGCCGTACCGGGTCAACAAAGCAGATCTCATCACGAAAATAGCCGATCTGGTACATCAAAAGAAGCTCGAGGGCGTGCGCGATCTTCGCGATGAGTCCACCCGTGACATACGTGTCGTGGTCGAGTTGAAGAGCGGGGCACAGCCGCAAAAGGTCCTCAACTATCTCTATAAGCACACGCAGCTCGAGGATACGTTCCATCTCAACATGGTGGCGCTCGTTGACGGGGTGCCACAGACGCTCTCGCTCAAGGGTGTGCTCGAAGAGTTCGTGGCGCACCGGAAGCTCGTGGTGCGGAGAAGGTGCGAGTTCGACCTTCGCAAGGCTGAGGATCGGGAGCATATCCTGCTCGGTTTGAAAAAAGCACTCGACCATATCGATGAGATCATACGGCTCATTAAACAATCGAAGGACGTTCCCACGGCCCACGCGGGCCTCATGAAGAAGTTCGGCTTCTCTGAGCGCCAGGCGACGGCGATCTTGGAGATGCGCCTCCAAAAGCTCGCTGGTCTCGAGCGTAAGAAGATCGAGGACGAGCTCCGTGAGGTCCAGGCGCTGATCAAGTGGCTCAAGAGTTTGCTCAAGGACGAGAAAAAGATGGCAGCGCTCATCAAAGAAGAGCTCAAGGCCGTGCGCGATACGTATGGGGATGAACGACGTACGAAGGTCGTGCGTGGCGGTGTTCAGAACTTGTCGGTCGAAGATCTCATTCCCGAGGAAGAGAGTGTGCTGGTCATCACCAAGGGAGGGTATATCAAACGCACCAATCCGGATGAGTACAAACGCCAGAAGCGTGGCGGTGTGGGTGTGATCGACCTCAATACCAAAGAAGAGGACTTCGTGACCTTGTTCCTGACCGCGAGTACCCATGACGACCTACTGTTCTTTACGAACAAGGGGAAGGCGTATCAGATCAAGATGTACGACGTGCCTGAGGGGAAACGGGCGACAAAAGGAAAGAGCATCATGAACTTCTTGCCCCTTGGAGAGGGTGAGGCGGTGACCTCGGTCGTCGCGATGACCAAGGAGGTGCAGTCGGGCGAGGGTTCGCTCATCATGGTGACCAGGGCGGGTGTTGCAAAAAAGACCAAAGCTCGTGATTTCCATGATGTTCGACGCTCAGGCATCATTGCGATCAAGCTCGCGCCGGGCGACGAGCTCATTCAGGCGAGCTTTGTTGACAAGGGCGATACCATATTGCTCTCGACTAAGCGAGGGCAGTCGATACGTTTCGCGGAAAAGGATATCCGTGAAATGGGACGTGCGGCGGTCGGTGTGCGCGCGATCAAGCTCGCAAGTTCCGATATCGTGGTGGGTGCAGACGTGGCACGGGCGGCACGCAAGGAGAAAGAGCTCGCACTCCTTGTCATTTCCGAGAACGGCTTCGGCAAACAGACCGGTCTTGCGGAGTACAAGCTCCAGAAGAGGGGTGGATCTGGTATCCGCTGCGCGGGTGTCACCGCCAAGACAGGCACGCTCATGGCATCACGGATACTTGACGCCAGCGTAGAAGAACTGGTGGTCATTTCGAAGCGCGGCCAGGTGATACGTATCAATGTGGCTGACATACCGGTGCTCGGTAGGAGCGCGCAGGGGGTCCGCATCATGAAGCTCCGCGCAGGCGACACGATCGCCGCGCTCATCTGTCTCTAGGCAGCGGTCACATGTGTGTATATCGCGGTGTGTTGCACTGCTCGTTTGCTATACTGTGAGCATGTCATTTGCTGACCCGGAGCGTGTCGTGGAGCAGCTTCTCCTTACCGAGGGCATGACGGTCGCTGACTTCGGCGCAGGCGCAGGGTTCCTGGCGGTGAGAGCGGCCGAGCGGGTAGGCAAGAGCGGGAAGGTGTTCGTGGTCGACATTCAAAAGGAGCTTCTGACCAAGGCAACAAACCTCGCTAAGCAGCACCACCTGGATACGTTGGTGTTCGTCCACGCGGACCTCGAGAGCGAGGCGGGGACCGGGCTACAGGGAGCCTCCCTTGACGTCGTGATCGTGTCGAACCTGCTGTTCCAGGTAGAGCACCCAGACCGTGTCATCAAGGAAGCCTTTCGTATCCTGCAGAAGGGCGGACGAATGCTGGTCGTCGACTGGCGTGGATCGTTCAGCAGTATGGGCCCGGAGCCACAACACGTATTCCCGGAGGACGAGACGAAAGCGATGGCTCTCGCCGCAGGCTTCTCGTTCCTGAACGACATTGACGCCGGGAGCTACCATTATGGGCTAGTCTTTCGGAAGTAATGGATACCACATCGAACATTTTCCAGCTCGTCCTTCTCGGTGGTTTTGCCGTACTTGCGGTCATTGGTCTCATCGTCTTTGCCACACTGAAGGGTGATGAAGAAAAGGTCCTGGTCACGCCGCTCGTGGTCTGGGGCAGCTACCCGAGCGCGTACATGAACCGCGCGCTCTCGACGCTTGACCGGCAGATGGGCGGTCTCAACAAGGTGACGTATGTTGAGCGGCCACCTGAGCGGCTCTATGGGGAGCTGATCGAGGCACTCGCGTCTGGGACCGGGCCCGACCTTGTCATCATCGACGACGACCGTATGGTGCCGTTCCTCAACAAGGTCTACAACATTCCCTACGAGCGCTACTCAGAACGGTTGTTCCGAGACACGTTCATCGAGGGCGGGGAGGTGTTCGCGCTTCCGAACGCGATCTACGCGCTCCCGTTCTCTGTCGATCCGCTGGTGCTGTACTGGAACCGGAGCATGTTCTCGTCCGCAGGCATCACGCAGGTGCCGAAGACCTGGGAGGAAGTCGTGAGCGTGGTTCCACGGCTTTCCCGGATCGATCAGGGCACGACGCTCATGCAGGGTGCCATTGCGCTCGGCGTCTACGATAACGTGCTCCATGCAAAGGACATTTTGAGCGTGCTCATGATGCAGGCGGGCGCGAGGATCGCGTACCATGATGGAAAAGGGCTCAGGTCCGGGTTGAACGAGGGTGCGGGGGGTGCCCTGCGCCCGGCGGAAGCAGCCATACGATTCTTCTCTGACTTCAGCGACCCTAAGAAGGTCGTCTACTCGTGGAACCACAGCTTTGAGCGTTCGCGGGAGGCGTTCATGGCAGGGAAGGTGGCGATGTACATCGGTTTCGTGAGCGAAGCGGAGACGATGCGGCGCATCAACCCGAACCTCAATTTTGACGTTGCGCTCCTTCCCCAGTCCAAGGCACGCGGCAATCCGAAGACATATGGCCATTTTCAGGGTCTTGCGGTCATGCGCAGCAGTCGAGACCCGATTCGTGCATTTACGGTCGCTCAGCGCCTCACGAGCGCACAGGCGATGGCTGAGTTCCAGGAAGCGATCGGTTTGCCGCCCGTGCGTCGTGACCTCCTTGCACGTCGTCCGAGCGATGCAGCTGGCATCGTTGCCTATGACTCGGCGATCATTGCGCACAGCTGGCTTGAGCCCAACAGCGCTGCGGTCGATGCCATGTTCAGCCGCATGATCGGCGAAGTCATATCGGGCAGGAAGAGTCTTACCGAGGCATTGAGTACCGCCCATAACGAGCTTAACACGCTCCTCCCCAACGAGGTGAAGTAACTGGTCATGACCACTCGACTCCCGCTCGCAGCGCTCGTCCTTGCTTGGGTCACGTACGCCGTGGACGTGCTCATGCACACCCCAAGCCTGCCGATCGTCTATGCGGGCACCACGCTCCAGAACCCTATCGCGGAGGCACACCTGTACTGTTTCCTCCATGATATTCTGGGGGCGTTCATCCTCATCGTGTTTCCGGTCATTGTGCTCATGCTCGTCTACAGCGGTTTTCTGTTTGTCACCGCACAGGGGAATAGTACACAGATAGCGGACGCGAAGAAGTGGTTCTTCTGGGTCGTCGTAGGGGGCCTCATCATTCTGGGGGCACAGGTGCTGACCTGGGCGATCGAACGCACGGTCAATGATATAATGCAGGGGTCCGGAGTGGGCACACCGTTCGATACGGGTCGACAGGTATGCGGATGATCACAGCACTAGGTACAGTGGCAAGCATGTTGCTCGTCGCGGCTGGCACGCCGCTCGTGTCACGTGCGCAGTGCTCGGCAGATTCGACGTCTGCGTGCAGTCCGATACCGTTCGCGACCATATTCGAGCTTACGACCGCGATCCTTCAGGCGGTCATCTTGATCGTATTTCCGATAGTCGTGTTGCTTCTCGTTTACACCGGGTTCCTGTTTGTCACCGCGCAGGGTAACAGTTCAAAGATCGAAGCGGCAAAGCGGGCGCTCCTCTGGACCATCATTGGTGCGCTCATAGTGCTTGGGGCACAGGCACTCTCGCTTGCGATCAAGGCTACGGTCGACGAGATCCGAACCGGCACCACCCCGTAGGGTGGCATGACGCAAGAGCGTTTCCACGGTACCATGAAGCACATGAACCGCATTCCCGCATATCTATGGCTGCTGAACGGCCTGGTCCTTACTCCTGGCGCTATCGCGTTCGCCCAGGAACGCGCACTGAAGGACATCCTCTCCATATTCATAGACCTGATCGACGTGATCATTCCGCTCATCATGTTGCTTGCGCTTGTGTTCTTCATATGGGGCGCGATACAGCTCATCTATGGGGCGGGGAATGACGCGAGTCGCAATGCCGCAAAGCAGACCATGGTCTGGGGCACGATCGCCCTCTTTTGCATGGTCGCGATCTGGGGTATCGTGGTCATTATTCAGCGGTCATTCTTTGGGTAGCATGTCGTCGGTCATACAACGGTCCGCTCTGTTCCTCGCGTTCGCGGCCGCATTGCCTGTGTTCGTGACCGCACAACAGGTCACGCTCCAGTCGATCATCGTGAGCTTCACCGCTGCCCTTGCCCCGATCGTGGGTGTTCTGGTCGCGATAGCGCTCGTGGTGTTCCTCTGGGGCCTGGTGCTCTTCATTGCAAGATCTGACGAGGATGCGGCTCGTGAGGATGGCAAAAAACGCATGCTCTGGGGTGTGGTTGCACTCTTCGTGATCGTGGCGGTGTGGGGTATAGTGTCCTTGCTGGGCATTCTGCTCGGCATCGACTCGGGCAGGACCGGCTGTAACGCGCCGCAGATCCTAGCCGACGGGACGGTTTCAGGGTGTCAGTAACAGTTACAAGTAACTAACATGTATATGCGGAACATACTCATAGCAGCGGGCTCACTCGCGTTGGTCGCCCCAGGAGTGGCACTTGGGGGCGGTGGTGCCGGGCCGGATGCGGGTTCGGTCAACCTGTCGTTCTTCGGCGATGCGTTTGGGCAGATCGCAGGCTTGATCAACCAGCTCATACCGCTCCTCATAGCGGTCGCACTCCTCCTGTTCATCTGGGGCATGATCACGTTCATTTTGGCGGCGGGTGATGAGGACGCGCGAAGGACCGGACGCCACAAGATGGTGTGGAGTATCATCGCGCTCTTCGTGATCGTGTCGGTCTGGGGACTGGTCGGCCTCTTGAATCAGATAACCGGAGTAGAGCAGGGGACCGGCTTCATTCAACCTGAGACCGGGCTCTAGGCTGTAAACGGCAGAGCTTATACACAGGCATTCCTTTACAGGAACGCGGTAACTCTCTACCCTATAGGTATGCGGTTCGCCTCTCCGCACGCACGGTAGTGTTTTACCAGTTTATTAGTAGCATACGACGATATGAAAAAAATTCTTGCTGGCGGTTCGTTGGCTCTGCTCGCACCGTTTGCCGTCCTGGCTGGCGGCGGCGGCAGTGCCACCACAGATCTAAGCTTTTTCACCGAGTTCTTTACCCAAGTCGGTGAGATCATTAGCATCCTCGTGCCGATCCTCATCGGTCTTGCGCTCCTCCTCTTCCTTTGGGGCTTGGTCAAGTTCATCTGGAATTCAGATGATGAGGGTGCACGTGATGAAGGTAAGAAGATGATGCTCTGGGGTGTGATCGCCCTCTTCGTGATCGTGTCCGTCTGGGGCTTGGTCGCGCTCCTCAACCAGCTCACGGGCGTGAGCCAGGGGGAACAGGCTGAGGAAGTATACGTTCCGACAGGCGCGGGTGGTGGTGGTGGACCAGCGCTTCCGTAGTGCATAAAGCAGTGTGCGGTGTCACATGACATCGCGGTGTAGGAGCGGGGCGCTGTGGTGTGAGCTAAGCTTATCCACACAGCGCCCTTTACACTACCCGTCATACTCTCTACCCTATAGATATGCGGTCTACCTCCCCGCACGCACGTTGTATTATCAATGTTAAATAACATGAATCTCTCGTTATGAAAAAAGTTCTTGCTGGTAGTACAGCTTCCCTGCTCGCACCGTTCCTTGTGCTCGCTGGAGGTGGTGGTGCTGCCACGGACCTCAGTTTTTTCACTGAGCTCCTTAACCAGATCGGTGAGCTCATCGGACTCTTGGTACCGATCCTCATTGCGCTAGCTCTCGTGTTCTTCCTCTGGGGCCTTGTGGTGTTCATCATGAACTCCGGAGATGAGTCTGCGCGCGATGAGGGTAAGAAGAAGATGATCTGGGGCATCATTGCGCTCTTCGTGATCGTGTCCGTCTGGGGCTTGGTCGCTCTCCTCAACCAGATCACGGGCGTGAGCCAAGGCGAACAGGTAGAAGACGTCTACGTGCCAGGTCAGGGATAGTACTGGCTAGATACGTGCGGGCAAAAGCGGGGCTCATCCCCGCTTTTGTGTACAAGCCGCTTGTTCTCTCTAAAACTGTGGTACGCTTAGGGTATGCAAACGGTTGCTCGGTTCGTAGACGCGGTCAATCAGGCTATCATCAACCCTATCATCGGGGTTATATTCGCGGCCGCCCTGCTCCTGTTCCTGTTTGGTGCCGCAAAGCTCGTGCTCAATGCGGGCGACGACACCAAGCGTAATGAGGGTAAACAGCATATGCTCTGGGGCATCATCGGCATGGTGATCATGGTGTCGGTGTTCAGTATACTCAAGGTCGCACTGTATACGTTCGGCGTGACGAGTGCCGACCTGCCTACCCAGGACCTGCCCCTAAAGCTTTGAACAAAAAAAGCGCCGCTCGCGCTTTTTTCATGTCCGCCCGGTAGGATTCGAACCTACGACCATTCGGTTAAGAGCCGACTGCTCTACCAACTGAGCTACGGGCGGATGCCCAGGCTGCCACAGGCAGTGCGAGTATCCTACCGCCTTTTCTGCTGTAAAGCAATCGGTCGTGGAAGCTTCCTGTTCATAGCAGATACAGGTGACCTTTCAGCGCTATGGATTCGATGGTACACTCGTGCTTGTTACGGATGCTGGGGTGGCGAAATTGGTAGACGCGCTTGCCTTAGGAGCAAGTACCGCAAGGTATGGAGGTTCAAGTCCTCTCCCCAGCACAATGACGAGCACCCAGCACGCTGGGGTGGCGGCCAACGTAATTTTGGGGTAGACGCGCTTGCCTTAGGAGCAAGTACCGCAAGGTATGGAGGTTCAACTACCCCAACACAGATAAGGTGTTCAGTGGTTTTCAACTATCTCAGACAACCAGGACACCGGCGACGTTCCGCTACAAGAGACTGCGGCAGAGTCCGGTCGGGGGGAAGCTCCCAGGGAGCATCCCGCTATTCGTTGTGCTCTGTGCCGAGGGCGGGAATCGAACCCGCATCCCTATTGGGACACCATTTTAAGTGGTGCGTGTATACCAGTTCCACCACCCCGGCAGTGTTCGTATCGGGTGTCCGTATGCGAATGCGAATATCTCGTATCCTGCATACGATCTCCCCATGCGCGTACGTGAGGCACGGGCGGGAATCGAACCCGCGCATGTCGGTTTTGCAGACCGAAGCGTTACCACTTCGCCACCGTGCCAATACCAGACAGCTTACTGTGTTTGTGCGCTTTTGAAAAGCATACCGTAGAGAGGCCGAGCACTATTCTGACAGCAGTTCGTCTATCTTTCGACGCGCCTTCTCTTGGGCATCGAGCACGAACTCGACGTGAGGGACGTGTTTGAGCGACGCATGTGCCTTGAGGTACGCTTTGCAGTCACCTCGCTTGCGCATGAGGAAACCGAGCGCCGGTCCTTCAGCTGCTTCGGGGAACACGGACACACGAAACGTGACGCGGGCGCCTCGATCCCCAAGGTCAACACCGGTAACGGTGATGAGCGACTCGCGGTTGGAGGTCTCCGCGATGTATGCGCTCGCAAGGTCCTTCAAGAGCAGGGCAAGTTTTTCGTCACGCGTGGACATGATGCTCATTGTTCCGTGATGGTAAATGCTTCGAGCAGGTTCCCATAGGCGAGCTCATGATCAAGTTCTATCTCGACCTGCGCCCCGCAATCATTGCCGGTTTCGACTTTATTCGTATCTGACTTGCCTGCTTTAAGCGAGACGACCGTGCCGTAGACAAGATCGCCGGCGGCTAGAGATACCTGGAACCGATCACCCTTTGTGAGCGTGCCAGACTCCACCCGGCAGCCGATCGTCTGCACCTTCTTGGTGTAGCTGAAGCATTTCAGCACCTTTACCACTGCGTGGACGAGCTTTTCCCGCGTGCGTGGACGTCGGCGTGTGATCGCGGCCGGGAACCAGTCCGCAAGCTCATAGATGATCCGGAACGTCGCGATCTCGATCCCAAGACGTTCAGCGAGCTCTTGCGCGGCACTATCGACACCAACATTGAACCCGATGACGAGCGTCATGCTATTACCACTCGCGTACTTGACGTCACCCTCGGTTATCGCACCGACGCCCTCTCGAACCACGCGGAGTACCGTCTTCTCGTCATCGTACTTGCGGAGCTCGTGTATGACCGCTTCGAGCGACCCCACCACATCGGCTTTCACGACGACCGGTACTTGGAACCGTGCGTCTGCCGTATTTTCAGGCTCAACATGGAGCGCTGCATGTTCCTGCGAGCGCGCATCACGCACGGCAATCTGAGCCGCTTTTTTGTCGGGCACGGTCGTGAATCGTGCCCCGACCGGGGGAATCTCTGAAAAACCGACCACCATGATAGGGCTCGAGAACGAAGCGGTCTTGAGCGGCTTGCCTCGAAAGTCCTCCAGGATGCGTAGCGGCGCACTTGCACTGCCGGCAACCACGTACTCGCCCGCGGTCAGGGTGCCGTTCTTAATGATGAGCGCGGCAGAGATCCCACGGCGCGGGTCGCAGTGTGACTCGATCACAAGGCCGCTCGCAGGCGCGTCTGGGTCGCCGGTCAACTCTTCAAGGTCGGCAGCAAGGAGGAGTAGGTCGAGGAGCGCCGGGATGCCTGCACCCGTCTTTGAACTGATCGGTACATAGGGGATATCGCCGCCCAGGCCCTCGAGATATATGCCGTGTTCCAGGCAGCTTGCCTTTGCGCGCTCGACGTTCGCGTTCTCCTTGTCGATCTTGGTGATCGCGACCAGGTAGGGAATCCGTGCTTCAAGGATGGCCCGGAGCGCCTCGAGCGTCTGTGGTTTGACGCCATCGTCGGCCGCTATGACCAGAATAGCGAGGTCTGCGGTATTCGAGCCTCGCGAGCGCAGGTGTTGGAACGCCTCGTGGCCGGGGGTATCGAGGAACGTGATCTTCCGCGTCTGGCCGGAGTCCGGCGTATGCTCGACCTCGTACGCTGAGAGGTGCTGGGTGATGCCGCCGGCCTCATGCTCGGCGACCTTGCTCTTTCGGATGTAGTCGAGCAGTGTGGACTTGCCATGGTCAATGTGCCCCATGACGGTTACGACAGGGGGACGCGGTACAAGGCGTGTACTTGAGGTGCTCATAGCGGCAGAAACCAGGCTCTCGGCGTGAGGTTCTTGGCCAGAGTATAGCCGAAACCGCGACATTTGGCAAAGAAGACCACACTGGTGTACGCTAGGCAATACATGAGCAGGACACCACACGATCTCGTTTACCTCGACAACGCCGCCTCAACGCCGGTCGATCCGCGCGTGCTCGCCGCAATGGCCCCGTACTGGAGCGAACGGTACGGGAACGCAGGAGCGCTCCATAGCGAAGGCACCTACGCGAAAGAGGCGATCCGCACCGCACGCGAACAGGTCGCCGCGGTGCTCGGTGTCGCAAGCGATGAGGTCATATTCACCTCAGGAGGCACCGAAGCCAACAACCTGGCAGTGGTCGGGCTCTTCAGGAGCTTGGTCCACGAAGGCAGAGCACCGGAACGTATCCACATGATCACGAGCACGATCGAGCATAGCTCGGTCCTCGACTGCTTTCGTGCGCTCGAACGTGAGGGGATGCGCGTGAGCTATGTTCCCGTGGATAGCAACGGCCGTATCTCGGCCGACGAAATCGTTCGTGCTACGACAGAGGATACGGTGCTCATTTCATGCATGTATACGAGCAACGAGATCGGTGTCGTAGAGCCGCTCGGTGAAATAAAACGTGCGCTCGGAACGTCACATACTACAGGCAAGCGGCCGCTCGTGCACACCGATGCGAGCCAGGCACCCGCGTGGCTCGCATGCAAGGCGCACTCGCTCGGTGTTGACATGCTGACGCTCGATGCGCAGAAGGTGTACGGTCCCAAGGGTATCGGCTGCCTGTACCGGGCTCGGCCCGTAGTGCTCGAGCCGGTGCTCTACGGAGGAGACCAGGAATTCGGTCTTCGTCCCGGCACGCCACCCACCCCGCTCATCGTTGGTTTCAGCGAAGCGTTGCGACTGGTCGAGGAAGAGCGTGCGCAGTATGTGGACGTAGTTCGGAACCTGCGCGACCGCCTGATCGCGCTCATCCGTGAGCGTGTGCCGGGCGTGGTCCTGAACGGTCCGAGCGGCCGTGATCGACTTGCGAACAACTGCAACTTCTCGTTCCCGGGGCTCGATGGTGAACGTATCGTCGTCGAGCTCGACGTCGAGGGAATTGCGGCGTCGACACGCAGCGCATGCCTCTTTGCCCAGGCGCCCGGCTCGTATGTCGTTCGAGCGCTTGGCAAGGGTGATGACGTGGCGAAGGGTGCGGTTCGGTTCACCTTATCGAGGCATACAACGCAGGCAGAGATAGACCGCACCGCGCTTGTGCTTGGAGATGTCGTCCACCGCTTATACAATGAAGTGAACGGAGGGCGCAGAGCAGGGTACTAGCGGCACGGCGTTCTTCATGGTATAATCACATTCTATGGTCCCATTCAACAATTTCACCGCAAAGGCAAAGGACGCCGTGCGCCGCTCCCACGAGCTGGCGGTCGAGCGTGGCCAGAACCACGTCAATCCGCTCCACCTGCTTGCAGCGCTCGTGCTCCAGGAAGAGAGCATGGTCTTCTCGATATTGGAGCGGTTGGGTATCGACACGATACAGCTCACCGACAGTATTCTTGATGCGCTCGAGGCTCCCGACGCAAGCACGGTCCTCAGTCCGAGCTACCAGCTGTACCTCACACCGGAACTTGCACAGGTGCTTGAGAATTCAGGCAAGGTGGCAGCCTCGATGAGCGACCAGTACGTCAATACCGAGCACCTGTTCATCGCGATCCTCGATAACCCCGGTCCCGCACGTGACCTCGTGACGCGCTACCAGCTCGAACGCAACGCGGTTCTGGCGGTGTTGCAGGAGGTGCGCGATCTTGAGGGGAAGGAGGGTACCCAACCAAAGAAGAGCAGGGCGCTCGCAAAGTACACGCGGTCGCTCACGCAGCTCGCTGCCGAGAACAAGCTCGACCCGGTCATCGGACGTGATGCCGAGATAACGCGCGTGATACAGATCATCTCGCGCCGCACCAAGAACAACCCGATCCTCATCGGCGAAGCCGGGGTCGGTAAGACCGCCATCGCAGAGGGGCTCGCTGTGCGCATGGCCGCAGGCGACGTGCCTGAGAGTATGCGAGGCAAAGAGCTCGTGTCGCTCGACCTTGGATTGCTCGTGGCGGGTACTAAGTATCGCGGTGAGTTCGAGGAACGGCTGAAGGCCATCATGCGCGAGATCGAACGCTCCGCAGGCAACATCATTCTATTCATAGACGAGATACACACGATCGTCGGCGCCGGAGCGGCCGAAGGTGCTATGGATGCGTCGAATATGCTGAAGCCGGCGCTCGCGCGTGGTGAGCTTCGGGTTATCGGGGCTACCACGACCAAGGAATACCAGAAGCACATAGAGCGTGATCCCGCGCTCACTCGTCGATTCCAGCCTATTTATGTGAACGAACCTTCGCTTGAGGATGCAATGGCGATCTTGCGGGGTCTTCGCGAACGCTACGAGGTGTACCACGGGGTGCGGGTGACCGACGATGCGATCGTTGCAGCCGTGCACCTGAGCGCTCGCTATCTCACCGACCGGTTCCTGCCGGACAAGGCCATCGACCTCATAGATGAGGCGGCAAGTGCGCTGCGGATCTCGCTCGAGAACAAGCCGCCCTTGCTTGAAGAAACGCACCGCAGGATCATGCGGCTCGAGATCGAGCGTGAAGCGCTCCGTAAGGATGCGGAGGCCGCGCATACGCCTCAGGAGCGCAAGAAAGTATCTTCCCGTCTGAGCGAGATCGAAAAAGAGATAGCGGACCTTCGAGAAAAGACAAAAGAACTTGAGCTCAAGTGGCGCAATGAAAAGGAAGCGCTGATCGAGATCAAGCGGCTCAAGAAGGAGCTCGAGCACAAACGGGTGTTGGCTGAGAACGCTGAAGCAGCCGCTGATCTCAGCGCTGCAGCAGAGATACGCTATGGTTCGATACCGAGCCTCGAGGCCGAGCTCGAGCAGAACGTCAAGAAGCTCAAGAAACTGCAAAAGACCCGCCGCATCCTCAAAGAGGAGATCACGGAAGCCGATATCGCGGATGTGGTGAGCCGTTGGACCGGTGTGCCCGTTGCTCGAATGCTCGAGGAAGAAGCAGAGAAACTAGCTCGTATGGAGAGCGAGCTCGAGCGTCGGGTCGTTGGTCAGAACGAGGCGGTAAAGAAGATAGCTGATGCGGTTCGCAGGTCGCGAACGGGCATAGCCGATCCGAACCGTCCGATCGGTTCGTTCCTGTTCCTTGGACCGACCGGTGTCGGGAAGACCGAGCTCTCCAAAGCGCTCGCAGAGTTCATGTTCGACGATGCCAAAGCGCTCGTGCGCGTTGATATGAGCGAGTATATGGAGCGTCACAGTGTCTCTAAGATCATCGGTGCCCCGGCTGGGTATGTTGGTTATGAAGAGGGCGGCAACCTGACCGAACTCGTGCGCCACCGGCCGTACTCCGTGCTGCTTTTTGATGAAGTGGAGAAGGCGCACCCGGAGGTGTTCAACATCCTCCTCCAGGTCCTCGACAACGGCCACCTGACCGACGCCAAGGGGCGCACGGTGAACTTCAAGAACACGGTGATCATCTTGACCTCGAACATCGGTGCGGAACACATCGACCGCATGAGCCGCATGGGCTTCAGCAGCGATACGAGCGAGGGCGCTGACTACGAGGCTGCCAAGAGCAAGGTAATGGACTCGCTCAAGAACTTCTTCCGTCCCGAGTTCTTGAACCGACTCGACGAGATCATCCTGTTCAACATCTTAAAGCCCGAGTTCATTCGGGAGATAGCGGGCATGCAGATCGACATCGTGGTGAAACGGCTCGCACAGAAGGGCATAACGCTCAAGGTGACCGATGAGGCGCTCGCCTACCTCGCAAAGGAAGGCTACGATCCGCACTACGGCGCACGCCCGATGAAACGCTTGATACAGAACAAGATACTGACCCCGGTCGCGAGCATGATCGTCACGAACGGAGTGAGCGAGGGCGGTGCGATCGCGGTCGATCTGAAGGGAGAGGACTTCGTGTTCGACGTCAAGAAGGGGCGAGGCAAAGCGAAACTTTCCAACATCAAGCCCTACGAGGTCGTCGAGGCATAACGGGCGATGAAACAGGCAAGGGGCACCATGTGAGGCGCCCCTTCTCGCTAGTTCTTAGAGGTCGACGTCCTCCTTTTCTTGCTTGAGGCCCTTCAGGACCTCAAGCATACGCTGTAGTGTTTCGACCGAATCGGCATCGATCAGGTCGAAACGCTTCGTCTCGGCCTCGAGCCGCGCACAGAGCGCCGACGGACGGGCTTCACAGTCTTCCTGCGTGTGCCACGCAAGAAGGTAGCCTATGCGAGCGTCAGCGCCCTGCTTGAGGCTCTCGGCCCCTAGACGGGCCAGGAACTGTGCATCCTCCGCAATGGTCTCCCGTGCCTCTGGGGATTCATCTGAAAGTCGTGCAAGCTCGTTCCCCACGTAGCTCGTCAGCACGTAGCCGACCATGGTCACGCTGTACGCGTGCTCGCGGAGCTCGTTCAGCTCGGCTTCCTCATGTGGCTGCGAAAGTGCCGCCGCCCGTAGGTCAGCGAATTTTTCGAGCTGCGCTTTGGTGAGACCTGCCAGGAGCTCCTTGGCGATCTCTTCGATAGGCGGGCGTTCATTTGCTGCGACCGACCCTTGGCTAAGGCCGAGGAAAAGGACACAGACGATAAGCAGCAGAAATCTTTTCATGAGAACCCTCCATTGTTTGACAGACTGTCTGTGGTGATACCACAAAACAGTATATACGTCAAGCAAACGTGGAAAGGAATATGCGGCACAGGCCTGCTGTGCCGCATTCCGCTCTAGTGCTGGGTCATGTGTTCCAGTTCTACGAAGACCAAGACATTATTGCCAGCCAGTAGGGTAAGATCGTGGACTCGGTTCACGAGCTCGTCCTCGGACGGGACCGGGTGACCGTCAGCGTGTCGATCGGACTGACGTGCACAGAGCGTGCGATAGCGCTGCCACGCAGCAAGTCCTTCGGTCGCATGGCGGTATGCGGTAATGGCAAGTGCCATCGTCTCCGTGTCGTACCGTACATGCTCATCTACGAGGCGCCGGGCCAGGTCAAGTTCGAGCGGTAGGATCCGGAGCCGAGTAACAGCATACAAGCTAAGTGCATAGGCAAGTGCCAACGTCTCGTAGGCGACCTCGCGCTTGCGATTCAGCACAAGCTTGCGGTGCGGCGTCACAGCCGCAAGACGGTCGAGGTTCTGGACAAGCTCACGTTGTTCAGGGTGCAGCTGGCCTAAGAGCTGGGTGAGCAGCTCACGGTACAGTTTCCGTTGGCGCCGGTAGTTCCACTCGCGCCATACTGCAGTTGCGAACCAAAAGACGAGAGCATAGGTGAGAATCGTTCGAAGCACGCATGCCTCCACAGGTCATCTTTTTGCAGAATAGACCCGGGCATGAACCGCGTCAAATGATCCGTGCTGACCAGGCAGTGGTCGTGCTCAAGCATGGCAGGTATAGTTCAACACCTGTGCGCCGGGCAGGATCCGTTCCTTACAGGAACGGTACATGTTTCGGAACTCACTTCGCCCTGTCGGGCTCGAAACGATAACCTCAACATCTTCGAATCCCTCACGCGAGCAAAGCAGTTTGCTCGCTCTGGCGCACAAATGAAAAAGCCCCACAAGGGGGACTTCTTCATTTGTGCGCCGAACTGGAGGCGGTTAGACACCAGTATTTAGCGTTTGCGATGTGATGTAATGAATCGGTTGGAAAGAATGAGTCAATTTATTGTAGTATCCTTAAATCAAAGTGAGGAAACAAAAAACGGATCGACTTTGGTTCCGATCCGTCTATGCCAAGGCATTATAAGCGCTCTTGGATTTTGTTCAGTTGCAACGCGACCTCATTGCGTACCCAAGCCGAATACAGACTGGCATCGAAGCACATTTCGGGCGGCAGGCACGGCGTTTCCCGAACTCTGTCAGCAAAAGCCCGCATGGCTTCGGCTAGGCTTTCGCCGTTGATCGCGCCATTTGTTGACTGTGGCACGACCATTATAGTTGTGCCGTCTTGCAGGAGCGGCTGCACGTTCGGTTTTTCGACAACCTCCCGTGTCGTTAAGAGCATCCGTCCGCAACTGTTGACCTCAAGTGGGATGCCAGGGGTATGGAATTGGACGCGAAAGCGATTCTCCAAAAATAACATCCCATGGCAACTCCGTATAAAGGACGGTACACGCCAGTGCGGAATGAAATGCCTGACAGTGAGCATGCTCTTTCCGTCCACTTCCTTGGTGAGGCCATGATCCTCTGCCTGTTGGAGTACCTCCGGCAAACCTCGGCCACCCCACAGTGCATGTATCGAGAGGTTTACGCCCTCTTTTCTCAAGCGCACAAGTGCATCAAGGAGCGCCTGTGTCCCTTTCATGGGACCGACTTTGCCGTAAATTCCCAGTATCACTCCGTGTTCCGAAGGCAACTCGCCGTTGGTTGTCGGATAGAAAACATCTCCTGGCAACCGCGGCGTTTTCGGCTCCATGATGCAATCAGGCGCAACGTTTCGTTCAATGAGATACGAGTGATGCACGCTGCGGGAGAAGACAAACATTGCTTTACGGAATACCTCGCGATAGAGGCATTCAAGTTGGGGTGTCTGCATTAGTCGCCCGATGTCGCTTCCCGCATGGCGCACCGTGTACGGCACACCCGTCATCATGGACAGCATAAGTGCCGCAACGCCATATGGCTCTAGGTAGTAGCTCCAGATGACATCCGGCTTTACTTCCTCGATGAGCCGCAAGCCGATTCCGACGAGTTTTGATATTGTCGGATTGTTTGCGGGCACATACACATGGCGGCGATCAGCATGCGTACTCACGACGGTGATGGCGTTCTGAAGGCGATACCCGCAAAGCAGGGGCATGTCTTCTTCATTGAGTGTAATGCGGTAGGCAGGCTCCACTTCATCCGCGTTGGTGAGCACGGTTACATGATGTCCCAACTCGGCAAAAACTTGTGCGGTCCAGTACGTATCGGCGCTTACGCCGCCCTGAATCGGCGGATATTTGCCGATCATCAGAATGCGCATGATGCATTTCCTTTCAGTGTGTTTCAAGATGCTTAAACCCCGTTCATATTGACTTAAAATAGTATTTATGTCAATATGTAGCGGGAACAGGAGTTTATTGTTCTCTTGCAACTGGTAAGGATACCGGCTCATGATAGTGACGGAAACAGCACAGCACGACCTCGCAGGCACGCCCGTTCATGCCAAAGCCCTGTTTGAACAGGTCATGAAGTATGAACACCCGACGCTCGTTGCACGTGTCGCCCGCGAAATGGGCATCTCAGCCGAGGACGCCCACGCACTGTTCGAGGATACCAAACGGTTCCTCTTTCTGTGCGGGACCAATCCCGACGGGAGATGGGGACCGAGCCAGCGCATTGATAAGTGCTGGCATTACTTCATCCTCGATACGCGTACGTATCGCGACTTTTGCAACAGGTTCTTCGGGCAATTTATTCACCACCGCTCGAACGACCCGTCGGAGCAGAAGGACGTGATGCGTCCGAGGCGGACACTCGCACTCGCAAAGCAGCTTTTCGGCAATCTTTCCGAGAACTGGCGATATGAGAACGAGAAGGGTGTCCCTGTACTCGGTCCAGGCATTGTCGAGGCCGTCGGCTCGGTGGGTCCATGTGACAGCTGTGGTTGCTCGCCCTGCGATCCATCCTAACCACGACACTTTGAACAACTGGGAGGAGCCGAAAGACTCCTCCCTCATTGCTCTCGCAAGATACGGGACAAGGAATGGTACCAATGACAAAATGGAAAATTCACCGCCCGATTCTTACCACAGCAATGCTGAAAGGTTATTTCGGGAAGATTGCACGCGGCTGGCCATTTGAGGAAATGTATGACGAAGGACCAACCTCGTCAGTGTTCGGCCAGGACATGTACCGGCTCAATGAAGGTCCTATTGACGTGCGTCATCAGGAGCATTCTGAAAACCTCATCGAGGACCTTACAGTTGTGGACGCTGAAGATCTAAGCAAAGACGAATGCGCCGGTGACGAAGCCGATGTGTGGATAAAAAGCAAGGAAACAAAAAAGGACACTGGAGGGGGCGGGTGATGACCGTCCCTTTTTTTATATCCCCAGCTTCTCTTTGAAGAATGGCAAAATACGCCCTTTCGTATGTAGTGGTCCGGACAGGTGATGGCCTGCGTTTGGCACAAGGATAAGATCATGCGCTTTGCCGAGTACCGTCAGCCGCTCACCAAGAAGGTGTGCCTGCTCTGGCGACGTCGTCTCGTCGAGTTCTCCGTGGATGATGCGAAGCGGACATGCAAGGCTTTCCATGTCCGTGACCGAAGTGCGGTCTTGGTATGCGTCAGGTGTGCCACCCGTTTCGTGTACGATGTTTTCAACAATATCTTTCGGCTTGCTGTCTCGTGTCGCTTCCTTCGCAAAATCGTAGGTGCCTGCTTGGACTATAGCCGCTTTCAAAAGTTCGGGATGTCGCACAGCTAAAAGTGCGGTGACCGTTGCGCCGCGTGAGATGCCCCACATGCCGATGCGTGATGCGTCAATCCCGTCAAACGCGCTTACTTCTTTCATCAGGCTTGCGATCATCTCGACAGTCTTCGGGCCGCAGTAATCCCGTGTGCCTTTCGAGCCACCAAACCCAAGCTGTGAAGGCAGAAGGACTGCAAATCCTTCTTTGAGTAAACGCTGCGCTGGAAAGATGAGCTCCCATGCGCCGAACCTGTTAAAACCGTGCAAGAAGACAATAAGGGGGTATGGCCCGGCCTTTACCGAGACAGGTGTGAGTAACAGCCCCTCTTGTTCAAGATCGTCGTCTTTGAGGGTGATACGCTTGATGGAGATGTCTTCGATATTGGTCATAGAATGATATTTTATCACGGATTAGGCTTTCTGTGGATTTCGCCGTTGGCTTTGCTTGGACACTGCAAGTTGGTGTTGTGATCTTTTGACTGTCAATGTAAGTAAGGTTACTGTCAGGACAGGGTAGTGCAAAGCGAGTATTGCAGGCAAAAAGTTGCGATAGGTGATAAGATATGGTATAATCACATCATGTCAACCCCCACCACTATCTACCTCATCCGCCACGCGCAATCAGAAATGAACGTGCAGAATCACTTGATCGGGGGACGGAGCACGGAGACGCCGCTGACCGAGAAAGGAATCGAACAAGCCCGGACACTGGGGCGTTTTTTATTGCGAGAGAGGATTACGCCATCACATGTGCTCTCGTCTCCTGCCGTGCGGACCCGCGAGACTGCCCGGCATGCTCTTGCGGAAATGGGCGTTTTGTGTGATCTCTCTATACACGACGATCTCCACGAAATGGGACAGGGACAGTGGGTGGGGAGGCCGCGGGCGGAGGTGTACACCGATGCGGTAAAGGCAGACATAGCGAGACTTGGCAAAGACTTCAAGCTCGACGGGGGAGAGTCAATGAACGAGGTAGGTTTGCGTATGCTCAACTATCTCACCGCGAATATGAGCGACAATCCCGGTGACGAACCATTGACGTATCTCGTGTTCACCCACGGTCTCGCTATTCGCTGTCTCGTCTCGCATCTCTTTGATTGGACGCACGAACAGACGTTTACGACATCCACACCCAACACTTCCGTTACGCGCCTTTCATATGGTGGAAAACGGTGGAATCTGGACTACTTTGCCCGGGTGCCTGAACCGGATACCAACTTTAAAACAACGACAGAAGAAAAACTTCACCGCATGCTCAATGAGGCGCTGGAAGAGGAAAGGCGGGTACAGGGGGAGGGACTTTGAGCTGCTGTTAAATGTATCAGATCACCCAGTGGGGGTGTGTGATCGCTTCAACAAAGCGGGGAATCAGGAGAAACGAGAGATACTCGGACTACTAGGTTCGACACCCGAGCTTTTCGACAAAAAACTGCGCATTGTGGTGCCAAATGAGCTGTTGGGGTTCAAAAATGTGTACGAAAAGTTAGGTGACGATTTAGGAAGGTTCGACACCAAGAAAGCCCTTGATATACAAGGACTTTCCGGGCAAAAGCGTGCTACTTTTACAAACCTGTGCGCCGGGAGGGATTCGAACCCCCGTAGGCCGAAGCCGTTTGGTTTACAGCCAAATGCAATTGACCACTCTGCCACCGACGCATGCTACAAGCACAGATACTAACACGTCGTTCATGTACACGTAAAGGAGCGCCTGGTACGATACAGCTATGCTCCAGAAGCTGCTCGGTGCTTCGTTTCGTAGTACACTTCCGCTCTTTGTTGTGCTCGCTCTGTTCATGCCCCATCTCGGTTTGGCTGGAGGAGGAGCATCGCCTGGTCTTGTGCCGTGCGGTAACGAGGTCAGGACCGAACGCATCGGTGACCAGATCTGTACGATCGACGAGTGCGCGACCTGCGACCTCCTCCGCCTCGCCCAGAACATCATCAACTTCTTCGTTCTCATCAGTGTCGTCGTTGCGACCCTGCTCTTCGTGAACGCCGGCGTGCTCTACCTTGGGGCGAGCGCGAACCCTGGCAATGTCTCGCGAGCGCACAAGATATTCATTAACACGGTGATCGGCCTCATCATCGTGCTTGCGTCGTGGCTCGTGATCGATGTCATCATGAAGACATTGGCGCACCAGTCAGGGCCGTACAGTGGCCCGTGGGACGGGATACTCTGCAACGCTGAGTCGAACATGAACTGCGTGCCCGTCCTGGAGGGGATCGTCGTCGACCTGATCGGCGAACCGTTCGTTTCCCATGGAGTGGGTCCGGGGTGGAGCCCTGCGGACCAAACGGTGCCGATCGATGGTACGGCGCCGACCCTGCGTGACACGGCCATAACGAAAGCGGCACAGAATTTGACCAACAATTGCCAGGTGTACGGTGGCGCGAGCTGCAGGGATGCGATCATCGCAGAAGCGCAACGCCAAGGGGTCGACCCGGCGTTCGCGTTCGCGTTGGCACAGATCGAATCAGGCGGCTGTGCGAACCCCGCCACCTGCCGTTCAGGCGTGGGAGCGGTCGGTGTGATCCAGATCATGCCTGCGACGGGGCGCGAGCTCTGTGGCGCACCATGCGCAGGATTCTCGAACGAGCAAATGGTCGCTTACCTCCAGGACCCCCAGAAGAACATCGAGCTTGGTGTTAAGCTCATGCAACAGGCACAGACCAACCCACGCATAGCAGAGCTTGCGGGCGATGACCCGGTCGAACGCATGCGTCAGACCGCGGCTTTTTACAACGGAGGCAACGGAGCGCTTGCTCCGAGCAATGACTGCGGGCCGACCGTCACGAAGTGGGAGTGTAATATCAACCCGGGTGGGTATGTTGAAACGCAGCGGTACGTCGCGAACATGCTCAAGATCATGGGCGAGGCGCAGCCGAGCGTTGACCGCGATACCGGGCTCCCGATAGGTGCATAGTAGGACGCAGCTGTGCACAGGAGCGTGGTGCGCCATGGGGGAAGCACTGGTACGATGAACATCATGCTGAGCAACCGTTTTGCAAAGGGCCTCCTGTACGCACTCGCGATGCTTCTTCTTGCAGTGCCCGCACTGAGCTATGCGCAAGGGCTCGTGCCGTGCGGCAATTCGATACAGACCGTGTACCAGGGTGACCAGATCTGCACGGTGGGTGAGTGTACCACCTGCGACCTCCTCCGCCTCGCCCAGAACATCATCAACTTCTTCGTTCTCATCAGTGTCGTCGTTGCGACCCTGCTCTTCGTGAACGCCGGCGTGCTCTACCTTGGGGCGAGCGCGAACCCTGGCAATGTCTCGCGAGCGCACAAGATATTCATTAACACGGTGATCGGCCTCATCATCGTGCTTGCGTCGTGGCTCGTGATCGATGTCATCATGAAGACATTGGCGCACCAGTCAGGGCCGTACAGTGGCCCGTGGGACGGGATACTCTGCAACGCTGAGTCGAACATGAACTGCGTGCCCGTCCTGGAGGGGATAACCACCACACTTGTGGGTGATGCGCTTCCCAGTGGTGGAGTACCGCAGACCCCCGCCCCACCACCACCCGCAGCACCGACCGGCGGTATTATAGGCAGCGGTACCAGAGTGACCGACGCGCAGGCGCGACAAATTTTTAGCGATCACGGCTTCAGTGTCTGGGAGTCAGCCCCGGGTGCCACCCAGTTCGAGGGGATGCGAGAGGAGACCGTGCGCGGAGCGCTCCGTATCGCAGCCGCCTGTCCCACATGCGACCTTACCATTACCGGTGGTACGGAGGCGGGGTATCATGCTGAAGGAGAGGGACAGACACATGCGAACGGCTACAAGATCGACCTCGACGACACTCCGAGTCTCAATAACCACATCCAGAACAACTGGCAGCCGATCGGGATGCGGGGCAGTGACCCGGTCTACCAAGAGCCCTTAGGGGGAGGTCAGTGCGTCCGTGAAGCAACGCACTGGGACTGCACGTATCCCTGAGTTGGCTCCGGATTGACAGCCGTCTTGAATAGGATATAGTAGTCACCATGTCTCAGGACCACATCGTGAAGCTCAGGAGCACCGAGTCGAAGCACATGCGCTTCGACGTGCGGAACCGTAAGCGGGTGGAGAAGAAGCTCGAGCTTAATAAGTACGACCCGGTCGTTCGCAAGGTCGTCAAGTACAAGGAGGTCAAGAAGTAGCTGTTCTGCGTTCGGTATACCCCCTGCGCGCGCGTCGACGCGCTTTTTTCGTCGTGCTATACTCTCGCTGTTGGGCCTATAGTTTAGTGGTAAAATTCTGGTCTCCAAAACCAGCGTCCCAGGTTCGAGTCCTGGTGGGCCCGCCTTCGCTCGCCGAAGCAAGCTACGGTCGCATGCCGCCAAAGCTTTAGCGACGGAGCACGGGCAAAGCCCGACAGCTTGCAAAGGAGAGATTCGCTCGCCGAAGTTGTGTTATGTACTATGTGTACATACTTACGTGCGCAGACAATAAGCCCTACACCGGCTGTACAGCTGACTTGAAGGACCGCATGCACCGGCACGAGAGTGCACAAGTAAATGCACGCGTAATCGTTTGCCGGTGCGTCTCGTGTGTTAGATAGCCTTCAGTGACCGATACAGAGCCTTTGCCTTTGAGCACTATCTCAAGTCAGGTTCAGGTCGAGCATTCATACAGAGACATTTTACATAATCATTGTTAACTTTGTATTTTGGACTTTAATTTTTTACCATGTCTCACGACCTCATTGCGCAGCTCGAAGATCGCGTCCTTACGGTACCGGAGTACCTGGACCTCGTGAACGAGCTCCTCAGCCCGTTGCGTGTGGCTGTAGAGGGTGAGGTGACCGACCTTAAGCTCTTGCGCGAATGGGCGTTCTTTTCGCTCAAGGACGCAGAAAGCGGTGCGCTTTTGCGGTGCGGTCTGCATGCCCAGCAGTATCGAAGGATCGGTGTGAATATGGAAGAAGGTATGCAGGTCAAGGTGACCGGGTACGGCAAGATATCGCCAAAGACGGGCAATTTCGGTTTCTGGGTCTCGACCATCGAACCTGTCGGGGAGGGCGCGCTCCGTCGTGCCTACGAGCTGCTCATAGAAAAGCTCAGGGGCGAAGGATTGTTCGCGCGAAAGCGCGAGCTCCCACAGTTCATTCGTCACATAGGCGTTATCTCCTCCAGGAACGGTGTCGTGCTCCAGGACCTGCGCCAGAACCTCGAACCGCTCGGTATCCGTATCGACTTCCTGCACAGCGGCGTGGAGGGGGCGGACAGTGCTCGCGAGCTGTTGCAGGCGGTAGAGTGGTTTTCACAAGCACCGGAACGGCCGGATGTGCTCGTGCTTATCCGTGGCGGTGGTTCGCTCGAGAGTTTGCAAGGGTTCAACAATGAAACGGTGGCCCGGGCCATCTTTGCGTCGCCTATGCCGGTACTCGTGGGTATCGGTCATGATGTCGATATGCCCATTGCGACCTTAGTGGCTGACTGGAGCGCCTCGACGCCTACTGCCGTGGCGCACGTTATCAATGCGTCATGGAGCCCACTCACGGAAGCGTTACCGCGGCTCACGACCGCACTGCTCGTCCGGTACCGTAGGCACCTCGAGAGCACGACCACGCAGGTACTCCTCCATGAACGCACCGTAGCAGGCGCGGTTCGTACGATGCTCTCCCTGCTTGGCGGGGTGGGTGCGCGTGTGCTGCAGCATGCGCTCCGGGGCAGGGAGTGGGTGGAGGTGCTCCGTACCCGCGTGGCACGCTCGCTCATGCAGCGATCCCAGGGGTTCGTGCGTATGCGCCAACAGGCACAGGATCGGGTGGGCCTGTGCGAGCGGCTGATCAATGCGAGCGACCCGTCACGCATGCTCGCACGTGGCTTTGCACTGCCGTACGGGAGCGATGGCAAGCTCGTGCGGAGCGTGCGTGCCGTTACCGTGGGCGATGCATTGAGCCTCCGACTCCACGATGGTACGCTGAACAGCACGGTGACCGACGTCACCGAAGGTGAGTCGAAACAGATTAGACGCTAAGCGCGCAATTCATGACAAAGGAGGGAACACAGGGTGCCATAAAAAAAGAACTTGCGGAGCTGGAAGCGATCGCACAGTGGTTTGAAGAGCAGAACGAGCTCGATATCGAAGAGGGGTTGGTCAAGGTAAAGCGCGGTGCAGAGCTCGCAAAGTCGCTCAAGAGCCGGTTGACCGCTGTTGAGAACGAGTTCCGGGAAGTTGAAGCCGAGCTCGGCAAGGCGTAATCCTTCGAGGGCGGAGCCTGTCGCCAGGTACGTTACGATAACGCCCGACCTTTCGGTCGAGCGTAGCGTTACTTGAGTTCGAGTGCCGATTCCGTGATGACACAGGCAGGGAGTTTTCGGCCGGGCATGCGTGTCGGGTAGGTGTGCAATACGAGCCATCGTACGGTCGCTGCACCTTCCTCGGACCAAGCAACGATACGGGTGATTCCAGCGGCGACGTCATGTTCCGGGTGCTTGGGGAATACATGCTGGATACTGACCGCATCGCGGTTCGACCTTGCGACGGCAAGCCGTTCCTCGATCGAGCAGAGCTCGCTCCACGGCGTGACAGTTGACTTGAAGGTAAGGACGAATGCCGGAAGATCCACCACGAGGCTGAAATTGCCGTCCGCATGGTCACGGTACGGGTACACAGCGATGTGCTGATCGGGGTCGGCTCGGGTGCGCGGCACCAGCTTACAACTTACGAGCTCGGTGAACCAACTGTTCGGTGCACCTTTTACCTCGATCGCCGAGCTTTCAGCAATGATCCGAAGCGTCACGATCGACCCGGCCATGCGGGCAGTACGTGGGCGTCCGCATACCGTGAGACCATCCATGAATGCCTCGAGTGCACTGTAGGGCTCTTGGCCAACGACCACGCTCAGATCGGTCGGGTACTGTATGACATGGCTGAGGTTCATGACAGCTTCCTCTACGACGTTCTGCGCAGGAGGATACCATACATCATTCAGTCGTCCATGGTCGGTCGTGGGATACGCGCGTGCTCGCTTGTGCATGTCCTTGCTGTATGGTATACTGTGAGCTCCACAGTGCTGTGGAAATAGGTGGCACACCTCTAGCAATAGGGTGGACAAAAGCTCTTTGTTGTGCTTGGCACCGCGCATACGCGCGTCTCGTGAAAAGCACAACAGAGCACTTCTCTGCTTCTTGCCGCAGCGCGGCGGAAGACACCGTTATTCATGACCGTATAGGGCGAGCATCAGGAACGCATTTCGTGCGTCCTGAGAATGCTCATAACGCTCGATGCCTATGAGAGGAGCTCTAGCTGTGCCGTACGTGGCGCAAACGACCGAATTCACTTGTGGACCTGCAGCGGTCCGCATGCTGCTGCTCTTTTTGGGTGTTGGGCGATCAGAAGAGGAGCTCGCTACCGTGCTCGAAACGAACGAAACGTACGGAACGCGACGGAGTGCGATACTCGCGTACCTGCGGGACACAGAAGGGCTTGCCTGTACCGCGTCATGCGGTAACACGGTGCGCGAACTTGCCGAACACGTGAAAGGCGGCGTGCCCGCGCTCGTTCGCTATATCGAGCCAACACACGATGAGGACCACTATGCGCTCGTCATTGGCGTCACTGATACGGTGGTCGTGCTCAATGATCCGTGGCCGAACAACGGTCAGAACCTCGAACTTACCCACGACGATTTCTATGCGCGGTGGACCAGCACATATGGTGACAAGGGTGGATGGATGCTCGCCGTCTAGTGAAAAGCCTGATCCAGAACGCTCGTGAGTGCCTCGTCAGGTGAAGGGAACCAGCGAATGTTCGGGTTACGTTTGAACCAGGTCATTTGCCGTCGCGCGAAGCGGAGCGTGTCACGCACAAGTTCATCGATCATCTCTTCGTGCGTGAGCTTACCCTGGAGGTGAAGGGCTATGTATCGGTACTCGAGCCCGAAGTGCAGAAGTCGTTTCCATGACAGTGCGGCTTGGTGTGTTCCGTTACGGAGATCCTTGACCTCTTCGAGCATGCCCTGTCGCAAACGAGACAGGACGCGTTCGTGTATCGTGACCGCAAGTAGGTCACGCGGGGGGGCTAAGCCGAGCCAGGTCGCTTCATACCGTGTCGACTTAGCTTCCGGGTCCCTAAGTGGGGGGACCTTGCCGAGTGCCCGTGCCACCTCTATCGCGCGTATGAGCCGGCGCGGGTTCTTACGCTCGATGCTCGCGGCACGCTCCGGGTCAAGCGCCTCAAGCTGTGCGAAGAGCGCTTCCGGTGGTCGTCCAGAGAGTTCCCTACGCAGGTCGTGATCCGGCTTGACCGCAGGGAACTCATGGCCGTACATGAGCGCATCCACATAAAAGCCGGTCCCGCCGGCGACGATGGGTACGTGACCCACCCGTACGATCCGTCGGATAGCACGCTCCGCATGCAACCGCCAGCGGTGAACGGTACAGGTCGAGCGAGGAGAAGCGATGTCGAGGCAGTGGTGGGGGACACCCTTCATTTCTTGTTCGGTCACCTTGGCGCTACCAAGGTCAAGACCTCGATACACCTGGCGAGAGTCCGCAGAAATGACCTCGCCGCCCACGTGGCGGGCGAGTTCGATGGCGAGCCCGGTCTTGCCGCTTGCGGTCGGGCCCACGATAACGTAGAGGTGCGGTAGTTCCATAGGGGGAGTATGGTAAAGAAAGCGCCTCCCCGCAAGGGGAGGCAACAGCTTCTTGTGTCTTGTCATGGCTGACCGGTGATGAGTCGTTTCCAGTTCGCTTCCGTTTCCTTGGGCTTGATCGGTATCGATCCGTCTTCACAGAGTGGACACTCGTCGGGCCACCACTCGTGCATAATGAAGTCGAACAGTGATACCACCTGGGTCTGTCCTGCTGCTGTGGCGACCACAGAACAATACCCGCGGTTCACGACGACGACGTCGAACGGTACGACCTGGACGCCGGGGAGCTCCCGTGTGATGAGTGCCACGGCCTCTTGGAACCCTGTCGCGCTGCTGCACACATCGTCGATGACACACACCGTGGCTTCGGTCGGACGCTGGTGCCCGAGCGTCATGTGCCGTTGCTCATCCTTACGAAGGTCGAGTGTCGGCAGGTCAAGCTCGCACGCGATAGCGTTTGCGAGCACGGTCGCTGCATTGGGGACACCCGCGAGGTGCGTCACCCCTTTGAGGACACCACTTTCGCGCGTGAACCGTGCCATTTGCCGAGCGAGCAGGCGCAGGATGTTGTCATGAGCAAGCAGGACCGGAAAGCTGATGAACCCATCGCTGTGTTTACCGGACTTGAGTCTGGCGTGGCAGCCGGGTTTGATCTTGGCAAGTTCAGTATAGTCGAACTCCCAGAACGCCCCGAGCTCGGTCGCGATATGGCGAAACTCTTCTGTCGTGAGTTGCCGGTCGATTGATTCGGGATCGAGTGCGAGCAACTGCTCTCTGCAATACGACGTCAAGAGTTCTTTGCTCGTGTGTCGCATGGGCATAGCCTACTCCTTGCTCTCAAGTTCGGTCAGTATGGACCTGGTGGTACGTATCGGATCTGCGCTCTGCAGGATCGTTGTTCCTACGACGATATGGGTCGCGCCTTTCTTCTGTGCGACGCGGGGTGGTATAGGCTCGACATGCGGTCCTTGCTCGTCGCCTGGAAGCCGTATGCCCGGCACCACGATCGCCCGATCGGTGTGCAGTCGTTGTCGCAAGTGCAGGAGCGCGTGGGGAGGGAAGATCACGCCCTGTGCGCCCTCGTAGAGTGCGGCGAGTGCCAGTTCGCGAACGGTTTCTGGCCGAGCTGATCTGCTCGAGAGCGCAAGGACGGCCAGGACCTCGGTCGAACTCCCTTTGAGTGCCTGAACGACCGCTCTGACGCGTCCCTCGTCCTCGGTGTGCCATATGGTGAGGTATCGTGCGCCAAGTGCGGCATACCGGAGCGCCAAACTGACGGAAACCGGCGGTGTATCTGCGATCTTGGTGTCGATGAAGAGTGGCGCGGCTTTGCTGATGAGCATGATCTGCCAGGCTGCAGCGCCAACGATGGCCTCGTGGACCTTGACGCCCCAGAACTGTGGGTGCGTGCCGAATTCGTGGCTGAATCGCTTGGTGTACTCGAGGGCGCTGCTTGCGTCCATCGAGTCTAGGGCAACGATAAGCTTGGCCAATTGCGTGCCTTTCACGTATTTTACCTGCTCTGACAATACAGTACCGGCGCATACGCGCAAGGAGTAGGGACGGGTGCTTTTTACTGTGCCGGAGGAGGGACTCGAACCCTCAAGGCTTGCGCCATGCGATTTTGAGTCGCACGTGTATACCAATTCCACCACTCCGGCAAACGTCGGCAGAAGAGCGACACCAAACGTGCCGTTCCAGCGTTCGTGTCCACAGTGTAGCGTATTTTGCGTGCCGAGCAACGTGGTATACTGGGTGCACAGGCAAGCACGCAGGTGCCTGCCTGGAGCACTCACCTGTCACGCTAGTCTATGAGCGATATTTATCGCAATTCAATATTTTGGGTAGAAGTTGAACGCATCAAGCCGAACCCGTTCCAGCCACGACGGGAATTTGACCAACAGAAACTGAATGAGCTTGCAGAGTCCATACGCATGTACGGGCTCCTGCAGCCACTTACGGTAACAAGGACAGAAATACCCCGTGCGGACGGGGGTTTGGCCGTTGAGTACGAGCTTATTGCGGGCGAGCGACGTTTGCGCGCGTCAAAGATAGCGGGCCTCGCCCAGGTCCCGGTCATCATCAGGAGTGGTGAAGAGACCGACCAGATGAAGCTCGAGCTGGCGATCATCGAGAACCTACAACGCGAGGACCTCAACCCGATCGACCGTGCAAAAGCGTTCGAGAAGCTGTTCCGCGAGTTCCGTTTCTCTCACCGCGAGATCGGCAAGAAGATGGGCCGGAGCCGTGAGTACGTGACCAATACCATTCGCCTGCTTGCGCTACCTGAGGCCATACAGCAACACCTGAGCGAAGGACGCATCAGCGAGGGGCACACGCGGCCGCTCCTCATGCTCAACAACAAGCCCGAGGAGCAAGCAGTCCTCATGCGCGAGATACTCGTCAAGCGCCTGACGGTGCGGGAAACGGAGCAGATCGCGCGCCGGGTCGCACAAGACCGGGTGACCGAGAAGCACCGGATCGATCCTGAGATAATTGCGCTCGAGCGTGCGTTGACCGAGCGGTTAGGAACGCGGGTCCAGATAGAACCGCGTGAAGCGGGAGGACGTCTGGTCATCAGTTTCTTTAATTCGTCCGACCTGCAGACCCTGCTCGACACCTTCAAGGTGGGCGATACCGCGGTCGCAGGACGGTCTGCGTTCGACGGTAACCCGCTCGCACCATCACATCCTGAACAGTACGTGGGTATGGGCGAAGGTGAGGTACCGCTGCCACGCTCCGCAAGCCCTGAGAACAGCGAGGAAACGTGGTTGGATGGGTTCCCCGAGCCTGAGCCGGAACCGGAGTCGCAGTCTGAAGCGTGGCGTGAGGGAGTGCCGGTACAGGTCGAAACGCCGCCGCAGGTCGTTGCCGCCGCCTTGCGCCCGCAGCCCGAACCTGACGTTCCTACGTCCGCGGTGCATTCGTTCACGCCGCCCGCTGTGCCAGAGTCCGTGGCGCATGACCCGTACCAGAGTGCACCCAAACCGGCCAACGTTGGGACCGACCTGCCGCCCGCTCCGCGTCCATCTCGTGAGGAGAGTGAAGAAGACCCAGGCCTCTATTCGGTTCGCAACTTCTCGATCTGACCGATCGTACTCTCGCTCCTGCCCTTACTGAGCGACTGTTGGATGTGCTTGCGTGCGAGGGTGGTCTTTGCGTAGTCGAGCCACTTCAAACCAGGTCGAGCGCTCTGTTTGGTCTCGATCTCCACGATATCGCCGTTCTTTAGTTTCGTATCGAGCGACGCAAGCTTTCCGTTCACCTTGGCGCCGCTCACATGATCACCGATCTCGCTGTGGACCGCGTACGCAAAGTCGATAGGGCTCGAATCGACGGGAAGGTCGATCACATCACCCTTTGGCGTGAAGACGAACACCCGATAGCTAAAGAAGTCGTCCTTGATCTCTTTCATGAAGAGCTCGCTCGCCTCGTGGACCGGAACATCGTGCGCCTGAGCGAGTGCACCAACCCATTTGGGGACTTTGTTCGAGCTCGGTGACTCTGGTACCTGCTGTCGCAGAAGTGACGGGATCAGTTGCCGGAACCACAGCAGATTGCGCTTCTGCTCGCCACGATTGGTCTTGCCCCGGGTCTCCTTGTACGTCAGGTGCGAGGCGATACCAAACTGCGCCTCGCGGTGCATCTCGTTCGTTCGTATCTGTATCTCGACCGGGCCCGCTTCCTTTGTAACCACGGTCGTGTGGATCGAACGGTACCCGTTCGGTTTCTCGAACGCGATATAGTCCTTGATCTTTCCCGGGAGCGGCTTCCACAGGGCGTGAACGACGCCCAAAACCCGATAGCAGTCTTCGATCGACTCCACAATGACCCGGATCGCGAGAATATCGTGTATCTTCTCGATATCGCCGTGCTTGCGGCCGAGCTTGGTGTAGAGCGAATAGAGCCCTTTGACCCGTGCCTCGGTCCGGTAATTACGCACCCCTTGAGAAACAAGGGCTATTTTCAGGTGTTCGGCGACCTTGGCAAGCTGTGGTTCACGTGCCAGTTTCTTCTCCCTCATGAGTTCGACCATTTTCTTGTGCTCTTCGGGCTCGACGTAGGGGAACGCAAGGTCCTCGAGCTCACGCTTCAGCCTCCCCATACCCAACCGGTCTGCGAGCGGTGCATAGATCTCCAAGGTCTCCTTTGCGATACGCAGACGCTTTTCGGGCGGTACATGTGCGAGCGTTGACATGTTATGGCGACGGTCCATCAGCTTGATCATGAGGACGCGAATATCGCGTGAGGTCGCAACGAACAAGCGACGGAGGCTCTCCACGTGGCGTTCAGCCCCGCGATATTTGAGGGTGCCGAGCTTGGTCACGCCGTCGACCAGGAAGAGCACCTCAGGCCCGAACTCCTGTTCGATCTCTTCCCGGGTGACCCCAACATCCTCGATCGAGTCATGAAGCAGGCCCGCTGCGATCGTGCGAGGCCCCATACCCATCTCGGCCAGCGCGTACGCGGTCTCGTACAGGTGCACGAAGTACGGCTCACCCGACATCCGCTTGTGGTCTTTATGCCGATCCTTCGAGAAATCATACGCCTTTTGGACCAGTGCGCAGTCGGCGCTCCTTGGCTTGTCCATGAGGTCGATGATGTCCTGGGCTGTGCCGTAACCGTGTTTCATTGTTCTAGTATGTAACACTCGCAGCTTTTGGCAAGTGTGTGCACGGGGCGCAGCATACATAGCTCCATCGTGCCGTTAGTACGTAACACTTTGGCATAAGGGCTTGCGCTGACCGCAAATGGTGGCCAAATACCGTTGTTCTGTGGAAAACAGCGTAGGTCATGCTACCGATGTGGTATATAGTGGTGACTAAGTGGTATGAAGTGGTACAAAACGCACCAAGCTCATGTCACGGAGCCGCATGCTCATCGGTGAATACAGGCACACCATTGATGAGAAGCGGCGCATAGCGCTTCCTGCTAAGTTCCGTAAGGTGCTCGGCAAAAAGGTCATCATCACACGCGGACTCGACTCATGCCTCTTCGCTTTTTCCGACAGCGAATGGCGCTCTATCGTCGAGAAGCTCAGCCGTCTCTCTATGGGGCAGGCAGATTCTCGTGCGTTCGGGCGGTATCTCTTTGCCGGGGCAGCAGAGCTCTCGATCGACACCCTAGGAAGGATACTCGTGCCACTTGAGCTTGCGGACCATGCAGCGCTCCAGGGCACCGTGGTGCTGATCGGGGTCCATGATCGGTTCGAACTGTGGAACGAAGCACGATGGGAGACCTATCGAAGAGCGGTAGAGACCGAGGCGGACCGCGTGGCAGAGAAGTTAGGAGAGATCGGCGTCCTGTAGGTATGGACCAGAGCGAAGCAGAGCACGTCACCGCGCACGCACCAGTACTTTTACACGAAGTCCTTGAAGGCTTGGCGATAGCACCGTCAAGTATCGTCGTCGACTGCACCGCAGGCGGAGGCGGGCATGCTGAGGCTATTCTCCGCATGCTCGGGAGCGACGGAAGATACATCGGTATCGATGCCGACAGTGCGGCGCTCGAACGGGTGCGGAAACGGATCGGAAGCGACCCCCGGGTCAGTCTGGTCCTCGGCAACTTTCGGCACGTCGCCGAGCACTGCAAGCGGGTAAGCACCCTTGCGCCGACGCACCTCTTGGCAGACCTCGGGTTCTCGAGCGATCAGCTCGAGCATAGTGGTCGTGGATTCAGCCTACAGCGCGACGAGCCGCTCGTCATGACGTTCGAGACCACGGTAACGCCAGAGACCTTGACCGCATGGCACGTGGTTAACGAGTGGAGCGAGGCGTCGCTATGCGACATTCTGCGCGGGTTCGGTGGTGAGCCTGCGGCCCGAAGGATCGCACAGGCGATCGTCGAGGCACGCGAAGAGCGACCCATCACGACCTCACATGAGCTTGCTGCTATCGTGGAGGCGGCCGCGCCTCGTGGAAAACGCCGAATTCATCCCGCGACGCGAACGTTCCAGGCACTACGCATGGCGGTCAACGATGAGCTCGGTGCGCTTGAAGCACTGCTTGCGGACGGGTTCGAACTGCTTGCGCCAGCCGGACGCATGGCCATCATCTCGTTCCATAGTCTCGAGGACAGAACGGTCAAACATGCGTTCCGCAGCTACCGTGAGCGAGGTGTCGCAACCCTCATCACTAAACGCCCGATCATTGCCGATCTAGCAGAAGTGCGAGCGAACCCGAGGAGCCGCAGCGCAAAGTTACGCATACTTGAAAAGAAGCCATGAGGAATTACGTGTACGTCCCAGTTCCTTGCCAGAACGAGCCGTAGACGTAAGACCTCATCATAACAGCCCCCGACCATGAGCACATTTCGCATCTTTCGTTATACGGTCCACATAGAAAAGAGCATCGTCTGGTTCGAGCTCGCGCTCGTACTCGCGTTCTTCGTGCTCTACGCGTACAGCATCGTGACATCGGTTGTTAATGTCGTCCTGAGGGAAGAACTACAGGTCGCTGTCCGTGAGGCAGATTCGCGGGTAGGGGAGCTTGAAGCTACCTATCTTGCGCTCGTGCACACGCTTACCGAAGAGCGGGCTACCGAGCTCGGCCTCGTGAAGCTCGGTCAAGTCACCTATGTCGACGTTACCCGTTCCGGTGCGCTTACGCGACGTGATTGAGCAGGTGACCTATGCGTGCTGCATTTGAACTCAGGGTCCGGATCATAGCCGTCTGTGTGCTCGTTGTCGCGTGCCTGCTCGTTGCACGCCTGTATATGGTGCAGGTCGTCTATGGCAGTGCCTATGCGAGCGAGGCGGACAAACAGTACGTGCAGAGTGCGGCGGACCACTTCGACCGGGGAGACATCTACTTCAAAGACAAGAACGGGCGGCGCGTTGCTGCCGCCGGCCTTAAGACTGGCTTTACCGTTGCGATCGACCCGACCAAGGTGAACGACCCGGAAGCGCTGTACCAGGCGCTCGTGAAGCATATGCCGCTCGACCGCGATGACTTCATCACACGTGCAAGCAAGGTGGATGACCCCTATGAGGAGGTTGCGCAACGGGTCGATGCGGACGTTGCTGCGGCGATCAAGAAGGGGCGATATACGGGTGTGCAGCTCTTCAGGAAGCAGTGGCGTTTTTATCCTGGGGGCAGTCTCGCGTCACAGACGCTCGGCTTTGTCGGCTACGACAAGGACGGTATGCAGCTCACTGGGCGCTATGGGCTCGAGCGTTACTGGAACGATGTGCTCATCCGGAACCAGGACGAGCTCTACGTCAACTTTTTTGCGGAGGTCTTTTCCAGTGTACGAGATATGCTCTTTGAGAACGACCGGAAGCGAGCAGGGGATATTGTGACGTCGATCGAGCCGTCGGTGCAGCATGAACTTGAGCGTGAGCTTATGCGTACCCAGGAGTCCTGGCACGCTAAGCAGCTTGCCGCGATCATCATTGACCCAGCAAGTGGCGATGTCATCGCCATGGCGTCACTGCCGACATTCGACGCGAACGACTTCAGTGCCGAACAGAGCCCCTCGGTATTCTCGAATCCGCTTGTTGAGAGCGTGCGCGAGATGGGCTCTATCATCAAACCGATCGTAATGGCGATCGGCATGGACACCGGTGCGGTCCATACCAGCACGACGTTCGAGGACACCGGTACCATCAAGCTCAATGGGTATACGATCGGCAACTACGATGGGCGTGCGCGCGGTGTGGTGGATATGCAGCAGGTGATGAACCAGTCGCTCAATGTCGGCATGGCGTTCGTGGCACAGCAGATAGGCGGTAAGCGCCTGGCTGAGAAAATACGTGCGTTCGGCTTAGGTGAAGAGACCGGTATCGACCTGCCGTTCGAGGCGCGCGGCCTCATCAAGAACCTGGAGTCGCCACGCGAGGTAGAGTATGCCACTGCAGCGTTCGGCCAAGGTATCGCGCTCACGCCGATAGCGACTGCTCGGGCGCTCGCAGCGCTCGGTAACGGTGGCTACCTGGTCACTCCGCACATCGCGCAAGAGATCCGCTATGAGACGGGCATGGTCGGAAATGTCTCGATCGACGAGCGTGTACAGGTCATCAGCAAGGAGGCGTCCGAGGAGATCACGCGCATGCTGGTTAAGGTGGTGGACGACGCGCTCCTAAACGGCAAAGCAAAGAAAGAACGCTACACCATAGCAGCGAAGACGGGCACTGCTCAGATAGCACGTGAAGGCTCCCGAGGATACTATGATGACCGCTACCTCCACTCGTTCTTCGGGTACTTTCCGGCATACGACCCCAAGTTCCTGATCTTCATGTACCACGTCGAGCCGCAGGGTGCTCGATATGCGAGCGAAACGCTCACCCAACCGTTCATGAATCTGGTCGATTTCCTTATCAACTACTACGAGATACCGCCGGACAGGTAAACGATCGAGCGGAGCTCAGGGTTGGCAGGACGAGGAAGCCATGCAATACGTTACCGGTTCCCGTTCACCTGGTAGAGAAATCGTGGTAGGGTTTTGTACATGAAAGCGTTCCTCAAGCAGGTCGTCGTGTTCGTTCTCTCGTGGTTGGCACGCCTCGTGCTCGCCCGATACAAGCCGCAGGTCGTTGCCATTACGGGTAGTGTCGGCAAGACCGGCACCAAGGACGCGATATATTCGGTCCTCAAGGCCGTAAAACGCGTTAGGAAGAGCGAGAAGAGCTTCAATAGCGAGCTCGGGGTGCCGCTTACCGTCCTTGGTCTGCCGAACGCCTGGAGCAGCCCGTTCGGTTGGGCGGAGAACATTCTGGACGGGCTTTTCCTGCTCGTCTTCCGGCAAGACTATCCGGATTGGCTTGTGCTCGAGGTCGGTGCCGACCATCCCGGCGACATCGAATCGCTCTCGAAGTGGTTGCATCCGGACACGGTCGTATTGACCCGGTTTCCCGAGGTGCCGGTCCATGTTGAGCACTTCGGTTCTCGTGAGGCAGTTATTGAGGAAAAGCGATATCTTCGCCGCGCACTTCGAGACAACGGCACGCTGATCGTGAATGCTGACGACGAGCTGCTGCTCACGGAACCGCTAGGTCCCGGACAGCGCAGGCTCACGTACGGGCTTGGAAAGGACGCCGAGGTACGGGCGAGCAAGGTGACCGTGGTCTATGAGAACAACGTGCCTGTCGGGGTCGAGACCACGGTACGATTCCAGGACAGCGAGGGTACCCTTACGCTTCGTGATACGCTCGGTACCCACCAGGTCTACGCGCTGCTTGCCGGCATCACGGTCGGCATTTCGGAAGGCATGTCACTAACACATGCGCTCGATGCGCTCCGCGACCACCAGGCACCCAAGGGCCGCATGCGCCTCCTGCCTGGGATCGAGCAGAGCGTGCTCATTGATGATTCCTACAATAGTTCACCCATCGCGGTCGCCGCAGCTCTCGACACGCTCGCAGGCTTGCGCGCCAAGGGGCGTAAGATAGCCGTGCTGGGGGACATGATGGAGCTAGGGGAGTTCTCTGTGGAGGAGCACCATCGTGTCGGCGCTTTGGTCAAAGAACGTGCGGACGTGTTCTTTGCGGTCGGGGTACGCATGAAGGACGCGGCCGCTGGCGCCCGGGAGGCGGGCATGAGCTCGGACGTGATCGCAGCATTGCCTGAGAGCAAAAAAGCGGCTGAAGCACTCAAGGATATCGTCGGGGAGGGGGATATCGTCCTCATCAAGGGCTCTCAGTCGACCCGTATGGAACGGGTGGTCGAGGCGCTGCTCGCGGACCCAAAACTTGACAAAGTGAAGCTTGTGAGGCAAGATGCTGAGTGGAAAACGAGGTAGTTTACCTCGCCTATTGAAGGAGCTGGTTCATGTTTACGCCGATCGAGGTTTTCACCTGCGTCACTGCAAAAAGAGTGCCGTTCATTGAAAACGTTGCTGACGAGACACTCGCCGCGTTCTTCGCGGACGAAGAGAACGCAGCCGCGTGGCGACGTTTGCACGTCGGCAAGATCGTCCACGATCTGGACGCAGAATGCCCGGTTCGGGTCGTTGACCTCGGCAAGGAAGAGGGCGGTCCGGTAACCGTTCGCAAGCTGGTAAAGCCGTGCGTCGAGTACCAGCGAATGCCGGGTCTCTTACGCTAGTATCACGACAGTATGGGCTGCGACTCACTCGCAGCCCATCTCCAACAAAAAAAGGAGGAGCGCGTGATGGTACGATTTAAAGATCTCAGCCAGATTGACTGTCACTGGTTTCTGGACGATCCTCGGGTGAAAGGGTCACCGAATAGCCCCTGCTGTGGCCTGCCGGTGCGGCCAGAATCGTCGTACTGCGAGGAACACCACAAGCGGGTGTGGCGAAAACCCATGAAGCTTGAGGAACAGCAGGAGAACATGCGCAAAAAATGGAAGAACCAGACTGGCCGCTCAAAGCAGCCAGAACCTACCTAAGCCATGCCTAACGTTCGGGGCATGGCTTTTCATTTTCCCGTTCCCGTAGTACAATCTCAAACCGTAGGGGACGAGTAAGTATGAGGTACAGGCAGTGAATGGTTGAGGTGACCGGAGATCGTCATTACTGCGCACCCCAGTGAAGCGATCCTTAGTTTACTTTTGACCTTTGCATTTTAAGTTTTAACTTTTCGACGGCCCTATCGTCTAGCGGTTAGGACATCGCCCTCTCACGGCGGTAACCCGGGTTCGATTCCCGGTAGGGTCACATCATAAGAAAACACCACTCGAGAAAATGAGTGGTGTTTTCTTATGAGGCCTACGGCAGAACGAGAACCCGGATCGCCGTGTGAGGGCGACAGCAAGGGGTGCTGCGCACCCGCCTTACAGGCGCAGTACACCTTGTGGACCTTTTTGTTCGCCCTTCGGGACTTCAAAAAACGTCTCACAAGGTCTTGAAGAGCGGGTCCCTACCCACTCTTCAACCTCTCACGGCGGGGCTGTGTGGGCGCGCCGTGCCGCCCCTGTAGCCGCCGCAGGCGGCCTTACTTACGATATTGTTTCTATTGGTGATGTAATTGCACACCTCGCTCGAACACACCTCATCGCGGAGCGATGAACATACCATGGTATGTTCACAGATCCGCTCCCGTACAACGCACCTGTCCTCCCGTAGCCTTGGCGAGGAGGGCGCCTCCACGCCTCCGCATCCGCTCCGGCGTCCCGCAAAACAGAAATGTTCTTTACATCATTTTTTGCTGCCCCCACTTCTTACAGAAGCTGTCCACTCATTGGGTCTTTGAGTCGCTCGTTCCTCGCTCACAAATCTCTCAATGAGTCTTGCGAAGCTTCAAGTATGCGCTTCTCACCCCGCCGCCGCGCGGCGAATATCTACAAGGAAAAGAACATTTCTGTTTTGCTCGTCCGCGCTTGGGGCGATCTTCAAGCTTGCGCTCTATGAGTATGCCGAAACCGGCAAGGTGCCCTCAGGCTTCTCGCCAGAGCTCGTACAAAACGTCCGTTCAAGATCGAGGTCGACAACAATTACAACGTCACCATAACCATCTAACCAAGAGGGAAGGAGAAAAAACGAGCCGGTGCGCGTATACGTGCAGGCTCTGGTACCTTGCACAGCAGGCAGTAGAGCAAAAGGCCCGAGTCTTGCGACCCGGGCCTCATCGTTTCCAACCTTTCTTTATGATCTTGCGCCACATATACCGGAGCACCACCACAACAAGAGCCAGCGTGACCAGTTCTGAAACAAATGGTCGCATGTGTTGGACCAAGGGCTCCACGTGCCCGGTGTGGTTGAGCAGTGCGAGTGCGCCGATGCCCACTACCCAAGGCGCGTACCGGCGTACCGTGCGGTCAATGGCTCTGCCCGATCGACGACCGGCTTCGAACAGCGTCGCGTCGATAAGCCAGAGCGGGAAGCGTACAAAGAGCACGTTGAGCAGGAGCAGGAGTAGTTGCACTGCTGTCTCCTAGCTGTGCTCAAACCAAGCGCCCGAGAAGCTCACGGGCATCTCTTCGTCAGTACCCGTCCACCGGGTGAGAGGGGTATTGCCGCGGCGGACACGTACGTATTGAGTATGTCCGACGTCGCAGAGCCGGTACTCAGGTACGGGAGAAACGCTGTCGACAATGAAAGGACCCGACCCGTGTTCACGGACCATGCGTTCGATATCGCTCTTGAGTCCGGGTCCTCGACCGCCCGGTCCTTTGTACCAGGTGACGATGTCACCCGGCTTGAATGTGGACTCGTGTACGAGCCTCGGATCTCTTGAGGTCGGCATCTGCGCGACTCCTCATCTGCTAAACCTAGCGTTTATTATAACACTTCTATACTTCACAGTCAATGTCAGAGAGCAGTGAGCAGTGGCAAGTGGTTAGTGAATGGCAAGGCTATAGGTGAAAGGTTGGAGGGAAGCATATGTATGGGGGAATGGTATGGGAATGAGTGAAGAAACAGGTATGAGGGTCCGCCAGCTGGCGGAGGTATGGGAATGGGGAAGTCGTAGTGTTACTGCACGCTATCAAGTGCTGCCTGGAGCAACGCCTTGTTGTACGCGTGTCCTCGATTTTCCTCATCAAGCTCTTCCTGTGTCCAAATCGCTTTGGATACTGCCAACCTATTGTTTCTGACCATTTGGTCTATCAGTCGAATAGCTTCCTGAATATCTTGTTCTGTCGCTTCGTCCGTATCTAGTTTTTGAAATACGTGGCCAAACGCGATCATGTCATCTGCAATCTTAGTGAGCTGTCTTTTTCCCATTGCACAGGTAAGTATCTCAGACTGCCACTCGTATTCATTTTTTTCGCAATCAATATTTTGTACCTCCGTGCGCATCGCGGTGCCATCGGTAATAAACGAGGTCCCTATTACGGTGAACGTATCCAACTCGTCTTCTGGTATCGTATTGATATATTGCTCCGCCTGTTCTTGGGTCATTCCTGTTTCATCGGCAAAGTTCTTAACCACATCTTCTTGATTGAAAGTGTATGCGGTGCCGCCGATCACGAGCGTAATGATCGTACCTGCGATCCATCCTTTTACATTGTCCATGGCTGTCGTTCTGTTAAAGCTGCCTGTTAAATATGGTACACCTTATGCTCTAATGAGCGGCTGTCAACTGGACTGGCAACATATCCCTGTGCTGTACGACGTTTGCACGGGCCCTCAGTTTAGCTCGCGTATACCTCCGTTTTGGGCTATAGTTGGGGCATTATGGCAACAGAAGCAGACATACGAGCCACCAAAATAGACCCTACTTTAGTGGTGGCTGGCTGGGACGAAACACGCATCCGCCGAGAGGTGGCGTATACAGCGGGTCGTATCATCGTGCGTGGCAAGACCATTTCACGCGGCGAAAAGAAGCGCGTGGACTATATCTTGTACTACAAGCCGCACCTACCTATTGCGGTCATTGAAGCAAAGGATGACACACACACTGTCCGAGACGGCATAGAGCAGGGCATACGCTACGCGGAGGCGCTTGATGTCCCGTTTGTGTACAGCTCCAACGGCCAAGGCTTCACCGAGCATGACCGATTGGAGCAGACAGGACCAAAGGAGCGTCAGCTGCTGCTTGAGCAATTCCCGTCGCCAGACGAATTGTATGCGCGGTACCTAAAGCATAAAGGCTACACACCCGAAGTGGAGGAAGCGGTGCTCACCGACTACTACCAAGACCTCAAGGCCCACGAGCCCCGATACTACCAGCGTGTCGCGGTGAACAGGGTAGTGGAAGCGGTGGCAAAAGCTCAAAAGCGCGTCGTCCTCGTTATGGCGACCGGCACCGGTAAAACCTACACCGCGTTTCAAATCATCTACCGCCTCTGGAAAGCCAAGAAAAAACGCCGCATCCTTTTCCTTGTAGACCGCACCTCGCTTGCCGATCAGACGAAAAAAGGCGACTTCCGTCACTTCGGTGACAAGCTCACCCGCATAGAAAAACGTACCGCAGACCCGGCGTATGAGATATATATTGCTCTTTACCAGGGCATTACCGGCCAAGACGAAGAAAGCAAACTCTTCAAACAATTTTCTCCGGACTTTTTCGACCTCGTGGTCATAGACGAGTGCCATCGTGGCAGTGCGAAAGCAAACGCCGCGTGGCGGGAAGTGCTCGACTACTTTGCATCCGCCACACAGATAGGTCTCACTGCGACGCCTAAGGAAACCAAAGACATCAGCACCGAGGAGTACTTTGGCAAGCCCGTCTACACCTACTCGCTCAAGCAGGGCATAGACGACGGCTTTCTTGCCCCGTACAAAGTCATCCGCTACGTACTCGACAAAGACATAGAGTGGCGCCCCAACGAGCTCGTGCGCGACCAGCACGGCAATCCTATAGAAGACCGCGTATATAACGTGTCCGACTACGACCGCACGCTTGTCATTAAAGAGCGCACCAAACTCGTCGCGCAAAAGATCACCGAGTTTATGCGCGACACGGACCCTATGCAGAAAGCCATCGTGTTCTGTGTGGACATAGACCACGCAGCTCGTATGCGCGAGGAACTCGTAAACGCAAACCCTGAGCTTGCCACTATAAACAGCCGCTACGTGGTACGCATTACAGGTGACAACGAAGAAGGGAAACGCGAGATAGACAACTTCATCAACCCCGAGTCTCCGTACCCCGTTATTGCGACAACCTCCAAACTTCTCACGACAGGCGTAGACGCGCAGACCTGCAAGCTCGTCGTGCTTGATGCACCCATAAACTCAATGACCGAGTTCAAGCAGATCATCGGCCGTGGCACCCGCGTCAATGAGGCATACGGCAAGTATTACTTTACGATCATGGACTTCCGCGGCGTCACGCGCCTCTTTGCAGACCCCGACTTTGACGGCGATCCGGTAAAAGTGTACGAGCCCGGCGCGGACGGTACAGAGAGTATCAAAGCGCATATAGAGGAAGAGACCGTGTCGGCCGCAGAGGTGCAAGCAGAAAACCCGCAAGAGCAAATACTCTTAGATCCATTAGAAGACGAAGAAAAGAAGCACGAAAAGATAGTGGTGAGCGAAGGCGTAAGCTTCAACGTGGCCACACGCACGGTGCAGTACATAGACCCCACGACGGGCAAGCTTATTGCCGAGTCACTCACCGACTACTCCAAAAAGCGCATCACCGCCACGCACCCCTCGCTCGACGACTTTCTTACCGCGTGGGACAAGGCCGAGCAAAAGAGCGCGATACTGGAAGAGCTCGAAACGCAGGGTGTCGTGCTCGAGGAGCTCAAAAAAGAAGCGGGACTCGACCTCGACGAGTTTGATCTCATCCTCCACGTAGCGTACGGCAGGAAGCCGCTCACGCGACGCGAGCGCACACAGGCGGCGAGCACAGGCGACCTTTTTGCGCGGTACGAAGGCAAAGCACGCGCGGTGTTAGAAGCGCTTCTCGAAAAATACGCAACAGAGGGCAGCACCGCGATAGACGACATTGGCGACCTCGAAGTGTCACCTTTCACGGAGTTCGGGACGCCCTACGAGATAGTGCACGACATTTTCGGCGGGCGAGAGGCCTACCTTGCCGCTGTGCGCGAGCTCCAGCAAAAGCTCTACAGTGTGACCAACAGCAATTGACAGATTTGGTACAATTGGTTAATTTATATTAACCGGTATAAGATTGGTTAATATGAAAAACAACGAAAACAATAACTATATTAGCACCACAGAACTCGCCCACATCTTGGGGGTTAGTCATGTGGCCGTGTACAAGAAGATCAAAAAAGGGCAGATTCGTGCCGAGAAAATAGGAAGGAACTACGCTATCCGTAAAAGTGACCTTCCGCACATACTTGAACAGGTGGTAGATCCACAACAAAAGGAGGAGATAGAAAAAGTGGTAAAGAAAGTGGTTAAAGAGTATGGAGACACTCTGCGGCTTCTTGGTAAAGAGTAATTTGCTATCATGGCCCGCACCAAAGCGATCTCGGTGGCTGATGTAGAGTACGTTGCACATCGTCTTGCGCAAGAAATGATGGATTGGAGTGAACCAATTCCGGAATTCGGCACACGCTTTCCAACTGTGCTTGAGAGGTGTGTGTCAATGCCGTTTCAGCAATATGCGAGCAAACAACTCTACCCGGGACTACTCAGAAAGGCGGCGACGCTTTTTTACCTTATGATCAAGAACCACCCCTTTCAAAATGGAAACAAACGCATTGCGATGACAACTGCTTTGTACTTTCTCTATGTAAACGGTAAGTGGCTCCGCGTGGACAACCAAGAGCTATATAATTTTGCAAAATGGGTGGCAGAGAGCAATCCAAAACTCAAGGATGAGACGGTAGCTGCGATAGAAACATTTTTTAAAAGTTACCTCGTGCCCCTAGAAGCATAACATGTCCATAGACACCACCATCAAGCGCGTGCAGAACATCATGCGGAAGGACCAGGGCCTTGCGGGCGACGGTCAAAGGATAGAGCAGTTTGCGTGGATGCTTTTCTTGAAGCTCTTTGACGACCAAGAACGCTACTACGAACTACGCGACCAGAAGTACCGCTCACCCATTCCCGAGCATTTGCGCTGGCGTGCTTGGGCGGGGAACAGTGAGGGCGTCACAGGCGACGGGCTTTTGGAGTTTGTAAACCGGGAGCTTTTCCCCGGCCTCAAGGCGCTCTCGGCTTCAAGCGACGACAGGCGCACGCTCATCATCCGCGCCGCGTTTGAAGATGCGTTCAACTACATGAAGTCGGGCACGCTCATACGACAAGTGGTAAACGAGATAAACGGCATCGACTTCAACAAAGCCGCTGACCGCCATATGCTCGGCGACATGTACGAGCGCATCCTGAAGGATCTGCAGGGCGCGGGAAGCTACGGCGAGTTCTATACGCCGCGCCCGCTCACCAAGTTTGTGGTGGAAATGGTAGACCCCAAACTCGGCGAAAAGGTCCTCGACCCGGCGTGCGGTACGGGCGGCTTTCTCGTAAACGCGATAGAGCACATGCGCGCGAAGTACGTGAAGAGCGCCGCAGACGAAAAGAAGATACGCAGTGCGATACACGGCGTGGAGCTCAAGTCGCTCCCGCACCTTCTCTCGCTCATCAACATGTTGATGCACGGCATAGAAGTGCCCGACAATATCCTGCACGACGACATGCTTGCGCGACCTTTGACCGACTATGGGCCCAAAGACCGCGTAGATGTCATTGTAGCTAACCCGCCGTTTGGTGCTTCTGTCAAAGACGGCACGGAGAAGAATTTTCCCACGCAGTTTCGCACAAAAGACACGGCGCTTTTGTTCCTCACGCTTTTCATACACCTCTTGAAGCCCCAGGGTAGGGCGGGTGTCGTACTCCCCGACGGCGTACTTTTCGGCGAAGGTGTCGCCAGCAAGATTAAGCAGCACTTGCTTGAGACGTGCAATGTACACACTATCGTGCGCTTGCCGCAGGGTGTCTTCAATCCGTACGCGGGGGTAAACACCAACCTCGTCTTTTTCAACAAAGGCGAACCCACCAAGGAGGTGTGGTACTACCAGATACCACTCCCCGAGGGCATGAAGCAGTACACAAAAAACAGGGGCATTACTGACGCCGAGTTTGACGACGTGCGGAAGTGGTGGGGGAAGCGTAAAGAGGGGCCAAACGCGTGGAAAGTGCCCATGGCAGACATCGTAGCGCGGAATTTCAATCTGGACTTTAAGAATCCGAAAGGCGGATCAACGGCGGAGCACAAAGCGCCGAAGGATCTGATTGCGGATATTGAGGGTGTGGAAAAGCAGATAGCGAAACTGTTGGGGGAGATTAAGAAGGACTTAAACAAAGCAAAACCTCGTGCGTTATGAAGAGCAACCGTCCGGAAGCCCACGCACGAGGTATTACTTGCTTATTTTAAGTATAGCACAGTAACAAATCATGAGAACAATCCATATATATTCTGACGAAAGCCGTCACAAAGGGGAACGTTTTTTGTTGCTTGGTGCGCTATGGTTGCCAGAAGAAAACGTACCTGTACTCAATGAGCGTATGTCGGCAATACGTAAGAAGTATGGATATGATAAAGATGGCATACGGACTGATTTTCGCGGAGAAATTAAATGGCAGAAAGTTTCTACCAAATACTTTCCTGTGTACCATGAAATCGTTGACCTGTTCTTTGATCTGATAGATGAGCATGCCATCCGATTCTGCTGCATGTTGGTTGATACACAAGACGATTCGGTAAGAAGCTACAATAACATCAAATCCGAAGGACTGTATAAATTGCTATACCAGTTGTATTTCCACAACTGCCGAGTGCCAGGGTTTTACAAGATTTATCCAGATCGAATTACCAATGCCAGATCTGACGTGAATCTCGAGATACTGAAGCGTGCCCTCGACGCTGGGCTGCGGCGCAAGTTTGAAAGCAAGGTACCTCCGCAGAACGCTCCGGCTCGATATGTGCTAGAGATTACACCTCAAGAGTCACATAAACATGAGGCAATCCAGATGGTCGATTTGATAATGGGGGCGCTGGGCTATTTTCAGAACAGACATTTCACAAACGAGGGAGCCAAGTTGGCAAAAGTCAAACTGATGAAGCGCGTCTTTGATAGATTAGTATTCAGCGGCACGTTCAAGATTGAAGGTAAGCACTTCATGGTGGTTCGGTCAACTCGTCTAAACATTTGGCTGTTCCGTCCCAGAAACAAAAACAACCCTCATTGAGGGCGGTTTTTGTGGAGTCCTGGGCCCTGGGTCAATGCCCCGTGTGACGTTAGTCACAGGATACGCGACCCAGTAACTCCATAGTCATCATACGTCAAATGTACCACTAGTCAAGCAAGTTTTCCTCAGTAAAAAGGAATGAATCACAACCAACTAAATGCATAGTAACCATAGACACGCTTGTGATTGAGAAAGACAAACAAATTCTTAAGGACTCAAGCCTTGCCGTTGCGGACGGCATTGTGGCGCTCGTGCCTCCCCTTGCCGTTGCGTGGAACTTGAGTAAGGCACTCTACGGGGCGGGACTGAAACTAAGACAACAGAGAGCACTTGAATGGGTCGAAATGGTGCGCGACAATCCGAGCTTGTTCACCAAGGAGCTTCTTGAGCAAGAGGATTTTCAGGATGCGTTTGTATATGCCTTGGAAAAATACTTACTCATAAGAAGTGAGGATAAGCGCGTGTACATGCGTAGTGTATTCTTAGGTTTCTGCATGAGTGAAAATAGAAAGCAGTTCGATCTGGAGCGGTACATTCATACACTTGAGCAGTTGAACGATGGTGACGACATGTATGCGCTTGCGCGCGTCGATACACGTACCCAAACAAGTTATCAGCTGTTCGATGATGCACAATGCCTGCAGTCTGTGTACCACCTCATTAGCCTTGGCATTATATACGCGGATCCAAATGCTAAATGGGGCCCGATACATTCACCTTATGTCTATACTTCTGATTTCGGAGTGCGGTTTGTTAAATATCTTGCAAGATGAAAAAATACTGGCCGACAAAAAAACTTGGTGAAGTGGTTGAGCTTGCTTACGGCAAGGGAATATCAAAAACTGAACGTCATGCAAGTGGTCAATATGTTGTATACGGCGCAAATGGTGGGCTTGGTAGAACAGATAAGTTTCTTGTTGAAGGAGAAGCAATTATCGTCGGCAGAAAAGGCTCTGTTGGAGAGCTTCATAGAGTGTCTGGGAAGTTTTGGCCATCAGATGTGACCTATTTCATTGTTGGAAACGATCAAATAGATGTGGATTACCTTTTTTATTTTTTGAAGAGCCAAAAGTTACAAAGATTTGCAGTTGGGGTCAAGCCCGGTTTAAATAGGAACAGAGTATACGAACTTGGAATCCCCCTCCCACCCCTCGCCGAACAAAAGCGGATTGTTGCCAAGCTCGAAAAGCTGCTCGGGAAGGTGAAGGAAGCAAAACGCCTCCGCGCCGAAGCGCAGGCTCTCACCGCCTCACTCCTCCCCGCCGAACTGGACAAAATCTTCAAGGAAGGAAAAAAGAAGGGGTGGGAAGAAAGAAAAATTGCTGAGGTCGCGCGAGTAATAAACGGACGTGCGTACAGCCAAAATGAGCTACTTGAAAAAGGGAAGTATAGGGTGCTACGTGTTGGAAACTTTTTTACCAACAAGAGCTGGTATTTCTCCGATCTTGAGCTAGAACCTGATAAATATTGTGACAACGGAGATCTTCTGTACGCTTGGTCTGCTTCTTTTGGTCCACGTATCTGGGAAGGTGAGAGAGTAATCTACCACTACCATGTTTGGAAAATAGAACCCTCGCGACTTATATCAAAGTTCTACCTAAAGTATTTGCTTGAAGAAATAACTGAAGAAATGAGAGCTGAAGGAGGACGAGGCGCAACAATGTCTCATTTAACAAAGGGAAATTTTGAAAATGTATTAGTACCGGTGCCACCCCTCGCTGAACAACGTCGCATCGTCGCCCACCTCGACACCCTCTCCGAAAAAGTCCGCACCCTCCAAGCGCTCCAAGCCCAAACCGCCACCGACCTCGCCGCGCTCGAAAAGTCCATCCTCTCAAAAGCGTTTAGCGGAGAATTCGTTTAACATTACCGTATGACTGGAATAGTCTACATACTCACCAACGAAGCGATGCCCGACTATGTAAAGATTGGCTTTACGCAGGGGACCGTGCAGGAAAGAATATGCCAGCTTGATAGGACCGGCGTGCCGCTTCCGTTTGAGGTGTACTACGCGGCTACGGTTGCGGACGCGGAAAAGGAAGAGCGTTGGATTCATTCGATTTTTGCAGACAGGCGTGCCCGAACAAATCGGGAGTTTTTCAAAATGAACCCGGAGTACGCCGCGCTCGCGCTTAAACGTGTGGAGATAGAGCAGGTGCGCATCGAAAGTGAACTTACGCCGGAGCAGGAAAAAGAGGTGGAGGAAGTCAAAGAAAGGCGTTCCCGTTTCCATTTTGCTGATTACGACATATCCATCGGCTCCATGCTCACCTTTACGCGAGATCCAAGCATCGTTGCCACGGTTGTGGAGAACGACAAAATAAAAATAGGCGACAGAGTTGATAGCTTGTCGAGTTTTGCGCGAGACCTCTTGGGATATACGCGTCGTCCGCAGGGCACGCTCTACTTCAAGTATGAAGGGGAGATACTCGATGATCGCCGCCGCGCAATGGATAGCGAGGGGGCAGAGTAGGTGCAGAAAAAATACCATGGCAATTTTGCATAACTGTTCAGATAGGTGGCTCCTCAAGAAAGCTTTCAAGCCAGTGCTGTATTTTCTTATTCTCGTCATATTTACTGCCTTTGTTCTTTCACTGATGTATTGGCATGCATCAGCCACAGCAAATGGTTTTGCTATGTTGTTTGTTATTGCCTTTGGCGTTGTCGTAGCCAGGCGGGCAAGGTGGCTAGGTAGGCAAGTGGCAGAAAATACTGAATCCTATCGCGCAGGATGGTTTGGGGAAATGGTCGTGGGATTGCAACTGTACCGGCTTCCGGACACGTATCATGTTTTCTACGATGTAAAGCTCGAGGAAAATAAGGGCAACACCGACTACATCATAGTCTCACCGCACGGTATCGCTACGCTCGAGGTTAAGAACCATAGAGGCAAGCGTATGTATGGTGCTTTAATGCACAAGGAATACAACCAAGCACTAAATGAGTCGCGTCAGCTGCACAGCATACTCGAAGAAGGTGGGATACATGCGGGTTGGGTTACGAGCGTACTCGTTCGTTCTGATCTTCCGTACCTGAAACCAGAACTACATGATCAACTCACTGTAGTTGGGCTACTTAACGTAAGGGCACTTCTTTCGCGGGTTAATACCAATCGTGATCCTGAACATCATCTGCAGGAACCTGATATACGCAACTCTGTTGTGGCCATAGAAACGCTGGCGAAATGTAAGTCGCGCGCTGTTATTAAATGAACATCTACCTCGACATCGACGGAACTCTTATTCTCCCCTGTAACCTTTCACCATTAACCTCGCAAACAACTAACCGTTCCTCACTTACCACTTTTGCGGTGGTAGTTGGTATACTAGAGGAGACTGATTGAAGCTGCTTAAAAAATGTTCAAAGACGCTGTTTTGATAATAAAAAGGCACCTTACGACAAGACCGCCGTTTTTTATTGCCTTACTAGTAGCTGTAGCGCTGCAGGTACAGGTTTCGAACAGCTCTGGTTTGCCCCTTGGTCAAGCTGTGTTGGATGGCGTAGTTATATTTGCGCTGCTGTTTACCGCATACCGCTTCGTGCTTTTCCTCTACCGTTCGCGCAAATCTGTACGCCATAAGCTCATCGGTACTACTGTAGCGTACCTTAGACCTCACAAAAAAATCTTTCTGGCCGCATTGTCGGTGATGGTTCTATGCATCAGCACAACGGTCACATGGTACTTCTTCGTACCTCATTTTCATATTGAACCGCCTAAGGGGTTTCAGCATGCGACGCAGCTATTCGAGGTCCCGTTTATCATAAGGAACAACAGTCTGGCAGCACCGAAGCACATATCGGTCATCGTTCATTATGTACACTACGATGCAACAATCACGTACATGAATGGTTCTACAATAATGCATGATTCCGATTGGCCAGCTTATAAGTATGGGCACGAAGCTAGTTTGCATATATCACCTATGGTAAGGCAGGATTTCAACGCGTACCCAATCAGGGAACTGCTCATGAAGGTGGTGCTGTCCTATGAGTACTTCTTTACACACCATAGCCAGGAGCACTGCTTTCGGTTGACTAGAAAAAACGAATACGGAGACTACATGTGGAATTCATCAATGGACTGTTGGAACAATGCTATTGTGACTGAAAACCCCGGTCCAACTTAAATGATCAGCCTGTGTAGCAAGACAGCAATAATTGAGACGAACACACGACCAGGAAGTGAAAAACGACGACGTACCGTAGATAGGTGTATCTTGTGCATCCCCTACGGGTCACGCACATTGCTGAGAAAAATCACACATCCTCATACATGCAACCAAAATACCCACAATCAATTGTGGTATTCGTCATATGTTCAGGCGTACTACATGGCGTGCGACTGTTGATTTGAGTGTGTTCACTGATCACTAACCACTCCTCACTAATCACTCTCGCGCTGGTAGTTGCTGACTTTGTATCTTGTCTACGAGCGATGTAGTATGAATATATGGACAAGATACCGAAAAACACCGTCTGCCTTTGGTTCGACAAGGACGCAGAGGATGCGGCAAGGTTCTATGCTGCGACGTTTCCGGGCAGTGCCGTTACGAACGTGTTTCGTGCTCCCAGTGATTTTCCGGACGGCAAGGAGGGTGACGTGTTAACGGTTGAGTTTACCGTCTGTGGCATCCCATGCATTGGGCTCAATGGCGGTCCCACATTTACACAGTCTGAGGCCTTCTCGTTCCAGATCGCTACCGAGACCCAGGAAGAAACGGATCGCTACTGGAATGCTATCGTTGACAATGGCGGGAAGGAGAGTGCATGTGGATGGTGCAAGGATCGCTGGGGCGTATCATGGCAGATCACACCACGCACCCTTATTGAAGCTCTCGCAGCAGGCGGTGCAGAAGCAAAACGTGCCTTTGACGCCATGATGACCATGCAGAAGATCGACGTCGCTGCGATCGACAAGGCGCGTCAGGGATAAAATTCAGGCACTAGCATCCTTCCTCAGAAATACTAAAAAGTTGTCGCGGTATTTTTTGTACGCCAGCACTCACGGTGTTGTGAAAAGGTAGATGGTATCGGTTGTGGTGAGTATACGTCGTCATGAGCTCGTACATAACTGCCCAGCAATCGGTGAACCAGTGCGTTGCTTGCACACAAGCACGTACTGTAGTACTACTACGTACTAGTAGCGACCACAGAGAGATCTCGAAATGACGGTAGTATTATCTTTTGCCAAAAAGAAAAGCGATGATCAGGTACGCGCGCAAGGTGCATCTACCGTCACAGAGGCACAGCTCAGGCGTTTGCGGTCGGTCATGTGGTTAGGGAACGGCGCTGTGTCGGCGAACCTTATGCTTGAAACGCTGCAGGAACTCGAGACCGCTTTGACCTATGCGCTCTGCGGTGGACGCGGAGTTCGACCTAACGACCCTGCTACTGAACATCTCGGGATGGTATTTTTAGAATTGTCTGCAGCGCACCAGAAGGCACTAATACATGATGCGTCCTTATGTGTGAAGCAGTTGCGTGAACATGTGCTGGATGCGTCTGAACCGTTGATCTTGCTACCCGCTACGGCGCACGAGACGTTTAGTGCCTTGTATTTCGTATCGCTTGACGCACTGTTTCGATTGTACTGGGAACATATGGCGGTCGAGCGCGTCGAGAAGTCAGCGTGAAGAGATGAGCACCCCTGTACGTTTTTGCAGGGGTGTTTTGTACTTACCTCCCCCCGTCATGTCGCTTTACCTGAGCAACTACCCCCCTGATGACCGCCTTCGTGCGCGACACGTAGCTTCCGGCCAAGTAACGGTGTGATCGGCGTGTCGAAAACATGATGGGGTTACGATGAACGGCCGTCGCAGTGCTAGTGCTTCGGTCACCAGAATTCACGCGGGTGCTTACGCCAGTAGAGCACTAGCTTTGTGGTCAAGGTACCAAGGAGGCGTACTTGCGGGGCATGCGTTAGTGTCCTGATACTGACATTCTGTGATGGTGCTAGCCAGTGCCAGAGGTGTTTGCACCCTATAGACAAAATTGACAGCGTAAGAGAAAAGCAGTATAATATACAAAGAGTCACAGGGATAAAGGCGAAGTACATGAATCTTGCAGAAAGGGCGGCTATTCGTGGCAACCTTGGTTACCAGGTAACCATGATACTGTGCTTCTTGGGCTTGGTTGGTTTCTACGGTCAGGAGACGGTACCGCTAGCACTGCAATTGCTTGGGTTTGGCGGCGCGTTTTTGTTTCTCTACTGCTTGTTCAAGCTCTATCCGGTGTGGAAGGTCAGCGCACCTGGACAGGCGACAAGGCCGAGACCAGCACTGCTCACGACCGGACCGTTCAAGTACACCCGGCATCCCATGTATACAGGCCTGTTCTTAATGGCTTTGGATCTCTGGGTTCCGGGACCTGCGTCCCTAGACTGGCCCTTCTTTATGCTCTCTGGCCTGTTCCTGGTCTGCATGGTCATTGCCGGTTATTACCAGGAACAAGAAACCCTTGCCAGGTTTGGAGAGGAAGCAGCAGAGTACTACAAACGTACCCCAAGGTTCTTCTTCATGTACCCGTTCATTTCTAGAAAAGCTAGTTAAACTTTGACCGCTCGGTGAGTATCCCGGGCGGTTTCTTCTTGTGTTTGCTTGATGTACAAGTATGCGTGAGTAAGGTCAATGAAGTCGTCCCTGAATGCCCTGTCACTTAGCTTCCGGCCAAGTAACGGTGTGACGGGGTGGAAGGGTAAGGGATAGTCGCCGGGGTTGAGGTGCAGCGTACGAGTTCCCTTAGAGCGCGTACGAAAAACCTGCCAGCGTGCGCGCAGGGTGTCGTGTGTTCAGTCCGGCAACTGCGAACTGGCGTATCCAGGTATATGCCTGTGCCCGACGTAAAGAGTGCTAGCTCGTGTCCCGAGATGGTTGTGTCCGGCAATTGATCATCCATGGTATGCCAAACCTGTCCTTGCACATGCCGAAGTAGTCTCCCCAGAACGCATCGGCCATAGGCATAACCACCTCGCCTCCGTCACAGAGGAGCTTGAATATCCGATCAGCCTCACCTTTGCTCTCCGACCCGATCGAGATGTGCGTCTGTGTGCCTTTGACGACCGTGTGGTCTTGTCCCGGGGGCGCGTCAGAGAGCATCAGGTGGTCGTTGCCTATCTGAAGCGACGCGTGGAGTATGCGCTTTGCGCCTTCCTGATCAAGTTCGGGCGCGTTCTCATCGTGCGGCATATCTGCAAAGGTCATTACTTCGACCGATGCAGGATTGAACACCTCGGTATAGAGCTGTATGGCTTCACGTGCAGTGCCGGGGAACGTGAGATACGGGTCAAGCTTCGTCATGAATTCAGCTGTTCATACAGGTGCGTCACCTTCGCAACGTGCTGTGTGACGTCCTGCCGTATGGCTAGTAAACGTTCGCTTAAGCAAGTATGTCATACCTGTTGGTAAGGTGCGATGAAGCGAATCGATGCAGAGCCCCGGATGCGCGGCGTTCGAACCAGCCTTCCCCAGAAAATTGACAGAATACCATACGCGTGTAATAATACTAAGAGATCAGCTATCACGGTATAGAGAGGATCGATGTCCAACCTTGTGTTGTTTGTGTGGTTCATGTCCATAACCTGGATAGTGGCGGTCGCGATCAAGCAGCTCGGTTTTGCCCTTGTGAAAGGCAGCCTGTTCCACGGGTTGCGCGCCGGGTTTACCAGAAGGGCCCGTGCACCCGGCTTCCGAGGCTTCGTGTATACGAAGCTGTCCGAGCTCGTGACCTGCCGGCTGTGCATGACCATGCAACTCTCGATCTGGCTGGTAATCCTGCCGAGCGCAGCGCTAGGCCTGGCTATCGATCTCGTGCCGACACTTCTCGTCCGGGGCGGCTTTGAGCTCGCCAGTGTGCCTGCTGTCGCTCTGCAGTTATTGGCCAGCGTCCTCTACGGGTTCGGTGTCTCGGGCCTTTCGCTATTGCTGTGGAATCGGCATGAGTACCCGGTAAAGCGGTACGAGACAGCTGTTACTGAGCTCGAACGGGTCATCTTTGAACGCGATCAGCTCAGGCAAGAGAACGAAATGCTTCGGTCTCGCGACCGTGCAGGTACCCGTTCGAACCACGAGGAAGAACGCTTAATGAATGAAGCTGATCGTTCTGATGCGGTTCATGCTCAGACGCTCGTCACCGAACGTGAAATCGTCACGCTGCTCAGTGCCGTGCATAACGCGTCCCACGGCATCGGTTGCGGCTACGAACGCCGTCGCATGCGGAGATCGAAGGTGCAGGAGTGGCTCCGTGTCTGGGGAGCGAAGAGTCCCATCCACACGGCCTATGTGCGGACGCTGAGCGGCATCCTTGAGCAGCATTTGCCCGATTACTTTCGGGAATACAGTGATGAAGACGACGACAGAAGTTACGCTGCTCGCGGCGTCGAAGACCATTCGGCCGCGATGAAGTTTGCAAAGCGCGTGGTGCGATCGCTCTGAGAGAACAGAGCGCGAATACGGAACCCGGTAGCAGAACGCTACCGGGTGTGTTGCTGGTCGAGGCTTTGCGTCGCGGGATCAGAAAAAGACCGCAGTGCTGCGGTCTTGTTACCTTAGGACGCACCAGGTCCATACCAGGACGAGCACCAGGAATGCGACGAGAAAACCGGCGAACCCTGAAAGCAGAGACCCTAGCACGACGTGGAGCACCAGGTCTGCGGTATCGTTGGCACTGCTTCGTGGCAACGGGTATCGTGAGGGGCCTGCGGTGAGGATCGGCCCGGCGATGTACTGGTATATGAGCGCAAACGCAAATGACAGTAGGCCGACCGCGCGTGCGTATCGGGCGAGGTGGACGAGGTCGCTCATGGGCCACGGCATGGAAAGCTCCGTACCTATACTCTAACCACGATACCGAAAATCAGACCTGCGGTGAAGCTCGGTGGTCCGTGCGCACGCGGTTTGATGTTCATCGTCACGTTCGTTACTGGACCTGGAGCTGAACGATGCTCTGTGTTTCGTCTAGGTAGACCGTGATCGTGATCCTGTCCCCCATGATCGCATCATACTCTTTTCGGAACCTGATGGCTCGGGGTTCGTTGGGAACATCGTATCGTCTGAAGTTGTTTGCGATCAGTACGCCCTCGAGCGGTGCTATGGGCGAGCCTATGGGAAAGGTTCGTACGACGCAGTCCTCGAGCCCGGTGACCGTTCCCCAATCGCAAGGTCGAATATCGACTGCTTGGGGAGGGTCTTGGGAGAGAAGATAGTAGGTCACGAGGAGGAAAACGCCAACCGCGGTTGTGCCGTATATCTGTAACGTTCGCGCTCGCCGCTGTTTTTGGAGAGGGGTAAGTGGAGGAGCTGTCATAGGAGCAGTCTTGCTCATGATACCGTGCCCTATATCGTTGAACAACAAACAGTATCGCCGCAGCTGTGTATAGGGGTGCACGGGCTTGCGGGTACGCTGATCCGCACGTACACTGTGCCCGCACGCCTGTGCATTACACCATGCATCCTGCTCGAGACTGGCAGTACGTGTCACTCATGCTCGCGCTCCGCGGGTACTTTCTCTATGCGGGCGGTGTAGGTATATACAGCACCATTTCGCTCCTTGCGGCCGATATGGTGTGGAGCCCCGGTGTCCTTGTACCGGCGATGTTCGTCCTGTGTCTTAGCGCGTCATACCTGTTCACGGGTGTCATGCTGCATCGCCTCTTGCCGCGCTACCGGCGTGTGGTATACCTCGTGCTCGGCTTATCGTTTGCGAACACCCTCTACGGTCTCTATCTGGTCGCAACGTTGACCGGAGCGAACCTGTTCACTGCGTCGGCCGTACGTCCGCTCATTGCACAGGTGTCATTCGCGATCCTCTTCTATGGCACGCTGTTGCTCTGTGTCCGTTCGCTTGCGCGACGTATGGAGCAGCGCCTGCATGAGCGGAAGCGTGCCTTCCGACGGCGCATGGGCGAGGACGCCCACTATGGGGTATACTAGGAACGTGCTGGCTCGTAACGCCGGACCCACTTCCTATGAACAACAAGGCACTGATCCTCTTGGGTCTCCTGATCATCAGTAGCATTGTTGTGATGCTGCTCATCTATGTACCTGTTCGTGAACAAACGAACGAACCTGTAGCCGAGCCCGACCAGTTGAGCGACGTGCAGACAACCATCTTTAGTGACTCGGAGCTTGAGCTTGCGTTCAGCTACCTCGTCGGCCCTGAGGGCTACGTACTCGAGGAGCGCGGTTCGCCTGAACCCAAGGATGGCCTCGTGCGCACGCTCATACTCACCGCGACACGCGAACTGGGGAACGTGCCTGAGGGCGGGGAAGGACCACCGACTATCAATGTGCAGGTATTAGATAACCGGGAGGCTCAGGATCCTCTCACGTGGGCAAGTGACCATCAAGCGTACAGCAATAGCAATTTGATGATCGGCAGCGTGGAGGAAACGAACATCGGTGATGTTTCGGGCATCCGATACCGAGCCGATGGGTTGTATGTGTCGGAAAACATCATCGTGGCCCGGAACGAAAAGGTGTATGTGTTCTCAGGAATGTTCTTCGAGGAAGACTCGAAGCTCATGCGCGACTTCGAGGTGCTCCTCCGCACCGTTCGTTTTGATGTGAGCGAGTAACTCGGCGCGTTACGCGTTCGCCTTTGTTACTTGGATATGCTCGCCTGATACTGCTTGCCGCACGCAGCAATGTGGCAACGGTAAGTGCTATACTTGAGATAATGGCCTCGTTCCGCGAGCATGTCTCTATCGGTGCACTGGTGTCGGTGGTTGGGGTGGTGCTCGTCTACTTCTATGCGCTGCTTACCGACCCGGTACTGCTTGGACTCCTCTTTGTAGTGGGTGTGATCGCGTCGTTCTTGCCCGACCTCGACAGCGACACCAGCCTTCCGTTCTATCTGATCTTCGGCACGTGCAGTTTTGCGGTGACCGGCCTCGTGCTCTACCGGACACTCCTTGCCGAGCCTACGGACTGGTACGTGCTTATCGGTGTGCCGCTTTCAGCACTCATCTTTATGTGGGTCGTGGTGGGAGGTATCTTCAAGCGGTTCACCAAGCACCGGGGCATCATGCACTCGCTCCCCGCCGCGCTCATTTGTGGCGTGCTCGCCTACCTTGCTGCAGAGCGCCTAGGCGAGGGGGAGGTGCTGCCACTTGTGTTCGCAAGTATGACCGCTGTCGGGTACCTGAGCCATCTCGTGCTTGATGAGCTGCATGCAGGGATCAACATCGATGGTACGCTCTTCCGGCCGAAGCGGTCGCTCGGAAGCGCGCTAAAGCTCTTCGCGCCGTCGAAACGCATTACGCTGCTCACCTATGTACTGCTCGCGGCTTTGCTCTATCAAGCGTTCGTTTAGAACCGCATCACCAGCTCGAGGCACCCGAATTGACAGGAGCCTATAATAAGTCCATAATATTGGACAGTTGGTTGGAGGTACATGATGCAGCCCCTGTGGGTTTTGCTTATCGTTCTGGGAGTTGGATTTGCGCTCGGCTTGCTCGTTGCACGTGTGCGCGCCGAGCTGGCGCGCGGTAGGACGATCGAGCAAGAAGCGGCGCTCTACGCCGAGGAGCAAGAAGAGCTGGCCCCCATTGCCGTAGAGCTTTGCGAGGAGCTCAAGACACTGGCATGGGAGTGCATTGCGGTCAGGAACCAGGACTTAGAGTCTGCGCAAGCAAAGCTGGACATCCTCGAACAGCAAGAGAGGAACTTCGTCGTCGGTGTTCGGTTCGAGGATCGGCCGGCTGAGCCGGTCGTGCGCGTCAACGTGGATCGTCTATACGAGGTACGCTTCTTCTTGGGCGTCTACGGCCCAGGTTTCGTGTGCGAGGGGCCGGACTCCGCAAAGCACATGCTTACACGGTCGATCATGGCAGCTGTGCCACGCTCCGAAAAAGCGTAGGTTGCTCACTACTAGGGCTCGACATAGGAGGTGTCGGGCCCGTTCTCGTTCATGTATCCTGTGCGGCTGTTGACAGGTCGTGGAGGTATAGTAGAGTCCAAAGCGGGTGCAACGTGATGAGGCTCTACGAGATGTCGATACCTATGCTGCACGCGACGGGGGAACCGGGTAACTCCCTCGTCTACTATTGCGCAAAATGGCAGGGTTGGGGCGTATCGCTGCCAGAGATACCCGATGAACCATGGAAGATGTCGCCCGAGGCCGGACGGCTCGTGCGCACGGTCGATTTTTTTAACGACGGTCGAGAACCGCTCCCCGGGGAGCAGGTGCTCGCCGAGGATGAGTACGCCTTCATGCTCGCTGAGCTCGGGCACAAGAAAAAGAAATGGGGCGGGCTGAGCCATACGCTCTTCAAAGGGGCAGTGGTACAGCAGCGCTCGCCCTGGTACGTGCCCGTAAAAAGGTTCTCGTTCCAAATTGCTTTTGGAGGCGAGCGCGATACTGGTCACCCTGTCCCAAGGGACGAACCGATCCTCGAGGTCGAAGGGACGGGTTTTCCGCCGCTGCCTCGCGGTGCGGTGCGTATCCCCCACACCTGGGAACCGTGGCAGTTGGTAAACTACGACGCATACTGGCGCTGAGCTCCAGGGGCCCGCACACCGAGTGCGGGCCCTTTCTCTGTCATGCTTGCAGGGCGGCCCGGTGCCTGGTATACACGCTAAAGGGTCAACAGGACAAGGTGGAAGCTATGCACCAGAATGGTACTTCACGACTACAGAAGAAGTTGCATGATCGTGTCGAAGCGGTGCGTCGTGAAGCACAGAACGTATCTGGCACAGCGAAGCTCATTGCAAACCTCTGTGCTGAGGTACTCGAGAGCGGCGGCGCACCAGAGTTGCAGAAGCATGTGGCGTTTCTAACGGGTGCACTTGCGCGAATGCAAAAGGACCTGGGCGTCATCGAGCATTTTGGATCAGAAGGCGTGCGTGTTAGGCCGCCGTCCCAGCTACTCACCCAGAAACCTCGCGATACCAAGTGAGGATCGGAGCCGTGCAGCAGCACGGCTCTTGTTGTGTGGCTGATACGTGCTCGGTAGACCATTTCCGAAGCTACGGTACACTTGAGTCATGCGGCGCATCCTCCTCTACCTTGCATTTGGTGTGTATCTCGTTGCTGCATTCGTCGTGTTCCTGTACGAGGACGTTGCGGAGTCCGTGCCCGAGGGTCGTGCGCTCGCCGTGATGACAGACAGGGGGATCTCGGTCGGTAACGATCGAAAAGAAGAGAGCGTCGAGCAGCACCAGGCCTCAACCTCTGAACCGAACACCGAATCGGAACAGCGGTCAGCGTACACGGTCACTAAGGTGGTAGATGGCGATACGATACAGGTACGGCGTGGCGAGGTGTCGGAGACCGTGCGCCTCCTTGGCATAGATACACCCGAGACGGTGCACCCGAGCAAACCCGTTGCCTGTTACGGGCGCGAAGCTTCGGCGCGTCTCCAGGTCCTCGTTGAGGGTTCGGCGGTGCTGCTCGAGTACGACGACTCTCAGGGTATGCGGGATAAGTATGGCAGGATGCTTGCGTACGTGTACCTTACGGATGGGACACAGGTGAATTTGCTTCTGCTCCGTGAGGGATTTGCGTATGAGTACACATATCGTACGCCGTACCGGTACCAGATGACGTTTCGATCAGCCGAGCGTCGTGCACGAGAGGCCGGTCTCGGGCTTTGGGGTCCGGATGCCTGTAAACAGGCGAACGAACCAGGCGCTACCCTGCGCACCCCACCTGTGTCACGTGGCGCAGATGGGTATATTTGTGAACGGAACGCCTACAACTGCTCCGACTTCACGACGCGATCAGAGGCACAGCGGGTATACGATGAGTGCGGCGGCGTTGCCCATGATATCCATCGGCTCGATGTGGATGGTGATGGGGTCGCGTGCGAAACGCTACCGTCGTGACTAGGGCAGCTCGGGAGTGCTTGTGGTCGAGGTCGGCAGTACGACCGACTCCGGCGACGGGCTTGCTTCGGGCGTGGGTGCGGTGGTCGGTGGGTTGCTGAATATCGCATCGACCATTGACCCCTCGCTCGGCGCGGCAAGCCCCGGAGCGTTTACTGCTCGGAGCAGGGTCTCCATGACCGCGGTCATAGCGGGGTAGAGTTGTGCGCCCTCAAATCGGATCTGTTGACCGGCCGCGAGCACGACCGTGTATGGGGAACCGACCGCTCCCGCTTTGATGGCCTCCTCGAAATCCTCCTGCACGCGCCGCATGAGACGGTCCGAGCGCATGCATGCCTCGAATTCCGCGCGGGAAACGCCAGCACGCTCCGCCATTCCCGGTAGCAGGGAAAGGTCGAGCTGGTCGTTGCTTGGTGTTTCGGCAAAAAGGATGTCTGCGAACTTCCAAAACGCATCATTGCCACCGACGCTTCCAACGCATTCGCTCGCAAGTGCTTCGGTCGGCGCTTTGGTGTGGAGCTGGACGAACGGTAGGTGTCTGAAGACCCACGCCATTTGGCCATCTTTGCCGTAGCGTTTCATGAGCTGGTGCATCGTGGCATGGTACTGTTTACAGTACGGGCACTCGAAATCGCTGTAGACGACGTACACGATCGGCGCGTTCGGATTGCCCAGTACCCAGTCGTCCTTACTGATCGGCGCGACGTTCGCCAGGTCCTTCGCGCTGCGGAGCGTGTCTGCTTGGGGCGCGTCCTTTCTGAGGCCAATGAACACCGCAACGCCGATGATGACGAGGGCGATGAGTACCGCGATCGGCAGTATGAGGGGGTTTCGTGTTGGCATGTGCGTGAGTTAGGTGGTGTAAGAGGGTGGTCTAGCGTATTGTAGCATGGTGCGTCGTGCTACAGCAAAACGTTCGCACCGACCCACCGTTGCAGCACCCCAGCTTTCTTCATGAACATACTTGACGCTACCGTTCTCGGCATCACCCAAGGCCTGACCGAGTTCCTTCCAGTTTCTTCGACCGGCCACTTGATACTCATGCGGGAGTTCTTGGGTATGGGAACGGAGCATGGTCTCGCGGTAGATGCGATGCTGCACTTCGCCACCGCGCTCGCCGTTGCAGTATATTTCAGGATCGATCTGACACGCCTCGTGCTGAACTTCTTTCTCTGGGTCAGAAAGCGGGACGTGGGTGACGATCGGGTGCTCATACCAGCGCTCATGCTCGGGACCCTGCCTGCCGTGGTCGCAGGCTTCCTCCTGGAAGAGACTATGGACACGGTGTTCCGCAACGTACCTCTGGTCGCTGGGGTGCTCGTGTTCGGTTCGGGGGTCTTTCTTGTGGCCGAATGGGTGCACCGTACGTACGCTCTGGAGCGCCCGCTCACGGTAAAAGGAGGTGTACTGATCGGTTGCTTCCAGGCGCTCGCGCTCCTGCCGGGCATGTCGCGCTCCGGCGCAACGATATCCGGCGGCCTTCTCCTTGGACTTTCGCGCGAGCAGGCAGCACGGTTCGGTTTCCTGCTCTCATTCCCGATCATCCTCGGGGCGGGCAGCAAGAAGCTACTCGAGCTCGGGAGTGCTGGCGTCCTTACGAACGAGTGGCTGCCGATACTCGTCGGTGCGCTTGCAGCGTTCCTTGCAGGAATTGCCGCTATCCACTACCTGCTCCTCTTTTTGAAGAACCATACGTTACTCGTCTTTGTTGCCTACCGTCTGGTGCTTGCCGCCGTAGTATTCCTCTTGGTGTAAGGGAACGCCGCAGCATGGTTGCTGCGGCGGAAACTCAGTCGGTCGCTGGGTAGACCAGGTTGTGGGTCGGGTCGACCGGATCCTCGGCCCACCTTTCACATGCCGGCGTGGGCTGCGGCGGCGGCGTCTTGTCCCGTGTGCTTTGGACGGGTTCACGCTGGGTCTGCCGTTCTGTGCTCACTTCTTATCTCACTCCTCTCTTGAGCAAGACCTGAGTATATACCTATCTCAAAGAGGTTCAAGTCTGCTCTACTGCTAGAACGGGAGCGTGAAGGTCATGGCGCCATTCTCGACCTCTTTTTCCCAAAGTTCCGGCTTGAGCCGGACCTCCTTCTGCTCGCCAAAGTCGGTGTAGAGTATCTTCTTGTGCTTCCGGATATGATCATAGAGCTCCTTTGTAAGCCGCACGTCGTCGAGGCAGTACTTGCGCACCAGGTCCTCCTTGCCCTCTTTCCACCAGCGTATCGCATCAAGGCCGTGGCCTGACTTCTGTGCGCCGAGCGTTGCTTCGGCTATGGTGTCGAGCTTCAGACGCCTCCCGAGGACGTTGCGCACTTCAACGAGAATGTCGATGCTCTTGATACGGGTGAGGTCGCCAGGGTAGTACTTGTTGAGGAGTGGTATGTCGAAGTGGTCGCTGTTATAGCCTATGAGCACGTCCGCCTTTTCGATGATCGGCCACAGCTGGTTCAGTTCAGGAACAGAATAGGAGGCATAGGTGTCGGTCGACGAGTCGTACGCGCCCACGATCGATATATCCAGTCTTGAGGGATCGTTCGCACCGACATCATCGAACGAGTTCGCGGTTTCGATATCAAAGACGACCCTGCGTATACGTGCCATACGGTATGCTGGCTTAGGGTTACGGGCTAAACAAGCGCACTATTCTAGCGCTTCGAATATTGCATCAGCGAGACGTTGCTCAGGCAGCATGGATTGTTCCTTCGTGGTGAGGTTCTTGAGCGGGAAGAGACCACTCGTCTCCTCCTCTTTGCCGACAACGAGGAGGAACGGCACTGATTTCTTTGATGCCGTCTTGACCTGGTCGCTGAGCTTCCGGCCGGTTATATCGACAGCCACCGTGATGTCGCGTCGTCGCAGCCGCTGTGCGACACCCTGCGCAAACTGCATCGAGCTCTGGTCAGCGACCGCAAGGTATACATCGGTTACCGATACGTACGGAGGGAGCAGGTCGCGCGTTTCGAGGAACTCACGGATCGCCACGTCGCCCATACCAAAACCGACCGCAGGGACGGGCTCACTCCCAAAGAGTTCGAGCAGTCCGTCGTAGCGGCCCCCCCCGAACAGAGAGCGATTGTTCTTTTTGTTCGTGTCGAACACCTCGAAGATCATACCGGTATAGTAGTCGAACCCGCGTACCATGTGCGGGTCATGAACTACGTTCCGTATCCCTCGCGTCTCGAGCGTTTCAAGGAGCGCGAGGAGGTCATTGCCGCTCTCGGTCTCTTGGATGAGCTTGCGGATCTCGCTCGGATTATATTCTTCAAGCACGACCTGACTGAGCGTATCACCAAGGAGCGCCTTGAGGCGGGACGCATACTCCTCTGGCTCAAGCTTGTTGCGGCGGTCCATGAGCCGGATCAGCTCGTTCTGAACGTTCCTTTTAATAGTGAAGCCGTGTTTCTTGGCAAGAAGTGTGAGCGTTTCAGGCACGACCACGCGGTTATTGATCCGTATCTCAAAGTCGTGCTCGAGCGCCCCAAATGCCCGCATCAGCTCATACGAAAGGAGTATCACCTCGACATCAGCCTCGATCGAAGCCACGCCGAAAAGGTCGCAGTTCAGTTGCCAATGCTCGCGCAATCGGCCCTTCTGCGGACGTTCGTACCGGAACAGGTTGGGTATCGAGTACCAGCGGAGCGGAAACGCGAGCTCGCGTTTGCGTGCGGCGACCATACGCGCAACGGTCGGAGTCATTTCCGGACGCAGGGTAACGCGGCGGTCGCCCCGGTCGGTGAAGCTGTAGGTCTGTTCCGAAACGATCTCTTCTGACGACTTTGCTTCATAGAGCTCGGTCGGTTCAAGAACAGACGCGTGATACTCCTCGTACCCATAGTGCTCGACCACATCGCGCACCCGATCGAAAATGAAATCCTGGATAGCGAGGTCCTCCGGGTAGAAATCCCTGACCCCTTTATAGGGTTCGGTAGCCGCCTTTTTTCGGGTAGACATACTAGAGCAGTGTAGCAGAGTATGAGCACAATACAACGCTCTCCGCAGGCAGCCCTGGCTCTTTCGTGCGTTATTATATAAGCTGTAGCTACGTACCATGAAGACCGTCCTGAACCTGTATAAGGCGCGTGGGGAGACTCCGCTCCAGCGTATCGAACGGTATCGTAAGGATCACCCGGAGTACAAGAACCTACCTCTGTCGTATGTGGGCCGCCTCGACCCTATGGCCGAAGGGGTGCTTTTGGTGCTTGCGGGAGAGGAGAACAAGAGACGGGAGCAGTATCTAGGGCTCGATAAGGAGTACACGTTCGACGTGCTGTTTGGCTTTGCGACCGATACGTACGATTACCTTGGCCTCATGACCGACAGTGTTACCCGTGCGTCGCATCGGCCGCTCAAGGTGCCGCTCTTGCTTGAGTACATCAGCCAGATGCCGGGCGCACGGTCCCAGAAGTATCCTCCGTTCTCGAGCAAGCCGCTCGAAGGGGTGCCACTGTTTATTCGCGCCCGCAAAGGGGAACTGTCCGATTTCGATCTTCCCGAACACCAGATCGAGATCATGTCCTCGGCGCTCATCGGAACAAAGCGCATCTCAGATGTAACCCTACTTGCTGATGTGGAGAAGGGTGTCGGTGCTGTCCATGGTGATTTTCGACAGGAACGCATCATGACCCTGTGGAAGGAAACCTTGCGTGTACTCTACGGTTTGGAGTTCGACCTCGCCACCATATCGATCACGTGCTCGAGCGGCACCTACGTTCGATCGCTTGCCCACGAGTTAGGCGAGAAGCTCGGCGTGCCGGCGCTTGCAGCGAGGATCGTTCGCACCCGCGTCGGCAAATGGAAGCTCCGTGGAGCGGAGAAGTAGGCATATCGTATGCAACACGAACGCCCCGGAGGGAAAAGGTGGTGGCAAGAGGTGGTCTTCTATGAGCTGTACATCGACCAGTTCGCGAGCAACCTCGGCGGTTTGACCGACCGTCTTCCGTACCTTGAGGACCTTGGTATTACCTGCGTGCATCTGCTCCCCCACTATCCATCGCCCATGATCGATCAGGGGTACGACGTTTCCGATCACTGCGGGGTAAGGAGCGAGCTCGGTACGCTTGATGACTTCAAACGCTTCACTGATGCGGCACATGCCCGTGGCATGCGTGTGCTGACCGATCTGGTGTTGAACCATGTCTCGATCCGGCACCCCTGGTTTCAGGAGGCGTCGCGTGGGAACGACAGCGACAAGCATGACTATTTCCTCTGGAGCGCAACGGGTCGTGAGTTTAGCGGAGCCGTAAACGCCTTCCCGGAGGTGAAACCTTCGAACTGGATATGGAACGCCGCGACGCGTGAGCATTACTTCGCGACATTCTACCCTGAGCAAGCGGACCTCAATTGGCACGACCCGCGTGTGTTCGAGGAACTCTGCTCGGTCACCAGCTTTTGGGTCGGTATGGGCGTGGACGCGTTCCGCCTTGATGCGGTGCAGCATCTGGTCAAGGAGGAGGGGACCGATTCTATGGACCGTCCCCTGACGCATGCAATTCTTAAAAAGCTACGTTCGTACCTCGACGAGAACCACAACGAGGTCGCGCTGCTTGCCGAGGTGCACCGGCCGCTCGAGAAAGCAGCCGCCTACTTTGGAGACGGCGATGAGTGTCACCTAGTGTATGGGTTTCCGCTCATGGAAGCACTCTATGCAAAACTGTTGCTCAACGAGAGCTCGCTCCTCGACACGGTCTTGCCGACCCACCTGTCCATACCGGAGGGTGCGGCGTGGGCTACGTTCCTTGCGAACCACGACAACATCAGCTTCGAGATCGCACCGAGCACACTGGCGCTGCGGTTGTCCCGAGCGCTTGACCCAGCACAGAAACGCCGCTTCGGTCCTGGGAGCGCATCGCGTCTTGCGTCGCTCTGGAACGGTGACCTCACCCAGGTGCTCGCTGCGCATGAACTGCTCTTCTCGTATCCCGGGTCACCGATCATCTACTATGGCGATGAGATCGGCATGCAGAACGCGCCGCTCCCAGAGGGCGAGGTCGACACGCGTAAGGTCATGCGTGGGAAGTTCGATTGGCAGGAGGCAGAGCGGCAGCGAGATGACCCTAACTCGCTCTTTTTCGCCATGCGCGCTTTGATCCGAGAGCGGAGGAACAGGTAAGGTGCCGACACTCTGTAGAACTCCCGCCGAGCCTTTGTATAGGGCTAGGAATGGTTGCTGTTTTGCTCCCGAGCGCGCTTTGCGTGCATCATTTCGAACGTCCTACTGCCTAGGCTGAGCATGAGATAATAGACGGTAGCCACGAGCAGTACGACGAGCAAGAGACCTCCCCAGACGAAGAGTCCCGGCCGTTCGCCGTACAGGTCGGTCATGAGCAGACCAGCTATCGTGATCGTGAGTATCGGCACGAAGTACGAAAACAGCACTTTGAGCTTGAACGGCCGGTCGACAGGCTGGCTCTTTGTTCGAGCGGCCAGCAGTCCGGCAGTCCAGAACGCACACATCATGATCCCGACCCCGACCGCATTGCCGACCAGAAAACCCGCAGCGAGCTCGGTCGCCATAAGCAGAAGGCCAAGTACATAGGGCTGTGTTATGTGTCGCATGTGGTGTAGAAACCATCGGGCACGCCACGGTTCGTGATGTGTCCTGTCTTGGCTTTTAACCCAGGGTACATTCGTACCGACTATTCGCCTGATGGTGCGCACGCGTCTTCCGCCCAGAGCCCGCTCTGGTTCTCCATCGCTTCTGCCTGTGCGGCCTTATATGCGTCGCTGCGAGCGTACGGTGTGTTGTACGTGTACTCGACCGCATAGCCGTTCCTGAGCATGGTCTCGTTCAGGTCGGTGCCGTCTGGATGTGCAACGTACGCGAGCAGCCTACCGAACTGGTCTCGAGTACCCTGGGTTTCATCGAACGAGAGGCGTACGAGACCAGTGCGGGCGAGTTGCTGGAGATGGCGGGTCGCCTCCTGTGCGTAACACTCGGGACCGCTCGGTATGTTCGGTTCAGGCGCGTTGATCCCGATCAGGCGCACACGTTCCTCCTTGCCCTGGTACAGGACCGAGATCGTATCGCCGTCGAGGATACGAATGAGCGGATAGGTGCCATCCAGAACAATTTCAGCAGGTGCGACCTGTGTGTCAGCACTCAGTTCATTGACCGGCACGGTTTCGCGAAGCTGGTGGATCAAGACCCCGGCAAGGCCCACATTGAGCACGAAGGAGAGCAGGAGCAGTACGCGGCAGGGTCGGCAAGCCATAGGCACAGTGTACCATATGGTACTGCGGTACCGTACGGTGTACCATGAGCTTCTCATGTCTGTTGACCCGAATCAGCCCACCGTATACAGAGCTTCAGCATTCCTCGCCGATATGTGGCGTTTTGTACGGCCCTACCGCGTCCGATTCTGGGTAGGTAGTTTCATTCGTGTCGTGTCGGACCTCGTGTGGCTCTATCCGGTATATGGTACTGCGCAGGTAGTCGACCTCCTGAAGGTGCACGAGCCGGGCATGAGCCTGCAGCCGATCATCACGATCGTGCTCCTCATGCTCGTTGCGGTCGTGGTCCGCTATGCGACCATATATGCAGCGAAGCGGATCCTTTTCGGAGTGAGCGAGAAGACGGCGCTCGATGCGCTTCGGGAGGGTGTTTACCACGCGTACCTCCTGCCGATCGCCTGGCACGAAGGACAGAACACGGGCAACAAGATGAAGCGTGCCGATCGCGGTGCGTACAGTCTTGACCGGGTGATCCGCATCTGGACCAATAATCTGCTCGAAATAGCGGTCAACTTCATCAGTATCACCCTGATATTCGCCAAGTTCGACCTCTTCGTCGCGATTGTCACCGTTGCCTTCCTGGGGTCGTTCTATTGCCTGTCGCGGTTCTTCATCGTGCGCGCTGCCCGTGTCTCGGAAGAGGTGAACATCAAAGAGGAGTCGCTGCATGGCTTGCTCTATGAGGCACTGAACAACATCCGTACCGTGCAGGTGTTCGCACTAGCTCGGTCCCTCGATCGCGCGGTGCAGGGTTCCATGGAGCTGCTCTACCGGAACATAGAACGGCGCATCGTCTGGTTCCAGAGCGGCAATGCGACGAGGGGTGCCTATGGTCAGGTGTTCCGGGTGGCAATGATGGCGTACATCATCTACGGGATAACCCAAGGCGCGTACGAGGTCGGTTTCCTGGTGCTCTTCGTACTCTATTTTGGCAATTTGCTCCGATCGGTCCAAGAGCTGTCCGATGTGACGCAAGAGCTGGTCATCGCGAAGTACGCGTTCGGACGCCTGATGACCGACCTCGATACGCCGGTGCGCGAAGCGCTCTCTGCCGGTACGGCACAGACACCTGCAGGGTGGAAGGAGATAGTGGTGGAGCGCCTCTCGTTCTCGTACCAAGATCGTCCCGTGCTTAGAGATGTGTCGTTCACGATCCGGCGCGGCGAGCGTGTCGGTCTGGTCGGCCTATCGGGTGCGGGAAAGTCAACGTTGCTTAAACTCTTCCTGCGTGAGCACGAGCTTCAAGAGGGCATGATCACCATAGGCGACGTACCGCTTGCTGAGATCGCGCTCGACGATTGGCTCGGCCATACGACCATTGTGCTGCAGGACACTGAAGTGTTCAACATGAGCCTCCGTGAGAACATTACGATTACCAACGCTGCTCGGAAGGGTGACCACGCGCTTCTTGTACGATCGCTCGCGATAGCGCATCTCAACGATGTGGTGGCTCGCCTGCCGCACGGACTCGAAACCCCGATAGGGGAGAAAGGTGTACGGCTCTCCGGCGGTGAACGGCAGCGTCTGGGTATCGCGCGCGCGGTGTTCAAGGAACCGCAGTTCCTCCTGCTCGACGAGGCAACAAGCCATCTCGATGTCGAGTCGGAGGAGAAGATCAAGCAGTCCTTGCGTGACTTTTTCCAGGGCATCACCGCGCTCGTGATCGCGCATCGGCTTACGACCATCCGTGAAATGGACCGCATTATCGTGCTCGAGAATGGATGTGTCGTTGAGGAGGGTACGTTCGAGGCGCTGTATGAGCGACGAGGCCGATTCTTCGAGCTCTGGGAAAAGCAGCACCTGTAAGAACGGCTGAGCTCGGGCGTCACATATGATATGAACAAGAACTGGACATGTCTCGCGTATCATGCCGCCATTGGTGGAGCGGCGCCTTTCACGACCCCGTTCATGCTCCCTGTGGGCATGTACGATGTCTATGATACGCAAAGGCAGTGTGCCTCGGCTACGTAACCGGTTTCGATACGTACTCGCATCACCCTGCCTTCCCGGTCAGGGTGATGTTCATTTACAGGTAAGGATAACTCGGTATGGAACCGGTAAGGAAAACACTTGAACTGCGTTGGAAAGCCATTTTCCGCCACTACTGGCGTTTTGTGCGCCCCTACCTGCGATCCCAAGTGTACCTGGTCATTGGTTACATGCTTGGTGGTATAGGCAGTGTCGTCATCGCGCGCATCATCTACAAAGACCTTGTGGACGTCGTTTCACAGGGTAGAGTGGATGCGTACGCTACGGCGACCCTGCTCATGTACGCGCTTGCCGGAACGGTATTCTTCTACAACGTTTTCTTCCGCATCGGCGACTACTATATGATAGTCTCGCAGAGCCGGATCCTGAAAGACCTGCACGATCATGTGCACGACGTACTCGAACGGCAGTCGCATGAATTCTTTACGAACACGTTCGCGGGAAGCTTGATCGCGAAGACAAGGCGGTTCGTGAACGCGTTCGAAACGCTGCATGATATTGTCGTTTTCCAGCTTGTGATGCACGGTATGCAGCTTATTGCTGCGATCGCGGTCCTCTGGTACGAGTCGTATGTTCTCGGTCTCGTGTTCCTGGCGTGGTTCCTCATGTACTGTGTGCTCGTGCGCTACCTGGTCCGCTGGCAGGTCCCGAAAAGTCTTGCGAACGCGGAAATGGACACCAAGACCACTGCACACTACTCGGACATCATATCCAACATCCTGACGGTCAAGATGTTCGGCTCATCTCAGTATGAGATCGCGTCGTTCAAGAAGACCACGACCATACAGGAGCGGGCACGGCATGCCGCCTGGATGCAGCAAAGCTTTTGGAACAACCTCTACCAGGCGATCGCGGTCGGCGTGTTCGAGATCGCGATCATGTGGGTGGCGATCTGGCTCTGGCACCAGGGCATGGTCACGCCAGGGACGCTCGTGTTGGTGCAGGTGTACGTGATCCTGAGCTTCAACGTCGTGTGGCAGATGAGCAAGAACATCATCCGTGCCATGGCAGCGCTCTCGGATGCTAACGAGATGGTCGAGATACTCGACCGCGTGCCGACCGTAGAGGACCCAGTGGAGCCAGAAGCCGTGCGCTTCACCGAAGGGCGCCTCGAGCTTAGTGGTGTCACCCACCGTTACAACGGAAGCAACGGGAACATCTTCGAAGCGCTTGATCTCGTTATACCGGCAGGGCAGCGTGTTGCGCTTGTTGGACATTCCGGCGCAGGCAAGACCACGATCGTGAAATTGCTCTTGCGCTTCCTCGATGTCGAGGAGGGCTCGATAACGATCGACGGCCAGGATATACGGAACGTGAAGCAGGATGAGTTGCGACAGCACATTGCTTACGTGCCTCAGGAGCCGCTCCTGTTCCACCGAACGCTACGTGAGAATATTGCATATGCGAAGCCGGAGGCGACACTCGAAGAGGTGATCGAGGTCGCCAAGCGGGCCCATGCACATGAGTTCATCGAGAACCTTCCGCACGGGTACGACACGCTCGTGGGCGAGCGGGGCATCAAGCTCTCAGGAGGTGAGCGGCAGCGCGTGGCGATAGCCCGAGCCATGCTCACTGATGCGAAAGTAGTTATCCTCGACGAAGCCACGAGCTCGCTTGATTCACTGTCAGAGCAGTACATTCAGGCCGGGTTCGATGCGCTCATGGAAGGGAGAACGACGATCGTCATTGCGCACCGCCTCTCGACCATCCAGCATATGGACCGGATCATTGTGCTCGACAAGGGCAAGGTTGTTGAAGACGGTATACACAGCGAGCTTATCGCGAATCAGGGCATCTATGCTGAGCTGTGGAAGGCCCAGGTCGGCGGCTTCATCAGCGAGTAAGGTACGCACCTCAAGATCACCCCGCCACGTTTGGCGGGGTTGCTCGTTGGGTGTGTCACTGGTACGCTTGTAGGCACATGGATTCAGCTACGTCTGCGTACGCACGTGACGGAGTGAATATACACGACGAAGAAGTGTGGAGTAAGACTGCACATGCATACTGTGCTGAAACCTACCACGCAAGTCCTTTTGTGTCGTTGCACACTACGAGTAAGGACCATTTCCGCCTTGGCGGCGGATACACATGGACTTTCGAGGATGAACACATGTGGCACGACGTGGCTGCGGATGGACTTGGTACCAAGAGCGTACTCATTGCCGCGTCAGGTCGCTTTGAAGCCGCGGCGCATGATGTAGTTGCGATGGTGGCGCATGACCTGTTACGCGAGGGAGGAGTGCTCTCGCTGTTTACGACCGTCATCTCGGTCGACAAAGTTGGCGAGAATGATTCGCCGCAGCGTGCTGCGCTCGAACGCATATTCCGGGAGCTTACACGCATCGCACGTACGCACCGTTTCGTTCTCTATAAAGGTGAAACAGCGCAGGTCGGAGAGCTTTTATGTGCCGAAACGTTTGGTGATGTGCCGGTACGCTTCATGTGGGAAGGAGTAGGTCATGGTGTTTTTCACCTAGAGCACCGGGTCCGTCGTGATGAGCTTAAGCCCGGACAAATCGTCATTGCGCTTCGTGAACACGGGTTCCGGTGTAACGGCATTTCAAGCGTACGTAAGGCACTTGAACATAAGTATGGTGGTACGTGGCAGAGCAATGAAGCTGCGCATGATGCGGTGTATGCAGCGGCGGCACCCTCGCTTCTGTACATGAGACTCCTTACTGATGTGCTTGGCTGGGGTGAAAAGGCGGCGTGTATGCCGATCTACGCGCTCGCTCACGTAACCGGAGGAGGTATACCAGGGAAGTTTGCAGAGGACCTCTTGTTTCCAGCAGGCCTTTCTGCTGAGCTAGATGATTTGTGGAAGCCAGCCGCCATTATGCAAGATTGTGCAGAGTGGCGGGGGATTTCGGAGGAGGAGAGCTATCGTGCATGGAACGGGGGGCAGGGTATGTTGGTCGTTCTCGACAGGAGCGACGTCGATCGTTGTCTCGCTTTGGCACAGGAACATATGATCGAAGCAAAGGTCTGCGGCGAGATCGTGAAGCGGTCAACACCGGAGCTCGTGATCCACTCAAAGTATACAAAAGGAGAAGTGCTTCGGTACAGACCCGAAAAATAAGGAGAACATACGGAGCAGCTTGCGTGCCGCTCCGACTCGTTTTCTAACCGCCTATCCACAGGCTGTTTTGTTTGACAGTGAACACTCGTTCACCTACACTGAGGACATACCAGATAACAGCCGGGCGTATGAGCAAGAACACCCTAACCAAAGAGATCATCCGTGAGCTTGAAAAGCTCAATGACACGATCGATCGCAAGATCATCAAGGGGCTTTCCTACAAAACGGAGGCAAAACGCCATCGCGAGCTCACCGAAACCCTGCACCGGATCCGTGCGGAAAGCGAAGACGAACTGCTCGCGCACGCGGCGCACCGGTCAGGTCGTCGGGGCAAGAGTCCGGTGCGGAGAGAGCTTGCCGGGGGTGTCGTACGCAGGTTGTTCGGCTTCAGTCTCGCAGTATAGTGAGCTGCTCAGGCCGGCTTCCGATTTCCGCGCACTAAAAACATTCTTCAGCATGTCGCACGAAACAAAGTTCAAGATCATCGCGTCCGTCTATCTCGTGCTCGAGCGAGATGAGAAGAAGCTATTGATCCGTCGGTTCAGGACCGGTTTTGAAGACGGTAAGTATGCATTGGCCGCAGGGCATGTTGATGGTAATGAGACCATGCGCGAAGCACTGGTGAGGGAGGTCCGCGAGGAGATAGGTATTGAGCTTACTGTCGATGAGCTGGAGCTTGTCCACACCATGCACCGCTTTTGCGGTGATCATGAGCGCGTAGATCTGTTCTTTAAAACGCGGGACTGGGAAGGGGAGCCTTGCAATATGGAACCGGAAAAATGTGATGACGTGCACTGGTTTCCTAACGACGCTCTGCCTGAGAATCTGGTGCAGTATGTCCGCGTTGCGCTCGGTCACATAGATGCGGGTGTGCAATACAGTGAGTTCGGATGGAGTTTGAATAGGTGACATATGGAACACTACAAAAAACAGCTCTACACCTTCTATCACACGCATCGTCGCATGCCCGGCTACAGCGAGATGTGCGAGCTCTTCGGGTTCGCTTCGAAGAACGCGGTCGCCAAGGTGGTCGACAAGTTGGTCGATGCCGGGGTGATACACAAAGATGCAAAGGGAAAGCTGCTCCCGCTTTCGCTCGGCGACGAGGTGCCGCTTTTGGGGTATGTTGAGGCTGGCTTTCCGTCCCCTGCCGAGGAGATGGCGCTCGACAGGATCACGATGACCGACCTCTTGCTCGACACCAAAGACCCGGTTTACCTCTTGCGCGTGAAGGGCGACTCCATGATCGACGCGGGTATCTTTGAGGGTGACCTCCTACTGGTGGAGCGTACCGAGCACGTTCGGGTCGGGGACATCGTGGTCGCGAACATGGACGGTGAGTGGACCGTGAAATACCTCCGGGAAAAGCGTGGCCGTCGCTACCTAGAGCCTGCAAATGAGGACTATCCCGACCTATATCCTGAACACTCTTTAGAGATAGGGGGTGTGGTAAGGAATGTCATACGGACGTACAGAAAATAATTCAAAAGGCAAAAATCAAAATGCAAAATTACAGTTCAAATGTAAAAAGTGATCTACGCCAACGCTGCTATTCATTTAGTTTATCGATCATTAAGGTTGTTGACGGGTTGCCTAGCAAGAGAGCGGCGTGGGTGATAGCAGATCAGCTTATCAGGTCCTCCACATCTGTTGGGGCAAATTTAGTAGAAGGTAAATCAGCAAGTTCGCGACTCGAGTTCAAGAAGTTTTATGAGATCGCCCTTAAATCAGCAAATGAAACAAAATACTGGCTCTCTTTGTTAAAAGATGCAGGTTTATGTGATCGTTCGCACGTTGAGCCGCTGATGAGCGAAATCGTAGAGATTAGTAACATGTTAGCAAGTGGAGTCATTAAACTTAAGCAGAAGGTGTGACTTTTTACTTTTGCCTTGTATTTTTGACCTTTGCATTTTGAGTTTTGACTTCTAGCATAGGCTTAGACTTACTACTTTCTACTCTTTACTATGCAAATAGACCCATCAACCCCACTTGTCTTCATCGACCTGGAGACCACAGGCACGAGTCCTCGCCATCATCGAGTGATCGAGGTCGGTATCGTGCGTGTTGAAGAAGGGGAGGCGGTGAAGGAGTATAAAACACTTTTGAACCCAGGCGAGCTGGTGCCCGCGTTCGTTGCTTCGCTCACCGGCATCTCTACGGCGATGCTCCAGGGCGCACCACAGTTCGAGGACGTTGCCCTGGAGATCGCAGAGCTGCTCGAAGGAGCACTTTTTGTTGCGCATAATGCGCCATTCGATTACGGCTTTTTGGGAGCAGAGTTCCGTCGTATCGGCATGTCGTTCTCGTATCCGTACCTTTGCACAGCGAAACTCTCACGTGAACTGTATCCGGAGCACAGGCACCATAACCTTGATACGATCATAGAACGCTATAGTCTCCAAGCGGGCGATAGGCACCGTGCTCTTGATGATGCAAAGGTGTTGCACCAGCTGTTGGGTGTCATGAGGAAGGAGCTCGGTGATGAGCGAGTGTTCGAGGTGTGTCAGAACATGGTGCGTGTGCGCAACCTTCCGCTTCATATACAGGAGGAACAGGTAGCGCGCCTTCCGGAGCTTTGTGGTGTGTACTTTTTCTATGGAAAAAACGATGAGCTGTTGTACGTTGGCAAGAGCAGGAGAATACGCACCAGGGTTCGCTCCCATTTCTCTGCCGATGCGCTCTCCGGTAGGGGTCGTGACATGCTTTCCGAGATACGGCGCATCGAATACAAGGTAACGGCCGGTGAGCTCGGCGCGCTCTTGCTTGAGTCGCACCTCATCAAAACACAGTTGCCGGTATACAACGTGCGCGAACGGGAACGCAAGGCACTCTGTCTGGCGCGTGAACACACTGATGCCACAGGATATAGTCGTATCGCCATCGAGTACGCAGACACGATTGAACGCGGTGAGGAGGCAAGTATCGCAGCTGTTTTCAAAAGCAAGCGACAAGCAAAGGAAGTACTCGGACAGCTTGCAAAGGACCATACCCTCTGCCCGACGCTTCTTGGTCTTGAGAAGCCTACTACTGAGAAGGCGCCATGTTTTAGCGCTCAGCTTGAGCAGTGTCAAGGTGCCTGTGCCGGAGTAGAGAAATCTCGCCATTATAACAAGCGTTTTCGATCAGCATTTTCACACCACCGTATAAAGGCATGGCCATTTGCGGGGCCAGTCGCTATCGAGGAAAAGAACCTCGACGGCTCGGGTGAGCTTTTTGTGGTCGATAACTGGCGTTTGCTCACCGCGCTCCATCTTGAGGACGGTGAATGGCAAGAGTTCGTTCCTGCGCGATTCCGGTTTGACTACGATGCCTACAAGATATTTTCGCGTGAGCTGTTACGCAGGAAACCTAAGGTACAGGTACGCGAGTTAACGTCTGTTGAACAAGCTTGGTTAGAAGGAGCGAGCACTCCCCTATAAGTCACCTGTCAAATGTTTAAAGTCAAATGTACAAGTAAAAGATCAAAAAATTATCTGTTAGTGATAGACATTTTGTTTGAAATATACTTTTGACCTCTGACCTTTAATCTTTGAAGTTCTATGAAGCCCGTCTCATTCATTCGCACCGCGCCAACTGCACTGGGGGAGGTCAAGAGTGACGCAGGGTACAGGAACCCGCTTTCACTTGACGCGCTGTTGGTGAGTCATCCAACCTCGACGTTCTTTGTTCGTGTCGGGAATGATGTGGACGAAGCAGGTGAAGGTTTAGGTGTCGTTGCAGGAGATTTGCTCATTGTGGACCGATCTGTTTTGCCAACACTTGGCAGGCTGGTGCTTGCAGTGGTTGAGGGGCAACTTGTGCTGCGTCGTTACACAGAACATGAATCTCGTCGGTTTCTTGTTTCTGGAACACCAAAGCCACAGTCTATCGAGCTTACAGACGAACATAACGTAGTGCTTTGGGGTGTGGTGACTGCAACGGTTCGGCACGTCTGATTTTGCAAATTAGTAGCCTGATCTATGCTAGTTGTGAGTATGTGCTATCGTACAATACCATGAAATGGAAGACGCCACCGACCATAAAGATATATGAAGCGCTTGGTGCGATCAGTGACGGGCGTGTCGAGGTTGAGGGGAACGTTGCCAAGGTCTATTCATCAAGTCGAGGTAAGTACTACGACGTAACCTATGACCCGGTTGCAGGCGCTATCATGGCGAATGACAACGGGTCGTACTGGAAAGGGTACCTAGGCTACCCGTCGATTGCGTTGCTTATGCTCAAGCAAGTCCTACCTTACGACCTCAGTGTCGCGATGTTGCTCAAAGATATTCCCTGGAAAGATATTAACCAGAAGCATAAGAACAATTTTGATAAAACGTTGTCGTATGTGCTTGGGGCGGTTCTGCACAGGGGAGGGAATGTGCAAGATCTTGAGCGATACGTGGAGGATATCAAACAACGGGTACAGGCACTGGAGCTCTCACATTTAGGGCCGAGAGCACAGCCGCCGGAGGGATATTGACGCATGGGCGGCTTATAGTACGTGGGTACGCATGATGTCAAGAACTGCATCATGAGTACAATGTGTCATCTCATGCTGGTTCTTCGAAACGAAAGAAGCAGGATGCACCGTGCCTCGGTTGTGAGTAGCACGCAAAGGGCAGATTGGTCTGTTTGCCAGCCTGCCCCTCATGACTCGAGCACCCACGTCATAGGACTTATGGTCGAACCGAATGTGGCGCTTGAGGCAAAGACCATTGCGGCTGTAGGTCTGCCCAAAATTCTTGCCCCCCATGCTGTCACCCATCACGCTCATCGACTGCAACAACTTTTTTGTAAGCTGCGAGCGGCTTTTTCGCCCTGATTTGGTAGGACGGCCAGTCGTTGTGCTCTCCAGTAATGACGGGTGTGTGATATCGCGGAGTGAAGAGGCAAAAGCACTTGGTGTTAAAATGGGTGAACCGTACTTCAAGGTGAAGGACGCGTGCATGAAGCATGGGGTCACGGTCTTTTCCTCGAACTTTGACCTCTACCGCGACCTTTCGCGTCGTGTCATGCATACGCTACGCAGTTTCTCTGACGATGTTGAGGTGTACTCTGTGGACGAAGCCTTTCTAACCAGAACATCTCTGAAGGCCCCATCTGCTTTGTCGCCTTCGTCGTGCGGACTCTCACCGTACTCACAGTACGACTCGAGTCCCCACTCCTCGGCGCCTTGCATCTGGGGTCTTGATAGATGTTCTGGCGGTGGGTGTACAAAGCACGAGATGTGTGAACTATATGCTTGGGGTCAGCTTATCCGCAGCACTGTGTTTCGTGAAGTAGGTATACCGGTCTCGGTCGGCATTGCTCCCACAAAGACGCTTGCAAAGGCTGCCACGTACTTTGCCAAACACGCCTCGCGGGCGTATGGGAATGGGGAACGACGAAGTATGGGGGGCGAGTATGAGAATGAGGCAACGGTTCCGCATACGAACTCCGCATACGAAACTCAGAGCCACGCTCCGTATACGAACACGCTCTGCACACAAGGCGTATGCGTATTCATGGACGAGGCGGCACGCACACAAGCCCTCAACATCTTGCCCATTGAAGAGGTTTGGGGAGTGGGGTTCCGCCTTGCCCCAAAGCTTGTTGCGTTAGGTGTCGATACAGCAGGGAAGCTCGCGGCAATGAACGATGCGTGGATCCATAAAAAGATGAGCATACGGGGCTTGCGCACCGTAGAAGAGCTTCGAGGCAAGCGGTGCTACAAGATCGGCGAAGATACGGAGCTTAGGAAGTCGCTCCTCCATTCGCAGTCGTTCGGTAGGCCTGTCAAAGACCTACCGGCTCTACGTGCCGCGGTCGCATACCATGCACGCAAGGTTGCTGAGACCCTGCGTGCCGAGCGTGCCGCAGCTCGGAGCGTTCACGTGACCGTGCGTACCTCGCGCCATGGGCAAGTGCGGTACGCTGCTGGTGATATGGATATTTTACCTGCACACACGAACAGTACGTTCGAGCTTGTATCCCAAGCGCTTGCCGTGCTCACGCGCATCTACCGTCAAGGTTTCCCGTATGCAAAGGCTGGTGTCATGGTGACCGATATCGTTCCGGAGGGCGCGGTACATCCGGTGACATTGTTCGGTGCTGTTCCGGGTGACGTGCAGCCCCTGATGAAGGCATGGGACGAACTGCGTCACCGCTATGGACCCAACGTGGTGCGTTTGGGTGTCGAAGGCAAGCAGACCGCCTGGGCGGCTCGCCACGGGCTGCTTTCGCCTCGATACACCACGGACTGGAAGGAGATAGTGATGGTGCAGAAAGTTAAAAGTTAAAAGGCAAAGGTCAAAAGTGTCCTACGTTCTAGAACCAGCGAATGCAGGGTTGAATTTACCGAAGTAATCGTTGACATATAGAATAGGATATGTTTAGTAGCATCAGAATTTGCGCATCTAGGGACTTGGGAAGGGTAATTGAATGAATGCACAAGTCGGTATCAGGATGTTTTTCGGCCTCATGTTTGTCGTCGTGCTCGCAGGTTGCGAGGAGTTGACAAGTACAGAGGATAACAGGGACGCGTGTTCCATTGTTAATTATGGCCAGGGGGTCTTATATTTCTCCTGCACCCGAGACATGTTCGCCAGAACACTGGCGAAGTGGAGAGAGGAAAATCCCTGTGCCATCAGCGCTGTCACCGGCAACGGAACAGGTGGCGCCGGTTATGACCAGGGATACTTTATATTCCTTGAGTCAACAACATGTTCCTTGGGCTCGGAACTTGGGAAAAGGTAGGCGACCGCTACTATCGATAAGGCGACGCGCTCACCCGCGTCGTTTTTTCTTTTTAAAAAACGGATCCTTCCCATTCTTACCTGCACTTTTGCATTTTGCATTTTGACTTTTGAACTTTGAATTTTTCATGTATTTCCATCTTCCTTTCTGTATCCCCACATACCCTCGATATTTGCTATACTGCGTCCTATGATTCGTGCGAGCGTGGTGTTGCTGTTGGCGGGCTTTTTTATGTGGGCCCCGTGGATGGATACCACCAGCGGGCGTACCTCGGTTGATCGGGCGCTTGAAGCGTTCGGGCCGGTTCCCTCCAATTGTTTCGACAGTGACGGGAATGAACTGCAGAACGGACTTGCGACCCGTTGGTACCCGCTCGGGCGACTAATACATGCGTGCAATGGCGATTATGTGGTCTGGTTTTGGGGAGCGGTCAAGGAAATGGGAGGTGTCTACAAGAAGGCAGACGATATCCATGCAAAGCAGGCAAAGCCCCTCAGCTGTCAGAACGTGATCGACCGCCAAGAGGCGCGTCGTGCAACGAGCACTGACGCGACCGTGGTCGTCTTCGAGGGCCCGTTCGCGACCGAGCCCGATTTCTCGCTCCATCCTGAGGCGCGGGAACACCGCTCAAAGCTCGTCGCGGCGTTGCGCACCGGACCTAACTTCGCAGGTGCGTTCACCGTCGTTTCATGGGAATGCGGTCAGAATTGCCAAGACCATGCGGTCATGAACTCAGCCACTGGTCAGGTCATAGCCTATGGTCCTAAAACCGAGTTCTCGCTCGATTACAGCCTCAATAGTACACTCCTCATCACTAACCCGGTCAAGAACCTGCCGGCTCTGAGCGACAGTAACTACGAAGCAGAGACCATGGCACTCTCGATCGCGCGCTTGCCACGCGAGTACTACCGCCTCACCTCGGACGCGCTGTCGGGGACACAGTACCTGGTCAAGCTTTGCGTTGAGAGTGCTGCGATCGGGTACATCGCTGTTGCGGACGATCGTATCGGATTAGTGGAGCGGCAGTAGCTCGAAATGACCGTTTTGCATCAAGGGACACCTCTTGCTAGCATGTCGGTATGCTCGCTGTAGGTGATCAGGTGCCGCGTGAACTGCGCATGACCGACGAGAACGGTACAGTAGGTACGCTAGGCGACTTGGCCGGCTCATACCTGGTCGTGTACTTCTATCCGAAGGATCTGACCCCGGGCTGCACTGTCGAAGCAGAGCAGTTTCGAGATGCGCTCCCGCAGCTCGAGGCACTGAACGCCAAGGTGTTAGGGGTCAGCAAGGATAGCTGCCAGAGCCACATGAAGTTCAAGGAAAAGAAGGGTCTCACGTTCACGCTTGTTGCGGACACGGAGCATGAGCTCATGGAGGCGTTCGGCGTTTGGGGAGAACGGAAGTTCATGGGCCGGACGTATATGGGCACCTCACGCTCGACGTTCCTCATTAGCCCGGAAGGAGTAGTGCTCCATGTGTGGGAAAAGGTGAATCCGCTAGGGCACGCGGAAGACGTGCTGACCGTGCTACGTGCGCAGCGAACCGTGTAGCTCCCTGGTTTTCTATGCCTCGACAGGGCGTTTTTTGTGCACGCTGACCATGCGGGTAAAGAGCGCACGTGCGTCAGCCAAAAGATTGACAAAATACGCATACATGCTATAATAACAACATGAACAACTCTACCCATATATCGATCGCGTACGTGCTCGCCATCTGTGCCGTGGCTGTAACTGTGCCGCTGCGTACTGATGCTGCGTACACGTTTCGTGGCCAAACGTTCGCAACAGAAGCTGAGTATGTGGCTTTTGTGGGCGAGTATTTGCGCATCTGGCGCGAACTGGCGGAAGGCGTACAAAACGGAGGCGGTGGTGGTACGAATGGAGCGGTGAACGGGACCTCTGGCACTAACGGCGCAAATGGTGCTAATGGTACCAGCGGGGCGAACGGCACTTCGGGTGCAGTATCAGGAGGTGGGGGCGCGGTCCAGACAGCCGGCACGAGAATGGTCGTAACCGGGTTCTCCCGCGACATCGCACACGACAATGCCCGGGTGACCGGTGAGTTCGAGCTTCGGCGCGACCACTATGCCACGGTGTGGTTCGAGTACGGGACGACCGCAAGCCGCCTTACCGAGATCAGCAACTACGAAGTGCTACAGTCATACGGTACGAAGAAAGCGTTCGACCAACGTGTCAGGGGCTTGCTACCGCAAACCACCTACTACTACCGGGCAGCGATGCGGACCGCAGACGGAAAGACAGCATACGGGACGGTCCGTTCCTTCACGACCGGTGTGAACTATGCAAGCAAGGAAGCGTTCGTCGCTGTGACGACCGACAAGGTTGCGAACATCGACGAAGACCACGCGACGCTGCGTGCACGTGTGAAATTCATCAATTCCAAGTTCGCACATGTCTGGTTCTACTACGGCACCGACCCGGAAGAACTGACCAAGCATACCAAGGGCATCCGCCTGTTGCCGAAGGAGCGAACCGTCGAGCATGTGCTCGAGAAGCTTAAGCCTGAGACCACGTACTACGTGCGTGCGGTGGCACAGGACGATCTGGGTACGTACAGCTATGGAGCTATCCAGTCGTTCACAACTCGTAAGGATATCGCTAATGAGCAGCCGAAATTCACCCTGGGTAAGCCTGAAGGTGTCACCCGGTATGGTGCGACCTTTGCCGGCACGGTCGACATGAAGGATGGCACGAACGGGATCCTGTTCCTGGTGTATGGTGAGCATGCCGAGAGTGTTCGGCACGCGGCGACTGTGTACAGCCGCTACTCGGCCATACGTGAGCGAGGTGATGACCTGCAGAAAGCACGCATTATGACGGGAGTATGGGATCGCAACGCATTCACCCACACGGTCAACGATCTCGAACCCAACACTCGATACTCGTATGCGATCGGCGTCGAGTACACGAACGAAGCAAAGGATCGGGTACTGTTCATGACCGCTCCAAAGACGTTCACGACGAAAAAATAGCACAACAGGCCCGGGGAACCCCGGGCCTGTTGCTTACCCGCTAGGGTGAAAGGGCTTGCTGCGGTATACTGGTTCCATGCCGTTCGTGCGGCGAACAGGTTTTGTGCATGCCAACAGAAATTATAGAAGAACCAGGAACAGGGCCTTTGCTTGCTGAGTCACGGTCAGGAACGTACGTTTGCAGTAGATGCAGGGCAAAGTTATTCAGTTCTCTTGACAAACAGCTCGGAGCGGACGATTACCCCACCTTCCGCGCGCCGATCGATGACCGAGCCCTGGAGGAGTACGCGTCATATACCGCCGAGGGAGCCGTACAGACACGACTCCGGTGCCGATCCTGCAGGGCAGAGATCGGCTTTATTGGTGATATCGAATTACGTAGCGCTGATGACCTCGAGGAAGGTGAGCGGCAGCGAGAGTACAAAGTCTGGAGCAGGGCGTTGCGCTTCGTTGGGTCATGGTCCGGATGGACCCGACCTCTGAGATTGCTCGTGCTTGCTGCGGTAATCGGTGCTGTCGTCTATGCGGGGGCGTACGGCGCGAGTCTTGTGCAAAACTTTATGGGAGGTAGCGATGGGCGCGAGATCGAACTCTGGCTCGATGGGCGCGACGTGCAAGCAACGCTCGTACGGCTCGATCGTTCAGGTCAGGGAAGCATGCCGAACGTGGAATCGGGCACGTTGCTTTTCGTCATACCGCCCGGAAGTGCCGGTGTCCGCGTTCGTCTCGCGAGTGGCCCGTTCGAAGTGCTGTGGCTTGACGAGCGCTTCATGACACTGGGTTTTGAAACGCATGATGCAGCAGCAAGCGCCGATGTACTAACGACTCCCGAAACTGCCCGGTATGCGCTCATCGCGACACCGGGCGTGATCCCGCGCACGGTGCGCTTGCCCGGGTTCGAGGTGTTCGTTCGCAACAAGGCTGACCTGCTTTGAGCCTGTGCACAACACGCGTGTCCTGGCGGTACTCTGGTATACTGCGATCATAACGTCACACATTCATGTCATTCACCAACCTCACAGAACGTATACAGCAGGTAGGGGTCGCAAAAGTGCTCCTGCTCATTGTTGCAGCGTTCGTTGTACTGGCGCTCGTCCTTGCACTTATTGGTACTGCGTTCTCGGGCTTTGGCCGTACCCAGCGTTCACCGTCATATGTCACGTTCGATCAAAAGGGTTCGTTCGGTATGGCGGAACGGGCTGCGTACGATAGTGCAGCCAGTGCGCCGTCCGTGTCGGGTGATGTGGCGCTAAGCTATCGAAATATCGTGCCGCCTGATGGCGGACAGGGCTATGTGCCGGGGAACGATGCCGAGGAGTTCGAGGCTCGATCGTTTAACGCCGCAATCCGCACAGGCGACCTCGATGGCGTTTGTAACACTATCTTGGGCTGGAAACCAGAGCCATATGTTGTGTTCTTGGAGGAGACACGGACCGAAAGTGCATGCTATGTACGATTCAAGGTTGAGCGTGCGCGAGTTGACGATGTAGTGGCACTGCTAACTGCACTACGGCCTGACGACCTTACGGTTCGAACCGAGACGATACGTGAGCAGGTGCTGGATCATACTTCTCGGCTGGATATTCTGCTCGGTAAGCAAAAGGTGACCGAGGAGACGCTAGAACAGGCAGCACGGGCGTACGATGAGCTGCTTGCGCTTGCGCGCTCCGCTGAGGATGTGGCATCGCTCTCCAAGGTGATCGACAGCAAGCTTGCACAGATCGAACGGTTGACTCGGGAGCAGATAGCTATAGCGAGCGAAATAGAGGCGGTGACACGGCAAAAAGCGGCAGCAATGGACCGACTGGATTATGCAGAGTTTACGGTGCGTGTTTCTAAGTTTCAGATCGTTGATCTGACCGGTCTCCGTGAGTCTTGGGTCGCTGCACTACAACAGTTCGTGCGTACGCTTAACACCACACTGCAAGCGATGACGCTCGGTCTTATAGCGGCACTGCTCCATCTCGCATTATTCCTCATCTATGTCATCGTGCTCTTGGTCCTGGTTAAGCATGGTTGGCGTCTCGCACGTGACTTTTGGCAGCGGTAGTGCTGTCAAGAAAGTTGCTCGATTGGGACACAGGGTTGGAAGGTCCACAAAAAGCATTGTAGAAGTGGAAAAAACACTGGTTTGCCGTTTTGTGCGTGGTATAGTCGGTGCATGAGGTCACTGGAAAGCCTGACTGCACAGCAGGAAACATCCGACACCGAGCGATCGATCGAGACAGTGGTCAAACGTGCTGACGAACTACTTGGTTCACTCGATGAGGCACTTGAGTCGTATAGCGAGGTTACCATCGGTACCAGTACCTATGAAGCCAACACACCTTTTGAGCAGCGTGTCGCGCGGGCACAGCGGCTTAAGGAGGGCGTGACCGGTCTGGTCGAACAGTTGAGAACCGGTAATTCCCAGGCCGAAGTTGAGCGAGCTGCGCTAATGCTCGAGCAAGTTGTAGATCTCTATGAGAGCGCCCTCAAGGTCGAAGCCGATGCTGCAGCAATGCAGGGAGGTACCAAGCTCGTTCTGCTCATGAACAAGATCGCCCTGGCCCTCTTGCCACTTGAGGAGCAAGAGCGCGAACGGTAACGCACACATGGACCACCACCAAGAGATCGAACAGCATCTCGCTATTTTGAGGCGTCTACAGCAGCCGAGCGGTTTGTTTCTTGCTGCCGCGGAGCAGGGCGTAACGACCGGGTATGATAAGTCATGGCTTCGGGATAATTTCTATGAGGTCATGGCGTTCGAGGAGGTCGAGGATTGGGAAACAGTACACCGTACCTGGCATGCCCTGCTCGATATATTCCTAAAACACGAGGATAAGATCAACTGGGCAATACAGGAACGTCCCCGGTTCACCTATCAATACATTCATGCACGGTACCACCCGGAGACGTTCGAAGAGTTTTGGGAAGAATGGGGGAACAAGCAGAACGATGCGGTCGGGTGCGTACTCTTCGCGCTGGGCACGCTCGAACGCAAAGGTCATTCTGCAGTACGTGATGAGAACGACCGTAGGATCGTTCAGCGGTTGGTGGATTATCTTGCGTCAATTGGCTATGCAGAGGACCCTGACAACGGTGTTTGGGAAGAGTACGAGGAGGTCCATGCGTCATCGGTCGGCGCATGTGTTGCGGGGCTAACTGCGGTTCGTGACGCCGGGCTTGCGACCGTGCCGCAGGAACTCATCGATACGGGCTTGATATCTCTGCAGAAACGCCTGCCGCGCGAGTCGCACACCAAGTTCACAGACCTGGCGCTGTTGTCGCTCATTTTTCCTTACAAGGTAGTGACCCCTGAACAAGAGGACGAGATACTCCGAAACCTTGAGTACCACCTCGAGCGTGATAAAGGGATCATCAGGTACCGGAACGACCGCTACTACAATGTCAACGAGGACGGTGTGAGCGAAGAGGCCGAGTGGACCATGGGGTTCCCCTGGCTCTCCATTATCTATCGTGAAAAGGGCGATCACGAGCGAGCAGATCATTGGCTGGACAGAGCGCGTCAAGCACTTGATCATGAGGGCAAGCTCCCGGAGCTTTACTACTCACATTCTGACCTCCCGAATGAGAACAACCCGCTGGGTTGGGCGGAGTCGCTGTTCATTATCGCGCTCGCGCGAGCACATCGGTAGGAGCTTGGGTCATATGCAGAGCGCCCGCACCGTACGACGTCCTCCAACACTGTTCATCGTTGGGGCGTGCATCGCCACGCTCTCGAGCGTGGCTGGTTGGCTGCTTGCGCCTATCGAAGCACGTTTCATCAGCACGTTAACGGAGGAGCCTTTTATGGTAGGGGTAGCCTACGCGGTCGGTACAGCTTCATTCGCTGTCCTCGCGCTCTTTACGGGACGGTTCGCAGATCGGTTCGGTCGAGGTCGTGTCACGGTCCTGGCACTTGGTATTGGTGTGCTGTACCCTCTGCTATACGCAAGCTCGATCAACGTACTCGCGTACATGGGCATCAAGGTTCTCTGGGCGTGTGCAGCGGTTGGGACCGGCCCCGTGCTCCTTGCGTTGCTGCAGGACCTTGTTGCGGATCGTTCCGACCGTGGTCACCTCCTCAGTCTCATGTATGGCGCGATGGCCCTGTCCGGCGCTGTTGGACATTACGTCGGCGGTGCTGTGGCGAGCCAGTTCGGATTGACCGCTCCCTATTACGTGCTCGCCTGTGTGTATGTGTTGGTCCTGTTTATCGCCCTACCCACGCTACTTAGAAGGAGTGCGAATCAGCACTATCACCACATTCTGTCCGAGCAAGAAACGCTTGGACTCGACCCAAGCTCCATACTGTTCGGCTTCCGGTACGTGTTCAAGAAGCCCATTCTGGTATACTACTTCATTCTCAATACCGCGTTTTCCATGAACTATGGCATCAAGGTGTTGCTGTGGCCGCTCATTGTGCTCACCCTGGTCGAGGACCCGTACGTGATGGGTGTGATCTTTGCGGCAACCGGAGTAACCGCGTTCTTCGTACTGATGTTCTCAGGGAAGATCATTGATCGCAAGGGGGTATTCTATGGTATCCACCTTAGCTGGTTCGCGCTTCTGTCCGGTGGCGCGCTCATGGCGGCCACTAACTCCTACCTGTGGTTCGGTGTCGGCGCGGTCCTGTTCGCCGTAGGCGAGGCGTTCTACGGCAGTGCACAGGCGGTCTTGTTGACCGATCATGTTGCCAGTAAACATCGTGGTGAACTGTTGGGTATCGACCGTATCTTTGACAGTGCATTTATTACGCTCGCTATGCTGCTCTCCGGCGCGCTCATCGGTGCATGGGATGCGCAGCGTGCCTGGCTGCTCTTTATGGCAGTGCTGGCTGTGGCGTACTTGGGCGCATCGATCTATGCCGCACGCCATGACGGATTCAATGTTCGATCCGCGTAGAGAGCCTGATCATGTGGTCTTGAAATTAACCAAGCTGGTTTTATACTGAAAGTTGTTATAAGACTAACTGATCAGGCTTATGGCTATTGTGAAATGGGAACCGTTCGGTGAACTTGACCGTTTTTTTGATGAGTTCGCGCTGCCTGCGGGAGGGAAGATGGGTTTCGATATGGCAGTCGACCTCTACGAGGACGGTAATGATATCATTGCCGAGATGAGTGTGCCGGGTATCGAGCCCGAGAATCTTGATATTACAGTGGAGGGTCAGTACCTGCGGGTGGTTGGTCGACGAGAAGAGGAAAAGGAGAAAAAGACCAAGCAGTTCTACAGCAAGGAAATCCGCAGAGGTAGCTTTGAGCGTGCGATACGACTTCCCGAGCCGGTTAGTGAGGCGAGTGTTAAAGCCGAGTACGAAGGAGGTGTGCTTAAGGTCATCATGCCGAAATTGGGCGATAAGCGAAAGAACAAGGTCAAGGTCTCGGTCAAGAAGTGATGACGATCGTTCCAGTGCATAACGCCAACACACCGACAGTCGATTTGCTGTCGGTGTGTTGGCGTTGAACACAAACACTTGACGTAGCGCGTGGCAAGTTGACACGGACATGGGCTGCCGTACGATGGCAGTATGGACGCAATGCTTGATTCAGGGTGGGGAAAGGTGCTGGTCATTATCTACGCGCTGGCAGCGCTCGGTACTTATATCGTTTCGTACTCGTGTGGCGCCGCTGCACCTTGCGGTCTCTACATCGTCGCTCCGGTATTGCCCTGGGCATGGATACTGACTCAAGAGTTCGGGCTCGCATTTCCGTGGGCCGTCTACCCGGTGCTGGTCCTCTTGAACGCAAGCATCGCGTATGCGTTAGGTGCAGGGTTTGAGCAGCTGTATCGGTATGTGCGCGAGTATCGTACTGGAGCTGTTGAGCTGGGTGAACAGCACTAACTGTGACATACTAATGTTCTAGGCGTGAGGCGTAACGCTCCGTCGAACTATTCCATGCAGCAAGGAAACGCGCTTACCCTCGTCCTCGTCGGAGTAGCTGTAGCGCTCCTGGCCGCCATGGGTGTACTGGTGTACCTCGCACAGAAGGCACCTCAGCCTATCGTGCCGGTAGCGAGGAACGCTTCTTCAGAGAATACTGTGGCTGAACCAGCTCCCGACCCACGGGCTGGCTGGCGATCATACCATGACGAGGACTACTCGTTCACGCTCCTCTATCCCCAAGGTTGGGTGGTAGAAAAGGGGTCGATCTTGCTTGACCCTGCTATCACGATCCGGCCGGATATCGGCACCAGCAGTGCACGAGGACCCTGGTCACATCACGAACGTGCAACCCACGTTTCGCTTTACCCACAGGGCGTCGCCCGTGAGGGGCTGTTCGGCGAAACGCGCCCAAGTGCGACGATCATAACGCTACCGCGCGCTGTAGCACGGGACTATATCCTTGAGAACGGAAGGGTGTGGGGTACGCTTGTTACGTTCGAGGAGCATCCAAAGACCTGGACAGACGCGGGCTTTGTGTTTGCTCGGGCACTCGTCGAGGAAGAGGAGATCGTTTGCTTGCGCGCCGGAACGACCGTTGAAGAGGGCTCCTGTGATCCGCTTCTGGGCGATAGTTTGGTGCGGAATGGCTTCGTCGACGCCGAGGTCTTGAAGACGCTTGAGCTGATCTTAACCTCGATAGCATTTGTTACTGAGGATCAAGCAGCTACGCAGAAACCACCCGAGGCGAGCGGTATTCGAGTCTTTGAGCCGGCACCAGAGACGCGTATCACCTCGCCCCTTACCGTGTCCGGTGATGTCGATAGTTCGTGGCCGAGCGGCAATGCAATTGCGGTACGGCTTACTGACAGTGCCGGGAACCCACTGGTTTCCATGGTCACCGAACCAAAGAACGCCAGGGACGGTCGTGTACCGTTCTCTGTGACGCTCGTATTCGATCCGGGTACCGCCACAAGCGGCGTGCTCATGCTTGGTCCGGAAAGCTCGTTACAGGCAGGGACACAGCACCCGACCGTAGAAATGCCGCTCAGCTTCTAGTCGTGTTGTGGGGCAGAGCAGCTATGAACAGCTGCTCGTTGTGCTCGTACCCATGCTGAACTAAAATAGAACAAATTAGTCGCCTAATGAACGAACACGATGTCATTTAGCAACCCATTGCATCCAAAGCAGCCAGAGAGCGGATACGCGGACAAGCTGGCGCATTACACGCTCCTCTTGCTCGCATTCCTTTTGCCCTTCTGTATGGGCCTGGGCTCTGTAGCTCCGCTCCTCTACACCAAGGTGCTCGTTGCGGGGATACTGTTACTGGTGGCAGCGATCGCCTTCTCGGTAGCACGTCTTCAAACGCAGACCATCAGCTTGCCGCGCGTCTGGCTGCTCGGTGCTGCATGGTTGCTTCCTGCCGCATACCTAGTGAGCAGTATGTTCCAAGCGAACATGTCGCTTTCGCTCCTGGGAGAGCGATTGCAGGTCGACTCGTTCCTGTTTGTGCTACTTCTCACACTTGCGCTGACGCTCGTTACTCTCGTGCTCACGACCAAGGAACGGGTATTAAGCCTGTACATGGCGATGCTTGGCGGTGGCGCGGTCCTCACGGTCCTGCAGCTCGGCATCTTCTTTGCGCGAGACACTCTTGGCGCTCTTGGGCTCACGTTCACGACAGCCTCATTGCTCGGAAGCTTGAACGACCTCGCGGTCTTCTTTGGTCTCCTGTCGATCCTTGCGCTTGCCACACTGACCCTGCTTCCGCTCACGAACCTCGTGCGCTACCTCCTCTGGGCGACGCTCGCTATAGCCGCGTTCTTCCTAGTGATCGTGGATCTGAATGTCCTCTGGTGGATCGTCGGTCTCTTTGCGCTCGCCTTCTTGGTCTACAGCGTTACCGTTGCACGCACGCAGTCTCGAAACGGACTTGGCATTTCGTTCCCCGCGCTCGCTATTGTCGTGCTTGCGGCGGTGTTCCTGCTCGGGAGCGACACGTTCACCGGTGCCCTTGCGCGGAAGGCGAACGTGGGAGAGCTCGACGTGCGGCCTTCTTGGAAGACGACGATCAGTATCGGCAAGAGCGCATATGCGGAGAACGCCCTGTTCGGTACCGGCCCGGGCACCTTCACGTACCTTTGGTCGAAGTATCGTCCGATCGAGGTCGACCAAACACCATTTTGGGGCACCGATTTCGCGTTCGGCATTGGTTTTATACCAACGAGTTTCGTAACAACTGGTCTCGTGGGTGCGTTCGCTTGGCTTGTCTTCCTGCTGCTGTTCTTGTGGAGCGGAATCCGTGCGTTCATACTGACGCGTGGTGAGGACCATGACCCGATCTCTGCTTACCTACGGATCTCGGCGTTCGTAGGCGCACTGTTCTTGTGGATCATCCTCTTCATTCAAGTACCCTCGCCGGCACTTATCGTGTATGCGTTCCTTCTTACCGGGCTTTTCATTGCGTCGCTACGCTTCGGTCATGGTCCGGTGTTGGATATGGTCCTGTCGTTCAAGAACAACCCACGCCTGGGCTTCGTTGCCACGTTGGTGCTCACGCTGGGCATCCTCGGGAGCGTAACCGGGCTCTACACGATCGGCATGCGGTATGCTGCGGAGGCACAGTTTCAGCGTGCGCTCGTCGTCGCGAACACGACCACGGATGTGGACCTGGCAGAACAGCTCACCACGCGTGCGATAACGCTCCATCCGACCGACCTGTACTACCGACTGAGCGCCAATATTACGCAGGTGCGCATACAGCAGCTCTTGGCACAGAACAAGCCGCCCGAGGAGATACGCGAGCAGTTCCAAAACCTACTCTCGCGCGCGATAGCAGATGCCATGGAAGCTACGACGCTTGATCAGAATGACTACCAGAACTGGCTGACGCTGGGCACGATTTACCAAGGGATAGCACCGCTTGGCATCGAGGGAGCTGCGGCAAGTGCGCAAGCCGCGCTCGATCGAGCGCTCGCTTTGCGGCCCGATGCCCCCGCTATCCTGCTTGCGCAGGCGTCTATCGCTCGTCAGGAGGGCGATAGTGCAACTGCGAGGAGGTTGGTCGAGCGTGCGATATCGGTGCGGAACCAGTACACGGATGCGATCTTCCTGCTCGCACAGATCCAGATCGAGAACAATGAGATCGAAAATGCAGTTCGCTCGGTCGAGGCAGCGACCCTGTTCGATCCGAGCAACGCGGTCGCGTTCTTCCAGCTCGGCCTCCTTCAGTACAGTGCAACGAATTACGCTGAGGCAGCGCGTGCACTTGAACAGGCGGTACGGATCAACGATCAGTACGCTAACGCTCGTTACTTCCTCGGCCTCACCTATGCACAACAGGGAAGGAGCCAGGAGGCACTCATCCAGTTCCGTGAGGTGCAGAGGACCAATCCGGACAATCAGGAGGTTGCACAGATCATCTCGAACCTTGAGGCGGGAAGGAGCCCGTTCCAGAACCTTGAGAATGAGCCGGTCATAGAGGAGCTCGACGCTCCGCCGGTCAACGAACCCGCGCAAACAGGTGCTGGTCGAGGTGCGGCCGGTGCCGAGCTGTCGGAGTAGTGCATCATGCGCAAGCGGGTGATAGGATTGTTCCATAGCGAGATACGCGGTTTGCATCAAGCCGCGTATCTTTTGGCTTTGTTCACGCTCTGTTCGCAATTGCTCGCGATCGTGCGTGACCGGCTCCTGGCCGGATCGTTTGGGGCGGGTGAGACGCTGGACCTGTACTATGCGGCGTTCCGTGTGCCTGATACCCTCTATGTATTGATCGCGAGCTTGGTATCTGTGTTCGTGCTCATACCATTTCTCGAGGACGCAGAGCGATCAGGAAAGGATGCGATGCATGTGCTACTTTCCGACCTCTTCACCTTCCTCATGCTCAGTATGGGTACGCTTGCCGCGGTCGCGTTCTGGTTTGCGCCATTCCTCTGTGATCTGCTGTTCGGACAGCTCTATGCGACAGCAGGTGAGGAGCTAGTACTGCTGGTGCGGGTACTGCTTTTGCAGCCGATACTGCTTGGCGTCAGTAATCTGTTCGCGGCGTACGTGCAGGTGAAAGGTCGTTTCCTTGTCTATGCGGTGGCGCCGTTACTATATAACATGGGCATCATTGCGGGTGTCGTATTCCTGTATGAGCCGTTCGGTACCGTTGGACTTGCGTATGGCGTCGTGCTCGGGGCACTGCTTCACCTGCTCGTACAGGCAAGCTACTTGTTGTCGGAGCGTATGGTCCCGCGGTTCAAAGTGCCACGGATACGACTTGTCGTGTCCGTTGTGCTAACGTCATTACCGCGCGCTCTGGCGTTGTCGGCACAGCAGCTCTCCCTCCTGGTCCTTGTGTCGCTCGCGTCACTGTTTGCAGCAGGCAGTGTCGCAAGCTTTTCGCTTGCATACAACCTGCAGGCTGTTCCGATCGCGATCATTGGTGCAAGCTATTCGGTTGCAGCGTTCCCTAAGCTCGCGCGCCTCTTTATGGCAGGGGACAAAGGTCATTTCGTTGCTATCGTCGTGACGGCAACGCGCCAGATCCTATTCTGGGCGTTCCCGGTAATAGTTCTGTTCATTGTACTCAGAGCCCAGATCGTTCGTGTGATACTTGGGTCCGGCAAGTTCGACTGGAACGACACCATGCTTACGGCAGCAGTGCTTGCACTGTTCGTGGTATCGCTCGCAGCGCAGTGCCTGGTCGTGCTGTTGGTACGCGCTTTCTATGCCGCAGAGCGCACCTGGACGCCGGTTGCGGTGAGCACGCTTTCCGCTCTGTTCGTGGTGGTACTGGCATTCTATATTACCTCGACCGGGGACGTGGCGGCGAAAGAAACGGGTGTCTTGGCTTCATACCTGCGTGTCTACGGTGTCGCCGGAGCGTCCGTGCTTCATCTTGCGCTCATGTTCTCGATCGGCTCCATTATGAACGCGGTCGTGCTCATGGTCTTGTTCGAGCGCTCGTTCGGTCCGTACCTGACCGGTCTCGCACGCCCTGCGCTCGACTCGCTCTGTGCCTCGCTCGTCGCCGGATTAGGTGCATACCTTGCACTTGCCGTCCTAGCTGCTATTGTGTCAATGCAAACGGTCCTAGGGGTCTTCCTGCAGGGCCTTGGGGCAGGGTTGACCGGGCTTGTTCTGTGGCTCCTCGTCCTTACGGCACTCAATAATCGCGAGGTCGCCATCGCCTGGGACACTATCGAGTCACGGCTCCGGCAAACGTCGCCGCGTGATCTCCGGGGGACTATCGACACATAACCTCAAACATATGCGGAGAATACGCAACTTTTCGATCATCGCCCACATCGACCACGGCAAATCCACGCTCGCTGACCGCATGCTGGACTATACCGGCACGATCGAAAAACGGCTCATGCGTGATCAAGTGCTCGATCGCATGGAACTGGAGCGTGAGCGTGGCATTACGATCAAGATGCAGCCCGTGCGTATGTCGTATCGGCCGTCCTTCGACCGGGACCACGAGTATGTTCTTAACCTGATCGACACACCAGGACATATCGACTTTTCCTACGAAGTATCACGGGCGCTGCTAGCAGTGGAAGGTGTCGTGCTCCTGGTTGACGCGACCCAGGGTGTCCAGGCGCAAACACTGACAACGCTCGGCATGGCTCGTAGTGCCGGGCTCGTGGTCATCCCTGTTGTGTCAAAGGTCGACGCGCCACTTGCGCGCACCGATGAGGTCAAGCTCGAAATAGCGGAGCTGCTCGGATGCGACATTGCTCACGTGATAGAGACGAGCGGTAAGACCGGGGCCGGTGTGCCGGAGCTGTTGGACACCATCGTGCATCTCGTGCCCGCACCGAAAACGAGCGATAGTGCCTCCGGATTCCGGGGCCTCGTGTTCGATTTTCAGTATTCGAACCACCGTGGCGTCATCGTATACCTGAGAACGGTCGATGGTACGGTGAAGAAAGGTGATCGGCTACGCTTCTGCGCATCAAAGAGTACGTTCCAAGCGCTTGAGGTCGGTATATTCTCGCCGGACGCGGTCCCCGCAGAAGCGCTTGTCGAGGGGGCGATCGGGTACGTGGTGACGGGGATCAAGGAACCGGGAGTCGCTACGGTCGGTGACACCATTGTACGCGCAGACGAAGCCTCTGTGCCACTTGCAGGATATGAGCGACCTGTTCCTGTGGTCTGGGCGAGCGTCTATCCTGAGAGTCAGGACGATTTTGTACCGCTCAGGCAGGCGCTCGCTCGACTTAGGTTATCCGACAGCTCATTGTCGTTCGAGGAGGAGACCAGTGGTGTGTTGGGCAGGGGATATCGGTGCGGTTTCCTTGGCATGCTCCATCTCGAGATCATCACCGAGCGGTTACGCCGCGAGTTCAACCTAGAACTCATCGTGACGTCGCCTTCGATCACCTATGAGGTGACCTTGACCAATGGTGAGCGCATGACCGTGTATTCGCCGCATAAGTTCCCGGACCAGGCAAAGATACGCTCGGTCGAAGAGCCGTGGGCGGTCGTGGTGCTCATGGCTCCCGGAAGCTATATAGGGGCGATCATGCAGGTCTTGTATGAACATGAAGCCTCTGCACGTGCTACAGAGACTTTCGGGGACGGGCGTACAAGGGTTGTGATCGACATGCCCCTAAGGGAACTCATGAGGAATTTCTTTGACAAGATAAAAAGTGTCAGTTCTGGTTTTGCATCGATTTCGTATGAGTTCGGCGAGCAGCGACCTGCCGATGTTGTTCGTATGGACGTGCTCATCGCCGAGGAACCGGTCCCAGCGTTTACCCGTGTTATTGCCCGCAGGAGACTTGAGGAAGAAGCGGAGGAAGTGGTGGAGCGGCTTCACCAGGTACTGCCGCGCCAGCAGTTTACCACGAAGATACAGGCAACGGCCCTCGGGCGTATCATCAGTTCGAGAACATTGCAGGCGTTTCGGAAGGATGTCACCGCGAAACTCTATGGAGGGGACATCACCCGTAAAATGAAGCTCCTGGAGAAGCAGAAGAAGGGCAAAAAACGGCTCAAACAAGGCGGTAAGGTGAACATACCGCACGATGTCTTCCTAAAGATGATGCAAACGGGACAGTGACCACGCTCTGGTGTACTAGAACGTGAAGTCGAGGGGTGCGGGTGGTGGAGTCGGGGGCAGGTTCGGCTCGTCTTCGGTTGGATCTGCGTCCGTGGTGAGCGGCTCCGATCCGGTCGCGTCGCGGATCACGTTCTCATTGCTGATCTCGACCGGCGGTGTGTTCGTGGTGCTACTTGTTCCCGAGAGCAAAGTAAAGCCCGAGTAGGCGAATACCATGCTCAGGGCGATGATGATCGAAAAACCGCCCCAGAGGTATTTTATGACTTTCTTCGTCCTTTTGTGGAACAGCATAGCTGGGGATGACCTTAGGTGTTTTTCAAAGTATGATTAGAGTACCACAGAGCGTGGACCTTGCAAACGTATGGCAAATTTCTATAGGCGTCGCCAGTTCATGCGGCTTCTCTACTCGAGGCTGGCGATCATAGTGTTGCTCGTCCCCGTGTTCTTCTTCGGCTATGCCGCCTACAACGCCTACGGCAAGTCAACAGAAGCCGAGGTCAAGCGTCTGGCCGTTGAGGAAGAACTTGCTCGGGTCACGGAGCGGGAAAACGTGCTGCTCGCTGACCTTGAGGTCCTTGAGAGCTCGCGCGGTGTTGAGGAGGCGCTGCGCTCGCGGTATTTGGTCGGCCGGGAAGGTGAACAGGTGATCATGCTCATTGACAACGAGTTAGAACCTGTTGCTTCGCCAGTGTACGTGCCACCTCCGAGCTTGTGGGCACGCGTCATTAGTATAGTATTCTAAGCACGCAGGGAAGCTCCTCTGCGGGCAGATCGAGCAGATAGGCGAGTATCGTTTAGTGGCAGGACGCGACCTTCCCAAGGTTGAGACGGGAGTTCGATTCTCCCTACTCGCACCATAACACATATCGACTCCACCCTGTCCGGCACAGGTCATTGGTGCAAGGCGCGACCAGAGTACATAGCGCGTACGTGTGTGCTATACTGCTCATGTTACTATCCTAATGTTGCACTATGGATAAGAAAGTGACCATTTACAGCACGCCTACTTGCCATTTCTGTCATATGGCAAAGGAGTACCTGCAAGAGCAGAACATTGCGTTCGAGGAGTTCGACGTGGCGAGCGACCTTGAAAAGCGTCAGGAAATGGTGCAAAAAAGCGGCCAAATGGGTGTCCCGGTCATATTCATAGGCGAAGATATGCTGATCGGCTTTGATAAGTCACGCATGGCGAGCCTGCTCGGTATCGCGTAGGAGAGCGGCTAGCCAGGTCGTTCCAAAAGCGCGGCTTGGCCGCGCTTTTGATGAAAATGTGGTAGAGTGTGGAACGTGTCGCCCTCGTAGCTCAATGGATAGAGCTATCCCGTCCTAAGGGAGAGATGTGGGTTCGATTCCTGCCGAGGGCACATGTAAGCGAAGCGATCCCTGAGCCAACAGGAGCTTAGCTTCCGGGTCCCTAAGTGCCTATTTTAGGGACCCGGAAGCTAAGTGAAGCGGACACCGCTACCTGCACAAGATGCTGTGGGGTAGTGTAAAGATGAGCTATACTGATCGCATGGGTGTGTATACCGACAGTGACCTGGACGACCTTGTGCGTGAGAACCTTCGTCTTACCCAAGAGAACAACAAGCTGCTCAAGAAGATCCGACGTTCCGAGGTTGTCAATTTTTGGATACGCATCCTGTTCTTTTTGGTGCTCATAGGGGTTCCGATCCTCGTGTATCAGTACTACCTGGAGCCGTATGTACAGGAACTCTTTGCCACGTACCAGCGTATGCAGGAAGACGCGGCAAGTGTGAGAGATCTTTCATCAAAGCTCTCTGTGCCAGATGGTTTGAAGGCCCTTCTGCCGGGGGGAGGGGAAAGCGCCACGGACCAGGTGGTTCCGCAGCGGTAGGGTTTTTGTATATGGCGTCCGTGTACCTTTAAAAGGCGCTACAGGCCGATTCTATGTAGGCAGTACCAACAACCTGCGGCGGCCGACTCGCACAGCATCAGACAGGCCATACACACAGTACCAAACGACTTGGTCCACTCGAGTTGGTGTTTTCGCAACAGTATGAGACAATACATGCGGTAAGGACGGTAGAAAATAGATTGAAAAAGCCTAAAAAACGTGCTTATATTGAACAGATAGTCGCGGATGGATAGATAAAAATAAGTTCGGAAAGGAACATCTTAAGCTGAGGTAGCTCAGTTGGTAGAGCATTCGCCTGAAGAGCGAAGGGTCGGCGGTTCAAGCCCGCCCCTCAGCACACTGTTGAGCGTACAAGTTATGCGGGATACCTCCTGGTATCCCGCATAGTCGGTGCCTGTGGTCAGCCACGTTTGGCCTCAAATCGCTTTTCCGGAAAGAGGCAGTAGATGACCGACCTAAGCCACCACATAAGGATGAGCATGCGCACGTAAACGCGTTTTTCGCCGCTGCGAGCCGCGAGCTGTTGCTGGATTCTGCCTTTGTAATTATCATAGATATCGGCGTCGAGATCGTGCAAATGTTTTTCACGAACGATCTCGAACACTTGATCTTGAGCCTCGCGCGGCATCTTGAGCAGTCCGCGCACGATCACAAAGCAGAGGCAGTCTCCTTTTCGTAGGATGCTGTCCTGTAAGCCAGCGTTTTCGTCGTTCTCGTCCTTGTGGTATTCGGCAAACGAGAGCGATCCGAGTCTCTGCAGCAAGGGAGCAATGTCGGCAGTCAGACGTGCCGCTTCACGTTCCGGTGCGTTGCTGCCCAGGTATTGGATCAGCAACAGTGCCGCGATAGATTCTCGAGGCAGGTTGTAGTACCAGATCACGTCGCCAAAATTTTCACGCATATAGTGCCAGTTTGTTGGCGACAGTGCGTCTGTGTAGATGCTGTGTTCCAGCCTACGCAGTGCCGCACGCAACAAGTTCGCAACCATGGTGCCCCTCCTAGCAGGACGTTTTTTGCCTACGTTATGGTATACACCCGGTACCAGAGGACGTCAACACCCGTTTGTCAACGGGTGTTCATAAGTCGACGTGTGGCACTACTTAGCCACTTTTTACCTTGAGCTTGGTCTGCCGTTCCTTGTCGATCTTTGGAAGGCGGATGGTCAATAGGCCATGCTTCTCAAGCGCCTGCGCGCCCTCCACCTCGATCTCTGCCGGAAGGAGCACGGTCCGAGAGAACGAGCCCCAATAGAGCTCTTTATGAAAATAGTTATCGTCAGAAACCTCTTTGTTCTCCTCGCGCATACCGCGGATCACCACCATATCACGTGAGATAGAGAGGTCAAGGTCCTCAGGACGTACGCCCGCTACAATGCTGCGGATGACGATCTCTTCTGGAGTTTGAAAAACGTCGACGGTAAGCTGGCCTTCGGTCACCTCCTCCTCTTGCCATTCCTGTCTGTCTGGCTGAGGCGTGTCACGCCGGTCTTCTGTGTACTCACGAGCGGTACGTCGTAGCCGGGGCTCCTCCTCGTAGACATCATCATAACCATCGTCCGCATCAACGGTTCCGGTTAGACGTTGGAAAAAGGATTGTTTCGCTCGTGGCATGGCAAGAAGTATTAGCTGCGTATACGAGTAACTTTTTTTACGCGCTCGAACAAAAGAAAGAGCACGATGATACCGAGCCAGACCGAGAAGAATACCAGTGCAGTTCTTCCTCCGCTCGAAGTAATTATATGGTGATTGAACTGCGCGTGCAATATGACAGCGGTCAACAGTCCTGTGCATAACGCCAGGAATTGAACGATAAAGGACCGATAGAACGTGAGTGCGATGAAGAACCCGATAAGTGCGGACGAAAGGGTGTGGATCAGTGCAGCGCCCAGGAACCGTAGATTGCCGGTCAATATGCCGGCAAGCAGGTCACCGCGGCCGAGCGGGTCCATGAGGAAGAGGCCGGTTTCGAACGCGGCAAAACCGAGCGCAGCGCTGATGAGGTAGATCATGACGTCTATTGGCTCATCCACAGCGCGGCGCCACAGTACCAGAGCGAGTACCGCAGCATACTTCAGAAGCTCCTCGATAGCTGCCCAAAGGAAGACCGGTTCCACACCGGGCAGGTCACGGCAGTATCCAACGACCTGCCACGGGTGCGCAAGGAACGAGGTTTGTGGCCATATGGAAGCGGCGAGGCACTTGGCGAGCATTTCCAGCGGCAGCGCGAAGAGGACCGCGAGCATGCCGCCGAGGAAGGACACGAGGATGAGCCACTTCGGCTCCGGGTGTGCCTGGTCCTCACGCAAAAAGAACCATAACCAAAGGAGGGCTGGCAGAAGGCCTCCGAGCATGGCAATGAAGATTGTCGAGCCTAAGGGCACACTGTAAGTATATGGTAGAAGGGAGAAGGTAGAAAGGTGGCTATATACAGGCGTTTAGAAGTTAAAGGTCAAAAGCACAGGTCAAAGTTCAAACGTTCCTTCGTGCCTCGCAATAACGATGGAGAAATTCGTTGATGAGCAGTGCCGAACTTAGGTACAGCGTGCACACGTTCACATTCGCACGCGCTTCCCATACGGCAAATAGGCAGCGACCTATTTGCTCGGCCATGGCGCGACCATAAGGAGCTCGCTGTCTTTTTCCGGCAGTGCTTGCCATATCTCTTCGGTCACGAAGGGAATGAAAGGGTGAAGCAGCTTGAGCTGAAGCACGAGCATGTGGTAGAGCGTCGCCGCACGCTGTGCCTTTCGTTCCTCATCGTCACCCCGAAGTATCTCCTTTGACTGCTCAAGTATCTCTGCTGCGAAACGGTCCCAGGTGTAGTGGTAGAGCTTGTCTGCGGCAAGGTAGAGGCGAAATGCCTCCACATCACTAGTTATGTCACGGGCTAGCTCCTCCAGTTCAGCGATGAGCGATCGGTCATCCGGGTGCGTCAGGTCAGTCGCAGCTCCGCCGACCTCGTCGTACGCAGTGATCACGAAACGAGCGATGTTCCAGACCTTGTTCGTGAAATGCTTGTACCCCTTGACGCGCTGTTCTGACAGCTTGATGTCATTGCCCGCCGCTGCGCCGATGATGAGCGATAAACGAGTCGCATCGGCACCATACCTAGCTATCATGTCGACCGGGTCAATGATGTTGCCGATCGATTTGCTCATCTTTCGGCCTTTTTCATCGCGCACGAGTCCGTGGAGGTAGGCATATGAGAACGGCTTTTCACCCAGGAGCGCGGTGCTCATCAGTATCATACGGGCGATCCAGAAGAAAAGTATGTCATAGCCGGTCTCGAGCACCGTTGTGGGATGGTATGCCTTAAGGTCTTCTGTTCGATCGGGCCATCCGAGCGTCGAGAAGGTCCACAGGCCGGAAGAGAACCAGGTGTCGAGCGTGTCCTCGTCTTGCGTCCAGCCCTCGCCTTCCGGCGCCTCGACGCCAACATATAGCTCGTCACCGCGGTACCATACCGGGACCCGGTGGCCGAACCAGATCTGTCGGGAGATGCACCAGTCACGAAGGTTGTCTATCCAGTGGTAGTAGATCTTCTCAAAGTGATCAGGCAATATGCGGGTCTCCCCGGTCTCAACGACCTTTCGCATGAGCTCCTTGAGCGTCACTTCGCTCCCGTGAGGTACGCCCTTTATATTCGAATGCTCCAGGGTAAAGGTCTTATTCACGGCGACGAACCACTGCTCCTTGATCTGTGGCTCGATCATGCCGCCACCGCGGCTGTTCGTTGCCACACTGTGGGTGTACGTTTCGTCCGTGCGAACGAGAAGCCCCTTCTCCTTGAGCCGTTCCACGATGAGCGGGCGAGCTTTCTTTATATGTTGTCCCGCGAATTCGCCAGCTGTCGGGAGCAGGAGCCCACGTTCATCGATGATCTGCTCCTTTTCCAGCCCATGACGCTCCGCTATCTCGAAGTCTATTGCAGAGTGCCAGGGCGTGATGGTCATCACGCCGGTCCCGACCTCCATCTCCGCAGCTTCATCCTTGATGATGGTCGCGGTGATAGGGCCATTGATCCACTCGAGCTCTATCTTCTGGCCATGCGTGTAGGCCTTGTACCGCTCATCGTCGGGGTGCATCACAACATACTTGTCACCGAACTTGGTCTCGGGTCGAACTGTTCCAATGACGAACGGCCCGTACTGGAGGTAGTAGAACGGGTCTTGTTGTTCCACTCGCTCTACCTCATCATCAGAGACCGTCGTCTGCATCTTTGGGTCCCAGTTAACAATGCGGTGACCGCGGTAGATAAGGCCCATTTCATAGAGTCGCACGAACGCGTACATGACCGCTCGATACCGGTCTTCATCAAGTGTATAAGCGAGACGGCTCCAATCGAGCGACGAGCCCATCTTTCGAACCTGGCCGAGTATGGTGGCTTTGCTCTGTTCGGCGAACTCATTGACGCGTCGGAGGAGCTCCTCACGCCCTAGGTCGCTACGTGTTTTTTTCTCCGCTTTATATATGTCGGCTTCGACCTTGCTTTGCGTGGCAAGTGCCGCCGAGTCGGTGCCGGGTATCCAGAGCGTTCGGTCGCCCTTCATCCGGTGGTAGCGCACGAGAATGTCCTCGACCGCGAGCATCGCTGCGTGTCCCATGTGGAGCGTTCCAGTGACGTTCGGTGGGGGAAGGACGAGCGCGAACGAGGCTGCGTCTGCCTGTGTGACGCCATGCTCAATGCACACATCGGGGTTAAAAAGGCCGCTTTCTTCCCAACGCCTATATATTGCGTCTTCCGTTGCGCCCGGGTCGTAGGGCTTGAGGAACTTCTCATGCATATCCGAGATAGTACCACAGGTCATGGGCTAATCCAGCGCAGGGCAAGCGACATGCAGTTGCGTAGCAAGGGAACGAATTAACATTGACAAACAAGCAAAACAAGAGCATAATGGTGTCAGTAGTGAGGATAGTGAGGAGGAGGTACCTTGAGGATACTGCGAGCGCTTTTTGAATACCTGCATCATGCACGGTTGCTCGGACAGTACCGAGCGGCGTGTCTCGCGCCTAATGCACACCGGGGCCAGTTCGCTCGCTTGAACGGTAACGAGTGGGCTCGTATCAAGAGCGCCCCGCAGCATGGCCGGCGTATCTGGGCACTTGACTGGGACGGACTGACCGTCTACGCGGATTCACATATGATCCGTGAGATCGATGACGCAAGCGTGTTCGGCTACTAGGAGGGCAGGTATGAACACCACGTTACAGGAGACACTGCTTGAGCTTGGTGCGCTCGCAGGGCTGCTTTTGCTGCACCTTTGGCTACGTGATGTAGAGGAGTACTACCTTGCCTGCCTCGCTATCGGGTTCGGCTACGTACTCGCCGGTTACCTGCTGATCCAAGATGGCTGTATGCGGATCGGGGGTTACCTGGCGACGCTCGGCGGCGCGGCCGCGCTACCTGGTGTGCACGGGCTCGGCAATGTCATCGCAGTGCTCGTGGTTACGTGCGGTGCTGGGTACATGGCGTACATTGCGGCACGCGCAGGAAACAAGGAGCTGCATTTCCCACGTTTGCTTGAGTTGCTCGTCGTGGCGGCGTATGTGGTAACGGCGTACGGCATGTATCCGGTGACCGGTGAGCGTGCCTACCTGTTTCTGCTCGGGGCCGGAGTTTTTCCTGTCGCTCGATACGTGGTGCATATGTTCGGCTGGGGCAAGTAACTAGGGTTACCCAAATAACGAAATGGGGCCGGCACAGCGTGTCCGGCCCGTTCTCTTACCGCAGGTCAGCACCTGCTCTGTGCACGACTCGCCGCAAGCGAGTAACGATCTTGTTGTCGATCTGACGGATGCGTTCGCGCGTAAGTCCATAGCGTTCGCCGATCGCTTCGTAACAAAGCGTGTCATCACCAAAGTGACGCAGTCGCATGATCTCACGTTCACGCTCCGTAGCTTGTTCGAGTACCGATGTGACCAGTTCGCGTCGGCGTTGTTCGAGTTCTGCAGCCATGACCCTCGCCTCTGGACCAGGGCGCGGGTCAGTGCGTGGATCAGTTGCGCAGGGTTCTTCCGCCCGTGAGCCCCAGGCAAGCTTAGAAGGGTCCTCCTGTGACGGGCACAATGTGTACACGTTGTAACCTGGATGGAGCGGTGCACCTTCCTCGTCGAGGGTCTCGCGCAGGGCATGTGCCGGTACAGGTCGCCAGTACCGCGTACCGTTTGGTGCAGTGACCGCCTGGCTCATGTAGACGGGCGAAATGCTCGTTCGCACATGTTCCTGGATCTCGGCGCGTATGTAGGCAGCTGCGTACGGGCCCAGGAAGTGCTTTCTGGTCAGGTCGAACCGCCGAATCGCCCGCACCAACCCAAGCACGCCGCTCTGCATGAGCTCCTGCATCGCTTGATTGTCGCGGAAGAGACTCACGTACCGCAGAGTGATCCTTGCGACGAGTGGACGATAACGGTCCACGAGTACGGTCAGGGCTTCGTTACTGTCCCGAGCGTGGTTTGCTTGGGCACGAGCGATGAGTTCGTGCTGTATGCGCATAAGCGCAAGTTGCTTACTGCTTAGCCGTTTTGCCTGCTTGTCTGCTGGTTGAGCTGGGGTGGATTGGGGTGCTTGCACGGCACTGCCTCCTTTGTGTTGCCTGTACTCTAAGGTATGACACGTTGCTGTATATGGCAAGTGGTGTGCGATAGATAGAAAAGCATGGACGTTCTGTCCATGCTTCTATGAAGTGTTAGTGCTCAACCTGGCAACCGCGTTCTACGTACCGGCCGCGTGAAATCACTCTTGCGCAGCGGTGTAGTGAGCTCTGCTTTAATGCTGGCCATCACGAGGCTGCCGCGCAGTGCATACCACAGCTGCTTGTACCAAGGCGTGGGCTGGCCGACCGAAGTGACCACAACGCGTCCCGGTTTGTTGAGGAGCAGACGATACCACAGGTACCGCATACCCCCAAGATACTGGCTCGAGGCGACGATGTGGTAGTTGTGGAGGTGTATGCCTTGTGCTTTGAACTGCGCACCCTTCACATAGTCTGTAATATGGATGAGCAACGATCGCTCCCAGAGGTGGCCGTGTCGCTTGCGGAACGCGGAGACGTCTTGGATGCGGGTGTTCTGCACCCCTCGCATCAGCAGATCTTCAACCAATGCCTCGGTAAAGTCTGCGTGGTAGTCCCTGCTCATGACATAGAGGAACACCATGTAGGTCCGGCTGAGGTGTTCGACGATGTATCGTCCCCAGAGAGGTATCGCGTCTACGCTGACTTCACCTGGAACGATAACGATGTAGGCGTCAGCGGCGGCTGTTGCCATGTGTCCGTCCTTCTGTTGTTTACCTAATCCAGCACTATACAACGGCCGTCGGTTTGCGCTAGGGGAGGGTGGTGCAGAACAAAGCATGGCTCATTTTCGTGTCAGTAGGGCAGGGTGCATACTATTGATCTTCTCCTATCTCCCTGCTCCTCAGCTTCCGGGTCCCTAAGTGAAGAACACTTAGGGACCCGGAAGCTGAGGATGCGTTCAAATATACACAAAACCACCCCGCTCCTGCAGGGTGGTTTTGATGTCGTTTCCTACTTATTCAACACAGCACGCGTCAGCGGGCCAACAAATCCTGTTACGTATCCGATGTCTGGATTGGCTGTCTGGTATGCCTTTACTGCCGCAAAGGTAAAAGGGCCAAAGAAACCGGTCGACGTAGGATAGGTGAAATGACCTTCCGAGCGAAGGCGCTCTTGAAGCTCATATACATCCTGGTTTCGCATGCCATAGCGAAGGTCCTGATTGAACTTGAACGTGTTTGCGCCGAGTACCGTACTCTCAAGCTCGGGCGTCGTTGTAGCGATCGGTTCCGCAGTCTCAACGATCTCCTCGGCCTCGTCATCTCCGCTGCCCAATAGGCCGAGCTGTGCGATAAGGAACCCAGGGTTGAGTAATGCGCCACCTGCGTAACCATGCGCTACGGTGCTCGTTGCGACCGTTGCGGTGAGCATGACTACAACAAGGACAACGCTTCGTGTAATGAAATGATCCATACCGGTGCTGTGTTAGTTAATAAACACTGGTGTGAGGGTGTGACCGAACGTTTTTCAGTCCACGGGACCCTACCACAGAGATTGATAGAATGCAAGTTTCGCTTTGTATTAACGCTCTGCCCCAGGCTGACATAGCTCATGAAGCGTAGCGACATGAACTTGACAACACGTCTAACCTATGCTAGGCTCACCGCCACTGATAACCCTGTCGGAACATGCGCGGTCGGATAAGCACAGCCCTGTTTTACGTGGTCGGAAGCCTATTGTGGATACCGATCGTGTTCGGGTATGCAAGCATGCTCGAGATCCGGCACCCTCTCGCGTGGGTGGGAATACTTGCGGTCATGTGCACAGCGGCGAGCTTGTCTATAAGCGCAATAATCAAACGCTTGTCATGATGCTACTCATCGTGTCGCTATATATATTTGTGTACATGGTGATGATCTTTGGGATCATTAACCTGCTGCGCCTGACCTTGCTTGCAATTGGTTCGCACATATACGATGTAAGAAAGCGCAAGTCGCGCGCATTTGTACTACCCATCTATACTGTAGTAATACCTGCATACAACGAAGAACGGTCGATCATCCGGTGCCTTGAATCGGTCACTGCTGCAAACTATGACAAACTGAAGCTCCAGATAATCGTTGCGGACGATGGGTCGAAGGATAGTACAAGCGAGCTTGTCCGTACATACAAACAGCAGCATCCGCATGCGAACATTTTGCTGCTTTCGCGCCCCAACGCAGGCAAGGCGCATGCCCTGAACTATGCGATTCAGAACCATGCTCGTGGCGAGTTGGTCATGTGTCTTGATGCGGATTCTCTGATCCATAAGGATGCGCTCGTAAATAGTGCACGGCATTTTCTCGATCCGCGCGTTGTTGCTTTGTCCTCTAACGTAAAGATCATCCCGTCCGGTACGATCTTGAACCTGACCCAGGTGTACGAGTATCTGATCAGCTACCAAATCAAACGAGCACTCACGACGTTCAATATTGAATACATCATTGGCGGCATTGGCTCAGTGTTCCGACGGAGCGCACTTGAAGCGGTTGGGTACTACGACACCGATACGATTACGGAAGACATTGACCTTACTATGAAGCTGCTTCGCCTCGGCAACAAGAAGCACCGCGTCATCTACGGAGCAGACGTAATTTCGTACACCGAGTCGGTACTTACCGTACGCGACCTGTTCAAACAACGGTTCAGATGGAAGTACGGTCGTCTCCAGACGTTTTTGAAGAATCTTGACTATTTCTTCTCACGTGACCGAAGGCATGCACCCCAACTTACTTGGATGTATCTGCCGTTTATCATTTTTTCAGAGATCATGTTCTTCCTTGAACCGCTCATGATCTTATTCTTTATTGCGCTCTGCTTGCTGTTTGCTGATCTAGTAACACTAGCAAGTGCATGTGCGATCATTAGCTCATTCATTGTATTTTCCATACTTGCGGAAGATACGATACCGTGGAAGCAAAAGCTGAAGCTGGTAGTAGGGGCGCCTGCAATGTACCTGTCGTTCTACATCATCAACGTTGTCGAGTACATCGCCCTCGTGCGCACATACTACAATGTACCGAATGTACGTCGTAGCATTCAGGCCAATGCATGTCGGTGGGAGCATGTAGCGCGTATGTAATCTTGCACTGGTGTACCTCATGAGTTTGGCACACCAGGTAACCGTCATGTAGCTTCCGGGTCCCTAAGTGTTCTTCACTTAGGGACCCGGAAGCTGAGGATGGATACCGATAGAGAAAAGCTTACGCCGAGAGCGTAGGCACTCTCGGCGTAATTTTGGTGTGACTCTCGTGCAGGCCTACCTGCACATTAAGCGGCGCTGTTCGTCAGGTGTGGCGGATGATCGTGCATGTGCATGCGCACGGAGGTGCGTGAGTCATGACAAACTCCCTGTCTTTAGCGTGGCGGGATGCCAAGCTTCCGGAGAGAAGTGTAGCACGACCGTGGACCGACTGCCACCGGAAAAGGTACTAAGTACCTTTTCCGGTGGGTTGGCTGCAGGTTGTTAGCTTCCGGGTCCCTAAGTGTTCTTCACTTAGGGACTCGGAAGCTAACCGTGTGCAGGATGGGGAGTGGGGTGCGGTGGTGTGGGGTGTGGGTGGCGTATGTGAGCGATGACCGTACGTTCGGCAAACGATGGTCCTGCGCGGGTGGAACGGACATGGATGAAATGCATCGCCTGCGGTCGTGTTCGAGCTTGTGTTACCTGCACATCCTATAAGACGTAAAAGACAGCTGTAGACGCACCCCTCTTGTCCTTATCTTTGCAGGTTATCCACGTTGCACAACCCTGCCGTGTGGGCTGATGCTTACTCATGAAGAAGCACAGCACGAGTTGTGTCGTGGCTTCAGAAATAGTCAACCTGAAAAGCAACGGGAAACTGCTTTCCGGTGGTTACCAGCTAAAGATCGCAAGCAGTATGCGACAAGGCCTCGACCATGCGCAGAGCAGCACCCACAAACGCCATGCGTGACACGTAGAGGCTTTTTGCGTTTGCGGCTTCATGCGTAGACCCCTTATCAATTTACCTTACCAACGTAGCAGTATCACTATGAACACACGACGCATATTACTCTCGCTCGCCTCGATCGTTTTCGTGGGGAGCCTCGTCGCCGGAGGAACGGGAGCATTCTTCAGCGACACAGAGACTAGTGAAGGGAACAGGTTTACCGCAGGCGCGCTCGACCTTAAGGTCGACTCGGTCGCGCATTATAATGGGTTGGTTTGTTTTGCTGGCACATGGCATCCTGAAAGCACCGTAGAATGGGATGGTGAAAAGCTGGTGCTTACGGAAGAAAACGTGCAGGACGCGATTGACGCATACAACGACCCGGCACTAAACCCAATGCTCAATCCTTTCGTGCTCGCGGGGAGCGCTTGTGGCGGTACGTGGGACTTGACCGACCTCGGTCCCGAACTCAAGTTCTTTGACTACAGCGACCTGAAGCCGGGCGATAGTGGTGAGAACACCATATCGCTCCATGTGTACGACAACGACGCGTACATGTGTGCGGCGATCCACAACGTGAAGAGCAATGAGAACGGTTGTACGAGTCCAGAGGTGGCAGTAGACGGTACCTGCGGAACACCAGGTATGGGTGAGGGCGAGCTCGACCAAGAGTTGAACTTCCTCATTTGGGAAGATGATGGCGACAATATGCTTCAGCAAGGTGAGGACATTCTCTACCAAGGTCTCGCGGCCGCTGGTGTGGCAGGTGTTTATCCGCTCTACACACCGGACACAGGTGTCTTTACGGGTGGTACTACCGGATACCTCGGTGTCTACTGGTGCTATGGAAATCTCACAGTTGACGGTACCGACATCACCTGTGATGGCGCACCAGTCACGAACCTCACACAGACCGATTCACTTGAGGCTGATATCACGTTCTATGTCGAACAGGCACGGCATAACGAGAACTTTGAGTGTCCTCCACTTGCGGATTTTGAGGGACCAGGTACACCAATTGAAACCGAATTGGTTGTCACTGAAGGCGACGGGTGGTCACCTGAAGCGTTGTCTGGGGTGCTTAATCAAAACCGTTGGGTTGCGAAGGCGCGTTATGGTGCAAACAATCCTACAGGCTCTTATGAACTAGAGGTTGGATATGGCCCAGGGTTTCGTGATGAGGGTAATCATGTTTACGCAAGTGGTGTCGGAGAATCATTCTCACTCGCATATGATGATACGACCAAGATAGCAACGGTTACCGTTGGAAATGACTCAGCCACCTATGACCTATCGGGAGGAACGGCAGGTACTCCAACATCAATAGGTATAACAGCGAAAGGTGGATCTGGTGATTCAACATCTCTCACAGGAATCTTCTTCAATGGCAATGCTGTTCCAGACCTGGTGTCGCCAACCACGGGACCTGTTCACCATTCGCTTTCAGGATCGGAAATTGAAGGAAACTTCCTACTTACCGGTACACTCACATTGAACTGGGTGTCACCACAGGACGAGCTCCCAGCCCTGCAGATCGACGTGCTGTACTAGCATCAGACTACCTATCTTTCGGAAGCCTGACATTTGTCGGGCTTCCGAGCAAGTAAAGCAACGAACCCTTACTGATAACACCATAAAGCATGAAACGTATCATTACCAGTATGCTCACCATCGTGGCGGCCGTTGCGCTCGTCGCGGGAGGTACGGGCGCGTTCTTTGGCGACACGGAACGCTCGAGCGGCAACACGTTCGCTGCGGGAACGCTCGACCTCAAGGTGGACAATGAGAGCTACTACAACGGCAATAAGTGCGCCAATGTGAGCACTGATCCGGGGGTAGAGCAGTGGGAGTGGGTAGGCGAGTCGCCGTACCCGGTACCAGGCACTCCCTGTACCACGAGCTGGTACCTAGATGACCTCGCGAACGGCCGTCTCTTCTTTGACTTCAACGACGTCAAGCCGGGAGACGAGGGTGAGGACACCATATCGCTCCACGTACAGAACGATGCATGGGCGTGTATGGACCTTACCGTGACGAGCAATGATGATAACGGGAGCACCGAGCCGGAGCTTCTCGTTGAAGAAGAGGAGGCCGATGATGTGGCCGATGAGTGGGACGGCGAACTCGCACAAGCTATTCAAATGGTGTGGTGGGCGGACGATGGCGATAATGTGCTCGAGGACGGTGAGCGCATCATGTCAGGTGACGTAAAGACATTGCTCGACCTTGGTTACACGAGCGGTCCTTTCTCCGTGGTACTTGCGGACAGTACGGAAAATGCTTGGACAGGCCAGGCGAGCGGTCCGCTTACGGCAGGCGATGTGCACTACGTTGCAAAAGCGTGGTGCGTTGGCGAGCTCACGCTCGACCCTGTACCTGCAGGTCAAGGGGTGAACCCGTCGGTCGCTACGGGCATACTTTGCAACGGTCAAGCGGTTGGGAACGAGATTCAGACCGATACTACGACGCTCGATATACAGTTCCGCGCGATGCAGGCCCGGCACAACGCACAGTTCATCTGTAGCGGACCACGCACGACGCTCACCGTTGTGAAGGAAGTCGTTGGCGGGGATGTGTCGCCTGCGGACTTCCAGATGACGCTTGACGGTGACCCTGTCCCGCAGAACGTTCAACTTCCCGTTTCTCCCGGAAGCTACACCGTAGGCGAGATGTTTACCGTACCGGACGGCTACACCATGGAGACCAGCTTCAGTGGTGTGTGCGAAGGCGCACAAACGCCACAGGTGGGAACGGCGACGGTGGTTGAAGGGCAGAACAATGTTTGTACGGTCACGAACACATTCCGACCGATCGACACGACACTTGAGGTCGTGAAGGTGGTCGCGGGTGATGCACCGGACGGGGTGACGAGCGCGAGCTTCCAGTTGACCCTTAACGGAGCCAACATAGACCAAAACACCCCGCAATCGATCGACCCGAACGGTGGTCCGTATACCGTGGGTGAGGTGTACGCGGTGCCGAACGGCTACACCATGGAGACCACGTTCAGTGGTGCATGTGGTACGGATGGTGCGGTGACCCTCACGCCGTTTACGAACAATGTCTGCACGGTCACGAACACGTTCACTGCAATTCCAGCCACACTTACTGTCAACAAGGTGGTAATTAACAACAATGGCGGAAACAACGTACCCACCGACTTCCAGCTACAGGTCATCGGGGGCGGTGTAACGAACGTCTCTAGCGGCGCATCAAACCAGTTTCCGTCGGGAAATTACACTGTAACGGAGGTTGGTGTTCCGGGGTACGTTGCCTCGTGGAGCGGTGACTGTGTAAATGGTGGGGGGATAACACTCGCGCCGGGCGACAACAAAACCTGCACCATCACCAACACCGATCTGCCTGCTGCTATCACGCTCATTAAGAACGTGGTGGACGGAACTGCATCTCCCTCACAGTTTGTGATGCGGATCGATGGTAACCCTGTTCCGCAGAGCACCTCGGTTGCGGTAGACTCAAACACTGACCATACCATCAGTGAGGACTTGGCTGCGGGCTACACGTTCACCTCGATAACGGGAGCCGGCTGTCCTGCAGGACTCAATGTGCCGTTCCAGCTGGACGAAGGGCAGTCGATAACCTGTACCATTACAAACACATTCACAGGAAGCTAACTTCTTCCTACGAGGCCTGACCTGCTGTGGTCGGGCCTCGACTGGAGGAAGACAGAATGATCGTTTGATTTCCCGTACCAAGTCTTTCTGTCTTTCGCCCCCATTCCTATACCCGTCCCCCATACCAACTTCATGTCCTACGTAAAACAACTAGCACTCGGGATCATCGCAGCAGAGCTCATACTCGCTGCGGTCCTGGTCGCGAGCGTCTTTGCGCCGCTTCCGGGTAAGGTGCAGTTCAAGATCGTGCTCAGCGGCTCGATGGAGCCCGCGGTGCCGGTCGGGAGCGTCGTGTTTATCGCACCCAGCGCTACGTATGCGGTGGGCGATATCATCACCTTTGGCGAGGACACCAAAAAGCGTGTGCCCGTCACCCACCGCATCGTCAGCGTCGAGCGTGAAGCGGGCTCCGTGCGCTACCAAACGAAGGGCGATGCGAACGAACAGGCTGATAATCTGCCCATCAAGCATGCCGAAGTGCTTGGGCGTGTTGTCCTCACGGTGCCACGCCTCGGATACGTGTTCGAGTTCGCGCGCAGCAGAACGGGATTCATCTGGACCATCGTCGTACCGGCATCGTTCATCGTGCTCGATGAGCTCATCACCCTCTATGGAGCCTTCCGCGACCGTCGGAGGGCGCGTCGAGCTGGAACGCTGCCGACCGAAAAGGCTCCCAGGTCAGTGTCGACCAAACCCGATCGCACATCGAACGACCACCGACAGGACCGTACTGCGCATCGGCAGGTGCTGTTCTCTGAGCGGGCCGGTATCGACGGCTGTCGCGTGGTGCTGCGGCCGCAATACACCTCATGAGATACGCTACCACCAAACATGTGCTCGACCTTCGGAACGCAGCGCAGGGTATCACCGCGCCTTTAGCAAGCGACGCCAGGTCCGACGCAACCCTCGGGAAGATACATGGTCAGAAGGCTCAGGCTTTACCGTGCGCACTGATCCCTAAGGCGCCGAATGTGACAGCCCCATTGCTCCGCATTGCAGCGCTTGTCCTCTCGATAGTCGGGATGTGGCAGGTGCTCCCAGCGGTCACCGCATCGATCGCGTATTTCACCGACACCGAGGCGACGTCCGGCCGGCTTTCTGCAGCGCTCCTTGAGCTTGATGCGGAAGGAGGCGGCGACGAAACGCTTGCGTGTGGCACGATGAAGAGCTTCCCCGTGTACGTTGAGCTCACCAAGACTCGTGCGGCACAGTATGCGGTTAGCGTCGAACAGGCGACCGGTGATGCGGCACTCTGCGACCTGCTTCGTGTCGAGGCGTGGCTTAAGGGCGAGCGACTGTATCCGACCGGAGGGAGCGGAAAGCTCCTTGATCTTGGTATCGAAGGCGTGACCGAGAGCGGTCTCTGGGACTTCAGGGTCGAACTTCCAAGCAGTGCACAGAGCATTCCGGACGGAAGCTACTGTATGGTCGATATCGTGTTCAGGGCCTGGTGCCCGATGACCGGTGCGTTCGGTGACGGGTTCTTCGATGAGGACAGGGTCACCTTAACGGTGCGTAAGGAGGGTTGTGAGGGGGATGAGTGCCTACCCTGCCCGGGGGGCGTCTGCGGAGACGTATCTATCGAGGTCGTGAACGAGAACCATGCTCTTGTCGAGAACACCGTCACGGTCACGGCGAACACCGGAGGCAACAGTGCAAATGGAGGCGATGGCGGAGAAGGGGGTGCCGGGGGAGGTGGCGGCGGGAATGGTGGGGCCGGAGGGACCATCACGACCGGAAACTCGTCCGCCTCGGTCAGTATCACCAACGTGGTCAACGCCAACGAGACGACGATCACCGTGTCGGGGTGCTGCAAGAGCTGTCCCTGTGACACGAGCTGCTCGAGCGCCTGTAGCGACACTTCGGTATCGAGCATGCAAGTCGGTGCGGGCGAGGTCACCGCAGCGAGCCTCCGGGACGAGCTCGAAGCTCGCGTCGACGAAGCGTTCACTCAGATAGGCATGCCGCGCCTCCCGAGGGTACGGTAGCGCACCTGTGGATAACCGAAGTGGCCGTACCGCCTCGTAACGCTCATCGCTCGTCTTCAAAAGGACACAAGGACAAGGCGCGTTGTCCGCGATAATAGATTAGAAAATGGGCATGTTCTGTGAGACATAGGGACAACTGTTGACCAGGCACATCTGTCCTTATGGTACACAGAACGATACTTGTCAATGATACCCTGAGAGCGCATTATGTTGTCAGAGCAGATTGTTTGGCAAGAAGCGGTCTGCTCAGGGTATATACAATGTGCGTGACTGGATCAGGGGGCTGATCAACAGCTACGTGGGGCCCGATCTCGAAGCACTCTTCGAATCAAGATCGGACCCCAACAGCTGAAGGGTCAACCTGAACGCGAGGAGCCACGTGCGGCTCAGGCACACTGCACCTTTTAAGCTCAATATGACCACCTACCTCTACAAGATACTTTATGTACTACTCGTTGGGGCATTGGTCATCGCGAGCCTTTTTGTGTACTTCGCGGGCCACACGGAGCGGGGCATGCGGTATGCGCTGTTTGCTGAGAGTGGCCAGAGCAGTGCGCCTGCGCTTCTGGTTGGTGTGCGACAGGTTGCAGGGATGTCCGGTGATACGGTGCTTGCGGTCGGCACCGGCCCGCACGCGACGGAGCTTGAGGTGCGTGGGACCGCTCGGGCCCAGGGCGCGCTGCTCTACGTTGGGGATGAGCGAGCTGTCGCAGCGGCGGAGGCGCCCTATCGCTTGGTACTGAGCCTGCCGTACCTGGGTGTCGTGCTTGAGGTCCTGAGTTCGCTCTGGGGACGCCTGGCGCTCGTGGGTGTTCCGCTCCTTATGCTCGCGACCCATGCGGTGCTCGTACTTCACTACCAGGCGAGCATGACTCGCTCGCCCCAGCTGAACAATTTTGGACGGACGATGCGTTCACCGCGACTCGTCGTGCTTCGCGATACACTCAGGACCGTACCTGAACCGGCGGCCTATCCCTGGCAGAGCTCGAGAGCAATGCGCCAGACCGCGTGAGCCGATACTAAGCGTTACGAACATTATCAAGTACCACTTCTTGCTATGAAAACTACAAGTACGCAGTTCGATGGTGTCCGTGTTGTCTGGAGTTCGCGCGACTTGGCCGAAGGTATACAACAACCTAGTTCGATGTTCGGGACCGTAAGGGCGCGGAGCATTGACGGGGTGACCCGCCGACGCGCAGCACGGCCCGAAACAAGAGAGCAGCCGGCGCAACATGCGCACACGGTACACACACCGAACCTGCTCGTGCAGATGCGGCGCATGGTCGATGGGATCATAGCTCGACCCACGATCCCAAAGCGACAGACGCTTTGGCCCTATGCTGGGTAGTGCAACCTCTTCTGTTGTTGAAAGCGGCACTTCAGGGGCTAAAGCAGTGTGGTATAGTTTGTGGTACTGACCGAGAACGGTCATCGATGCCACTGCTGTGAAAGACTTTTCTGTTGGACCGGACACGAGTGACGCGCCAGGTGACCGGACGCTAGCGCGCGCGGTGACGAGCAGGGGTGTCGCGCTCGCGCTCGTTTCAAACGTTGTGCTGGTGGCTGCGCTTTTCGTCCTCACGGACGTGTTCGGAGCCACCGTTGCTACGTATGATGACCTTCGGGTGCGTACGGGCGAACTTGGCGACCGAGCCACAGTGAGCGAGGCGCGTCGTGGCGGGGAGTTCGTGTTCGCAGGGGACGACCCATACGGTCAAGGAGACGACGGCGGGACGGTGCTAGCAGCTCCGAACGGTTACTGGGTGCGTGAACACGAGCATACTGCAGCAGCACCGGTCGAACTTGACTGGTTCGAGCGAGTGACCGCCGGTGCGAATATCACCCAGCTGATCGAACAGTTGCGTGACCGGTACACGGGAAGTCGTGACCTGTTCGTTCGCCTGCCGAGCGTACCAATGACGCTTGAGGTGGGGTACGTTGCGTTCGGGGCGTGGAACCGGTTCCATCTGCTCGAGAACACAGCTGCGGTCACCCTTGCGCTTCCAGAACCAACCATTCTTGATCTGCGCGACCTTACTTGGATTCAACGTGTCGAGGACGGGCAGCCGGTCAATGCGTGGGAAGCCCAGGTCCCGGGAGGTGCTGCGATTCAGGAGGTGTGGAGCAGTCCGCCCGTAGGTCACGGTATTGCAGCGACCGAGGTGTTCCACTGGGGCAACCCGGTCGTTACTTCACCCTCGGATGACGGAACTGACCCAGCTATTGCTGCCCTGGTGGATAATTTGCCCGGTAGCGCGACTGCAGCACAGGCACGTTTCATGCGCTACTGGTCGGGCGTTGAGGGTGGGGTGACCAAGATCGTCGTGTATGCCACACAGGACCCGAGGAATGAATACGAGGTGCTCGAGGGCAGTCCCTCCGACCTGGCGCAAATGTTCTACTTTGATGATGTGCAGGACGTCTACATCGGCGGTGATGCGTACTCATTGACCTTGCTAGGAGCCCATCGGCTTGAGCTTGGTGCTCGGGGTGATCACAGCTCTATCAGTATCTACAACGGCAAAGGCGATTGTTGCACCGGACGGACAAAATACCTCTTACGACTCGGCAACACATCAGCAGGCACGGTGGATCCTGCAGTGATACGTGCGAACATCCGCGACACGTTCGAGGGCGGAATTGGTGTTTCGGGAGGTATCGGCAGTCATCGAACGGATCGTTTCGATCTAACCCTGGGGGGCACGATGTCGAACACGTCCCACTGGGTTTCCTATGGCGTCAGAACTCTCGTACTCGATGGTTACAAAGAAGAGGATCCGTACCTTAATAGCTCGGTATGGAATGGAAAAACAGGTACAGCTGCCGCCGCGGACACTGCATATCGGTATGCTGACCGTCTAAATGGCCTGGAGAGTGGCTACAATGATACTGAAGATGTGAATAGCGCGTCACGAGTACGCGGCTTCGGGGTGCCTAAGGGCACGGCAGGTGTCACCACACGTACCGCAGACCTGGTGTGGGAGTCGGTCGGCGGGGCGGTATATCGGGCGGCCGTCCCCACGGAGGTTGTGGACGTATGGGCAGACGGCAAACCGACCGGAAAAAAGGCGAGCCCAAGTGTCGGTACCTTGCTCGCGGATGGAGATTGGTACTGGGGTGGGGGAATGCTCTACTATGTTGACAGCGTCGGTTCGCCTGCACGGCACGCACGTTTTGCCGCGATCCACCGGTACAGTTACTATATTGTCCAGCATAAAGGTTGGTCCTCGACAGGTGTCTCTCTAGACACGTCAAATACAGGCAACAAGATCGATGGTCAAGGGTCCGCAGGGCAGGACGCGCGCTTCGTGTTCTGGGAGTACCTGCCGGGCACGTGGGGCGCCAACGGTTCGCCCTGGGCCGAGGGTGGACATATGTTCCGGTATGAAGCAACCAACGAGAACGCGAGCGGGCAGGACGTGCTCACCAATGAGTCATGGCAGAACCTCGGGGACAACCGATGGGGGCTTGATATCAGTTCGATCACAACGGTTCCCGGTAAGGCCGCGTATGCTGTGCTGTTCGTGAACGGTGAAGCCTGGGACGCAGCGTCCGGGCGAAAACGATCGACTGCGGCAGAGGTGACAGAACCAAAGACGTGGCACTCGTCAGGAACCTATCTAACACTGTACAGCGAGACCGATCCCACCAATGAACGACTGATCCTCGGTGCCTGGGGGGTATACTTCAATGCCGATGCGAACATTACCGTAAAGAACTTCTCAGCACTTCCCGGAAAGAACGTCATCGAGCCCGTGTGGGAAACCGCCAATGGCGGCGATTACACCCAGCGATTCATTTGGGCCGGCGCCTCCGATGGTTCTCCTGCACAGGTGAACGTAGACGCACTGCTCGCGGTCCATGAGTACCATGAGGTTTACAACTGGCAGGGAGGCTCACTTGAGCTTCGTTCGATGAACAACATCCCGGCAAACTATCCGAACGGTGCCACGTACGATCGACCTGCAACAGGGAACCGAGGCAGCAACTTGGTACTTGCAGGGAAGTTGATCGCGCGCAGCAAAAGCTATGACAACGTGTTCGACACGATCGACTTCACGACAAGGAACGCAAATCCACGTCGTGTCGTCGAGGTGGTCGGTACCGATGTTGAGCTCACGCTAACCAATGTGACCGCCCCAGAGGGGTCGTGGGCCACGGTCGAAGACCTTGCTACCAGTGAGGTGTACATAAATGGTGCACGTGTCACGGAGAGCCCCTACTTCCTTTCGACCGGGACGCAAAGGACCTTTCCGTTCGTTCAGCATGGGTCGGCGTACCGCATGCTGTTCGAAGAAGAGCCACCCAGTTCCGCGTATATATTCCATTCAAAGCTCGACCAAAGCACCACTGATACGACCGGTACCTGGAACGTCAGTTCTGCGGTCGCGAGCTGGGAAGCGCACGTAGCCCCGCTTACAAGCCTGGTCGCGTCGCTTCGGGGCAATATCTGGAAATGGGGCGGTTTTGATCCTACGCCCTATATGGAAGGTCTGACGCTCGACATGCTGGTCAAGATAGACGAGGTGCCGGCAGCCGTTCCACATACCTCGGCTGAGAACTGGCGTTGGCTGCAAATGGTGCATTTCAAAGACCAAGAAACGGTGTCGGTCGCCTATCATAGAGGTTATCGCAACCTCCAGCTCAGCGCGCGCCTGGGCGCAGAGACGAGGTCAAAGAGTATCAACATGGACCTGTTATCGCTCGCGGATCAGAAGTTCCACCGCCTGACGCTCACCTTCAACCCGTACGTTGACCGTATCGCTCGGGTCTATGTGGACGGAGTGCTTACGCTTGAAACAGAAGCGCTCCCTGGAAGTGCGGTGTGGGGCAGTACCCAAAGTCCGGAACGGCAGGCGTTCTCATTCGGCGGTCACTGGGCAGGGGGTGCTATAACGGATATCCATATCGATGAGCCTGCGCTTCTGCACGGCGTGTACACTCCAACTCCGCCTAACAGTGAGACTACGCTCGCTCAAGCAGCTTGCGAGCGCACACAGAGCGGTCAACCGGTATTCGCCGGGTTCGGCGTTCCCTGGAACCCATTTACCCAAGCCCGCGAACTGTTACTCACGGTGCAGTGTGGCGAGCAGGCACGGCTCAACCTGGGCGGCGATGCACAACCGTACCTTACTTACATACATGAGTCGGGGTATGTCTGGCGGGATGGAGCGTGGCAACAGATCGGCATGACCGGTGCGAACCGTACCGGTACCTGGTACGTGGGGAGCGCATACAGCGTACTGCCGTTTAGTTACGAGGAGTTCGCAAATACGCAGTATGCGGTGGGGTACGTGTGTCAGCTGGTCAGTGCGGTTTGGAAGTGTGGCTGTCGCGATGTGACGTGCCAAGAACCAGCCTGGCAGCTCCAGTCGTTCAGACGCTAGTGTGTCGAGTGGCAGGCGTGTCCGCAAGTCGCTTTCGACCATCAGCACGGAGCTCGTCGGGAGTAGCGAACGAGCCCTTTCCGTTGCGTTCGAAGAGTAGATAGCCCGCCATGCCTATCATGACCGCATTGTCGGTCGACAGGCCCTTGGGCGGGAACTGTATCCGCACATCTGGCCACTGTTCGGTCAGCATGAGGTTGAGGCGTTCACGTATGTACTCATTAGCAGCGACGCCGCCTCCCAGGACGAACGTTTTGGTGTCGTGCTCCGAGAGCGCGCGACGTACCTTGGCAAGCAGTACATCGACTACTGCCTCCTCGAACTCGGTCGCAATGCGCAGCTTTGCGTGCTCATCTAGCTCGCGGAGCTCCCGAGTGAGGTAGAGTACAGCGGTCTTCAGACCGGAGAACGAAAAGTCGCAGTCGTTGCTGGTGAGCATCGGTCTGGGGAGTTTCTGGTCCGCAAGCGGCTTGCCAAACTTTTGATGGGCAAGACGACGTCCTTCGCGTGCGAGGTTGGCGATATGCAACCCACCCGGGTAGGGCAGGCCGAGCATGCGGGCTACCTTATCGTATGCTTCACCTACCGCATCATCTCGTGTTTCTCCCACCACGGTGTACGTACCCCAGGCCGGGGCATGCACGAGCTCCGTATGACCGCCTGATATAAGGAGTGCGAGCACGGGAAAGGTGGTGCCGTGGAGCGTATAGGACTCGTTCGCATCGTTCGTTCTCGTGCTTGCGCTTGCTACGACATGTCCCTCGAGGTGATTTACCGGCAGCACGGGTATGTTCCAGGCTCGGGAGAGCGCGTCCGCAAAATTCACCCCGATCCAGAGTGCTGGCTCAAGTCCCGGTCCGGTCGTGACCGCGATCGCATCGACCTTGGGTCGCTCGGTGTTGCGAAGTGTCGTAAGGAGCAGGTCGGTGAGCTCAGGTTCTCGGCGCAGGAGCTCGGTCAACGACGCCTCGACCGCAGGTTCGATCTGTTGTGGTGCTTCTTGGTAGAGTCCCGCCTGTTTGAGCGCGGTAGCAAGGAGCGGGACCAGGTTCGCCGCATGCTCGCGTTTTGCGAGCGTCGGGTACACGCCACCGTATTCTGAGTGTTTTGCTGCCTGTGAATAGAGCGCATTCCCACGTACCTGAAAGCTGGCCTGGTCAGCCTTGCCTTTGGCCTGAAGCACGGTCACTCCGGTTTCGTCACAACTCGTTTCTATGGACAAGAGGAGCATGGTCGTTCTACTCTACCGTGTTTGAACGCAGAGCTCAAATGAGGTATACTGCTCGCTATCGGGCGATTAGCTCAGTTGGCTAGAGCGTTCCCTTGACGTGGGAAAGGCCAGGGGTTCGAATCCCTTATCGCCCACAAACGAAGCAAAACGAAGTGCAGTGAGCGATGCGCATCTGTTTGTGCAGCAAACAAGAACCGCGCATACATTTTTGTGGGCCATGTGCCTTAGCTGTGCCAGTAGGTAAAATGCACGCTTGACGTCGGTTTGGTGCACACTGTGGTGTGTGGTATAACACGCCGGGTTACAGTGTGTACCCAACAACTGAAGAGGATGTCATGAACAGAAGAGTGTTTAACGTGCTCACGGCGGTGTCGCTCGTGGGAGTTCCTGCGTTCGCGTCTGCGGACGAGGATCCGTGGAGCTTTGCAGCGTCGGTCGCCGGTCTACAGCGGCTCGATGATGACGGGGGCGTCTATCGTAACGCCGAGGGCAAGCGTCCGTGGGTCATCAGTCCTTCCATTAGCGGTTCCTATGCCGCGAGCCCCAGCACGAGCGTTTGGTTCAATGTGACGGCGTTCGTTGATCCGTCCGACACCAACTTTTCGGACAATGGGAACAACGAGGTAGACACGACGGTCGGCGCGACGTTCACACTCGGGAACGGCATCGATCTGACGCCGGAGCTCGGCTACTGGGCCGCGGGTAACGGGCTTACCGGGGTCGGTGCAGCCTTCGTTCCTGCCATTACGCTTGGCCGCAGCTTTCCTGTGTGGGCGGAAGGAGTCACCTTGACGCCCGCGGTGCGTGCTGAGTACGTGCGCACGCTTGAGGAAGACGGCAATGGTGCCCGCGTTTACCCGCAGGCAACCCTCGCGTATGAGGGACAGGTCGGGCAGGTGCCGGTCACACCAGCACTCCGGACTGGCATTGCTGTCGCGATGGGCGAGTCATTCGGACTTGAGAGCGGTGCAGGGTTCTTCGCGGAACCGAGCGTTCGGATCGGCATCACTGATCGCGTCGCACTGTTCGCGGCGTACAAGGTGACCATGCCGATCAGCGGCATGGAAGACCGGGACACGAGTCACGCGGCCAAATTGGGCATCGAACTCACGTTCTAGCAGTACACGAAGATCAGCACGGGGTAGCAGTACCCCGTGCTTTTTGTATATCCTACCAGCAGGCGTGGTCCTTCATCTATTCTTCAGTAAGTATCTGCTATACTTGTGCATTACCAGACCAGCATATTACAAACTAACGGTACTACGCATATGAATCTTTCACTACAAAGGACCTTAAGTTTAATCGTTGCGCTTGCGCTTGTAGCTGCGACAGGTGCCTTTATGGCTGTGGTCGCGAGCGCGGCGCCCGTGCTTACTCCGTTTACGCAGGCGGAACTTGATACTAACTGGGAAGCGGATCGGTTCTTCCCAACCGATGGTGCAAGTTCCACAAGCGCCTTCGGCCGCAGTGATGTGGCACGTATCGGCATCGACGCAACAGAAACACAAGCGGGCACGTTCCAACGGACCGAGGGGATCAAGACTGTTGGTGATAATAATTTCGGAACATCGAGCAATATCGATCTCTACCTAGATCCGGATTGGGCTGACCAAGCGGTTCGAGCGGGATTCTGGGTCGTCGGTGACAATGGGGCCAATGCACGCGACAACCTGTTCGGCATTATCGAGTTCGTGCATCTCGAGCCGAGCACGAGCGGAGCATCTGCCGTGGGTGACCATGAAGGATGGCGCGTGTGGGATTCCATAACCGGTTGGACGAACCTTGATGTGCCGTTCACGTACGGTGAATGGGTAACGCTCGGTATCGAGCTTGATACCACAGAAGAGGTTTATCGGTACACGATAAACGGTACAGAGGTCGCTACTTCGACCGGAGGCGTGAACTTCATCCGTGAGCTGTTCATCAACAGCTATAACTACGGGTTGGACGAGTTCCCAAACCTTGAGAACGGCAATTATGCCGCACACTGGCACGTTGGCCTTGAAGATGAACCAGAACCGGAACTACAAGATCCACAATCGTTCAGGGACTGTATGCGGGGAGGCTGGGAAGCGTTCGGCTTCAGCAACCAGGGTCGGTGTATCCAGTACGCGTTGACCGGCATAGATAGTAGGTAAGATCTGCCACGGTCACACAACAACGCCCATAAGGGCGTTGTTGTGTTTCTCGCCAGGAGCCGCCACTACGCTATACTAGAACGTATGCCACGCACCACTCCTTGGAAGGAAGAAGAGATGCGCGCTCTGGTATCTCAGTACGGAACCCCGTTCTATGTCTACGACGAACAGGGTATCCGAGACGCGGCACGAGCGCTCATTAACGCATTTTCTTTTGCTCCGGTCTTTAAGGAGTACTTCGCGGTTAAAGCAACGCCAAACCCGGCTATATTGCACATTTTGCGAGAGGAAGGGTGCGGTGCCGATGCCAGTTCAATGGCAGAGCTTATACTCTCGGAGCGTGCCGGTATGGCGGGTGACGACATCATGTTCACGTCGAACGACACCTCCGCAGAGGAGTTCATAAAGGCTCGTGAACTCGGCGCGATCATCAACCTCGACGACCTCTCACATCTACCTTTCCTCAAAGTGCACGCCGGAATTCCTGACACGCTCTGTTTTCGTTATAACCCAGGACCGCTGCGTACAGGAAATGCGATCATCGGCGACCCAATGCAGGCGAAGTTCGGCATGACAGAACAGCAACTGTACGAAGGCTATAGGCAAGCACGTAAGCTGGGTGTATCACGGTTCGGTCTGCATGCTATGGTCGCGTCGAACGTGTTAGATCCGGCATATCTCATTGAAACGGCAGACATGCTGTTTGAGATCGCGGTTCGTCTGCGTCAGGAGGAGAACATAGAGCTCTCGTTCATCAACCTTGGGGGTGGTGTCGGTATTCCGTATCGCCCCGAGGAGTCTCCCATCGATCTTGCGCTTCTTGGTGAGGGTGTGCGAAAGCTCTATGCGGCATACGGTCTCGAACCGCTCCGTTTGTATATGGAGTGTGGCCGTTACATTACGGGACCACATGGCTACCTCGTGTCGCGCGTACGTCACCTGAAGCGAACATATAAGAACTATATCGGCCTCGATGCGAGCATGGCCGACCTGATGCGGCCGGGTATGTATGGTGCATACCACCACATCAGTGTTCCGGGCAGGGAACGAGAGCCGTCCTCAGAAACGTATGATGTTACCGGAAGCTTGTGCGAGAACAATGACAAGTTCGCTATCGATCGTAAGCTGCCCACGGTCGAGCTGGGTGACCTTGTCATTATTCACGACGCCGGTGCGCACGGACACAGTATGGGTTTCAACTACAACGGTAAATTGCGCCACGCCGAGTTCCTCTACAGCGACAACGGATTTCGGATGATCAGGCGTGCAGAAACACTGGACGATCATTTTGCGACGCTTGTATCGTGAATCCGGTCGCTCAGGGACGAAAGGACACCTCCTACCGCGTATCTTTGAGCTGCGTGGCGCTGTATATCCCGAGGGTGAGGATGCCTGCCAGTATGAACCAGAGCCACGAGAGGGGTACGAACAGGAGTGCGAACGAGGCGCTGAGGGGGCCGAGGATGTATGCGAGCGGTTGCTGCATGCGGAAGAAACTGATCGCGTCGGCGTCCGTACCCTTGGTGTGCTTGAAGAAATAACTTTCCGTCATGATCTCGATCAATGCCGAGCCGATACGGGTCACGAACAGTGTTGCCGCCAGGACAAGGAACGTGGCGGACCCTAGGAACGTGAGCAGTCCGGTCGAAAGGACCACGATCACGAATCCAGCGATAAGCATCTCCTTCTCGCCGAGCCATCGGTCCGCGATCACTCCCGCAGGGTACTCGATCAGGAGGTATGGGGTAAGCATGATGGTGAACATGAGCCCGATCTCCGGCCAACTGAAGCCAAGCTGCGAATGCAGGTAAATGGGCATGTAGACGACCATCCAGGAGAAAAAGAACCGCATTAAGAACTGGGTGCTGTACGCGTGGCGCACGGTACCTGCCGCAAGCACCGCTTTGATGGTGCGCCGGAGGGAGAACGTTCGGTATACGGGGTCAACGAACTCATTGAACCGACTGGCGATGATGATAAAGAACGGTGCGAGGAACAGCGCTGCGACTAGGTACACGAGCGCGTACCTGCTGGACGTGCCCGCGAGGACGCCGGAGAGCGAAGCTGATAGGAAACATGCGCCCGTGCTCATCGTCAGAAAGATACCACGAGTGTTCCCAGTGTGCGCTTCGTCTCGCTGCAGGGTCTCCAGGAATATGTCGAGCGAGAACAGTATGACCGGAGACAGGATCATGCTTGCACCAAACAGGGCAAGTAGCATACCCGGGTCTGTTTGTGTCGCCAGTCCAATGAATATGGCGAATTGGAACGCTATCGCCCACAGCACCGATCTATAGTTGCCGAGACGCTGGAGCACGAGCGACACCATACCGAGCGCAAGAAGCGCGAGGGCGGAACCTATTGAGAACACAACACCTACATACTCCGCAGGGAGTATCGTTGAGAGAAAGCTCGAGTTGATGTAGTGCACCACGTAGTAGTGGAGCGCAAAAAAAAGATTGGCTAAATAGAGCCACCCGAACTGCCCACTTCGACGGATGTGACGTAGTATGAACTCCACGTAACCAGCGGTACTTATCTGTGCCGTTCTGCATGGACGGCACGGATATGACTAGGTGTTCATTGTATCGTGTTCTAGGCGTATCCGCAGCTGTGCTGTGCACACACGGCAACGCCGCGGTCCGCTGTGCTAGAGTCCAAGAACCACTGGTATCACGATCGGCCGTTTATTGGTCTTTTGGAGCAGGAACCGGCCCACGGCCTCACTGATCGAGTTTCGCACGTACTCGAAGTTGACCGGGTTCATATTCTTGGTCGAATCTGCAATGGCCTTCTTCACAATGACCCGTGCTTCACCCAGGAGCTCCTGGCTTTCTCGCAGGTAGACAAAACCACGGGAAATAATATCCGGGCTCTTCCGCAGCTCACCGGTCTTGGCATTCACGGTCGCGATGATCACGAACATGCCGTCCTGCGAGAGCGTCTTGCGGTCACGTATCACGACATCTTGTACGTCACCCACTGACAAGCCGTCCACCATAACCAGCGAGTTCGGGGCCTTTACGTCGAGAACCTTCATCTCCATGCCTTCGATGAAATCGACCACCGTACCGTTGTCAGGTATGACGATGTGGTCCTTCGGGAAGCCTGCGTCGATGTTCGCCTGTGCATGGCACCTGAGCATGGAGTGATATCCGTAGCCTGGCATGAAGAACCTAGGCTTGACTTGTTCCCGGATCCACACGAGCTCGCCCGTGTTGCCGTGCCCGGTCGAGTGCACGTCACTTGCGCGATAGTGGATGATGCGCACTCCGTGGCGATACAGGTTGTCCTTCAACTTTTGGACCGAAAGTTCATTGCCTGGAATGATCGAGGAAGAGAGGATCAAGGTGTCGCTCTCCTTAAGAGAAATATACTTGTGTTTCTTTGTCGCAATACGCATGAGCGCAGCGAACTCCTCGCCCTGTGCACCCGTGGCCAAGACCACGATACGGTCGGCAGGATAATCATTGATCTGGTCTGCTGGAATGATGGTGTCGGGCCGTACTGTGAGCCGCTTGGCCAGCTTGGCAATCTCTATGTTCGTGCGTATCGAACGGCCTTCGGTAACGATCTTCTTGTTCATCTTTTCGCACGTGTCGATGATATGGATCATGCGCTCGAACTGTGACGCGAACGTTCCGATGATGATGCGGCCCGGTATCGTGCGAATGAGCTCCTCGAGCGTTCGATGTACCACGGACTCAGGTATCGAGAACCCGGCCTTTTCCGCATTGGTGGAATCACCGATGAAAAGGATGTTGTTGCCCTTGCCGACGGCTCCCCAGACCTTCTCTTCGCGTGCGGTCGGCACCCCGTCCTCGTGCTCGAGTTTCAGGTCGCCGGAAATGACGATATTTCCGTGCTTGGTCTCGATCAAGATGCCGCACGAGTCTGATATCGAATGGGTGACCGGGAAGAAACGAACGACCGTCTTGCCGAGCGTTACCTTGTCGGTGCGGTCCACAACGCGAATGTCCGGTTTCGGCAGGTGCGGGAACTCCTCTTGACGCTTCTTGATGAGGTACGACGTCACCTCGGTCGCATACACCGGGGGATTGTTGAGGCGTTCTAGGATGTAGGGCAGTCCGCCGATATGGTCGAGGTGGCCGTGCGTTATGACGATAGCTCGCACTTTATCAAGCCGTTCCTCTGCGTAACGGGTATTCGGCAGAATATAGTCTATACCGGGTGACTCCTCATCAGAAATGAATTGGAACCCGGCATCACAGATGATGATGTCGTCCGGTGTTTCGATGAGGATCATGTTCTTGCCCACCTCCTCAACGCCACCAAGGGGGATGACCCGCACGGCATTCTCGGGGACAGGAGGAACATAGCGGTCAGGTTGCTTGGCTGGGAGCTGCGGCTTGTCCCTGCGCATCGGTAGCCGGCTCTTGGCGCGCACGACCGTACGCTGGGAGGGGCGCCCGACAGTTTTCATATTGCGCGTCTTCGTGCGCGGTTTGGGTGTACTCACGGTACCAGCGTCACCCACGAACGCGTTCGACCGCGTTCTGGCGCCCGAACGGCGTGATCGCGTAGCGGGGCCGGTCTTGTGCTCTTGCGGAACCTGCCGCGAAGAGCCTGAGGTCTCGTCGAGCGTGCGGATAGAGGGCCGACGCGAACGTACCTGACCTTGGGTACGTCGGCGTGCATTATCATTCACCATAGAAGATTCAATACTAGAAATAAACAGTTGCGCACGCAGGACGTATGCCTCGACGCACAACAGGATTCGGTTTTTCTGTCACTTCCCGTACACACGCGGTGCCGCGGTGCTTGGTGGAGTTACGTTACCACCACACTACCACGGTATCTTTTTTCTGCAACCTGCTCGGTGCACAGGGTAGGGCTCGGGGACTGTGCATATCGTATGCGGTTCTGTATGCTCGCGTCGGGTATACTGGGGATATTACCCTCTAACCACTCGCTCGGTATGGCTTTACGAGTAGCAATAAACGGCTTCGGGCGCATCGGCCGTTCGTTCATGCGCAATGCGCTCCTGCGCCACGATCTTGAGATCGTCGCCGTTAATGACCTTGGAGAGGTGGAGAATCTTGCGTACCTCCTTAAGTATGATTCAGCGTACGGCCGGGCCTCGTTTCCGGTAAGTACCAAGAAGATAGACTGGCGCACGGTTCTTGTTGCAAATGGTAAAGAGATACCGGTGTATCAAGAAAAGGATCCGAGCGCACTGCCTTGGAAGGAGCTCAATGTGGACATCGTGATCGAAGCGACGGGTGCGTTCACCAAGTACACAGCATCGAAGGTCCATTTGGACGCCGGAGCAAAACGTGTCGTCATTACCGCGCCAGCAAAGGGAGAGCCAAGCGAGGCAGGTATCGTGGGCGGTACTGTACTCATGGGCATTAACGAGGACCTGCTTAAGGACTGCCAGATCAGCAACAATGGTTCCTGTACCACGAACGCCGCGGCGCCCATGATCGAGATCTTGCACGAATCGATCGGCATCGAGCGCGCGATGCTCAACACGATCCATGGCTATACCGCTACCCAAGCTATTGTGGACGTGCCGGACAAGAAAGAGTGGCGACGTGGCCGTGCGGCAGCCTCGAACATCATACCGAGCTCGACCGGTGCCGCGACGGCGGTGACCGAAGTGGTGACCGACCTCAAGGGGAAGTTCGACGGCATTGCGATGCGCGTACCCGTCATCACAGGATCTATGGCCGATGTCACGTTCGTGGCGAGGCGACCTACGTCGGTCGAAGAGGTGAACGGCATCATGCGCGAGGCCGCGAACACTGATCGCTGGAAGAAGATATTCGCGGTGACCGATGAAGAGGTCGTTTCGACGGACATCATCGGCTCCCCCTACGCATCGATCGCAGACCTTTCGATCACGCGGGTCGTCGACGGTACTTTGGTTAAGGTTGGAGCTTGGTACGATAACGAGAGCGGCTACGTGCAGGCACTGATAGAACACGTGCTGGCGAGCGGGTCGCATCTTTAGAGGCATTCGGTCATGAAGATCATCGTTGCGGCTGATCATGCGGGATTTCTGCTCAAAGGGCAGCTTGTGGAGCATCTCCGGTCACTGGGGCACGACGTGATCGACGTCGGTGCGTTCGAGCTCGATGAAGCTGACGATTACCCGGACTACTGCTATCGAGCGGTGCAAGAACTGGCTGACGACCCAGACCATGAGCGTGCGATACTGATCGGCGGATCAGGGCAGGGCGAAGCCATGGCGGCCAATCGTTTCGCCCATGTACGTGCTGCACTCTGGAACGGTACCGGCGGTACTGCAGCGGCCCGTGGCATTGACCCGGTCGTGCTGTCGCGTGAGCACAATAACAGCAACACACTTTCACTCGGCGCGCGCTTGCTCACGTACGAGGAGGCGCGCGACGGGGTGGATCGCTGGCTTGCCGCGCCGTTTCCTAAAGACGAGCGACACGTGCGTCGCATTGAGGCGCTTGGCTCACGCGGTGACGAACGCTAGGACCCAACGCGCCTTCGCGTTACACTTACATGACATGGGCACGACTTCACTTGAAACGATCATACCCGCTATAATACCTCGTTCGTTCGAGGATCTGCAGGAGCATGTACAGTTTGTGCGCGGTGCAGTCGGTAGGGTTCAGGTCGATGTACTGGACGGTAGCTATACCAAGTCCGTCTCGTGGCCCTACGGTGGTTCTGACCGTGGCTATTTTGAAGCGCTCAAGAAAGAGGACGAAGGTTTGCCCTACTGGCAAGAGATGGACTACGAGGTAGACCTGATGGTGCGCGATCCCGTGAGCCGAGCTGAAGAGTGGGTGCTCGCGGGCGCGGCATGCCTGATCGTGCATGTTGAAACGACCGACAAGCTGGATGATCTGTTCGAGTATGCATACGATCGTCGCGTGGAGCTTGCGCTTGCGATGAAGCCCTCGACCGATATCGAGCTTGTCGCACCCTACGTGACCAAGGCAGTGTTCGTGCAGTGCATGGGCAGCGACCATATCGGCATACAGGGAACGCGCCTCGAACCCAAAGCGCTCGACACGATCGCAGCACTCCGTGCGCGCTGGCCCGAGCTTGCGATAGGGGTCGATATCGGCGTCACCGAAGACACGCTCGAGTCGCTCCGGACAGCTGGCGCTACGCGGTTTGCGGTCGGGAGTGCGGTGTTCGGTGCCGGTGAGCCGAAGGTTGCCGTTGAGCGGCTCGAACGTTTGGCCGCAAGAAGATAGGTCTTTACGAAACATTAACTATGCTATGGCGCACGTAAGTGAACGAGATATTGCACGCCTTGAGCAGCACGCGGCCGAACTACGCCGGCTTGTGATCGATATCCTCGAGGATGCGGGGAGTGGACATACGGCGGGTCCGCTCGGGCTCGCAGATATCTTTGCTGCGCTCTATTTTCATATTTTGCGCCACGATCCGGAGGATCCTGAGTGGGAATTGCGTGACCGACTGATCCTCTCGAACGGTCATACGGTGCCGATCCGTTATGCGGCGCTTGCGCGAGCGGGGTATCTTACGGAGGCGGAAGCCAAGACGCTGCGTAAGTTCGGCTCGCGTTTGCAGGGCCATCCTGAGCGCGCACGACTTGCGGCACTTGAGACGACCTCAGGCCCGCTCGGTGAGGGGCTTTCGCAAGCGGTCGGTATGGCACTTGCGGCACGCATGGACCGTGCGCATTGGCGCACCTACTGCATCATGTCGGACGCAGAACAGCAGTGCGGCAACACTTGGGAGGCGCTGCAATTCGCCGGCAACCGGCGCTTATCGAACCTGACCGCTATCGTCGATCGGAATAACATACAGATCGGGGGACATACCGAAGAGGTCATGCCGATCGAGCCGCTTCGAGAGAAGTACGAAGCGTTCAACTGGCACGTTCTCGAGATCGACGGACACAACATCGAGATGTTCTGTGATGCGGTCGAGGAAGCGAAAGCTATAGCAGAGCGGCCGACCATGATCATTGCGCATACCATTCCCGGTAAAGGGGTGCCAGAGATAGAGTTCGACCATAACTGGCACGGCAAAACGCCTAACAAGGAGGAGGAGCAGCGGTTTCTGCGCGACCTGCGGACGCTCAAAGGTACATTAGAGCCTGAATGATCGGTGGGTAACCAATTATCATGATAAATCCAGAACAACAGCTTCAGTTCGATGTATGTACGCCAGAAAAGCTGGAACTTCGGGCTGTGCGGGACGGCTTCGGACAAGGCCTCGTTGAGCTTGCCGGGTATGACGAGCGCGTGGTCGTCCTCTGTGCCGACGTTGCAGAGTCGACACGTGTTCAGGCATTCCGTGAACGGTTCCCGGATCGGTACATCGAGGTTGGTGTTGCCGAGCAGAACATGGCGGGAATCGCGTCCGGCCTTGCCGCGAGCGGAAAGCGACCGTTCATCGTGAGCTACGCGGTGTTCTCGCCCGGGCGTAACTGGGAACAGATACGGACGACGATCGCTCTCAATGATGTCCCGGTCGTGATCGTCGGTATGCATGCCGGGGTGTCGGTCGGTGAGGATGGCGCAACGCACCAGGCGCTCGAGGACATTACCTTGATGCGCGTGCTCCCGAACATGCGCGTCATAGTCCCAGCTGATGCGGAGGAGGCCCGCAAGGCCGTGCATGTGTCGGTCGCACAAGCGCAACCAACCTATTTGCGCTGTGCGCGCGAACGTACGCCGCTGTTCACGACCGATCTGTCGCCTTTTTCGATCGGTGTCGCTGAGTACCTGTACCTGCCCGAGGACCCGGACGTTGTGCTGATCGGTGCTGGTCCTATCCTTCACGATGCTATTTTAGTCGCATGCGCACTTGGAACCCGTGGTGTGCGGGCCTCGGTGTTGAATGTTCACTCGATAAAACCCATGGACATCAGTAGAGTGCTTGAAGCACTCCAACACGCAGGTGCCGCAGTGACCCTTGAGGACCACCAGATCCTTGGTGGACTAGGGAGCACGATCGCGGAGATCGCCGTGCAGAACCGTCCTGTGCCGATCGAGATGGTCGCGGTGCACGACCGGTTCGGCCAATCCGGCAAACCCCATGAGCTCCGCGGTGAGTATCGACTGGACCGGGCAGCGATAGAACAGGCGGTCCACCGAGTGCTTGAACGTAAGCGCAGCCTTTAAGCATGCGGCAAGCATTTGCTGCGTTCTGGTAATACATTTGCTATACTGCACGTATGTACAATTTTACTGAACTTAAACGTAAGATCGACGAGACTGCAGAACACCTGCGTGGAGAGCTTGCGGGCATTCGTACCGGCCGTGCAGCACCTGCGCTTCTTGATTCAGTGCGCGTCGATGCCTACGGCAGTCCGATGCCGATCGTCCAAGTGGGCAACGTTATTGTTGAAGATGCCAGGACCCTGCGTATCACGCCCTGGGACCATGGTCTGTTGAAAAGCATAGAAAAGTCGCTCGAGGATGCTGACCTTGGCGTGTCGGTCGGTAGCGATGAGCGCGGCGTGCGGGTCACGTTCCCTGAGCTCACGAGCGAACGTCGAGAGAAGCTTATCAAGCTCACCAGGAGCAAGCTCGAGGACGCGCGCGTGGCGCTTCGTCAGCACCGAGACCATGTCTGGACCGCGATCCAGGAGGATCAGAAGAGTGGTGAGCTGACCGAGGACGAGAAGTTCAGGAGCAAGGAAGAGATGGAGAAGCATATCCAGGAGGGTAACCGCAAGCTTGAAGAACTCGCTTCAAAGAAGGAAGAGGAGCTTAAGGCCTGATCTGCACCATGTCGATACTTCTCTTCTTCGTGGTGCTCGTGGTACTCATACTCGTCCATGAGCTTGGCCACTTCGCGGTCGCGAAGTGGTTCGGTATCCGGGTCGACGAATTCGGCCTGGGCTTTCCGCCAAAGCTCTTCGGAAAACAGTATGGTGAGACCGAGTACACGCTCAATGCACTCCCTATTGGGGGTTTTGTACGTATATATGGCGAGGACCCGACCCAGGAGCACCTCGAAGGACCGGATCGTGATCGGAGTTTCGTGAATAAGCCCAAGCTCGCACAGGCAGCGGTGCTTGTTGCTGGTGTCGCCATGAATGTGCTCCTCGCATGGCTCCTGTTCACGATGGGCTTCCTTTTCGGTATGCCGACCGCGCTCTCGCCTGAGGAAGCAGCCGGGCGCGCTGATGCTCGTCTCCTTGTGACTAATGTGATGCCGAACAGTCCTGCTGCAGAGGTGCTTCGTCCGAGCGATCAGATAGTGCGTATCAAGACGCCAGAGCTTGTTCTTGAGTCACCTGAAGGTCCGCTCATGCCTGAGGAAGTTGCCGCGACCATCGCTGCTTCAGAAGGTGCACCTATCGAGGTCAGGGTGTTGCGACGCGACGAGACCGTTGACCTTACGGTCACTCCGGTGCAGGGGATCATCGAGTCAGAACCCGAACGCTACGCATCAGGCTTCAGCATGTCGCTCGCTGGCAAGGAGGTCCTGCCGCCGCATAGAGCCGTGTATCAAGGTGCCTTGATGACGCTCGGCATGCTCAAAGAGGTCGCGATGGGCCTCTTTGCGCTCGTTGCTGGTGCGGTGAGCGGTACCGCGGACCTATCCCAGGTCTCAGGGCCGGTCGGTATCGTTGGTCTGGTGGGGGATGCTGCGTCGCTCGGTTTTGCGTACCTCATCACGTTCACCGCATTCATCTCGCTCAACCTTGCCATCATTAACCTCCTGCCATTTCCGGCGCTCGACGGCGGGCGGCTGCTCTTTGTGGCTATAGAGAGCGTCACGCGTCGTCCCATCCCGCTTTCGCTTGCGAACGGGCTCAACACCGTAGGATTCTTTGCGCTCATCTTGCTCATGGCGATCGTCACCTGGAACGACGTCGCTCGGCTCCTGTAATCCGTACGGGGGTGCCACCCTCACTGATTCTGCAGTTTTGACCTGCCAGGCTAAGCAGCGTACAATTCAGGAACGTATGCGTCACGCCGCACTGTTCACCAGGACACGCAAGGAAGCGCCCAAGGACGAGGTGGCTCGGAACGCCGAGCTTCTCATACGGGCGGGCTACATCCACAAAGAGATGGCTGGTGTGTACGTCTATTTGCCGCTCGGCATGAGGACGCTCGAGAAGATCAAGACGATCGTTCGGGAAGAGATGAACAAGATCGGCGGGCAGGAGCTCCTGATGAGCGTGCTCCAACGTAAAGAGGTGTGGGAGACGACCGATCGATGGGACGACGAGAACGTTGACGTCTGGTTCAAGACGAAGCTCAAGAACGGCACGGAGCTCGGCTTGGGTTGGTCACACGAGGAACCGATCACCGACATGATGCGGAACTTCATCACGAGCTATCGGGACCTGCCTATTTATGTCTACCAGTTCGAGACCAAGCTCAGGAACGAGCTTCGTGCCAAATCCGGCATCATGCGCGGGCGTGAGTTCCTCATGAAGGACATGTACTCGTACTCGGTCTCCGAAGAGGCGCACCAGCAGTTCTACCAAGCGGCCATCGAGGCGTACCATCGCGTTTTTGAGCGTGTGGGTATCGGTGACCGAACCTTCCTCACTTTCGCCTCAGGCGGGGCGTTCACCCAGTTCAGTCACGAATTCCAAACGCTCACGCCGGTCGGCGAGGACACGGTCTATGTCCATCGTGAAAAGAAGCTTGCGATCAACAAGGAGGTCTACACGCCGGAGGTTCTCGCCCAGCTCGGAGTCGCGAGCGAAGATCTCGTTGAGGAGGTTGCTTCCGAGGTAGGTAATATCTTTAGCTTCGGTTCAGCAAAGTGTGAGCAGCTTGGACTTTCGTTCAAGGACGAGTCGGGACACGACCAGCCCGTCATACTCGGCTCCTATGGCATTGGCATTACAAGGCTCATGGGGCTTTTGGTCGAACTCACCGCGACCGAGACCGGTTTTGTGTGGCCCGCAAGCGTCGCCCCGTTCTCACAACATTTGCTCCTGCTTGGGAACGAACCCTCGGTGCGACAAGCAGCCGATTCGCTCTACGCAGACCTCTGCGGGGCGGGAGTTGAGGTTCTCTATGATGATCGAGACGTGCGTGCAGGTGAGAAGTTCGCGGACAGTGACCTTATCGGGCTGCCTAGGCGTATCGTCGTGAGCAGTAAGTCGCTCGCGACCGACAGCTATGAGCTCACCGACCGAGCGACCGGTGTGACCGAGCTCGTACATAAAGCCGAGCTTCTTGCGCGTGTTGCTCGGACAAACCTGTAGCAGCCTCACCGATCATGCTTTCTTACGTCTACAAACCGTTCTCGAACGATATTGGTATCGACCTGGGGACCGCAAACACGCTCGTGTATCTGCGCGGCAAGGGTATCATCATTAACGAACCGTCCGTGGTCGCGATCAATCAAAAGACCGGACAAGTGGTGGCCGTGGGGAAGAGCGCGAAGGAAATGCTCGGCAGAACGCCGCAACACATACGCGCAGTGCGTCCTCTAGTGAACGGCGTGGTCTCTGATTACGAGGTCACTGAGCAAATGCTCAAGTACTTCCTCGCCAAGGCGCAACAGGGTACCAGGGCGTTCTTCGGTCCGCGTGTTGTGATCGGCGTTCCTTCAGGGATCACGAACGTCGAGAGCCGCGCGGTGCGGGACGCCGCGCACAGTGCAGGCGCTCGCGAGGTGTACATTGTTGAAGAACCGATAGCAGCGGCGATCGGCATGCGACTGCCCATCCATGAGCCGCGCGGCAGTATGGTCGTCGATATCGGCGGCGGGACCACAGACATAGCGGTGATAGCCCTCAATGGGCTAGTCCGTTCAAAGAACCTCCATGTCGCCGGCGACCATTTGAACGCGGATATCGTCGCCTACATACGGAACGAGTTCAAAGTGGTGATCGGAGAGCGTACCGCCGAACAGCTTAAACATGCGGTTTGTTCGATGCTCGAGGATGCTCCCAGTATGGAGGCACGCGTTCGTGGGCGTGACCTGGTCACCGGGCTTCCCAAGGAGGTGATCATTACCGATGAGGATATACGCGAAGCGATAGCGGGCAGTATCGATAGTCTGGTCGAATCGATACGTGAGGTGCTGGAGCACACGCCACCTGAAGTGGTGGCGGACGTGATGCAGGTAGGGATACACCTGACCGGCGGCGGTGCGCTCATGCGTGGCGTTCCTGAACTGTTGGAAACGCTCCTGGAACTGCCGATCAATAAAGCGAACGATCCGCTCACCTCAGTCGTTCGGGGTGCTGGTACCATCGTCGAGACCCTCGAGGGCTATGGCGAGGTACTGCTCGACGAAGATGCACTCCCCGATTTCATCACAGCGCAGTAAGCGTAAGTTGTTCGTGGGCGCGCTCGGCGTGCTCGCGGCCGCCTTTCTTGTTGTGATCCTGGGTCAGGCTGTGCCCGGCCCCATCCGCTCGGTCGCGCTCACCCTCGGAAAGCCGGTCTGGCATGTCGCGGAGCTTGGGCGCAGTCTAGTTGCGTCGGTCCAGGGGTTCGGACAGAGCAACAACCAGCTTGCTGCCGAGAACGCAGCGCTCGTCGAGGAGCTTCATGAGCTCCGAAGGAGCACGTTCATGGCGCGAAGCGGCTCCTTGGCCGGTGAGGCACGCGTGATGTCTCCTGACCAGGCACATGCCATACCTGCCTCCGTGCTCGTTTCCGACAAGGTCGCTCCGTTCGATCTGCTCGTGGTCGATCGTGGCACGAACGATGGTGTTTCGGCAGGAGCTCTGGTCGTCACCGAGGAGGGGTATGCGGTCGGTTCGGTCTGGTATGTTGCAGCCTCCACTGCCGGGGTGCGCATGTTCTCTGCGACCGGTGCACTGACCGGACTGTACCTTACCGATAGAGCTACAAGTACGCTGCACTTGACCGTGCATGGACGCGGTAGTGGTACGCTGATGGCGCGTGTTCCGCGTGACCAGCCTGTCGGTCCGAATGATGTGCTCATGCTGCCTGGCGATAGATGGATCGAAGTCGCTAATGTTGTGCATGTTGAGAACGAACCGGAAGCAGCTTACAAAGTGCTGGTCGCACGTCTCCATGCGCAGAGCCGTCAGCTTCGCTCGGTCCTCATACTCCCCGACCACACCTGGCAGACGGACCCAGGTTTCGTGGACATGCTGTTACAAGAACACGCCACAAGCACCGATGAGTAACATGTCGTTCGGGACCTTGCCAGATCACTCCCGGCGTAAGCCGCCGTACCTGCGCATCGCTCTTGCATGCGTAGCCTATGTTGGAGTGTTCATGGTTCCGTGGTGGATCAGCGCGCCCTTTCTGTTGGCTACGATCGCGTACTTCGGCCATCCTGAACTTTTGGGCGCAGCGCTCCTGTTCGACGGGCTCTTTGGTGTGCCAGGCACCTGGTTCCGTACTGAGCTCTTGCTCACGACGGGTGCGCTCCTTGCTTTCGCGCTCCATTTGCTCGCGCGCGCTCTACGATCATGAGCTGGTTCCGACGAAAGACCAGGAGTGCTACGACCGTCGAGATCTCACCAGACGAGATCCTGATCGATGCGAGCAACCTTCCGCATTTCGACGCTGGACGTCTGGAAGGCCGTATCGACAGGCCTATTTCAGGCCGTGCGCTTGTCATACTTTGGTCGTTGGTTGCGCTAGCCATGGTGGTGTTCTTGGGGCGCAGTATCGAGCTCATGGCGGTCCACGGCGCCCGGTATGCGCAGCTCTCGGAGAACAATCGACTCGAGTACGCGCCGGTCATTGCCGAACGTGGTATCATCTACGACCGGAATGGTGTTGAACTCGCATGGAACGTGCCACATACGGTCGGCGGCGTTGCAGAAGCATTTGCCGAACGGGCATACATCACCGCGACCGGCAGTGCGCACGTGCTCGGGTACGTGCGTCTGCCTGCCCGCGATGCAAAAGGACTGCTCTATAGCACGAGTACCGAAGGCGTGTCCGGTGCTGAGCTGGCGTTCGATGACGTGTTGCGCGGTGTGAACGGTAAGCGTATCGTCGAGACCGACGCTCGTCTTTCCGTGGTAAGTTCAGGCGTGCTCGTGCCCCCGGTTCCAGGCAAGGCGGTCACGCTCAGTATCGACTCGCGCTTACAAAGCGGGCTCCACGAGGCGATACGGAACCTGGCAGAGCGCATACCTTTTGCGGGCGGTGCCGGTGTCATCATGGACGTGCATACTGGTGAGATCCTTGCCATGACAAGTTACCCGGAGTACAGCGCGAACGCACTTGTGTCACGTGATGCCGACCGGGTACAGGCGTACGCGAACGATGCGCGCACGCCCTACCTTAATCGTGTCTTGAGCGGCCAGTACACCCCTGGAAGCATCGTGAAGCCCTACGTTGCTGCTGCTGCGCTCGCCGAGGGTATCGTGCGCCCTGAGACCACGTTCGTGTCGACAGGCGCACTATACGTGCCTAATCCATACAATCCCGGACGATTCTCGACATTCACCGACTGGAAGGCACACGGCACGGTTGATGTCAGACGCGCACTGGCCGTATCTTCGAACGTCTACTTCTACTATGTGGGCGGTGGTTTCGGGGGGCAAAATGGTCTCGGCATCAGCAGGATCGTACAGTACGCTAAGTACTTCGGCTTTGGCGAGTCGACCGGGATCGAGATCGGAGGGGAAGTAGTCGGCGTGGTCCCGTCGCCTGAATGGAAAGCGAAGGTCTTTGACGATCCTGACTGGCGGCTTGGCGACACCTACAACAGTGCTATCGGTCAGTATGGTTGGCAGACCACGCCGCTCCAAGCGGTGCGTGCCGTAGCAGCGATAGCGAATGGCGGCACCTTGGTCACACCGACCATCCAGCTCGGAAAAACGTCGGTCAACCGTAGAATACCGATACGAGACGACGTGCTCAGGACGGTTCGTGAAGGTATGCGACAAGGTGCGCTCTATGGGACCGCCTCGGGACTGAACGTGCCCTATGTAGAGCTCGCCGGCAAAACAGGGACCGCAGAGCTGGGGAGCAACAAGGCGTTCGTGCACTCGTGGGTCACCGGATTCTGGCCTTACGAGGAGCCACGGTACGCGTTCGTTATTATGATGGAACGCGGACCGCGCAGTAATCTGTACGGTGCGACAGGTGCGGCGCGGGCATTCTTTGATTGGGCGCACAGCGAGGATCTGCCCTACCTCGAACCGTAGACATAACGAAGGGTTGGGGAAAATGGCACTCGTTGTCGGGCTTGAGAGTGCATGCTATAGTATCGCCAATCTCTAATTATTTTGCTATGCCCGAGGAAACCGAGTTTTTGTCCCAAGAGAAGTACGACGAACTGAAGAAAGAGCTTTCCTACCTGACAACGACACGTCGTCGCGAAATAGCAGAGAGTCTCGACTATGCCCGTTCGCTGGGCGACCTGTCGGAGAATGCTGAGTATGCCGAAGCGCGCGATCTACAAGCTGCGACCGAAGAGCGTATCCGTAAGCTCGAGACGATCCTTAAGAGCGCCACGATCCTCACCCACAAAAAGACGGACACGGTATCGCTCGGGTCGAAGGTCACCATACAAAAACTGGGCGACAAGGATACCCATACCTACACGATAGTCGGCAGCGAGGAGACCAATATGCTCGAGTGCAAGCTTTCGCACCTCTCACCGCTCGGTGAAGCGCTCATGGGTAAGAAAAAGAACGAAGAGTTCACCTTTCAGACGCCGAGCGGTCGGCAAAAGTACCGCGTCATGGCGGTAGAGTAGTGCTGTTGTGCACCCCAAGTACGTTGTATTGTTTTCCGATACTCGACCTCCTCGAACGCCATGACCTCATAGAAATTGTCCCGAAGCCATTAACCTAGGTATGTGTCGCGACGCTCCGGGCCGCGCAATTATTCGCTCGATATCTTTGCTCGACCACGGCGGCCGGTTTTTTTCGGCTCTCTAAGTATTTCGAGCGCACGGGGAAGTTCGATCGTGTACACGTCATCCGTCTTGAGCGAGCGAAAATCTTTCTGGTGCACGATGAACGGCCCGAAGCGGCCGACCGACGCGGTGATAGTGTCACCGGTTTCAGGATGTGTGCCGAGCAAGCGCGGTAGGGACAGGTAGGTAAGCGCATCCTCGAGCGTTACCGTCTGCGGATCCTTGCCCTTAGGGAGCGAAGCGCGCTTAGGTTTCTCTTTCTTTTTGCCCTTGATCTTCTCTTTGGCAGTCTTCGGGTCGCCAACCTGCACGTAAGGGCCGAACCGGCCTTCCATGACGAAGATGGGTTCGCCGGTCGGCGGGTAGGTACCGAGCGGCTTTTCCGGTTCAACCAACCTGCCATCGACCGTGCGCGCACCACTGCACTCAGGGAACCGCTTACAGCTCATGAACTTTCCGCTCAGGCCGAGCTTGAATTCCATCGGCCCGCTGCAGAGCGGACAGGCGAACTCTGCCGATACTTCGCCCAGGTTGGTGAGCTTCTCGATATCCTCTTTCGAAGCCACCTCCTTGGCGAATGGTCCATAGAAGTTTGCTAGCGTCTTGGTGTACTCACGCTCCCCATTTGCGATCTCATCAAGTTCTTCTTCCATTTCTGCCGTGAACGTGTCACTGATGTACTTCTTAAAATGTGTTTCGAGGAAGGAGCTCACCACATCACCCATGTCGGTGGGGATCAGTGTCTTGCCCTCCTTGTTCACATACTGTCGATCAGCAAGGTTCTTCATGATCGATGCATAGGTAGAGGGGCGCCCGATACCACGCTTCTCGAGCTCTTTGACGAGCCCAGCCTCCGTGTATCGGTTGGGCGGTGTTGTCTGCTTACCTTCGGCAGAGAGCGAAACAAGGTCGAGCGAGTCACCGACCGTCACGTGGGGCACCTCGACATCTTCACCTCGCGCGTCAGGGTCAGCAAGGAGCCAACCTTCGTACACCACACGGCTCCCGGTCACGCTGAAATCAGGCACGCCGCGGCCTGCCGTGTTCGCAAGGATGCGAGTTCGCTGTATCCGAGCGGGTCGCATCTGGGACGCGACCGCCCGTGCCCAGATCAGCTTGTAGAGCCGCTTCTGCTCATCGGTGGTACCGGCTGACAACTTGAGGGGGTTCGAAGGGCGTATGGCTTCGTGCGCTTCTTGGGCGTTCTTGCTCCTGGTCTTGTATTGGACGGTCTCAGCATGCTCGGAACCGAAGTGCTTCGTGACCGCAGCCCGGAGGCCACCGAGCGCCTGCTCCGACAGGTTGGTCGAGTCGGTGCGCATGTAGGTGATGTGACCTTGCTCGTAGAGCTTCTGAGCGATGCTCATGGTACGTGCTGGGGCGAACCCAAGACGTGTCGACGCGGCCTGCTGTAGCGTCGATGTCGTGAAGGGAGGGCGGGGAGCTCGGCGCTGCTCCTGTTCCTTTACATCGGTGACCTGCCACGCTTCACTCTGTCCGATGCGGAGTATCTCGTTCACCGCCTGCTCGTTCTTCGGCTCCTCGGTGCAGGTGAAGCCAAGCTCGACTCCTTGGGTCGTGCGGGTGCGGGCGGTCACGACCCAGTAGTCCTCAGGAACGAACGCACGGATCTCGCGCTCACGTTCCATAAGGATCCGCAACGCCGGCGATTGCACCCTGCCTGCTGACAATCCATAGCGCACCTTCTTCCAGATCAGGGCGGAGAGATCATACCCCACCAGGCGGTCGAGCACCCGGCGTGCTTCCTGTGCGCGTCGCAAGTGCTCATCAATATCGCGCGGGGTCGTTATCGCGCGCTGCACGGCCTCTTTGGTGATCTCATTGAACGTCACCCTTCTCGTTTTTTGCTTAGGGAGCTTGAGTGCCTCAAATATGTGCCAGGCGATCGCCTCACCTTCACGATCCGGGTCGGTCGCGAGCAACACCTCGTCAGCTTTCTTCGCGAGAGTCGCCAGTTCACCAAGAACCTTCTCTTTGCCTTTGACTACTTCGTAATGGGGAATGAAACCGCCCGCGATGTCGATCGCGTTCTTGTTGCTCTTTGGCAGGTCACGAACGTGGCCTACCGATGCTTTGACGGTATAGTCCTTGCCTAGGTACTTTTCTATGGTCTTTGCCTTTGCAGGACTTTCGACGATCACGAGCTTCATACGATGTGGTGCATACAAGTACCACACACTGTACCATACGGCAACAACCGCAAACAGAACGGACCGCACAGGGCGGTCCGGAGTTTAGCGGAGCGGTAGTCGTGTGTCAGGTCCACCGTCGCCGATCCTGCTCGTTCGAGCAAGGTCGAGCACGATCTGTGTGCCGTCTTCGGCAAGGGCGAACCAGAGCGTTGTAGAGGGACCGATCAGTGTTCTGATCGCACCCGTATTGGGTATACGGCTTAAGCCGAAACAGAGCGTCTCCTGCACGATCCAACCGACGTACCAGGTGCCGCATGGGCCTCTCGGCACCAGTACCGCACAGGTCTTCCAGTTGGAGAGCCACGGAATATGGGACCAGGGTGCCCTGACCGTACGCGCATGCGGGTCGCCCTCGTGGATAGCCATTCTGCTGTGGTCGAGGACGAGCGTTTGGTCCTCGGTCAGTCGCATGTTATTCCACCAGCGGGTGCTCTGGGGCACTTCGAACGGATGCCCGGACCACAGCCGCGCGATGGGCATGAGCAGTGCATCGGTCGTTCTGCCGCAGGTACCCTGGGGCCGAACGACGATCTGGGGGAGTTTTGTCACGAGCGCCTCCTCTTCGCGTGCCTTACTAGACAGTGACACGAAATTACCGAATGGTCAACTTACCGCACACCTCTTGTACCGCTCCCCTGAGCTCGAGGCTCGCCAGTGTGACATTGAGTGCGGAAACCTCCATGCCGGAGGTTCGGATGAGCTCATCGCGCGACAGGGGTGCGTTTCGGAGCTGCGTTATGACCCGTGTCTCGTCGGGCGAGAGGTCAAAGTGCTCGGGTGCTGCGCATTCGTGGCGAGGTAGGTCGAGCGCTGCAAGGATATCGTCACTTGTTTCGATGAGCGCCGCGCCATTCTTGATGAGCATGTGTGGTCCGTGCGTCGTTTCCATGTGTATAGGACCTGGAACGGCGAGGACATCGCGGTTGTACTCACCTGCGAGCCGGGCGGTGATCAGTGTACCGCTCCTCGGTGTCGCTTCGATAACGAGCACCGCATGGCAGAGACCGGCCATAATGCGATTCCTGCGCGGGAAGTATTCCGGCCGTGCGCGGGTACGGGGTGGAAATTCTGATACAAGAGCGCCGTTCTGCTCGAGTATCTCCCGCGCGAGGCCGCGATGTGCTGCGGGATAGAGCACTGACGGATCAATGCCTGAGCCGGGTACCGCTACCGTAACTAGACGGGCATGCAATGCAGCACGATGGGCTATGCCGTCGATGCCGAGCGCGAGTCCGGAAACGATACAGACGGGGTAACCAGAGAGACCGTCGATCAACCGCTCGCACACCGCTCTACCGTATGGTGAATATTTTCGGGACCCTACGACCGCAAGAAGCTTGGTCGTGTGTGGGCTGGGTAGCGATCCTCGGATGTAGAGACTTTGCGGCGGGTCCGGTATCTCTGTAAGGAGCGAATCCAGCGATCCGATCTGTACCTGAACCGTATCTCTGTTCATACGCACCAGTGTAGCACCTGTTCAAGCAGACAGCGGTCACATGCTTGCTTTTGTGGGGGACACAGCGCACAATATACCTATGAAACGACTCATGCTTGCAGCTGTCTTGCTGTGCTTGCTCGTTGGAGTGAGCGGATTGGTGTATGCAAGGACGTACTCGCTCTATACGACGACCGGATTCGTTGAGCTGCTCATCGAACGAGGCATCGTACCAGAACCGCTGGCAGGCACTGCGCGAGCGCTTGCGAGTGCGATAGAGCGTATTGAGCATATGAGGAGCGGAACGCGCGAAGTGGCGGCACCGGACCCTGTCACCGTGGAGGTGTCACAGTTCATCGAGCATGGTGATCTGACGTATGACGAGGGCGAAGATATCGAAGGACTCCTGCTTACGGTAAAGAACGGGGGCAGTGATTCGCTTGCGCTTGATGCTGTTCGTGGGTGTCAGGTTGTGTACCGGATCTATCGTGAACAGGAACAGCTCTATGACAGCAGGGAAACAGAACGTTGCAAGACCGACGAGCTCGTTGTATGGGAGCTGTCACCCGGGGAGCTGCGTATGTTCCCCGTACGACACAGCGTAGCTGACCTCGCGCTCCTCCCTGGTGTATATAGGTTCGAGCTTGAGTATCCTGGCTACGGGAAGGGGAGTCGTGAGATAACCGTACGGTAAACACAGAGTGAGACCTTGTGCGCGTTAGAGCGACTTCACCTTATCGACCACGAAACTCCGCTCTCCGTTCCGCTCGTTCACCTTGCCTTTTAGCGCGACACAGTGCCCGGCCTGGAGGATCTCGCGCGTTTCCTGGAACGTTTTCGGGAACACGACACCGTCGATCGCTCCGTCATAATCCGCCAGCTTGATGAAGGCCATCTTATCTCCCTTTTTCGTGATGAGCGGCTTGACCTCGGTGAGGAGTCCCATGATGACGGTGTCGACGCCCGGATAGCCCTCTTTGGTCTCTGTGATGTTCTTCCCGAGGGCTTGGAGACGTGCCCGGTGCTCGTCGAGCGGATGCCCTGATACGTAGAGGCCGATCAGCTCCTTTTCCCACCCGAGCATGACGCTTCGCGGCGTCTCCGGCGCCTCAGGTAGCACCAGTTCCTCATTCGCAGCGTCTAGCGCTCCGAACAGCGACGATTGCCCAGTGTCAGTAGATCGCTCTTTTGCGACCGAGAGCAGACGTTCGATGTGTGCAAGGAGGCGGCCACGTTTGAACGAGAACGAATCAAGGGCTCCGCACATGATGAGCGCCTCGAGCGACTTTTTGTTCAGGTTGCGGTTCTTCACCCGTTCAAGGAAATCTGAGATCGTTCGGAATCGCCCGTGCGCCGCTCGCTCTTCGATGATCGTAGTAGTGATCCCCTCGCCGAAGTTCTTGATCGAACGCAGTCCGAACCGTATCGCATCCCTCTCCGGCGCATCCTTGTCCTTCACGATAGTGAAGTCGGCAAAGCTTTCGTTGACGTCAGGTTTTAGCACGCGAATCCCGAGCCGCTTACACTCACCCACCGCTTCGGCGACCTTGTCGATGTCGCCACTATCCGCAGTTAGTATCGCGGCCATGTACTCGACCGGGTAGTTCGCCTTCATGTATGCCGTTTGGTAGGCAACTCGGCCATAGCTCGCCGCATGCGCCTTGTTGAAACCGTAGCCTTGGAAAGGCTCGAAAAGGTTCCAGATAGTCTCAGCCTCCGCTTTCGGAATACCGGAGTAGCGTTCACAGCCCTCGACAAAAATAATATGCTGCTTGGCCATTTCTTCGGGTATCTTTTTACCCACCGCCTTGCGGAACTTATCGACAGACTCCCAATCGTAACCCGCAAGTTCGAGTGCCGTGAAAAGCAGGTCCTCCTGGTAGACAAGAATACCGAGGCTGGGCTCAAGCCACTTCTTCGCTTTAGGGTGGAAGTAGCGGACCGGGGAGCGGCCCTGTTTTCGGGCAATGTACTCAGGTATGTTTCGCATCGGTCCGGGCCGATAGAGGGCGATCATCGCGTTAATGTCGTGGATGTTCGTCGGACGCAGCTCCTTGAGGTAGCGGGTCATCGCGGCCCCGTTCAACTGGAAGACACCCATGGTCTCGCCTCGTGTGAGCATCGCATAGGTCTTTGCATCATCAAGCGGTATGGTATCGAAATCGATCTCGACACCGTGCCGCTCGAGGACGCGATCGCGGGCATCTGCGAGAATGGACAGGTTCTTGATACCTAGGAAATCGAACTTCAGCAGCCCGACCCCGTCCTCGCCGACCGCATGCATGTCATACTGCGTGACGAGCTTGCCTCCCTTTGGGTCCGGTTGGAGCGGCACGAACTCGCTCAGTGGCTCTGGCGCGATCACTACACCAGCAGCATGTACTCCGACGTGTCGTGCGGAACCTTCGATCTTGCGGGCAAGATCGACGATGCGTGCCGTATCCTTGTCCTTCGCGTACAGTTCAGCGAACTCCTTCTCAAGCTCAAGTGCCGTTTCGATGGTCATGGGAAAGCCTTGTGAACCCATAGGGATCAGTTTTGCGATGCGGTCACCAACGCTATAGCCGTAACCGAGCGCACGAGCGACGTCCCGCACGGCAGCACGCGCCATCATCGTTCCGAACGTACCGATCTGTGCCACTTTATCAGCACCGTACTTTTCGCGCGCATAGTCGATCATCTCATCGCGCCGATTGTCAGCGTAGTCCATGTCGATGTCGGGCGCTGAGGGTCGTTTTGGGTTCAGGAACCGCTCGAACGGAATGTTGTACTCGAGCGGGTTCACGGTCGTGATGCCGAGCGCATAGGTCGTGAGCGACCCTGCAACGGACCCGCGGATCGTGGTCAGGATCTTTCGCTTTCGCGCTTCGCGGAGCAGGTCGCCGACCGCAAGGAAGTACTTCGAGTAGCCTTTCATCTGAATGACCGAGATCTCATAGTCCAGTCGTTCCTTGATCGGCCCCTCATACGAGAGGCCACGCCATTCCAGTCCTTTACGGGCAAGATGCACGAGTTCTTCGTCCGGCGTGCGTCCGCTCTCTATGGTGTAGTCGGGGAAGTACCAATGGCCAAGCTCTATCTCAAGGTTCACACGTTCAGCGATGCGTACGGTGTTCTCGAGCGCTTCAGGTGTTGCGCTAAAGAGCTCATGTGCACGTTCGACGCCGATGAACGAGAAATCCTCATCCTCGATAAAACCTTCCTCAGCAAGCGGTCCTCCGGTCTGGATCTTGATGAGCGTTTCCCGGGCAAGGCGGTCCTCGGGGGTGAGGTAGTAGGTGTCCTGTGCGGCAACAAGCGGCACTTGCGTCGCCTGAGCAAGTCGTATGATCTGTTCCTCGATGTACTTCCGGCCCTCGATCTCGTCATGGCGGCTGAGCTCAAGATAGGTCGCCTCCAGGCCGAAGACACGTTGGTACCAGTGTGCGGTCTCCGCGGCCCGTTCGAGATTGTTACCGGTGAGTGCGCTCACATGCTCACCGCCAAAGGAAGGCAGGATAGCAATAAGGCCCTTATTGTGTGCCTCCAACAGCTCACGGTCGACGCGTGGTTTGAGGAACAACCCCTCCGTATAGGACGCGGTCACGAGCTTGATCAGGTTCTTGTAACCCTCGTGGTCGAGTGCAAGGAGCACCAGTCGATGCCACTTACTGTCGAGACTTCCCTCACGGTCGAACCGGGAGCGTGGTGCGACGTAGAGATCGACGCCCAGAATGGGCTTCACCCCCTCCTTGTGACAACGCTGATAGAACTCAATAGCCCCGTAGAGGTTGCCGTTATCAGTAAGTGCGAGCGCGTCCATGCCAGCTTGCTTTGCTGCCTTGACCAGTGAGGGGAGTTTGGGAACGCCGTTGAGGAGAGAATAGTGGCTGTGGGTGTGGAGGTGGACAAACGAAGACATGGCTACAGTATAGCAACCGCGTGCGTAAATTGACAACGAGCTATATTAGTGGTACGATAGCACTGGTGGCAACAGCGGAGGCTTACGATGCACAATAACGAAAATGACGCTCACACAGCGGAAATACTGCTCAAACGCGCGCTTGCATGTAAGACGATGGAGCGCGCAAGCACGAGCTTGTGAGGCTGTTTTATCTCGACTGTGGCGGCATGATGTGCGTGCTTCCGCAGCAAGAGCTTCCAGCATTTAGACTGGAAACCGCTGTTGCGCTCGCACGACAGCGTGAGATAGCGTTATTTATACATGGACAAAAAAAGCGCGTTCGGCAACAGTTCGGCCGATCGCTCCACCTGCTAGGTCAAAATGAGGTGCTCTGGGCGTTGTGTCAGGGCTGTATGTCGGCAGGTTTCACAGATGAGGCAATAGACCTGATCACCGTTTGATGAGTTCTGCCGTTCATTATCTATCCGCCCACCATCCGGGCGGATCTTCGTTACGCTATGCTAGGATTACCGGATGAGGTATACAACGCTTGTCGGTGTCGATGAGGCCGGTCGGGGCCCTCTGGCAGGACCGGTCGCCGTCGGCGCATTCGCCGCGTTGCCGGGCTTTGATGTTGCGCAGCTTACGAGTATACGTGACTCGAAGGTAGCGTCGGAGGCAGAGCGCGAGGCATGGTACGCCAAACTAACTCACCTGCCAAACTGTAGGTGGGCGGTCGCTCAGTGTGGGGCCGGGTACATAGATCGCCATGGCATTGTGCGTGCCGTTACGTGCGCGCTCGATCGCGCGCTCGCAGCACTTGAGCTTGACCCAAGTACGACCAGCGTGTTCCTTGACGGCTCGCTCAGGGCGCCTCATAAGTATCATGACCAGACGACCATCATCCGAGGCGACAGCACCGTCCCGGTCATTCAGGCCGCGGCCATCTTGGCGAAGGTCACTCGTGACCGGCTCATGGTCCGTATGGCGAAGCACTATCCCGCATATGGGTTCGCAGCGCATAAGGGGTATGGTACGAAGGCACATCGTGACGCCATTATGATGCATGGATTATGTAATTTGCATAGAATGTCCTTTTGCAAAGGAATGATACAAGCCAAAGGTCAAAATGCAGAAATCAAAAGTGCCATTCAAACGTAAAAAGTAGTCGCGCACGAACCTGCATATACCGGCAACGGCACGCAACATTGCCGATTGCCTGATTTTGACCTTCGACCTGCAATTTTTGTATTTTGAGCTTTGACTTTTGCGTTTCAGTCATTAATCCCCATTTCTACAGAGCCAGCCTTGCTTTTTTCTTGATACTTCGATAGAGTATTCACATGTCCGTACGAATGAAGCTCAGTCACGCGAAGACGCGCAGCAGGCGTGCGCATCACCATGCTGCAGCACCGACCATTTCCGGCGCGGGGACTGCGGCTCGGTTGCGCCACCATGTCGACCTGTCAACAGGTATGTATCGCGGTAAGCAGATACTGGACACCCGTGCCAGTACCAAGGCGGTGACCGGTACGAAGGCTGCTCCTGTGAAGGGTGGTGCAACGCGAAAGAAGGGGAAGGAAAATACCAAGGCTGAGGGTAAGTAGCGCATTGCAGACACAGACCGCATTGGTGGGAGTGCGCAGTGCCAGGGGCACTTTTATAGTATATGGCGAACAGACACCTTTCACGGTCAATCGTTCTACAAACACTTTTCGAGTGGGACACCAACCTCGAGGATGGGCGTACCGATAGCCACGAGGCGATCCTGCAAATGTTGCAGCGCAATATAGAGGAGTTTGCCCCTGATACCAAGGATCAGGCTTTCATGCGTCGACTACTTGAGGGGGTCATCGAAAAAAAGCCGGACTTAGACCTCATCATCACCAAAGCAGCACCGGAGTGGCCAATAGAAAAGATATCAAGGGTCGATCGCAACATCTTGCGGATCGGCCTGTTTGAACTCTTGTTCGCGGATCGGGCTGAGGTGCCCGCCAAGGTGGCCATCAACGAAGCGATCGAACTTGGCAAGAACTTCGGCGGAGAAAGCTCTGGACGATTCGTGAACGGAGTGCTGGGCTTTGTATACAAGGAGCTCGGTGAGCCGGGCCGGAACGAGAGCTCGACGAAGCAGGCACGTAAGAACAAGGACCGTCCGCTCATCCCCTACGAAAAAATGCCGATCGAGCGTAAGAGCGGCGCGGTGGTCTTTGCGCGAGATGGAGAGGACGTGTATGTTGCGTTGGTGCATGACGTGTTCGGGCACTGGACCCTGTCAAAGGGCAGCGTCGAAGAGCGCGAGGACGCAGAAGCTGCTGCCGTGCGGGAGATCAAAGAAGAGATGGACCTCGACATCCGGATCGTCGAGAAGCTGGGAGAGAACGAGTATGTTGCGTCACACCCTGAAAAGGGTAAGATACGAAAGCAGGTCACGTACTTTTTAGCGGAATCCGCATTCACGGAGGTGCGCCTTGAGGAGGGCAAGGGCGGCCTTGATGACGCTCGATGGTTCAAGCTCGCGGACATCCTCGAGCTCAACTTCTATCATGATATCCTTCCCATCATTACCAAAGCGATAAACATCCTTTTAAGCACAGAGCGCAAAAGCTGATCCTATATGGCCCAAGCAGCAGAGACGACCAATAAAGACCCACGACAATTTGAATCGGTCCTCGGACTATCATTCAAGGACCCAACACTCCTTCGCACCGCGTTTACGCACCGGTCCTACGTGAACGAGCACCGCGACGAGCAAGCAGAGCATAATGAACGCCTCGAGTTCTTAGGGGATGCGGTCCTTGAACTTGTGGTGACCAGGTTTCTGTACGATAAGTATCCGAATCGGCCGGAGGGTGACCTTACCGCGTATCGCGCCGCGCTCGTGAACACGATCACGATCTCCGGTGCGGCCACGAAACTCGGTATGAATGACTACCTCATGCTTTCTCGCGGTGAGGCGCGTGACACCGGCCGTGCTCGACAGTACATATTGGCGAACACGTTCGAAGCGGTGATCGGTGCGCTCTACCTGGATCAAGGCTACGATGCGGCAAAAGGTTTCATCGCGGAGCACATCTTCCCGCTTGCAGACGAGATCGTTCAGAAGCGTCTCTGGCAGGACAGCAAGAGTAGGTTCCAGGAAGAGGCACAGGAGCGGGTGTCGATCACGCCGAGCTATGCGCTCATGTCGGAGCAAGGTCCTGATCATGACAAGCGGTTCACGGTCGGGGTCTATTTGGGGGACGAGTACGTGGCCAAGGGCGACGGGAGAAGCAAGCAGGAAGCCGAGCAAGCAGCAGCCGAAGCCGCACTCAGCACAAAGGGCTGGCTCTAGATTTGACTGCAGAACTCTAACCTGGTACACTACGCGCCACTATGGTCATCATACGATTACAACGGGTCGGACGCCGCAACCACGCGGAATTTCGCATTGTTGCAACGGAATCTACACGCGCACCGAAGAGTGCGAACTACATAGAGCTGCTTGGTACGTATAGCCCACACACGAACGAAGTTACCGTGGAGGGAGACCGGGTAAAGGAGTGGATCGCGCGCGGCGCACAGGTTTCCGACACGGTCCATAACTTGCTCGTTACCAAGAAGGTGCTCGAGGGAAAGAAGAAGAACGTGCTTCCGAAAAAGACGGTGCCTGTCGTCGCTAAGCCAGAGGCCGCAGAAAAAGCTGCTGACACAAAGGCAGAGGCTGCAGCCCCAAGCGAAACCGTAGCCGCGTAGTACCAGGACAGGAGTGGTTTGCTCATTCCGCTCCTATTGGTACAATGGCAGCTGAGACGTTTACCAACAGAACTTACTATCATGCAGGACGACCAAGAGTTTCTCGTATATGTTATCAAAGGATTGGTGGACCATCCGGACGCAGTGAAGGTCACGCGCGTGGTAGATGAGATGGGTGTACTGCTTACGCTCGATGTGCACCCTGAGGACATGGGCAAGATCATTGGCCGGAGCGGCAATACCGCCAAGGCGATTCGTACCCTTCTGCGCGTCGTGGGAATGAAGAACAATGCACGCGTCAATCTCAAGATCAATGAACCGGAGGGCGGCCTTCGCTCGCAAGAAAGGGCTGCAGAGCAGGGGGGTGACAGGGCGGAGTTGAGCAGCGCTGCGCGTTCGCTCGACGAAGCCATGGAGGACCTTAAGCTCTAACATACAAAGATGCTTCAAACACAAACGCCTCGCGTATGCGAGGCGTTTGTGTTTGAAGAGCGCTCGAGTATAAGAGTCAAGGTGCAAAAGGCAAAACCAGGTAAGCATATGGGATAAGCTTTACCAGTTGTGCGAATGACAATTGAAGTGATACTGTTTGCAGGGTGACAAAGACCCAGACACGTTTTCATTTAATCACCCCCCATACCTGAACATATGCATTTTCACATAATCAGCCTATTCCCTGAGGCGTTCGAAAGCTACCTCGGGGAGTCCATCATCAAACGAGCACTGGAGCGGAAGCAGATCCAGGTCTCGTTCTACAACCCGCGCGACTTCGCACGGCCGCGCAAGAGAACGCCCACCTACCAGGACGTGCGCGTCGACAAGCGACCGTACGGCGGAGGGCCAGGCATGGTGCTTCAGGCGGAGCCGGTTCTAAAGGCTGTGCAGAAAGCCCTAGGTCGGAAGGACCGGAAGAACATCAAGATCCTCTTTTTTCATGCGTCAGGTGTTCAGTTCGACACGCCGTACGCTGAGAAGGTCTCCAGGAAGTATACGCACGTCATTTTGATCTGTGGCAGGTATGAGGGTATCGACGCGCGGGTGCAAAAGATACTTCGCGCCGAGCCCGTCTCGATAGGCCCTTATACCCTAACCGGCGGTGAACTGCCCGCCATGGTCGTGCTCGACTGCATCACGCGGCGTGTACCGGGAGTCTTGGGGCAGGATGCATCCGTTGAAGAGCGCCGGGTCGCGGGGAAGGATGTCTACACACGTCCTGAGGTCCTCGAATGGAAAGGGAAGAAGCACCGGGTGCCCAAGGTCCTCCTCTCCGGTAACCACGCGGCCATTGACGAGTGGCGCAGTAATGGTACAAACAAGTGAGCTACTGCAAGTGGAGGGTGTTAGCAATGGAATTGCTCGATATCAAAATCGGACAACTTGGTCCGCAGTCGTTTGTTGAGAATTGCCTGAACGTGATCTGTGAAAGGTTGCATCGAGCACTTGATTTTGTGCAAGGGACTTTAAACTGCCCGGTCTTGTGGCACATAGAGAGCGATACCATTTGGCTCATAAGAGGTAAAATGGCGGCTTTAGTCATCAACCGTTCGACGGGCGAGTTCTTGGTCTTTGAGACGAACGATTGCAGCTACGTCAATCCACATGAGGTTCAGCTCGGCGATGACCGTGGTATTACGGTCCAAGAGCTGATCGATGCAGTCCCCGAACTCACGTTGCGCGAGATCGTCGCCGGCATCGTGGAGATCGAAAGGATGCTACAGGAGTATGCGACCGCTTTTATTGAACTGGAGCTGCGGTTACGCAAAGAGCAGTGGTTGGCAATTGCCACCAAGACGAATTGAGCGCTGTTGAGCGGCACCCCTAGGTGCCGCTTATCCCTAGCGGCTCTCAAGTAACGCTGCGGCCGTTGACATGAAACGGCAGCTCTAGTACAAAAGCCGCCAGGATCAGTGTAGGAGCGTAAGACATGAGCCTGTTGGACACGCAATTCCATTTCGTGCCGAACCGTGCTCCGGCGATGGAGCTCGTTGACGGTGTGCTTGATCGCTTCATCCAGGCATTGCGCGTCGCGTTTCAGTACGCGCGGTGTGACGGGTACTTTGTCGGATGCACCCAAGATGATGTCGTTTTGGGAACGAGCGACCTATGCTGCATCGGCATACGACGCTCGACTTCGGAACTTGTCGTACTTGCACGGACCGGGAAAAAAGAGCGCGGTCGTTTGGGACACCATTCCGTTCGACCTGGACGATACTGACGAAGATGACCTGTTCGAGGCACTCCCGAAGGTGACGTTGCGCATGGTAATGCATGCTACGCTCGTGCTCGAGAACCTCACGGCAGCCTTCGAGCGCAGGCTCGAGGCTTTGTACAAGCAGATCGAACAGGATTCCTGGGAGGACATCATCAACCCGAAATAGGTCCACAGAACGGCGCGGAAGCGCCGTTCACTAGTTATCCACAGAATCGAGCGGCGGGCACTTGACGGGACTTGACATTTCCCCAGTCTTGACTATACTGTGAACATCTATCTCTCGAGTGCTTGAGTTGTGGATGTGAGGAAGATCCTAGCAGCCTTTACCAGGTAATGATCCACAGATAGTGTCGCTAGAATCATAACGAGGCGCGAACCGTGGCCCTTCTCGTACGAGGGTGCTTTTTGTGTTTGATAGGAGCTTTTACCAGACTTACCAGAGACCCATAACGCATCACTATGTCAGCAAACGCCTCTCAAGCCCTCCCGCAGAAGACGTTCAAGCGTTTTTCCGAAGCCCGTATCGGCCTGCCGAACCTGGTGGAACCTCAGCTGGATTCGTTCCGTTGGCTGCTCGATCAGGCGGTCAAAGAGGTGTTCAAGGAGTTTTCGCCGATCCGAGACTATGGCGAAAAGAAGTTCGACCTCCATTTCATATCCTATGAGTTCGGCAAACCGCAGTTCGACGAGTACTATGCCAAAGAGAACATGCGCACCTGGGACGCTCCGCTCAAGGCCAAGGTTCGGCTGAAGAACAAGACGCTTGGAACTGAGAACGAGCAGGAGATCTTCCTCGCGGACTTTCCGATGATGACGGACCACGGGACGTTCATCATCAATGGCGTCGAGCGCGTGGTGGTGCCGCAGCTCGCGCGAAGCTCGGGGGTCTTTTTCACCAGTCAGACCTTGAAGGGCCGCACGCACTTTGGTGCGAAGATCATACCCGGCCGTGGCGCGTGGATCGAGATCGAGAGCGAAGCGGACAACGCTATCTATGTGAGGATCGACCGTAAGCGCAAGTTCCCGATCACGTCGCTCTTGCGCATACTCGGGGTCGCTGAAGACGAGGCCATTCGCAACCTCTTTGCGAAGGTCGAGCATGCGGAAGACTGGATCAACACGACCCTTGCGAAGGATGCTGCAAAGACCCCGGAAGACGCCTATATCGAGATCTACAAGCGATTGCGAGACGGCGATATTGCCACGCCTGACAATGCGCGGGAGTTCGTGAAGACAGTCCTTGGCGAGGAACGGTATGACCTCTCCGAGGTGGGCCGGCACCGCTTCAACCATCGGTTCGGTAAACCGCTCGATGAAGCCGAAATGCTACGCAGGACAGTTGGGCTTGACGATGTGGTTACGATCGTATCGCACATCATTCACCTCAATCATAAGCCGGGCGCACTGCCGGACGACATCGACCACCTGGGTTTCCGTCGCGTTCGTTTCTTCGGTGAAATGATGCAGCAGAAGATCCGTATCGGTGTCTCGCGCATGAAGCGGAATATCCAGGACCGCATGTCGACCATCGAGCCGGAAACGAGTTCGCCGGTAAGCTTCATCAATCCTCGCCCGCTCCAGGCCGCTATCAAGGAATTCTTCACCACGAACCAGCTTTCGCAGTTCATGCAGCAGCAGAACATGCTCACTGAGCTCGAGCACCTGCGTACGCTTTCTGCGCTTGGGCCGGGTGGTCTCACCCGTGAGCGCGCCGGCTTTGAGGTGCGTGACGTACACCCGAGCCACTATGGCCGTGTCTGCCCCATCCACACGCCCGAAGGTCCGAACATCGGTTTGATCCTCCACCTCTCGAACTTCAGCATGATCGACAAGTTCGGCTTTATACAAACGCCGTACGTAAAGGTTAAGGACGGTGTCGCGACGAGCGAGGTCGTCTACCTTAATGCGCTCGAAGAAGAGGGTGCATACATCGCGCACGCAGCGACCAAGCTCAACGAGAAACGACAGATCGTCGAGGAACAGATCGAGGTCCGCCACCATGGCGAGCCACGTATGGTCAAGCGTGAACGTGTCGATTACATGGATGTGTCGACGCTGCAGCCGTTCTCGGTCGCTACCAGCATGATCCCGTTCCTGGAGAACGATGACGCGAACCGCGCGCTCATGGGTAGCAACATGCAGAAGCAGGCGACGCCGTGCCTCATTCCCGAGGCACCGCTGGTCGGTACCGGTATCGAAGCGCGTGCTGCGCTCGACACAGGGCGCCTCGTCCTTGCTAAGGAGGACGGCACGGTCACTTCGGTCGACGCACGGCATGTGAGTATTACGAACGGCAAAGGGAAGGAGACCAAGCACGTGCTCATCCAGTTCTCGCGCACCAATGACATGAGCTGTTTCTATCAGCGACCGGTCGTCAAGCTCGGCCAGAAGGTGAAGGCGGGCGATCTGCTCGCGGATACGAGCTCGACCGTGGAAGGACAGCTGGCGCTCGGCCAGAACGCGCTCGTGGCGTTTATGCCGTGGAGCGGTGCGAACTACGAAGACGCCATAATTCTTTCAGAGCGACTGGTCAAGAACGCAAAGTTCACCTCGATCCACATGGAGCAGTTCGAGTGCGTCGTGCGCGACACGAAGCTCGGTGCGGAGGTGACCACGCACGACATACCGAACGTCGGTGAAGGCAAGCTCAAGAACCTCGACGAAGAGGGCGTGGTCCGTATCGGTGCCGAAGTGCATTCGGGAGACATCCTGGTCGGTAAGGTAACACCAAAGGGCGAGACCCAGCTCACGCCCGAGGAACGTCTGCTCCGCTCGATCTTCGGTGAAAAAGCAAAGGACGTTAAGGACACGAGCCTGAGGCTCGAGGGCGGTAAGCGCGGTCGGATCGTCGGGGTCAAGGTGTTCTCGCGCGAGAACGGCGACCAGCTTGAGTCGGGGATCATCAAGAAGATCCAGGTCACGGTCGCCCAGCTCAGGAACGTGTCGGTGGGTGACAAGCTCGCGGGTCGTCACGGCAACAAGGGCGTTATCAGCCGCATTTTACCCGAGCAGGACATGCCGTACCTTCCTGACGGAACGCCGGTAGATGTGATCCTCACACCGCTCGGTGTGCCGAGCCGTATGAACCTAGGCCAGATCCTTGAGCTTCACCTTGGGCTTGCGGCACACACCCTCGGGTATCAGGCGATCTGCCCACCGTTCTCTGGCGCGACCGAAGAGGAGATCAAGGAAGAACTGGTCAAAGCCGGCTATCCCGAGGATGGCAAGGTCGAACTGTATGACGGACGCACGGGTGAGCTGTTCGATCAAAAGGTCGCGATCGGCTACATGTACATCATGAAGCTGCACCACATGGTCGAGGACAAGATCCACATGCGTTCTATCGGCCCTTACTCGCTCATTACCCAGCAGCCGCTCGGCGGGAAGGCGCAGAACGGAGGACAGCGATTCGGAGAAATGGAGGTCTGGGCGCTCTTGGGATACGGGGCCGCATACACGCTCCGCGAGATGCTCACCGTGAAGTCCGACGACATTCAGGGCAGAAGCGCCGCGTTCGACGCTATCGTGAAGGGTGGTACCATCGGGCACCAGCATACGCCTGCTGCGTTCAACGTCCTCTTGCATCATCTGCGCGGACTCGCGCTTGATGTGAAGCTTACTCGCAAGGATGACCTTACCCGCTAATCGCTCGCATAACTACCATGGCACAAAAACAACTGTCAGATATCAATGACTTCGATGCGATCTCGATACAGCTTGCGAGCCCGGACCGTATCCGCGAATGGTCGTGGGGCGAGGTCACCAAGCCCGAGACGATCAACTACCGTACCCAGCGAGCAGAGAAGAATGGTCTCTTCGACGAAAAGATCTTCGGACCGACGCGCGACTACGAGTGTTTCTGCGGTAAGTACAAAGGCATACGGTACAAGGGTATCATCTGCGACCGGTGCGGTGTTGAACTGACACGCAACGTAGTGCGACGCGAGCGAGGTGCGCACATCGAGCTTGCGAGCCCTGTTTCGCATATCTGGCTCCTCCGCAGCATTCCAAGCAGGATAGCTACGCTCCTTGGACTTTCTTCGGCCGAGGTAGAAAAGGTCATCTACTTTGCGGGATACATCATCATGAAGGTCAATGCCGATGAACAGCAGCGTATCCTGCGCGACATCGACGCAGAGTATAAGACCAAGAGCAAGTCGGCGGCGACCGACACGGAGCGTAAGCGGCTCAAGGACCTGCTTGCCACCGCCAAGGCGGAGGTCGAAGGGCTGTCCGTCGGTCAGATCATCGATGAGGCGACGTACCACCGATACTCTGTCCGCTACGGAACCGCGTTCGAGGCATCGATCGGTGCGGAGGCAATTTATGAGCTCTTCCGCAGGATGGACCTGCCGGTGCTCCGTGAGGAGCTCATCGCACGGCGTGATAAAGCAAGCTCGGTCGAGAAGGCCAAGCTAAACCGACGCCTTGCCGTGGTCCAAAATCTCATCAAGTCAAAGTCACGCCCTGAGTGGATGTTCCTGACCGTACTCCCGGTCACACCTCCCTCGCTTCGGCCCATGGTCGCGCTCGAAGGTGGCAGGCACGCAAGCTCCGACCTCAACGACCTGTACCGTCGCGTCATCAACCGTAACAACCGCTTGCGTAAGCTCATGGACATCAAAGCGCCGGAGGTCATTCTTCGTAATGAAAAGCGCATCCTCCAGGAGGCCGTTGATGCACTGATCGATAATTCGATCCGCCACGGCAGCAACCAGGGAGGAGCGATGAGCGCTGCGCAACGGCGCCCGCTCAAGTCACTTTCCGATTATCTTAAGGGTAAGCAGGGGTACTTCCGCCAGAACCTTCTCGGAAAGCGCGTCGATTACTCGGGCCGTAGCGTTATCGTGGTCGGTCCTGAGCTCGCACTCGACCAGTGCGGGCTTCCCAAGCACATGGCCCTTGAGCTGTTCCGTCCATTCATCATTGCCAAGCTCCTCGAACGAGAGCTTGCGTACAACATCCGCGGAGCAGGCAGGCTCATCGAAGAGGCGATACCTGAGGTTTGGGCGATCCTTGAAGAGGTCACTAAAGACAAGTACGTGCTCTTGAACCGCGCACCGACGTTGCATCGTCTCGGTATCCAAGCCTTTCGGCCGGTGTTGATCGAGGGTAACGCGATACACATCCACCCGCTCGTCTGTCCCGCCTTCAATGCAGACTTCGACGGCGACCAGATGGCCGTACATGTACCGCTGTCACGTGAGGCACAAATGGAAGCGCGTGAGATCATGAGCGCGCGCGGGAATATTCTGAAGCCAGGCAATGGTTCGCCGGTCGTCGCCATGACCCAAGACATCGTGCTCGGCTGCTACTGGATGACCAAGATGGTGGCCGGAACCAAAGGGGAAGGCAAGTACTTTGCTTCACCGAACGAGGCGATCAGCGCGTACGACTACGGTGTTGTCGGTTTTCGCGCAAAGGTCAAGGTGCTCGGTACGGACAGTCCCAAGTATGCACGCTTCGGCAACACGGTTTTCGAAACGACCGTCGGCCGGCTGCTCTTCAACTCGGTCTTGCCCAAGGACTACCCGTACATCAACGACGAGATGAAGAAGAGCGCGCTGGTGAAGCTCATCAACGATCTTATCGACCACTACTCGCTTGAGCGTATTCCGGAGATCGTTGACCGTATCAAGAACTTCGGCTTTCAGTACGCGACCCGCTCAGGGGTGACCTGGTCGCTCGACGACCTGCAGACACCGCCTGAAAAGGCAGGCATCATTGCTGCAGCCAAGGCACGCGTAGCGCTCATTCACAAGCAGTACGATGAAGGACTGCTTACCTATGAGGAACGCAAGCGGCTTGTGATCGAGCTCTGGCACAAGGCTAAGAGCGATATCGAGGCGGCCATACCGGCCATGATCGACCCGCAGGGGCCGGTGCACGACCTGGTCATTTCAGGAGCACGCGGCTCGATGGGTCAGTTGACGCAGATGGCGGGTATGAAGGGACTCATCCAGAACACTGCGCGCGAGACGATCGAGTTCCCGATCATCGCATCCTACAAAGAGGGGCTCACGCCGATCGAGTACTTCACCACGACACACGGTTCGCGCTCCGGTCTTGCTGATACCGCGCTCAACACGGCTCGTGCCGGATATCTCACCCGTAAGCTGTTCGATGTGGCGCAAGACGCGATCATTACGGACGTAGACTGTGGCACGAAAGAGGGGATCGAGATGGGTCGCATCAGTGCGCTCGGTCTCCCGATAGAGCTTGCGGCAAGCATTCGCGGTCGGTACCTCGCACGCGACGTGGTCGACAATAGTGGCAAGGAGCTCTTTAAGAAGGGTCACTTCCTCACGATAGCGGACGCCAAGACGATCGAAGCGAGCGACCTCTCATCGGTATGGGTAAGGTCACCGATGACCTGCAAGCTTCACTACGGTATCTGTGTGCACTGTTACGGTGCAGACGTCACCAAATGGGAACCGGTCGATGTCGGTGAGGCGGTCGGAACGGTCGCCGCACAGGCTATCGGCGAGCCCGGCACGCAGCTCACCATGAACACGAAGCATGTCGGAGGAGCCGCTGCGTCAGGAGGCGACGTGGTGCAGGGTCTACCCCGTGTCGAGGAGGTGTTCGAGCGTCGGGAACCTAAGAACCCCGCGATACTCGCCACGGTCTCGGGTATCATTTCTGAGATCCGTGATGAGGGCAGGGAAAAGGTCGTTGTCGTGCTCCCGAACGAAGGTGAGGTGAAAAAGAAGGAAAAAGCCGTCGCGTACTCGGTCTACTACCCGCGCATCGTCTCGGTCACGGTGGGTCAGAAGATAGAGAAGGGCGATTTCATCACGGACGGATCAGCGAACCTCGCCGAGCTCTTCAAGTATGCCGGTCGTGAGAAGACCCAAGAGTACATCATTTCACAGACGAGCAAGATCTACGAACTACAAGGCGTGACCATCAGCAGGAAGCACATGGAGGTGATCATCCGACAGATGTTTTCTCGCCGCAAGATCAAAGCCGCAGGAGACACCGACCTCTCGGTGGGTGAGGTCGTGGAGGAGTGGGAGCTCGACGAAGCGAACCGCATCGTTGCCGAAAAGGACGGCGAACCAGCGGTCGGTGAGACGCACCTCCTGGGTATCATGGAAGTGTCCCTTACCCGAAAGAGCTGGCTCTCAGCGTCCAGCTTCCAGAACACCACAAGGATCCTCATCAACAGCGCAGTGCGCGGCGCGACTGACCCCCTGCGTGGCCTCAAAGAGAACGTCATCATCGGTCGTCTTATCCCCGCAGGTACAGGGTACCGTGGCTCGAAGAAGCATACGCGTATCGAAGAGCTGCAGGCTGATAATCGCCGAAGGTACGAGGAGGCGCTCGCGCGCAGTGAGCGTGCAGAAAACGAAGCTGTTGCTGAATAAAAAAGGCTGCGTGAGACACACAAAAACCTCCGGCACGGAGGTTTTTGTGTGTCTGCTGGCGGTCTCTCGCAACTGTCGGTATGCTGTACCTATGACAGACCCGGTCATCGAGCAGATCAAGGAGCGCCTCAGTATCGTCGATGTCGTGGGTCAGTACGTCAAGCTTACCAAAGCGGGCAAGAACTATAAGGGGCTTTCGCCCTTTAAGACGGAAAAGACACCTAGTTTCTTCGTGCAGCCCGATAAGGGCATGTACTATGACTTTTCCACAAACCAAGGAGGCGACATCTTCACCTTTGTTCAGGCGATGGATGGTCTCGATTTTCAGGGCGCCCTGCACCTGCTGGCGGAACGTGCCGGGGTGGTGCTCGCACGGGACAGTAAGGCACAGCGTGATGCGCGCACCCGCCTCTACGACGCCTGTGAGGACGCGTGTCACCTTTTTGAAACAAAGCTCGAGGAATCGATCGAGGCGCGTGCGTACCTCCGCTCGCGCGGGGTAGAAGATGGTATACGTCGTCGGTTCCGTATCGGCCTGGCGAACGATGCGTGGCAGGACCTGTACGACTTTCTGCGTCAGAAAGGGTATACGGCCCACGAGCTTGAGCAGGCAGGTCTCGTAAAAAAAGGTGAGCGCGGGTCGTACTATGACCGCTTCCGCTCGCGCATCATGTTCCCGATACAAGACAGCGCCTCCCGTGTTGTTGCGTTCAGTGGTCGTATAACGGGGGTGGCCGCGGACGACAAAGAGAACGCGAAGTACCTGAATTCGCCGGAAACACCGCTCTTTGATAAGGGTAGGATACTGTACGGGTATGACAAGGCAAAGAGCGCGATCCGCAAGTACGATTTTGCGATCCTGGTCGAAGGTCAGCTTGACCTTGTGTTGTCCCACCAGGCAGGGTTTTCGAACACGGTCGCGGTCTCCGGCACCGGACTCACCGAGCACCACGTCGAGCTCATACTGCGCCTCACCAAGAACCTGATCCTCGCGTTCGATGCGGATGATGCGGGAGTTCGTTCAAGCGGCAGAGCCGCTGTCCTATCGCTGCCGCGCGGTATGGACGTTAAGGTTGCCCGGATCCCGTTCGGCAAGGACCCGGCAGAATGCATAGCGCACGATCCTGAAACTTGGAAGAGCGCGGTGCGCTCTGCAGTACATGTCGTGGAGTTCTACCTTGGCGTGCTCGAGTCTGACGCAAAGAACCAGCGTGAATACGGATTGAGGGTCCGGGATGTGGTCCTCCCGCTCGTGAAGAGCATACCGAGCGGTGTCGATCGGGCACATTTCGTTCGCCTCATTGCGAACCGGCTCGACATGCCGGAAGGTGCCATTATCGAGGACCTCGCCCGCTTGCACGGGCCTGCATCCCCGGAACCCACACGTGATATGCACGCCGACACGGAACGCACGCCAGCCAAGGTGCCACTGTCTCGTGCTGAAAGCATCGAACGCACCGTTGCCGGGCTGCTCTTCTGGCAGGATAGGGCGGAGGATCCGGTGCTCGCAACCCATCTGATCGAGCGAGAAGTCGCCCGCACGCGCATCGAACTTGCACCTATCCTCGCTCGTCATGCCGAACTTCGCGAGGTGCTCGCGCTCGAAACACAGCTCATCTATGAAGATGGACGTGAACTGGAACAGGAGTTCGTGTTGCTCATGACCGAACTCGCTCGCGCACAGGCGCGCGAAGAGCTTGCTCAGATAACGAAGGACCTCAAAACGGTCGAGGCACAGAACGACAATGGCGAAGCGGAGCGGCTGCTTGCACGCTTCACTGAAGTATCAAAGCGTCTTGAACAGCTTGCCTAAAAGCCCCCTTTAAGGCATACTTGGGCAAACGCTGACAGCATGGCAAAAGCCGCGCCAAAAAAGAAAACGCCGAGCAACAAGGTGCCTATGAAAACGGTTCGCCCCTCGCGGCAGCCGAGTGCTAAGGCAGCGGCGTCGGTCAAGAAATCTACTGCACGCTCGATCGTAAAAAAGCCAGCTGCTACAAAGAAACCGGTACAGGCACCAAAACGCCTCACCGGTAAAGCGCTCAAGAAGGTCGTCAAAGGCGCAGCGCCAAAACGGCTGGTCAAGAAAGCAGTAGCGCCGAAGCGGCCGGCCTCACAGCCTCCGGCGCGACCGCGCAAACCTGCTGCACCGGGCACGAAAGCCGATGCCCTTGAGCAGCGTGCCATGAAGCTCATGCAAAAGGGGCGCGAGCGTGGCTACGTCATCTATGATGAGATACTCCGCGAGTTTCCTAAGATCGAGGAGGACATTCTCTTTCTTGAAGAGATGTACGAGCGGTTCAACACGGCAGGCATAGACATCATTGAGGGAGGTAACATCCTTTCGGACGACCCGATCGAAGAATTGCTCGACAAGAAGAACGCGTACAAGCGGTCCGATGGAGGTTATGATTCCATACAGATGTACCTGAGGGAGATCGGTCAGTACCCGCTCCTAACGCCACCCGAGGAACGCTCGCTCGCAAAGCGCGTGATGGAGGGCGATGAAGAAGCAAAGAACCTGCTTGCACGCGCAAACCTACGACTCGTAGTTTCGATCGCAAAAAAATACATTGGACGATCACCGGACCTGACACTGCTCGACCTCATCCAGGAAGGCAACATTGGACTCTTCAAGGCCGTTGACAAGTTCGATTACACCAAGGGCTACAAGTTTTCGACCTATGCGACCTGGTGGATACGTCAGGCGATCACGCGTGCGCTTGCTGACCAGAGCCGGACCATACGTATACCGGTGCACATGGTCGAAACGATCGCTAAATACAAGCAGATCTACCGACGGTTGGCACAGGACCTGGGTCGTGATCCGGTCGCTGAAGAGATAGCGATCGAGATGGGGATCGAGGTCGATAAGATACACATGATCGAGAAGATAAACCAGGACACGGTCTCGCTCGAGAGTCCTGTGGGCGATGCGGATGATGATCGGTCCACGCTGGGTGATTTCATTAAGGACGAAACACTTGCGTCGCCTGACCAGGAGGTCGCACATCGCATCCTTGCAGAGCAGATACATGCGATCCTTGACGACCTTTCACCGAAAGAGCGAAAGATCCTGGCGCTCAGGCACGGGCTTGAGGATGGCATATACCACACGCTCGAAGAGGTCGGCAAGGAGTTCGGTGTGACAAGGGAGCGCATCCGTCAGATCGAGGCAAAAGCCATCGAAAAGATCCGTCACCACGAAAAGTCCAAGCAGCTCCGCAACTACTAGTACCGAGCACGCGTCTACCCAAGAACGCCTTGCCTTAGGCTGGTATGGGTGTAGAATCGAGCGCGGACCAAACAACTAGCTGAGGAGACCCCATGGCTACAGCTATCGGTGTGTTTTGCATGGACGGGAGGACGTCACCGGCATCAGTTGGAGTGCAAGACCAACAAGAACTAGTGTGTTATAGGCACGCCGGCGGCATGGTGCCGGCCGAACATATGATGAGGGCTGCGCACGATGCAGGGGCGACGCTTGTTGTTCTGACCTGGCACCACAGCGCAACCGAACAACATGGGCATTGTGCAGCACACTTGGGATGCGCGCGTACCGCGCGCGCGAAGTGCCTTGCGCTCGGGTACCAGCTTCGAAGACGTGCACCACAGCTCGATATCATTACAGCACGGATCGATACCGACACGGGGCTGCTCGAGTTCGATGAAGCATGGTTCCATCACACGCTCATGCGTGCCGAGAGCAGCGAGCTCATTGCCCGCATAGAGACGGCGAATGCACGGCATCTGCTGACGATTGAGCACGAGACTTGGGAAAGGAACCACAGCGAAACGGAGATCTATTATGGTCCCGCGGTCGGTCAAGCACCGATCGCCCACGGTGCAGCATTCGCAGTGACATCGGTCTCAGATGAGTCCGATCGACGAGCGCTCACTATGGCGCATAACATGCTTGCACACAGCGCGCAGATCGTCCGAGTATGTGTCGCTGTGCCGCTTAACGGTTCGCTTGACGCTGCGCGAGTGCAGGCACTCTACCATGCAAGAACCGTGCGTGCCTGCCTTTCGAACATTGATCTCAGACTGTGCGGCGTGACCGCGCAGCGCGAGTTAGTGGCACTTCCTTCCGAATAGTGCTCCGGGCCGCTTACGATGCGGCCCGTTCACCGTATCCTAACTATCCACCAGTGTCGTTTGAACATTTGCTCGTTTAGGCGTATTATCCCCTAGTATTTATTCTTCGAGACACGTGTATGTCTAAAATGATACTCATATCATGCTCCGATGGCCGGATAACCGGTGCCGCGGGGCGGGCGGGCAGGGTCGCTGCGGAGCACGACCTCACGTTCGGTGAGCGGGATGTCTACCGCATAAAGGTGCCCGGGCCGGATGGGTGTGTGATCGGTGTGCGGGGAGGTATCCACCAGGAAGCGCTCCGCGCGGATATCGGCCTGCTCCTTGAGAAGACAAAAGCGTCGCTCATTGCCATAGCCGGACACTGTGACTGTGCCGGCTACCCGGTGAGCGACCCGCGCCACCTTGACGACACGGTGACCGCGGCGCGGACGATCCATGCGTGGTACCCCGAGGTCGACGTTATGGCGCTCCTTGACCGTGCCCAAGACGATGGCACCTGGGCATACGAAGAAGCTGCATATTTTGCTGCGCAAAGCAAAGTGTAGTGCATTGTTGCTATAGGCCACTCATCATTATTTATTTGTTAGCTCGATTTTGTATGTTCGCACGACTACGTCAGCATCCACTGTTCTGGATCGCCTCGCTCGCAGGGTTCGTACTCATGGTTCCAGAACTTGCTTTCCTTTCGGAAGAAGCAGGAGGGCATGGGGCAGGGGCCGCAACCATCTTTCTCATGATAGCGGTCGTGTTGATCGCCGCAAAGGTCGCCGGTCTGGTCGAGCGATTCGGACAGCCGAGCGTGCTCGGTGAGCTGCTGATCGGCGTCCTCCTCGGCAATCTCGCGCTGCTTTTTGGCATCAACCTCTTCGAAGGGATCAGGAGCAATGAGATCATGCTCTTCCTTGCAGAGCTCGGTGTGGTCGTGCTCCTGTTCCAGATAGGCCTTGAATCGAACATCAAGGACATGGCCAAGGTAGGCCTACCCGCATTCCTGGTGGCGACTATTGGTGTGATCGCGCCGTTCGGCCTTGGTACCTGGATCATCGGCCCACTGCTCTTGCCTGGCCTCGATTTCAACACCTACCTGTTCCTAGGCGCAGCACTTACCGCAACTTCGGTAGGCATTACCGCACGAGTGTTCAAGGACCTCGGCAAACTGCAGACCAAAGAATCGCAGATCGTTCTTGGAGCCGCGGTGATCGACGATATTCTCGGACTCATCATCCTTGCAGTGGTCTCTGCAATCGTCACGATCGGCACCGTGACCGGGGGGACCGTCCTCTTCATCATCGGCAAAGCAGTTGCGTTCCTGGTCGCTGCGATCGTACTCGGCCAGTATGCCGCTCCGCACATCGGCAAATTCTTCTCGCGTATTCAGGAAGGGGTTGGCATGAAGTTCACCATCGCTTTCAGTATCGGCTTGATCTTTGCCTATATCGCACAGCGGATCGGTCTCGCACCTATCGTCGGGGCGTTCGCGGCTGGTCTCATACTCGATTCGGTCACCTTCAAGACGTTCAAGCGTGCTGAGGTCACCGAAGAGCTTGATGCTATCTGTGCGAGCTGTGATAAGGATACGCGACACAAGCTCGAGCACATCATCAAGGTACAGAGCCACAAGCATATCGAACATCTTATCGAGCCGATCGCGTTCGTCGTGGTACCCATCTTCTTTGTGCTCACCGGTATGTCGGTCGACCTTGGGACGCTCGCAGACAGCACGATCGTGCTCACTGCGCTCGGTATCACGGTCGTCGCGTTCGTCGGGAAGCTTCTCGCAGGACTTGCTGCTGGTAAGGGTACCAATAAATGGATCGTGGGATTCGGCATGGTACCACGTGGTGAGGTGGGCTTGATCTTCGCCACGATAGGTGCTGGGCTTGGTGTGGTCACGGGCAGCGTGTTCTCGGTGATCGTGATCATGGTGATACTCACCACGCTGCTCACACCACCAATACTCTCGACGCTTCTTAAGCGAGCCGGCTAGGCTGCCGTGGCTCGCCTGTGCTACACTCTGCGCATGGCGACCCGCGACGCGTTCGAAGCCGCATATGCACAACTGAATACGGCTCAACGTAAAGCTGTGGACACGATCGAGGGCCCAGTGATGGTGATCGCGGGGCCGGGAACCGGGAAGACACAGATCCTCACGCTACGGATAGCGAACATCATGCGGCAGAGCGACGTCCCTGCTGACGCGATCCTTGCACTGACGTTCACGAACGCTGCTGCGGCGAACATGCGCAAGCGCCTGGTGTCGATCGTGGGCGCAGAAGGCTACCGAGTGTCGATCTTCACGTTCCATAGTTTTGCGAACCACCTCATCGAGCAATACCCTGAACGGTTCGGCGCTATACCCGGGTTCACGAACATAAGCGAGGTTGAGCAGCTCGACGTCCTGCGGTCGCTCCTCGACCAGGGGAGCTATGAGCGCATCAAACCGCTCGGTGACCCCTACCGGCGCGTGCGCGACCTGATCCAAGCGATCACGCACCTCAAGAAGGAAGGTATTGACCCCGCCTCGTTCTCGGCCTGGGTAGAGCAGGAGATCACCGAGCTCGAGGCCCGTCCTGACCTGGTGCACGAGAAAGGTGCGCATGCCGGTAAGATCAAGGTGGTGCACCAGCGCTCGCTCCAGAGTCTCGAGGCGAACAGAGAAGTCGCGGAGCTCTACCGTCGCTACCAGGACGAGCTCGTGCGTCGGAAACGGTATGATTTCGATGATGCGCTCCTTACGCTCATCAGCGCGCTTGAAAAGAGCGAGGATTTCCTGCGCGAGCTGCAAGAGGAGTACCAGTACTTCCTGGTCGACGAGCACCAGGATACCAACGGGGCACAGAACCGAATACTTGAGCTTCTGGTGACCTGGTTCGAAACGCCGAACCTGTTCGTGGTGGGTGACGAGAAGCAGGCTATCTTTCGGTTCCAGGGAGCTTCGCTCGCGAATTTTCTCTACTTTAAAGAGCGGTTCCATGACGTTGTACAGATCACCCTGTCTGAGAACTACCGGTCACATCAGGGTATACTCGATGCCTCGCACGAGCTCATACGACACGCTCGAGAGGGTATACCTGCACCGCTCGTGGCACGAACCGGCACGGTCGCACCTATCGACGTGTACCGATTTCATGCTGATGATGAGGAACTGCTGTTCCTTGCCGAAACCGTGCGCACAAAGATCAACGAAGGTGTAGCTGCGCATGAGCTCTGCATACTGTATCGGAACAACCGGGATGTGGAGCCGATCCGCGACTACTTCGAGCGATTGGGCATACCGTTCGTGGTCGAGAGCGGTCATGGGGTGCTCGACGACCCTGATATACGGAAGCTCAACACGCTGCTCGCAGCGCTTCGCGACCTAGATGACGATGATGCGGTCGCTCGCTCCCTGTTCATCGGTTTTTTGGGGATACCGGTTCCCGACGCATACACGCTGCTTCGCGAAGCGCGCACAAAGGACCTCCGCCTCTACCAGGTGCTCGCAAAAAGCGCAGAACTCGATCTGATCGATCGGTCGTCTTCGATCCGGCTCTATCGTGACCTCAGTGCATGGAAGGCCGCAGCAGAGAACGAGCCCTTCCTGCAGTTCTTCGAGCGGGTGGTGAACGAGTCCGGGCTCCTCACACACATCCAACGTTCTGTGTTCCATGTTGAAAAGTTCGATAAAGTGGTCCGTCTCTTTGATGAGCTCAAGGCACACGTGCTGCGCCAACCGTACTTTGCGCTTGCAGACTACCTTTCGTTCCTGACGATACTCAAAGAGCATAATCTGACGCTCGACGCGAAGCCTCGCAGGGTCCCGAATGCAGTACGCCTCATGACCGCACACAAGGCAAAAGGGCTCGAATTCGATGAGGTCTTCATTGTGAACGCGTATGATGGTCATTGGGGAGGCAAGCGTGCGCGTTCAGGGTTTCGTCTGCCGTACGCGAACGCCGACCAAAAGATCGAGCAGGATGATACGGAAGATGAGCGGCGTTTATTCTACGTTGCGCTCACACGTGCACGCAAACATGTCCATATCAGCCTTGCGGTTATGGCGCCGGATGGAAAGGAGCGAGTACCGACACAGTTCATAGCAGAGATAGCGCCAGAGCTCATGCGCGAGCGTACCGCAGAAGACGTGGGTGTTGCCGGTAAACGGCCGCCGCTCTTCGTACCGAAACAGACGATCGCAGGTAGCGCCAAGTATGCCGCGTTCGTGCAGGCTGCGTTCGCGGAGCGCGGATTGTCGGCAACGGCGCTGAACAGCTATCTCGCGTGCCCTTGGAAATGGTTCTATGAACATTTTTTTCATACCCAGTTCGTGAAAGGCGTGCACCAGAAGCGCGGTACCGCAGTGCACGGTGCGCTGCAGGATTACTTCAACGCCCGCAACCATGATTCGCACGCACCCAAGGAACTGCTGCTTGCTCGGTTTTCGGAACGACTGCTTGCAGAGGATCTGGAGTCACAAGCCTTTGAGCGGGTGTTGCGTGACACCGGTGTGTCGCTCTCCGGGTGGTTCGACCTCTACCAGAGCCAATGGCCGCTACGCAGCGTGAACGAGTTTCGAGTGAAGGGCGTGGTGCTCGAAGATGTGCTACTTACCGGAACGATCGACAAGCTCGAGTGCCTTGATGATCGTTGCAGCGCGGTCAATGTGGTGGACTACAAGACCGGTAAGCCAAAGAGCAGGAACGAGATCGAAGGCCTTACCAAAGCGAAGGGCGCTGGGGACTACAAACGACAGCTCGTGTTCTACAAGCTCTTGCTCGATACGTACGAGGGTGGAAAGTACCACATGGAAGAAGCAACGCTGGACTTTGTGGAGCCGAACGAATCAGGTGCGTACAAAAAAGAGTCGTTCATGATCACTGAACCTATGGTAGAGGAGCTTCGTGCAACGATACTGAAGGTCGCCAGCGAGATCCGCGGGCTCACGTTTTGGGACGAGCGGTGTGATGAGGTGCAGTGTGAGGCGTGTGCGCTCCGTGACCTTATGGACCATGAGTAACCAGCGAACTTGATATGGCCGAGGTACTCTTGGAGCAAAGTTGGAAGCGGGTGCTCACGAACGAGTTCACACAGTCCTATTGGGAGACGCTCTCGTCGTTCGTCCGTACAGACTACCTCGAGCGCCGGGTGTATCCGCCGCCACAGCTCGTCTTCAACGCGTTCAGCCTCTGTCCGTTCCCCGAGGTGAAGGTGGTCATACTCGGCCAAGATCCGTACCATGGGCGCGGTCAGGCGCACGGTCTTTGTTTCAGTGTACCGAACGGGGTGCGGACCCCACCCTCGCTCCAGAACATCTTCAAGGAGCTAGCACAAGATCTGTCCTGTCCTATCCCGCAGGGTGGAGACCTCACCCCATGGGCCATGCAAGGCGTCCTCCTCTTGAACGCAACGCTCACCGTGCGCGACGGTGCACCCGGCAGCCACCAGGGGAAGGGCTGGGAAACGTTCACCGACGCAGCGATCCGCGCACTCTCCGACCAGCGTGAACATGTCGTGTTCCTGCTTTGGGGAAATTATGCCAAAGCAAAACAGCAGCTCATCAACGGAACAAAACACCTGGTCCTCACGGCCGCTCATCCGTCCCCGTATTCTGCCCATGGGGGGTTCTTTGGTTGCAAACACTTTAGCCAAGCGAACGCATACCTTACGTCCCACGGCATAGAACCTATTGATTGGTGCGGCGGAACGTCCACTCAAAGCTAGTCGAAGAGGTCGGGCAGGTACTCATCAATGGTGCGCTGGTCAAGCTCGTAAAAGGACACACCGCGTCGCACTAGATAGCGCGCAAGGTCACGGCCCACGAAACGCCAGTGCCACGGTTCGAAAATGTAGTGCTCGTTGTTCTCGGGGTAGCTGAGGATGAAACCGTACGTGTGTGCGTTCTTGAGGAGCCACTGGTACGCCGAGGTACGATCGAACCCTGAAAGCGTCGCTCCCAGTTCCTTGGTTGTGAAGTCTACTGTAGTGCCCAGCTGGTGTTCTGAGTATCCTTGGTCTGCAGAGAACGTGTTCGCGCTTCCGGCGCCGTACGTAACCTTGTACTGGCTCTTAAGCGCGCTCTGTTCATTGAACGACCGATAGCCCGAGAGCACCATCAGCTGCTCGCCGTCGCGCCAGGCCGCCTGTAACAGGTTCCGGAGGTGCGGCCACATATCCGCATGGACCGATACCTGTCGGCCGTTCGGCAGATCATATTTCTCTTCGATCACCACGAGGTCGGCAGGCATGTAGTGCTCGTTCAAAAAGTAGACCTTCGAGTACTTCTGTAAGAGCTGTGGGTCGGTCTTGGTCAGCTTTTCAAGCGTCTCGACCGATCGGCCGAAATCCCCAACCTCCGTGCGCAGGTTCTCCATACGCTCACGTTCCGCGTCGAGCGCATCTTCAAGTGATATGTTGCGGGTCGTCACCTCATGGAGCGCGTTCTTGAGCATGTAGAGCTCGTCAGCGAACTCTAGGCTCGAGGAAGCCTGGATGGTACGAAGCGCTGCCAGATCTTCTGCTTGTCGCGCGACGGTCCCGGTCAGTGTGAAGAGCAGGTAGCCCAGAGCCACCGCAAAGCCCAGGAACAGTGCAGTAACGAGACCGATGAGCAGGTTGCGACGGCTGGTCTGTGGCAGATCGATGCGCGCCATACATTTACTATACACCAGACCATTGTCATCGCCCTAGCGTACGCGCGACAACGAGCGCAGAAAGTTGCTTGCGGCATAAAACCGTTGTATAATATAGAAATGCGAACAGAACGACTTACATCGGGAGCTCCCGTGGTGGTGGCGCTCTCAGGCGGCGTGGACTCTTCCATTGCTGCGCTGTTGCTCAAACAGCAGGGCTACGATGTTTCTGGTGCGTATATCATACCCTGGAGCCCGAAGTGGTTACCCTGTACGTGGAAAGAAGAACGCCTCTCGGCGATGCGCGTAGCTGCGACGCTCGGGATCCCGTTCCATACCGTAGATCTGTCGGAGGTCTACGAAAGGTCCGTTGCACAGTACTTGATCAACGAGTACGCAGTGGGACGAACGCCGAATCCGGACGTCATGTGCAATCGTCATGTGAAGTTCGGCGCGTTCCGTGACTGGGCGATCAGTCACGGATTCCACGCGATGGCGACCGGACACTATGCACGTAAGACAGAAACCGGGGCACTTGCGGTTGCCAAGGACACGAACAAGGATCAGACATACTTTCTGTGGCCGCTCACACAAGTTGAGCTCGACTACGCGCTGTTTCCGCTCGGCCACCTTGTAAAGCGCGAAGTACGGCAGCTAGCTGCTGACGCAGGTTTACATACGTCGATAAAAAAGGACAGCCAGGGTATCTGCTTTTTAGGCAACGTTGCTATGAAGGAGTTCCTGACGCACTACTTGCCGACGACGCCCGGCGTTGTCGAAGACGAACAGGGCAGAGCTATCGGCGAACATCGAGGCTCGATCTTGTACACCTACGGAGAACGGCATGGCTTTACCGTGCGCAGTACGACGCCTCACGATACGCCGCTCTACGTGATCGCTAAGGATCACGCACGCAACGTCCTAACGGTCGCGCCGCGCGGCAAACACCAGATCGCGCCGGTCGAGGAGGTGTGGCTCAATACTGTTGTACTGCGCGTCTCGACGCCTCCTGCTCGCGCCGTTTCCGCGCGTTTCCGCTACCGACAGCCGCTCTTTCGTGCCGAAGTTAAGACGTCGGCAGAAGGTGTTCGCGTTGCGCTCGATCCGCCACAGGAGTACGTGGCGCCCGGGCAGAGTCTGGTCCTCTACGATGGAGAAGTGTGTATCGGGGGAGGGATCATCGACGACGCATAGCACGGTTGTGCATTCACCATTTGCAGGCTCGTTGGCCTCCAGGTACTATGAGCTCATGGAACAGAACAAGCACGTGGTTCGCCTGGCGGCAGTACTCGCCCTTGCGGTAGTAGCATTGTTCGTGGTATCGCTCGATCACTTCCGAACGAGCGATACGCCCCAGCAAGCGGCGGTGTTGCGTGCGTATGGACAGTAGCAGGGTGCATATCCGCAAGGCGGATGGTACGCTCGAGGCTTTTCAGTCCGACAAGCTTGAACGTTCGCTCAAGAACAGTGGCGCAGCAGCTGCAGTGGCGCATGACATAGCGGAGAAGGTCGCCGATTCGCTTAAGGGTGGGGAACGAACTGGTGATATCTATCGCCGCGCGTTCCGTATGCTGCGCACCCAGGCTCGAGGCGCAGCGGCTCGCTATTCGGTAAAACGAGCACTTATTGAGCTCGGACCGACCGGATACCCGTTCGAGGATTTCGTCGGGGAGATATTTCGTGCTCAAGGTTGGACCTGTAGGACACGTACCGAACGCCACGGCGCCTGCGTTTCGCACGAGCTCGACCTTGTGGGCACCAGAGACGACCGGTCGTTCGCGGCAGAGGTAAAATATCACAACGACCATGGGCTTAAGAGCGACCTCAAGGTAGCGCTCTATGTTCGTGCACGATTCGATGACCTGAAGAACAAGAACGATCCTGACACGAACTTCAGCGAAGTATGGCTCATTACCAATACCAAGTTCTCGACCCAGGCGATACGGTACGCGGAGTGTGCGGGGCTCCGGCTTCTCGGGTGGGATTATCCAGAACATGGCAACCTCCGTGAGCTCATAGACCAGACGGGTGCACACCCCATTTCATGCCTCACAACGCTCACTGCCATGCAGAAACGTGAGCTCATGCAGCAAGGCGTCGTACTTGCCCGACAGCTGCATGACCAGGTGCCGCTCTTGGGTAAGCTCGGTTTGAGCGATCACATGATCGATACGGTGCTGGGGGAAACTTTGCGTGTCGCAGGTGAGCGGTAGCGGTACACTATACCCATGGAAAGTGAGGTACTGCTGACCGTGTTCTTCCAACTTACGCTTGCGCTTGTCCTTGGGGCACTCGTCGGTCTTGAACGCACCGTTGCCGGCAAGGAAGCAGGCATGCGGACGTTCGCTCTGGTGACCATCGGCTCCTGCCTCTTCGTTACGGTCGGCGACATTGTCGCGCAGCACGCCGCTAGCGAGTTTAGCTTCGACCCACTACGCATGGCTTCCTCGATCGTAACCGGTATCGGCTTCTTGGGTGCGGGCCTGATCATCTTTCAACATGAGCTCAAGGGACTCACGACTGCGGCTGCACTTTGGGTTTCGGCGGCTATCGGAATTGCGATCGGCTTTAAGCTCTACCTCATAGCGGTCTTCGCGACGTTCTTGACACTTTTTGTGTTCATTGTGCTCTGGTTCCTCGAGCATTACCTGGAAAAGCAGCTCAAAAAAGATAGGCATTGGTAGGCGTTTTTGTGCTGCCGTGCCTGTTCGGCCGATGTTCACAACCATCTGTACGGATAGCTGTCGGTGTGTATAGTGACCACAAGCCCTAGGGAGGGCCCTAATCACCTTGATCATGAACTATCGATTGAACAAACTTGCACTCTATGCAGTACTGCTGCTTGTGCTGGTCGCTATCGCGATATTTGGGTACACCCTGATCGGCGCGCCGACGGACGAAGATCGGAATGATGACGTGACCCAGGTCCCTGGCCAGGTAGAAGTGAACGGTCGGAGCATACAAGCGAAACATCAGTTCAAACAGGGCACTCATACGATAGCAGGGACCGTGGACATGCCCACACCCTGTCACCGGCTCATTGCGGAGCCGTTCTTTACAGACGAAAGCAGGCAGGAGGTGGAGCTTCGCTTCACGACATCCGTAGAGGGGGACGTGTGTGCACAAGTGATCACGCCTACGCGGTTCAAGGTGGATTTTGAGGCACCGGAGCAGGCACGCATCACCGGCACCTGGAACGGGGGTACTGCGGGGCTGAACCTCGTACCGGTCGCACCGGGCGAAGACCTTGCAGATTTTGACGTATTCGTAAAAGGATAGGCGAATATTGACGTGTTTACTCACACCCTGCCAGCGTGGTAGGATACATTAATTGTAAATCAAACTAACACTATGAGCGACGACAGGATCGACGAAGGGAATACCGGCGAAAGTGTGTCCGGGACAAACGAAGCGCCAGCGCGCCTGAGTAGCACTAAGCAAAACGGCACCATGCGCGCGGTGATCATCGCGATCGTGCTGATCGCGGCTCTCGTTGCGATACTTCAGTTCACCGGCGTGCTCAAGCTAGGGTCTTCGCCAACCGGTGAAGAAGCGGCGGTCGCGGGCTCTGCGGTCGCAAGGATCAATGGTGAAGAGATCCCGCGGTCAGAACTCGACAAGCGACTTGCACAGATCCGTGCGACGATACCCGAAGGTAGCCCGGACCCGACCAAAGACGCTGCGTTCGAGCTGCAGATCGTGGACGAGCTCATAAACCTCGCGCTGCTCAAGCAGCTTGCGGTAGATGCGGGGTATACCGCAACGGATGACGCGGTAGCAGCTGAGATTGCCCAGGTCACTGAATTGTTCGGTTCCGAAGAGGCCTTGAACGGTCAACTCGCTGCGGTGGGTCTAAGCCGTACCGATTTTGAAGAGAACGTCCGGAACGAGCTTCTCATTCGACAGCTCGTTGAAGCAAACACGGAGGTCAAGAACATCGTGGTTACCGATGCGGAGATCGAGCAGGCATACCAGCAGTCGTTCAGTGGTGTTGAGGAAGCTCCGGCACTTGAGGAGGCGCGTGATTTCATTCGCGACCAACTCACCCAACAAAAGACGAACGCCGTGATACAGGCATATGTCGATGATGTCCGTTCTAAAGCGAACATAGAGATACTGCTCTAGGCCATGGCTGGAGGGGCACGTTCAAACCGCACAAAGCCGTCACCTGACGGCTTTGTGCGGTTGGGCATGTACCACTCGATCGAGGAGTATGAGCTTGAACACAATGGTTTGAGGGTGCTCTATAAGCAGGACTTGGGCGCTCCGGTCGCAGGCCTGATGGTAACCTATCTGGTCGGCAGCAGGAACGAGGCGACGGGTCATACGGGAGCAACGCACCTTCTTGAGCACCTCATGTTCAAAGGTTCTAGGCGCTTCCCTAAGAAGGGTGGTTTGTCGGTGATCGATCGCCTCGAAGAGAAAGGGGCGCTCATGAACGCTACGACCTGGCTTGATCGCACCAACTACTACGAGGTCTTGCCTGAAGAGCACTTGCCCTTTGCGATACGGCTCGAAGCTGACCGCATGCGCAATGCGCTCATTACCGAGAAGGACAGGGCAGATGAAATGCCGGCCGTACGCAGTGAGTATGCGATGGGAGAAAATGATGCGTACGAAAAGCTGGAAACGCACCTATTTGCCACTGCATTCATGGCACATCCTTATCACCACAACACGATCGGCTGGTTGTCGGACATCGAGCAGGTTTCGATCGAGCGGCTCCGCGAATTCTACAACACGTACTATTGGCCGAACAATGCGTATGTATCCGTGATCACGCGACGGCCACGCGACGAGGTGCTTGCGCACGTGCGCACCGAGTTTGGTCAGCACCGGAGGAGTCCGCATGCGATACCGGTACCGTACACCGCCGAGCCGCCACAACTCGGGCGTCGTTTTGTTGAAGTTCGCCGTGCGGGTGCGAGCCAGATCGTCGGACTTGCGTTCAAAGTGCCGGAGGCGTTGCATCGGGATACAGCCGCGTTACTTGTCCTTGCTCATGTGCTTGGCGGCGGTAAGACGTCTCGACTATATCGTGCACTTGTGGACAAAAAGCTCGCCAGTGAAGCGGTCGTCCACTTTACACCGAGCAAAGACCCGACACTGTTGCGCATTTACGTAAAACTTGCGCGTGGGCAAGAACACGACGCGATGTACGAACGCGTGCTCGTGCAGTGTAAACGGCTCGTCGTAAGGGGAATTACCAATGATGAACTGGCGCGGACGATCGCGCAGCTTGAGACGGAGCTTGCGTTCGCTCGCGATGGACACTACGCAACGCTTTCAGCATTGAACGAAGCGATCGCGATCGGTAACTGGCATTTCTACTTTGACCTGCTTGAAGCCGTGTCTCGTGTGACGCCGGATGACGTCCAGCGTGTAGCAAGTACCTACCTCGACATTTCCCGGTCGACCCTGGGCTATTACCACGGAACCAAGTGATTTCCATGACCACGCGAACGCTAGCACAACGAGTAGTCTATGAGCGCTTAAGTTCCGGCCTTGATGTATATGTGCTCCGGACCGAGACGCCCGACGTTGTCGTGGCGAACATCGTCCTCCCGCTCGGTGCGCTTTACAGTGCGGACCGTCGCACGGTTTCGCTGCTCATCGGAGAACTCCTCCCGGGTGGTAGTCGCGCACATACAAAGAGTGCTCTCCTGGAAGCGCTTGACGGACTCGGTGCCGATGTTCACACAACGGTTGATCTGCTTTCGCTTACGGTCACGGTGCGTTGTACGCACAAGTACCTGGATCAAGTGCTTGAGCTCGTGTTCGCAGCGATCACGCTGCCGCATTGGCAACGTGCCGAGTGGCTTGCAGCGCATGCACGTATCGCTAACCTCCTTCATGAGGCGTCTGAGGATACCAAAGCGCGGGCGCTCTCTGCGCTTATGCGGTCGCTCTACAAAAAAGGCCACCCCTGGTTTCGTCGGGATGAGCAAGTGCTGGCGCGAGAGATCGAAGGCACGACCCTGAACGAGGTGCGGTCGCACTACACTGACACACTTTCTACCGTGGGCGCAAGCGTCATCGTCGCTGGCGATGTTCGCGAAGCAGAGGTGGTAGGACTGATCACTCGCATAAGCGGTGGCATCCCGACACGCCCGGGCTTACGCGATGTGGTGGCACAGCTTGGTCGCACCACTAGGCCGAAAAGTATGGAGGTGGTCGTACCGATGCGCGACAAAATGAACGTGGATACCTTTTTGGTCGTGCCGCTCTCGATCACGAACGGATCGGATGCGTATCTGCCCCTGGTGCTCGGAACGCACATACTCGGTGGTTCCGCGACCGCACGGCTCTTCCGTGTGCTCAGGAACGAGCGGAGTCTTACGTACGGCGCATACGCACGGCTGCACGGTTTTGAGACCCCGTATCCAGGTTATTTTTGTGCCAAGGCCGTGTTTCCTAACGATGTCTACAGCGCGGGACGTGTGGCGCTACGGGAACAGGTTGCACTATTCAAAGACAAGGGTGTGACGGCAGGTGAGGTCGCTCTCGCGAAGGAGAACATCGCCGGACGGTTCAAGGTCGGTCTTTCGAGCACGAGCGGCGTTGCGACCGCGCTCTTAGGTGTCGTCACATCCGGCCGTTCTGTAGCATACCTTGACGAGTACCCACAACGCATTGCCCAGATATCACACAAGGAGATCAACGGGGTAGTGAGGGAGCACTTCGACCCCACCCTTGGTGTGGTGGGCGCTGCAGGCGCGATCGGGGAGGACGGTGCACCCCTCTAGTGCGCGTTTTTATGGTCTACTAGTGTGGGGTACACTGGTGCTACGCTATGCTTGATATCAGGTTCATCAGAGACAATAAGGACATCGTGCGCATGGCGCTCGAACGGCGTGCTGCCATGGTCGACCTCGACCGGCTCATTGCGCTCGACGATGAACGCATCATGCTCCAGCAGGCGGCGCGCACGGGTACTTTGCGCAGCGTAGAGCAGGGCGATCTCGGTAAACCTTTAGCGGCGAACGCTCGGCTTGAGCAGGTCATGAGCGAATGGCAGCAGCTCATGATAGCCGTGCCGAACATACCCGACATGTCTGTGCCGCCGGCAGACCCGATGGTACGTGGTCACGAAGTGCGTACTTGGGGTGATCCACGGAAAATACACGCCGATACATCTCAAGTGAGCCAAGCGTACGGTGGCAGAGGGGTGCAGGGGCTGTACGGACCGCATGGACGTATTGCGCTTGCGGTCACCCTCCTTGCTCACGACCATTTTGTACGAAGTGGGAAGTACGAGCCGCTGCTCGTACCAACCCTGATCGAGAAGCAGGTGCTTATTGGAACGGCTGATCTGCCGCAGGGCCAAGCCCAATTTTGCCAAACCACGGGTGGACAGTACCTTGCTCCACGGGGTGCGGCACCGATCCTTGGAGCGTTCATGGACCGTGTCTTCGACCAGAAAGAGCTTCCGCTGCGGGTACAGGCAACCGTGCATTGTGCTACACACAGTGAAGGCGAGGCAGATGCTCTGACTGCCGGCAAACCTATTGAGCACATCAGTGTGGACCAGGTCGTGCTCGCTGAGGCAAGTCATCAGAGCTCGGTCGACTCGCATGAGGCCGTGACCATGCATGCAGAAGAGTTTCTTAAACTCCTGGGACTGCCGCACCGGGTGCTGATCGCTCCTGCTAATGGTCTACGGCAAAGCGAGGTAAAGCGGTATCTGATCGAGGTGTGGTTGCCATCGGAGGAGCGATACGTCGAGATCGGCTCCACGTCGTATGCGCATGATTTCATTGCTCGTAGACTCAACATACGCTACCGTGATAGCACGGGGAGAGTGCGCTTTGTGCACACGACGGAGAGCACGCTGTTACGCCTGCCCGACCTTCTGACACCGCTCGTTTCGCACTACCAGGACATGGATGGCAACGTGGCTGTGCCCGATGTGCTTCTACCATACCTTGCCGTACGTACGTAATAGCGTATGTTCCAGTTTCGTAAGTTCAGGACTCCGAGGGCGCGTAAGCGTGCACACACCAGGATCGTGCTTTCGTCCGTGCTCGTTTGTGCCACAGGGGTGATCTTGCTGGGTTTTTTTTGCTACGGTATTACACGCCCTAGTGTCAGGATAGCGCAGGTGACCATTTCGGGAAATGAAGCCATATCGGAAGAAGCCGTTCGCAGCGTGGTCGCCGACCACCTGAGTGGTCGCGTGCTCGGAGTACTGCCTCAGGACACGGTACTGACGCTGAGGACCGAACGGATCGAAGACCTGCTCCGGACGAAGTTTCCTCGTGCGCGTGAAATAACGGTCACGCGATATCAGTTTACGAAGCTTGCGGTCCTGATCAGGGAGCGTGAACCAAAAGCGCTCTGGTGTGGCGATGTCGTGCCGCCGGTCGCATACGATCAAAGCATGCGCGGTGAGGGGTCCGAGGCTGTGTGGGGCACCTGCTACCTTATGGACGAGGACAGCTTCATATACGCGGCTGCGCCGGTGTACACGGGCGATATATACCTCCGGTATTATGGGTCGCTCGAACGCGCAGAGCCCATAGGTCAGTACCTCCTTAACAAAGGGTCGCTCGACGCGCTGCTCTACCTCAAGATGGTGCTCCAGCAAGCGGACTTACCGGTCCGCGCCCTGCTCCTCCTAGATGAACAGGACATGGAGCTCTACCTCACGAACGGATTGCGGCTTATCGTGCGACGTGACACGAACGCTGAGAGCCTTGCTGCTCGTGTAGGGGCGATACTCGCAGCGCCGGAGACAAAAGACCGAGCCACGATCGAGTATCTCGACCTTCGGTTCGGGAACCGCGCCTACATACGCTACGAGCACATGACGGAGTCTGAAGAGCAAGAGGTCGAGGCCGACTAGCACGGGAAAACGCAGGTGCGCCAAGGCCACAGTGCGATATACTTAGCAGTGCATGGCACCATTGCTTGCCCATTACGTAGTTTGGCATTACTCGCGCGCGCTCCTGGACCTGCTCAGGATCTGGGGAAATTTCCTGTGGTTCTTCACTAACTTCTTTTCGATATTTTTACTGTTTCGGACGTTACTCCAGCCGTTCCATAGGCTTGACGGCGAATACAAGAAGGGTCTCGACATCGGTGCCTGGGCGGAGCAGTTCGGTGTGAACCTCTTAATGCGCCTCATCGGAGCCCTGCTGCGGCTCTTCATGATATCGCTCGGGCTTCTCTCACTCGTGTTCACCGTGCTTGCCGGCGTGTTCTTTTTCGTCGTCTGGCTATTTGCGCCGTTCATCGTGATCGCGCTGTTCGCTTCAGGTCTGACGCTGCTCATCGCCTATTAGTCCCCGTATGCCGTTTTTCCAGCTACAAGCACTCGTTGAACGTACGTATGGCCCCGCATTGCTGTTGCGCCGTGTGTTTCCCCACGAACAGCGCATCGCGGTCGAACGCATGTTAACGTTCACCACGATACTGTTCTTGGCCCTCGCAGTTTTCGCATACACGATACAGGCGTCGTCGCTCGGAGCCATGCCCGGTTTCAGTGCAGCCAGTGCTTTTGGCAACAAGCTCTACGGACTGTTCCTTATCATTTTTTCGTTCAAATTCTTGATGACCGCGATCGAGGCGTTCCATAGATCATACTATTTCCACGGCCTCGACCAGGTGCTCGCGGAAGCATTTCCAGGCACACCGACCTCGGTCAGTTTTGAGGTCGGTACGATAGTCGATGAAACAGAGGCCGCAGACGTGACCCGCGCTTTCCTGGACAGTTCCTACGGGCAAGAGATCCTCTATCGGGTGGGCATAGATTCCGACACCTTCACCAAGTACTTCGTAACCCGGGCGCCGTCGCTAACGGCAGACAACTTCGTGATCGAGGACAGCGCGGCCATCACGCTCCCGGTGTATGCCCGAGCGCTCTTTGCGGCCGACCACGATCTTCGTACCTGGCTCCAGGCACACAACATCAACGAAAAGGACTTCGTTGATTCGGCGGAATGGGTCATGCGTTTGGAGCGTACCCAGCGTCAGAGGGAGCGCTGGTGGTCGAAGGACAACCTTGGCCGTGTTCCCGGGCTCGGCAAGACCTGGAACTATGGCGAACACTTCCTGCTCGATAAGTACGGGCACGAGATGACCGAAGATCCTGTGTGGGAAAGTGCGATGATGACAGCGCTTGCCGTCGATAGTGAGGTGGAATCGCTCGAGACCATTCTCGCTCGCAACCGACAATCGAACGCTCTCTTGATCGGTGCTGAAGGCTCCGGTAAGCGAGAGCGCGTTGCCCAGCTCTACCATAAGGTACGTGAGGGCAAGGTACTTCCCCAAATTGAGCACAAGCTCGTGTATCTTATCGACATAGAGGCTGTTGTTACCGTCACGAACAATAAGCAGGCTTTCGAGAACGAGGTTCGAAAGGTCATGAACGAGGCGGTCCATGCAGGTAACATTATTCTGTACGTTGAACACATCGCGTCAGCGATCGCGAGCGCCTCGGCGTTCGGCGCCGATCTGGTCGACGTCCTCACGCCATACTTTGAATCGAGCGCACTCCAGCTCATCGTTTCGAGCGATGAGGAGAGCTTCCACCGCCACCTTTCCCGAGACGGACGGTTCATGCAGTACTTCGAGGTGGTGCGCATGCACGACATTGACCAGTCAGGCCTCATGAACGTGCTTGAACAGCGAGCGGTCATGCTCGAAGACAAGACCAAAGTTGCATTCACGATACAGGCGCTCCATGCGGTCGCCCGTGACGCGAACCGTTACTTTCCGGATGGTGTCATGCCTGACAAGGCGCTCGACCTTTTGGAAGAGCTCGTGCCGGTGGTGCAGCAGCAGAAGCGCACCTTGGTTACGGTCGAGGACGTAGAAACGCACGTATCGAGCAAAACGGGCGTGCCGCTCGGTACGCCGTCGCCCGAAGAACGTGACAAGCTCCTGTCGCTCGAGGACTTCCTGCATAAACGTGTAGTAGGCCAGGAAAGCGCGGTCGGTGCAGTAGCGCGCGCGCTACGGCGAGCCCGTGCGGGTGTAGGCAGCAGCGAGCGTCCCATGGGTAGCTTCCTGTTCCTCGGGCCTACAGGCGTTGGAAAGACGGAGACCGCCAAGGCACTTGCGCAGGCGCTCTTCGGTCGTGATGACGTGATGATGCGGCTGGATATGTCGGAGTATAAGGGGGAAGATGCACTCGACCGTTTGATCGGCTCGTTCGAGACTGGGGAACCGGGCAGGCTATCGGTCATGCTGCGCGAAAAGCAGTTCGGCGTGCTTCTGCTCGATGAGTTCGAGAAATCAGACCGAACGGTGCACGACCTATTCCTGCAGGTGTTGGATGAAGGACAGTTCAGCGACGCGGCCGGCAAGAAGGTAAACGCGCGCAACCTCATCATCATCGCGACCAGTAATGCCGGCGCAGACGTGATCTGGAATTGGTCCAAAGAGGGAAAGGATGTCGTTGCCCTGAAGCGAACACTGGTCGATAAACTGATCGGTGACGGACTGTTTCGTCCTGAGTTCCTGAACCGTTTCGACGACATCATATTGTTCCATCCGCTTTCCGAAAATGACATCGCCGCGATCGCACGTATACAACTTGAGAACCTCGCAAGGCGATTGGAGGACAAGGGCATTCGCCTTGCGGTCACTGAGGAGCTGATCGCGGCGATCGCAAAAGAGGGCTATGATCCGCAGTTCGGCGGCCGACCGATGAATCGCGCGATCAAAGACAAGGTCGAACAGGCGGTCGCAGACCGGATCCTTCAAGGTAAGCTCCAGCCTGGTGAGAAGATCGTTCTGGGCGTTGAGGATCTCTAACGTAGCGTCGCTCGTCCAGGGTATGTCACACGAGTGTTGCAGCTTGCAAAAGCTGTTACGTGAATATACTATACGCAAATGTCAAGTTTTTGGCAGGGACGACAGCGTCCGTGGTTCGTGCTCGCACCGATGGCCGACGTGACCGACGCGGCATTTAGGCGCGTGATCGCCACACAGGGCAAGCCTGACGCATTCTGGACCGAATTCGTATCAGCGGACGGCCTCTATCATACCCGCGAGATCGCAAAGCTGCCGGACGAACAGAATCCGCTCATGCTGGACCTTGCGTTCAGCACTATCGAACACCCGATCATAGCACAGCTGTTCTCTGCACGGCCAGAGATGATGGAGTATGCAGCAGCGCTCGCGCGTTCGCTCGGTTTTGATGGTGTCGACATTAACATGGGGTGCCCAGACCGCAGTATAGAGAAGCAAGGCGCAGGTGCAGCGCTCATGAAGCACCCACAGCGCGCCCAGGAACTCATACGAAGCGCGGTGCGTGGCGTACAGGGCGCTATACCTGTTTCCGTCAAGACACGCATAGGCTACAGCAAGAACGAGCTTGAACACTGGCTTCCGATGCTGCTTGAGGCGGAGCCTGCGGTGGTTACCGTTCACGCACGCACGCGCAAAGAGTTGAGCGAGGTGCCAGCTCGGTGGGAGCATGTGCGAGAGGCGGTCGCCATCCGTGACCGACTTGGGTCGGACACGCTCGTGTTCGGTAATGGCGACCTCATCGATCTACCGGACGCACTTACGAAGGCGCGAGCGACCGGTGCTGATGGCGCGATGCTCGGCCGGGCCATATTCGGCAACCCGTTCCTGTTCGCGCCGCTTTCCGCACTGACACAAGATCGGGATAGGTGGACGCCAAAGCAGCTAGCAGTCATTGGTGCAGGACACGATGACGCTCTTAAGCTCCGACTGCTCGTTGAGCATTGCTCGCTGTTCGAACAGCTCTGTCCGCACAAGAGCTTTGCGGTGATGAAGAAGCACTTCAAGGCGTATGTTCAGGGATTTGAAGGCGCCAAGGAGCTCCGGATGCGGCTCATGGAGTGCGATAGCGCAGAGGCAGTCCGTACCGTGCTCACCGACGCACTCGAGACAGGAACGACTCCCTTAGGTTAGCGAGAGACTCGACAGGTAGATGTGTCCATGGTATGGTTCGGTCTTGGAACCACTTGAAACTTGAAAAGGCCAGTTGGCATGCACCACCTGACGAGCGTCGAGGACTTCACCGTTGCAGATCTCGATCACATTAGAGGCCTCGCGACGTACTTTCAGCAGAACGATGACTGGGATAGCAGGATCAAGCACCAGGGGATCCTTGCTGGCCACAACGTGGTGATCTGGTTCAGTGAACCGTCGTCACGAACGTTCATGCTCTCTGCCCGGGCGGCGAAACGGCTTGGCGCTACCGTAACCGGCACACAAAGCGGCCGCACGACCTCTTCCGAGGTTAAGGGAGAAACATTGGCTGATACCGTTTCGGTGATGACAAGAAATGCCGATCTGTTCGTCCTTCGGCACCCGGATAGCGGCGCATCCAAGCTTGCCGCACGCTACGCACACTGTCCGGTCGTGAACGCGGGCGACGGAGCGGGCGAACACCCCACGCAAGCATTGCTCGACAACTTGACCGTGCTCTCGAGGTTCCCGGGCAGGTACGACCTCTCCATTGCGTTCATCGGCGACAACCTGCACAGCCGCACCGTGCATTCTACGGTAAGGTGGCTTGCGCGGTTTGCCGGAACTGAGTACGGCTTCGCAACAAGGACTCGCTTCATATCTCCGGCGAATCGGATGATACCTGAAGCGTACCTGGACGAGCTCGTGCAGGTTGGGATCGCGGCCGAGTGCTACGACACGCTCGATGCTGAGCTCTTGCGGGATATCGATGTGGTCAACATCGTTCGACCACAGAGCGAGCGGGTCAAAGCGACCATCATGAACCGGCTGATGCCGTTTCGGTGGAGTTCTAATGCCCTCGCGCCCTTCCAACTGTCGCCCAACTTGGTGAGAACCCTTAAGCCCGGCGCTATCATCATGCACCCACTGCCGCGGACGCAGGAACTGCCGGCAGATGTCGACAACTACCGCGGTTCGGTCTACCTAACCGATATGGTAGACCAAGGTTTGTACTCAAGGATGGCACTCTTTACCCATCTGCTCCGTCCAAGTTTCCTCTTGTAGGAGGTGTACGCACCGGTCGTTCTGGCCGGTGCATTTCTTTGCTATACTACCAATCATGACCAGCCACCTTGCGCTCTACAGGAAATACCGCCCGACCGATTTTAGCGGCGTGCGAGGGCAGGACCATATCGTACAGGCGCTTTCTCAGGCAAGTGCTCGTGGTGATGTTGCGCACGCGTACCTGTTCGCAGGCTCGCGTGGTACCGGCAAGACGTCGCTTGCGCGCATCTTTGCGCAGAGCCTCGGCACCACTCACCGTGACCTCTACGAGATCGACGCTGCAAGTAATCGGGGTGTCGACGACGTGCGCGCACTTCGTGAGGAGGTCAACAATGTGCCATTCGAGTCCAGATACAAGGTGTACATTATCGATGAGGTGCACATGCTCACCAAAGAGGCTTTCAATGCACTCCTTAAAACGCTTGAAGAGCCGCCTCGGCATGTGGTGTTCATTCTTGCAACGACCGAGCTGGATCGTTTGCCTGATACGGTCATATCACGATGCCAAGTGTACCGGTTCGCTCGGCCGACCATTGCCGTGCTGAAAGACCTTATCAAAGCCGTTGCACAAGAAGAGGGCCGGGTGCTTGATGAGTCAAGCATCGACCTTATTGCCCATCTTGGTGATGGTTCCTTTCGGGATACGCTCGGGGTGCTCGAAAAAGCCCTCACCAGTGGCGCATCAGAGCCGCTCACGCTCGATGATGTCCGGCGATCGCTCGGTGTACCCACGTCGGACCACGTGTTTGCGCTCGTCGACGCACTTGCGCAACATGATGCCGAGGCTGCGCTTAGTGCGGTAAGTGATGCACAAAAAGCGAACGTGGATCCGAAGGCGCTCCTCGCGATGCTCATACGTATTGTTCGTGCCGTGCTGCTCATGCGCAGCGCGCCCCGCCTCAAACCCGTGCTCGCGGATGAGCTCAGCGAACGAGAACTCGAGCTTGTCACGCACCACGCAAAGCACTCTGCAGCTCGTGTCCACTCGAAGCTGCTCGCAAGATTGCTTGAGGCAGAGCTTGCTAAGCAGTCCACACCGATCGCGTCGCTTCCGCTCGAGCTTGCTGTCATAGATAGTACTACCTAACCCATGACCACCGAAAAGTTCATTTACTTTGTCCGCCATGGAGAAAGCGAGGCGAACAACCAGTACGTATTCCAATCCGCGGACGATCCGCTCACCCCACGCGGACATGAGCAAGCGGCATGTCTGGCAGAACGGTTCCGCACGATACCGTTCACAGCGCTCATTGCGAGCCCGTTCGATCGAGCCAGGGCAACAGCAGAGTACCTCGTGCGCGGCACGGGCGTACCGCTCATGATCTCGGAGCTTTGGCGTGAGTATGTACCACCAAGATCGGTGCTCGGGCTTCGGCGTGATTCTGAGGAGGGTATGACGTACGTCGCAGCTCGACGCGCAAACCTTGGAGACCCTGAATGGCACTACGAAGACGAAGAGAACTACTTCGACCTTCATGTTCGTGCAGGCAAAGCATTGGAAGAGCTGCGGGATAAGCCTGACCGTGAGATCGTGGTCATCACTCACCTGGGGTTCCTCAAGGCGATACTGACCTATATGCTGAACCGTGGCGATCCTGACCCCGAGCTATACGTTAAGGTTCGCTTTTTGCTTGAGTCGAAGAACACAGGTATCACCACGTGTCGCTACGGTACCGATAAGCAGGGAAGACCTGGTTGGCGTATTTTGACATGGAATGACTACACTCACCTACCAGACGAGCTCGCGTCGCTTTCCGAGCCGCTTGAGCTCATGTAATGAACTTCGGTAAGGATAGGTATGGATCGACCTACTGCTATGCAAAAGACGATCTATTTCGTTAGGCACGGCGAAACACTGCTGAACCGTATGCAGGTGCACCAGTATCCGGAAACGCCGCTCACACCTCGGGGGAGGCAACAGGCAGCGGTCGCAGCTCTTACCCTGGCAGATCTGCGTGTCGAGGCGATCGTTTCGAGCGACCTCGTGCGCGCTGCGGAGACGGCCACGATCATCGCCCGACGGCTCGATGTGCCGCTAACGTACGCAGAGGAGTTTCGGGAGATACGGCGCCCCACCTCGCTGTGGGGCAAGCATCACGCCGGACTTGATTCACTGCTGTTCTTTGTGCGACACGCGCTGCACAACGTCTTTGGCCTGTACCCCCATGACCATGCGGAAACACTCCGTGAGTTCAAGGATCGCATAGATCGTGGACTTGACCTGCTTTTGTCGGTTGAGGCAGAGCGAGTTGCCGTGGTCACGCACCGTGGAGCAATATCGCTTCTTCGGGCGACCATGCATACCAGGGGGAAGGCGAATACCCTGCGACTCGCGTTCGCTTTTCTGCGGCTGTTTGCCATACAGAATGCGCAGATCGTTGTCGCTGAGCATGATGGGAGTAGGTGGCGCCTCGCGGAACCGAAAAGCAAAAAATAACTGGCGTTACAATCACCATGCTCAAAAAAAAACCTGCGGCGGTGCCGCAGGCTGAGCTCAATCGTCAGGCGAACCCTGTTTAATGCGGATACGAAGTTCGTCCGACCCGGGCAAAAAGTTGTACGGGGTGAGTGTGCGAGCTGCGGACGAGAACCAAAGCCCGTTTTTCTGTTTTAGGCCGAAAAAGAACGCACATCCGGTCGTCTTCGTGCCGGAGCCGGCCCAATCGATGTCTTTCGCGCGGTTGATCTCCTCGCCATTGCGGGTGATCACGAGCTCGCGTCCGATGAAGTCTTCAGCCTTGAGCGTCGAGAACTCTCGTCGACCGGTCCTGAAGACGTTCTTGCCCCTGATAGGCGAAACCACGCGTATAACGATCGTGGCGTCAGGAAGTTCTTTCGGTTCCATCATATACTCCGTTACTAGTGGACTCTGGTGACACACTATACACTTCGTGGCCTAATTGGCAATCGCGCGCACAGCACGATATAAAGACGCAGCGGAAGGCAGTGACGGGTGCCTAAAGGTATGGTATTCTGCGCTAATTGCCCGTCGCATCCACGGGCACGAGGACCAGTGTCAGGTCTCATGGTAAGACATCAGCGATTTTGATACACTCTGGTCCCTCGTACGAAGGACCGAGCACGAGGTAGTACAGAGGTACGGTTGTTGTATTGCCCGGTCGTCTAATGGTAGGACATCAGGTTTTGGTCCTGAGTATCGGGGTTCGAGTCCCTGCCGGGCAGCAGCCAAGTGAGAGCGGCTGAGACGCTAAAAATCGCTAAGATTTATAAAGCATTTTTAGAACGAGTCATGGGCACGAACTCCCGAAAGGGGGCGTCCTAGACTCCTCAAGTTTCGATAGAAATCATAGGTAACTATTCCGAAATCTGCATACCTGCTGAGAGCAGTAACCAGAACAAAAAATCACCCCTTCGGGTGGTTTTTTGTTTTTTTGTCTTATGCAAGTGTTAGTTGCTTCTCTTTCAGTATGAGCTTGCTCCTTAAATTCTTTAACAACTCTCGCTTCTCATAAATCGGTCGCTTCCGTAAAATATGCTTTGCATAGTTCCTGATATCTATCTCTTTGATCTTTATCTTTTCTTTAACTACTTTTCCAAGCACTGATTCTTGGAATTCATTGTGTGATTCAATCTCAGCTTTGATCTTGTCTTTCATGCCAATCTCGTCGAGTGATACGGTATCCAAGATATTCGCCATCTGCTCGATTAAGTCTTCTTCTCGGATGTGTCCGCATTTGCAATTCTTGTCCCTGAACTTCGTGCATCCGTAGTATACGTAGCGGGCTTGTGTGCCATCTTTAAGATTCTTGAATTTCTCATCTGCCGTTACGCCCGATCCACACAGTCCGCAGGTGATCATCCTTGTGAAGGCAAACTCTTTGTCTTGTGCTCGTACCAAGTGATCGCTCGTTATCTGCTTCTGCACTTGTAGATATAAGTCCTTGGTAATAATTGGTTCGTGTATGCCTTTGTACCACTGTCCGCTTCCTTTGGGGTATTCAAAAGTTCCGAAGTAGAAGGGCGATTTCAAAATGATGTAGATGTTGCTTAGGGTGAGTGGCTTTCCGTTTCTTGTCTTGAAGCGGATGTCGTGCGTAAGCCACTTGAAGAGCTTTCGTCCCGACCAGCCATCATAGGCGACCTTCTCATACATCTGCTTGATTACCGGCGCCCGTAGCTCATCTACAATCACTTCGCACTTCTTGTTCCGGTCAGGGTTCGGCAAGTATCCGGTTGGTGGTACTGATGGCCAGAGTCCCATCTCGCACCGCGCCCGCAGTCCGCGCTTCACGTTCACCATCTTGTTGTCGTTCTCGAGCTTCGCCTGCGATCCGAGGATCATCAGAAGGAACTTCTCATTCGGATTGTTCGTGAACTTCTGTCCATATGTTCTTATCTCCTTAAGTATCCCTTGGTCCATTAGGTCAACGACTGCGCCCAAGTCCCCAGCATTTCTTGAGAGACGGTCCGGTGCCCATGTAAGTATTCCGTTGAACTTTCCTTGCTTGATCTCGGCGATGAGTTCGTTGTACACGGGTCGCTGGCCGACTTCTTTGGACGAGTGCGCCTCGCGCTTGATTTCGATTATCTCCAGTCCGTCCCGTTCGGCGAGAGACTGCATCTCCCGCACCTGCGATTCGATTGATAGTGCTTGCTTGTCCTCTTGCTCCGTCGATTTACGGGCATAAAGACAGTACCTGACCTTTTGCGGGATTTCTTGCGCCAGACCCGCCTCCGGCATTTCCATTGTTTTCATACAACACAAGGGATGACGCTGATCCCTTGAGGAGTCCAGAGCGTCCTAGACCCCTAAGTGTTGGTAACTCAAGGTCTTTTGGCTAGTAATGGAATCATTGAGAAATTCATGAAGTTGTGCCATAGTTTAGCCAAATGGCAAGACGACCAAGTAATAACAAAACAAGGCTCTAGACTAGCTTAGCTCATGCTAATCTAGGAATAATGTTGAAAAGAAAGA
>CAZHFF010000002.1:0-240550 GCA_964531785.1 uncultured Candidatus Saccharibacteria bacterium
TTCTATCCATTGAACTACGGGAGCAGGTGCCCACACTATAGCGCGGTGTGGGGGTACTGTACATTTGGGAATCTTTCCCTACGGGAACGGTACACCTTGTGGTAAAGACACCTGGAGTCAGAGCTCAGGCGCACCTGCCTCAGTCGTTTCGTTTGACTCGTTCCTGTCCCCTGGGTCCGGGCTGCCGGGAGCGGCGTGGCGCAGTGTCTCGAATCGCACCGCACGTTCTCTATAGTGTGCGACCATACGATCAAGCTCGCTCCGATTGAGCGTAAGCTCTGTCCCGACCTGCATGGCATGGTCCGGCGCCAATCGATCAAGCTGATAAATGATCACACCGTAACCCAGTAGCCCACAAAGCAGAGCACTGCCCATACCAAGGAGCATGAGCCAGTCGCGAACCGGGTGAGGATCGTGCTTCCTGATCACACCCGCACCCCGCAAACTGCCGAGGAGCTGTGTGAGATGTTTAGAGTTGAAAGCCATGGTGCTGTGGTAACTACCGCGTTGGTATGGTAAGGCTAAGGATACCCGACCAGTTCTGGTCTTCGCTGTTCCGCTCGAGCGCGACGCGCTCTATGGTGAGCGCATACGGCATGAGTTCGACGAGGCGCAGGAAATGATACAGCTGTGCAAACCCCCCTTCAATTTCAACCGTTGCGGTGACGCGCGGCGAACCCAGACCACCGAAAGCGATCTCCTTGCCTTCGGGCTCCGTGACTTCGGTGAGCGACGACACCTCGACCGTCACTCCGGCAGTGTTGCCCAGACCTTCAAGCAGGGTCAGAAACGGTGTGGGATCGTCCCTCCGCAGGAGGTGTGCTTCAAGCTCCCGGCGCTCATCTTCCGTCTCCCGCACCAAGGCCTTCACCGACCGGATCATGTCCTCTTTCACAGAACCTGCCGCGACCTCCTGTCGAACCTCGACAAGCTTCGCTTGATCCGAGAACGTGAAACCATGCAGCGCATAGTACCCGCCGATCGAAAGGAGGAAGAGGCATCCTGACGCTACGGTTCGTCGTGTGGTTACAGGAAGATCATGCATACGATCAGCGTTGTGTTGCAAGGGTTAACGTGAGCCGAAACCTCAGGTCCGTGGCACGTGCATAGTCCGAGATCGGCAGTTCGACCTGGGCAAACCGCGGATCCGCTTCTAGGCGCCTCGTAAACTCGACCAACGCATCACGGGTGGCTGCCACGCCCTGGATCTGAAGCGCACGTGCCGTGCGATCGAACGTGATCGATGAGAGCGAAACGGCCGCCGGACGCGTGTGCAGTGCCTCCTCAAGGAGCATGCTGTACTGTTCTTCGGACCCGTGCGACTGGAGGAGCTTCATGAGGTTCCTGCCCCGTTCGAGGGTCTCGAACGGTTTTTGGTCACCTTCTTCGATCGTAATGGCTGCCGCAAGCCGAGCCATCTCTGCCTGTTCAGCACTGAGGTCGAACCGGTTCGACAAGAACGAGGGGAGGAGCGAGACTGCCCCTATGAGCACCGCAGTGCTGCCGACCAAAAAACCGACCGTGAGAACACGTGCAATATATTCGCGTGCCAACCGTTGCTTCGCCTGTTGTGAGAGCAAGTTATGCATGGTACTACACACCCCGCAGCGTGCTCCGCAGGGCTAGGCCTATCGCTGTCGCAAATTCAAGCGATCGGTCGGCATCGAGCGGCGGTAGACTTTCGTCGAAGTTGATAACATTCTGCCAGACGTTCCCCACCTCTATCGGCACCTCGAGCCCGACCTCCAGATACTCCGCCATACCCTGCATGTTCGCGTTTCCGCCGACCAAGATGACTCGTGACACTTCGGTCGAGCCGAGGTCCTGATCAGCATGCATTTGCCAATACAGATAGTGCTTACCGATCGCCTCTCGAAGTTGCACGACGATCGGCAGCAGGGCCTCGTAAACCGCGCCATTCTCAGACGTGTCAGCAAAACCGAACTTGCGCTTGAGCTTTTCCGCTTCCCGAAAGGACAGATTCAGGTGTCGACTGATGCTTCTCGTGAAGTGATCACCGCCGAGCTCAAGACTGGCAGTGAACCCGACGACACCGCCCATCGATATCGAGAGGCTCGCGTTGCTCCGTCCTACATCAATAATGATGCTCGTGCTCCTATCGAGCGGGTGCAACAGCGACCGCGCGGTCGCCTGGGCCTCAAGCTCTACCGAAAGTGTTTCAAACCCAGCCTCTGCGATCGTGTCGAGGTATAAGTTCGCGATCGGAGCGGGGTACACAGATACATTTGCATGATAGGCGCTATCGGTCTCTTTAATGATGTCGTAGTCGAACAGTGCCTCCTCGGCCGCTATGGGAACATTCTCTTTGAGGTGAAACTCGAGCATCTGCTCTAGCTCGTCCTGCCGCACCCGTGGGAACTCCATCTGGAACAGGTACGCATGCTCTTCCGGGAGTGCCAAATGCACGAACTCGAGTTCGGCATCCCGTCGGAGTTTCGCGAGGATCTTGGTCAGCGTCGTCGGGTCCTTGATCTCGCCATGCTCGATCGTGCCGATCGGCAGATCGACCTTGCCATGCCCCTTGAGAACGACCCTGCCCTTCTCACACATGAGCTGTATGTACTTCACGGAGAAATCGGATATGTCGAGGCCGACCGCAGGCATCGCCATGAATCGTGGTGGCGGAAACATTCGTGCGATAAAACTATCGCTACGCGTAAGCGAGGACTGCATTAGCTCTAGTATACATGCAGCCGTGCGCCACGGGTGTCGGTAGTGCACAGCCTCAGCCCAAGAGGAGCCAAATGAGACCAACGAGGAGCGTTGCGATCACAAGCGCGACCGTTGCGCGCTTGAAATGTAGGAGGAAGAGCTCTGCCGCACGCGGACCAAATCGATGCGCCAGGAAAGCGACCAGGTAAAAACGCGCACCCCGACCTAGGATCGACGCGAACAAGAACGGCAGGAACGGCACACCAAAGAACCCTCCGGCTAGGACGAATACCTTGAACGGTATCGGGGTAAATGCTGCCATGAGAACTACCCAGAAGGTGCTCTCTTCGTACAATCCGCCCACGTACGCGAACTCCTGCTCGAGGTGATAGAACGCAACGATGGGCGCACCGAGCACCTCATAGAGACCGGCAGCGATCACATATCCGAAGATCGCGCCGAGCACGGATGAGGCCGTGGTAAGGAAAGCATAGTAGAGCCAGCGGCCGGCGCCGGCGGCAAGCATGGGTATGAGGAGTACGTCCGGTGGGATGAGAAAGAAGGATGATTCAGTGAACGAGAGCACGGCCAGGTATGCCTTGGCGTGTCGTGATGCCGCGCGGGCCTGGAACCATTCCCAGGTACGTCGCATATCAGTTGAGCCTCGTACCGGGAGGAATCGTCGCAAGGGTCGGTTCGAGCACTGAGAACGAGCCGTCGTCCGTCGAGACCGCTAGTATCATCGCTTGGCTCTCCAGACCTCGTATGGTTCGCGGTTCCAAATTCGTCACGAAGGGCACCCGTTTACCGACGAGCACCTGCGGATCGGACAGGTACAGCGCTATGCCTGATATCACCTGCCGCGGGGCTTCCTCGTTGAAGTCGACCGTGAGCCGCAGGAGCTTATCGGTCTCAGGCACCCGTTCGACCGCTTCTATGAGTCCGATGCGGAGCTCTACCGCTTTGAACTGCTCGATACTGATCATGCGTATTTTGTATATATCCTACTAAAACTTCGGTCGTGTCGCCGCGTGTGACGCCTCAAGAAAACTCTGCAGTATTATGGACGCTGCACTGTCGTCGACCGGAGCATTCTTCTTTTTGCGCGTCTTTGCTACCACCTCATGCACTCGTCGCGCCTCCCTGCTCGAGTACGCCTCCGAGACGTAGCTTATCGTGAGGCCGGTCTTCTGCTTCAACGCCTCGCCGAACAAGGTGATCCTGCGGATGATCGCGTTCTCGCCTCCCGCCGGATTGTCCGCTTCCCCGATCACGATACGGTCGACCGGTTGTTGCTCCACGATGCCACTGATCCGGTCCAGAAGACCATCGTCGTTCGGCAGCACACATAGTGGAAAAGCGAACGAGTTCGAGTCATCTGAGATCGCGACGCCGACCCGCTTTGCTCCATAGTCGATGCCCAGCACCCTGCTCATGTATCTGAGCATACCACCTGCGTCCCGCAAATGATAGAATGATGCTATGGAAGCACTCCTTGCACAACCTTATTTCCTGCAGCTCCTCATAGCAGGCTTCCTGTGGACGTTTCCCTGGAAGGCTTGGGCGCTCTGGCTCGCGGCGCGTCGAGGCGACATTTGGTGGTTCCTCGCTCTCCTCCTGCTCAACACCCTCGCCGTGCTTGATATCATCTACATCTTCGTAGTAGCACGCGAGAAGGACCATCACGAGGACTCGCCGAAAACCGAAGAATGAGGTAGGGTATGAGCGTGGCAGACAGCTACGGCACATGCCACAGCACACAAACGGAGGCGTGGCTGAGTGGTCGAAAGCGGCGGTCTTGAAAACCGTTGTAGGGCAACCTACCGGGGGTTCGAATCCCTCCGCCTCCGCACAAAGAGGCTCACGTGCTCGTGAGCGCACGTGCGTCGTCTTCGATCCCGATCGTTGTCGACCTCGACACTAATACACAGCCGCGCACGCACGCCGCGACGGCACGAAACGGCAGGTGCTACAATTCGTGAAGCGTCCCGTACGCACCGCTTGCATGAACACACATTCCCAGACCCACCAGCACCACACCACCAACTACCCCTCAGAAAGTGCCGGTAGCCTCCTTACCGCGAACGTACCGACGGTATCGAGCCACGCTTCGATAGGCGACATCGAGGCGCTCTTGCAAAAGCAGGCCGGACAATTCGATTCGCTCTCGTACATCTACGTCATCGACCGAACGAACGTGCTGGTCGGCGTGATATCGATCAAGGAACTGTATCGCTCACCCCGCTCGAAACCGGTGAACGCGCTCATGAAGACCGACCTCGTCACGGCCCGGGTGCACACCGACCAGGAACGGGTCGCGCTCCTTGCGATCGAGCACAACATAAAAGCGGTTCCGGTCATCGACAAGCACGGTGTCTTCCTCGGCATCGTGCCGACCGACACCATACTGAACGTGCTCCATACTGAGAGCGTGGAAGATGCATTGCGTTTTTCTGGTTCGGTAAAGTTCGATAACCCAGACGTGAGCATCATCCATGCGAGCGCGTGGCTCCACGTCAAAAAACGTCTGCCGTGGCTCGTGGTCGGCCTTTCTGGTGGTCTTATGGCCGCACTCATCGTTCGTCTGTTCGAAACGGCGCTCGAGACCCAGCTCATCCTTGCTGCGTTCATTCCTGCGGTCGTGTACATGGCGGATGCGGTCGGCACACAAACACAAACGCTCTTCATACGGTCGCTCGCGCTCACCAAACGGCTTGACGTGCGCTCCTATGTAAAGCGCGAGGCGAAAGTGACCGCGCTCCTTGCAACAGCCCTCGGTGGCTCAGCGTTCGTGCTGTCCCTGATCTGGCTCCGGTCGGTCGCGCTGGCGTTCATATTCGGGACCACGCTCATACTGACCATATGTCTTGCGGCACTCGTCGCCCTTTCGCTCCCCTGGCTCGTGGGCCGGCTCTCCTACGACCCAGCTATCGTGAGCGGCCCGTTCGCAACGGTACTCCGGGATATTTTCAGTCTCCTCATCTACTTCTCGCTGGCGTCGGCAATACTTCTCTAACCTAGGAACTGTTCATTCCGCACGATGACGCCCTGCGCACAGAAGGCAGGATGGTGGAGAGGTGTAACCTCTTCATTTCCGCCTCATGTGAAAATGGGTATAATGCGAAGGTTATACGGCTTAATCGGCACGACCCTATGCAAGCGATCATACTATGCGCCGGAGAAGGTAAGCGGATGCGGCCTTTGACGGAGACACGGCCTAAACCGCTCATTGAAGTTGCAGGTAAACCTTTACTAGAGCACATCATCGCTTCTCTGCCCCAGAGCATCGACGAGGTGATCCTGGTCGTCGGGTACCGAGGGGATGACATCATCGAACGTATTGGTGATTCGCTCGCAGGCCGTCGCATCACCTATGTCTGGCAGAAGGAAAAGCGCGGCACGGCGGACGCGCTCCGGCATGCAAAAGACCTGCTGAACGACCGGTTCATCCTGCTCTACGGAGACGATCTGGTCGACACCCACAGCTTGGAACGGGCTCTTGATCACGATGCCTGCTTCCTCGCCTACGAACACGAGGAGCCGCACCGATTCGGCGTCATCGTGCAGAACGAAGACGGCACGGTACGGACCGTCGTCGAAAAACCGGCTGTTCCGCCGACGAACCTCGTATGTGCCGCCGGTCTGGTGCTCAACCCGTCCATATTCGACTATTACGAAGCGCAGCCGACCGATCGCGAGTACTATCTGACCGAGGTCGTCGACCGGTACGCACAGGAGCGCCCGGTCCATATCGCTCGGGTCGACTTCTGGCAACCGGTGAATCGCCCAGAAGACATCCCGGTCGCCGAGGAGGCGCTGCGAGCACGGATCGACGAACCTGTGGAGTCCCGTACTTCCCAGGCGCACGCCTAGGCAGTACTATGGGTCCATGCACGAACCTCACGAAGGTGCACAGGATCAGGGTACCCATCGGAAGCCGCTCTCATGGCGAGGGCATGAGTACCTCCATGTCGAGAAGAGTCCCGACTGGTACTGGGCGCTCGGGCTCATCGCGATAGCAGGCGCAATTGCGGCGCTCATATTCAACAACGTGTTGTTCGCGGTGCTCATCCTCTTCGGAGCATTCGCACTCGCGCTCTTTGCGTCACGGGAACCAAAAGAGGTCCGGTTCGCGCTCACGCAGCGCGGCGTGCGCATCGATGACACGTTGCACCCCTATCAGTCGCTCGCCTCGTTTGCAATCGACGAGATCACGCCACAGCACGTCCCGAAACTCATCCTTGAGGCAAAGAGCTACCTGACCCCAACGCTCATCATCCCGCTCGAGCACGTCGACGCTGACCACGTACACGACTACCTACTCGACTACCTACCCGAAGAGCAGCACCTCGAGCCGCTTTCCCATCGGATCATGGAGTGGTTGGGTTTCTAGCTCCACCTGCCGCCGGTCGCACGACCGAGCAACACGTGCACACGAGCGACATATCTGCTATGGTAGTGCCATTGCCCTCGTCGTTCAACGGATAGGACGCGACTTTGCGGAAGTCGTAATGTAGGTTCGATTCCTGCCGAGGGCACAAAAAGAGCGAGGCGATCCTAGCCCGAGGCAGGGATCGAACCGAAGGTGTCGGTGGGCAAGGAGTGCGAACAAGCACGACTATGCCTCACCGAACATCTCGACCGCAGGGAGAGGCGTTCCTGCCGAGGGCACAAAAAGAGCGAAGCGATCCTAGCCCGAGGCAGGGATCGAACCGCAACAACTTGATAATTCTATGTTTTGTGGTATGGTTCTGCCTTAGACGTAACGATACCGTCAGCTCCAGAAGGAGGACGAAGTGGGACAAGACAGCAGGCTCCGGCCAACGGAGCAGCTACACATCGTTTGGGACGAACGGAAGCGCATACTGTGGGAGAGCATGCGCGCTCCAGTGTTCTACCCTGAGCTCCTGGCCCAGATGACCAGACTCATCGATTGGGTCGAGGAGCAGTGGGAAACATCGCCTGCAACGGCTCCGCTCGTGTTCGCGACCTGTGGTTCGGCACATCGCATCTTTAACCTTGGCGGAGATCTTGATCTGTTCTTGCAACACATTAAGAACCAAGACCTCGAAGGCATGATCGAGTACGGGCTCGTCTGCGCGCGCGGACAAGCACGACGACTTGAACTACCACGTCAATATCCAATGAAGACCGTCGCTCTTGTTGAGGGCCCAGCGCTCGGTGGCGGTTTCGAGTGTGCGCTCGCGCATGAAGTGATCGTAGCGACTACGCGAGCAAAGTTCGCCCTGCCTGAGTGTTTGTTCGGCCTGGTGCCGGGAGCGGGCGGCTACTCGATACTGTTGCGCTTGATCGGCAGGTCGGGCGCTGACGAGCTTGTGTCGAGCGGCAGGGTGTATGATGCGTGGGACATGCAAGAGCTGGGAGTCGTTACCCTGGTCCCGGATGGCATGAGTCGCGAGAACATGCTCCGCAAAGGGCTTGAGGTGATCGATCGAGCCGATCATGAAAAAGCAACGACCGCACATCGCACTGCCCTGCATGGCCGTACCAGCATTCTACAAGACGAGCTTGAGGATATCGCTCGATACTGGGCATGCGAAGCGCTCCGGGTCAGCGAACGCAACCAGCGTCTTATGAGCAGGCTCGTTCAATCCCAAAGGAAGCGGCTTTGTAGATAGCCTGAGAAGGGAGACGGGGTGACACCGCCTCCCTTTTTTCTTCCCCATGGGACACTGTGCGGCGCTGTGCTACCATGCGGGGCATGGCACTTGAACAACTCTTGGACTTTGTTCGGTTCACGCACCTCACCCACCAGGTGGAACGGGTGGCGCGCATACCCGGGACGAGTCGTTATGCGAATACGGTAGAGCACAGCTATCAGCTCACCCTCATCGCGTGGTATATGATCGAGACCGAAGGACTATCCCTGGACCGAGATCTGGTGATCAGATATGCGCTCGTACACGACCTTGTGGAGACCTATGCGGGAGATACGTACTTCTACGACACCCGAGCGGAGGCGACCAAACGAGAGCGTGAGCACGCAGCACTTGAGCGCATCCGGCAGGAGTTTCCCGGCTTCGATGCACTGACACACCTGATCGAGGGCTATGAAGCGCAAGCTGACGCTGAGAGCCGGTTCGTCTACGCCCTCGATAAGCTGATCGATCCATTGAACATCTATCTTGAGGACGGTAGGCTCTGGCGTGAAAAGGGCGTAACGCTCGCGATGCTTCTGGCAAAGAAAGAGAAGAAGGTACGGTCAAATGAAACGGTCACGCGGTACTTTGCCGAACTCAAAGCGCTCCTTGAGGAGCGCGAACACGAGCTGTTCCCCTCCGGGTCACAAAAAACCGCTTAGGCGGTCTTTTGGGCTACTGGTGCCAGGGCTTTCGCAAGACGCGATTTCTTACGCGCAGCATTGTTGTCCTTGATGACGCCGCGCTTGGCCGCCTTGTCGATCGCTTGGTAGGCCTTGGGAAGGAGCTTTGCAGCGTCTTCGAGCTTTCCTGCGGTCGCAAGCTCGCGCACCTCCTTCACCGCCGCTTTCATGGCCCTATTCCTGCGCAAATTGAACACGCGCTTACGCTCGTCCGCACGCATCGTCTTTTTTGCTGAAGCTTTTATGGGCATACTGTGCGCTAGAGAATAGCATGTCTTCCTGGAAACGCAAGAGGTCGTGAGGGACCGTGCCCCGATGCGTCCTTTGCGCTCGTGCGCTATGATACAGCTACGGCACACCGTGCTCTCTGCAGTATGATCGCACAACTTGAAGGAAGGGTGGCAAGCATCCAGGCGACCTGGCTCGTGCTCATGGTCGGTGGTGTCGGGTATAAGGTGTACACTTCCCCACACCTCCGAAACGAATGCGAGATCGGGGACACCCTTTGCCTCTGGACGCACCTGGTCGTTCGTGAGGATGCACTCGACCTCTATGGGTTCGCTCTGTATGGTGAGCTCGAGCTCTTCCAGCTCCTCTTGTCCGTCTCAGGTGTCGGTCCACGCTCCGCGATCGGTATCCTTGCGCTCGGGAAGATCGATAAGCTCAAGAGTGCTATAGCTGCCTCGGACATAGGCTACCTGACCGGCGTGTCCGGTATCGGAAAGAAGAGTGCGGAGAAACTGTGCTTGGAACTTCGTGATAAGCTCAAAGATATCGAGTTCGGTGTATCCGGCGCACGACACGAGGACACCGAGGCGCTCGAAGCGCTCAAGGCGCTCGGGTATCGGGCCGACGAAGCGCGCGAGGCGCTTCACCTGGTGCCAGGTGAGGTCGTTCCGCAAGCGGCCCGGATACGCGAAGCGCTGAAACTTCTCGCACGCGGCTAGTACGATACCCTGACCACTATGCAGCTTCTCGGCACTATAAAAAGGATCATACCGAAAGGGCTGTTCGCCCTCCTTCAGCCGTGTTACCATCGCCTGCTTGCGCTCCTTGGTGCCCTACGATACGGTTTCCCCTCACGGAAGCTCTACGTTATCGGTGTGACCGGAACCAAGGGCAAGAGCACGGTGACCGAGCTCATTGCGGCGATCCTTGAAGAAGCCGGGCACGCTGTTGCACTTTCGAACACCATACGTTTCAAGATCGGCACAAAGAGCGAACCGAACCTCTACAAGATGAGCATGCCCGGCCGTTTCTTCATGCAATGGTTCTTGGCTTGCGCGGTGAGAGAACGGTGCACCTTTGCCGTGATCGAGATGACGAGCGAGGGCGCAAAACTGAACCGCCATCGGTACGTCGACCTCGACGCATTCGTATTCACGAACCTCTCGCCTGAGCACATCGAAAGCCATGGGTCGTTCGAAGCGTACCGCGACGCGAAGCTCGTGCTCCGTGATGCGCTCATCGCCTCTCTGAAGCCCAAGAAGGTGATCGTCTCGAATCGTGACGACGAGCATGGCGAGCTGTTCGCCACCGTACCGGCCGGGATCGAACGGCGGCTCTATTCGCTCAAGCATGCGGAGCCGCACACTGAGAACGATCGGGGCGTGCTGCTCACCTTCGAGGGCGTATCGATACACTCACCGCTCGTTGGGCTCTTCAACACGTACAACATCCTTGCGGCAGCAACGTTCGCCCGGGCCGTTGATATCCCGACCAGCACCATCAAGCGGGCGGTCGAGCGGCTTTCGCTCGTGCACGGTCGCGTCGAGCGCATCGACCTTGGGCAGAACTTCACCGTTGTCGTGGACTACGCCCACACGAAGGATTCGCTCGAAAAGCTCTACCAGGCATTCGGCAATGAGCAGCGCATCTGTGTACTGGGTAACTGTGGCGGTGGCCGTGATCGGTGGAAGCGGCCGGAAATGGCTCAGGTGGCTGAACGGTACTGTCGTGAGGTGATACTCACGAACGAAGACCCCTACGATGAGGATCCGCGTGCGATAGTCCGTGATATGGAGGAAGGCATGAGCACGAAAAAACCGGTGGTGATCATGGATCGCAGGGAGGCGATCCGATATGCGCTCTCGCGCGCGCGACCACGAGACGTGGTGCTTATCTCAGGCAAGGGCACCGACCCGTACATCATGGGCCCCTACGGCTCCAAACAAGAGTGGAGCGATGCCCGCGTCGCTCGGGAGGAGCTCGAGCGACTTTTGGGGCACCAGTCAGACATCGCTCCTACAGTTTGAAGAACTCGTTCCGGTACAACACGAGCTCATCGATCGACTCGTAGATGTCGTCACGAGCCCGGTGTCTGCCCTGTTTCTGTACGCGCTCGGTAAGGTCGGGACGCCACCTTCGTGCGAGCTCTTTTATGCTCGACACGTCGATGTTCCTGTAGTGCAGGTAGCTGGCGACCGCTGGCATCTCCTTTTCGAGGAACTGCCGGTCCTTTGAGATAGTGTTCCCACACAGGGGTGCCGTACCCTTCTCCACGTGCTCGATCAGGAAACCGAGCACCTCTTGCTCGACCTCGGGAAGCGAGTGCGTGCTCTGCGGCACGTCCACCCATGTGCCATCCATCCGCATGAACTCCTGCCGATCCTCGCTGAGCAGATCGAGCATGCTCTGGTCGTAGTGGATGACCCGATCAGGACCCTCCGCAACGACCGCAAGGTTTGCGTCGGTAACCACGACTGCTATCTCGATGATGTGATCGGTCGTAATATCAAGACCGGTCATCTCGAGGTCGATCCACACCAGACGTCCGGCTACTGCTCCTGACTCCATGGGACCACGATACGCTACGCTCTGGAGCGATGCAATATGTCCTAGCGCAGGACAGAGGATGCCTGTTCGTTCTGCGCATGACGGCAGTGATAGAGCATGATGCCCGCAGCAACGGAGACATTGAGGGATTCCTTTGCACCGTACATCGGTATTTCGAGCATCTCGTCGCACTGCAGAACAAGCTCATCGGAGAGTCCCTCGACCTCAGGACCGACTATGAGCGCGACCTTTCCGCTGGGCACGAAGCTGGTATACGGCCGGGAACGGGTATGCTGTTCGACTGCGATAACACGCGTACCCTGGGCTTGGAGCGTCCGAATAAGCGTTGTGATATCGTCCACATGGCTCCACCGTACGGTACGCTCAGCCCCGAGCGCCACCTTGGCAAGATCAGGACGCAAACGGCCGAAACGGTCTACTGGATCCGGCGTGATGCCTGAGAGGTACACGTGATCGACCCCCGCCCCTTCTGCGGTCCGGAGCATCGCGCCTACGTTGTAAACGCTGCGCACGTTGTGGATGATCAGCGAGAGCATGCCTGTATACTACGGATTTCACGGAAGGACGCTACTATGCGATGATACAGGTAATGTATTCCGTGTTCAGCCTGTTCCCTGATCTGTTCGCGCTCTCGCTCCTCGGTGTCATGCTGCTCCGGATCGTCGCTGCGCTCTACTTCCTGTCGCTCGGCTACCGAGCGGTCACGAGGAACAGCGAAGGTGAGGGTGATTCAGCCAACACTCTCACGAAGCTCTCTGGAATTGGTATGCTGGCGGTCGGGCTGCTCCTCCTGTTCGGCCTCTACACCCAGGCAGCTGCCTTGGCCGGATCTGCGCTACTTGTCATTCTACTTGAGCAAGGACTTTCACGCGCGCCAACCGACCCGATGCGTCCGCTCTATGTGCTCCTCCTCACGATCACCCTAAGCTTACTCGTCCTTGGGCCGGGTGCATTTTCGATCGATCTTCCGCTCTAGATCGACAAGTGCTCCTGACTGTTGTAGGATTTCACTGGCACTGCGCTCGGTCTAGGTCGGTGGTGCATACCCACTAACCTGGGAACCTCGCACCCTGCAGGTGTCCTTGGCAGAGCACGGCAGGTGACGTGCGGAGACGCGCGCAGTTTCCGGAAAGAACCAGTGAGACGTTTGGTCTTCGCGACCAGAACATACCGCCCATAGCTCAGTTGGTAGAGCAGCTCCCTTTTAAGGAGACGGTCCCAGGTTCGAGCCCTGGTGGGCGGACACGAGAAGATCCCGTTTTGACGGGATCGCGTCGTGTTCGGGCAAGAGTCGCCCTGCTCAGGTCCACAAGCACAGTGCCAGAGATGCCCGAGGTGCACAGCCAAGTGGAAATTCAGCGATAGTGCTCGTATACTACCAATTCATACATGCTCAACTACGCGATCATCCTGGTGTTGCTGTCGCTCTCTGCGCTCTTTTCAGGACTCACCCTCGGCCTGATGGGGCTCTCGGTGCACGAACTTGCGCGAAAAGCTCGACTCGGCAACCAAGAGGCTGCGCGCATCTACCCCATACGCCGACAGGGCAACCGCCTGCTCACCACGCTCTTGTTGGGCAACGTCGCGGTGAACAGTGCGCTTGCGGTCTTTCTTGGATCGATAGCCCCTGGGGTGGTTGCCGGTTTTGTCGCCACTGCGCTCATTTTCCTGCTTGGCGAGATCGTACCGCAAGCGGTACTTTCACGCCACGCGATGCGTGTCGGTTCGCTCACTGCACCGTTGGTCGAACTGCTCATGCTCGTCAGCTGGCCCATTACTGCACCGATAAGCCTCATGCTCGACAAGCTACTCGGTGAGGAGGTACCGACCATTTATACAAAACGCGAGCTCATGGAGATCATCGCGGAGCACGAGGACTCGCACCAGAGCCCGATCGATCGTGATGAAGAGCGTATCGTGCATGGAGCGCTTCAATTCTCGCACACGCCGGTCCATGCGGTGATGACCAAACGCGAGCTCGTCCACATGTACGAAGCGGACCAGATCCTCGACGACGGCCTGCGAAAGGATATCATTGAGACCGGCCAATCACGATTCCCCGTCTATCGGAAGCACCTCGATAACATACTCGGTATCCTCTACACAAAAGATGTGCTCATCGAGCCTGAAGATGTCTCTGTCGCCGATGCCTGTGAACGCTCGTTCCTCTTGGCGCGGCCGAACGAGACCCTCGATACCATCATGACGCTCATGCTCAAGCGCAAGATGCATATGGGCATCGTCATCGATCATGACGGCCGCTTCCTTGGCGTCATTACCCTAGAGGACATCCTCGAGGAGGTGATCCAAACAGAGATACTGGATGAGGACGACCGGGTCGTTCGAAACGCCTAGTTAGACCCGGAGTAGCCACAGTTCGAGCAGTGTTCTGAGGTCCCCACTTCCCTCGTGCGCCTCATGGTAGATCTCGACGAGACGTTGGGCGAGCAGTTCGAGCTCTTGCACAGTGTACCTACCGGCACCCGCGCGACCTTTTGAGTAGTTGAACGGAGCAAGGCCGGCTTCCTCGGGTGTCGTGCTCTTGGACGCGAGCAACATGCTCTTAACCGCAAAGAACAGCATGCCGTGGATCTCCTCAGTCACCTTGCCCGCCCGTTCTGCCTCCTGGTAGGCAACCCAGAGCGTACGTTTGTCGCGCGCTTGGAGCGCGTCAGCCATGGCGAACGAATTCACCTGACTCTTGGGTTGGCTCGGTCGGCTGAACTCCTCGCTCTCGGATGCGTGACGTTCGACCTGCTTTTTCAGTGCCGCATCTAGTGCTCCACAGGTGATGATGAAGACGTTTTCGCTCGGCGCGAGCTTCGGCAGAAAGCCGAGCATGAGTTCGCGCGAGACCGCGTTCTCGAACGGGGCACGGAGGTGTACCAGGTGACGTTGGTTGAACAGGCCCTGGGCTTCGATGAGCTCTTCAAGTACATTGAGCTGGTCTGCTTCCAAGACAGACAAGCTCGCGTCCGGACGTTTCTTCGCGAGCGTGGCGACCAGGGCTCGAGCCTTCCTGTTCACCCGTTCGGTGTCATTTCCATAGTACCAGTACAGCATACGTTCAGGCACTACTCCTTGGCTGTTTCGAGCCGCTCCATTTCACCCCAGTTTGGCCCGACCGAAACATTGACCAAAAGGGGCACGTTCCTGGTCTCGCTTGCAGGCAGGACCGATTGCATCGTGTCCCGCACGAGCTCTGCCACATGATGGACCACGGCCTCGCCTACCTCGTAGACCAGTTCGTCGTGGACCTGGAGCACCAGATGCGCGTCACGATCGAGCCCACGCGCACAGAGCTCGGTGTCGATGCGCACCATGGCGAGTTTGATGATATCCGCTTGGCTTCCTTGTATCGGCGCGTTCTGAGCCATGCGCTCCGCCTGTGCCTGCACGTACGGGAGCGGCGACCGGATACCCTCAAAGTAGCGCCTCCGACCAAAGAGCGTCTCGGTATAGCCTCGTGCGTGAACCTGCCTCTTCACGCTCTGCATGTAGCTCGCGATCCCACTGAAACGCTTGAAATACTCTTCGAGGTAGGTCTGCGCTTCGCTCCGGGACACACCGGTCGCCGCTGCGAGCGAGGTTGCCCCCATACCATAGAGTATGCCGAAGTTGATGGCTTTTGCGCGTGCACGCATCTCTTTATCCACTTGATCGGCGGGAACGTTGAACACCTGTGCGGCAACTGCGGTGTGGATGTCCTCATTGTTCGCAAAGGTCTGTATGAGCTTCTCGTCCCCTGAAAGGATGGCGGCGAGCCGCAGCTCGATCTGACTGTAATCTGCAGCAACAAGCACGCTTCCGCGCGGAGCCACGATAGCTCGCCGTATCGCAGCTCCACGAGTGCTTCGTATCGGTATGTTCTGCAGGTTGGGCGATTGACTTGAGAGTCGGCCGGTCGTCGTCCCGGTCTGCGAGAATCGCGCATGGAGCCGTCCTTCGGGATCGACCATAAGGGGCAGGTTGTCGATGTATGTTGAGAGCAACTTCTGCAGCTCCCGGTACTCGAGTATCGCTCTGATGATGGGATGTGTATCGATCAACTTCTCAAGCTCACCCTCGCGGGTCGAACGCTGGCCGGTCGCGGTTCGCTTGGTCTTGCCGGCGCCGATACCAAGCCTGTCATAGAGCACCTCACCAAGTTGCTTCGGCGAGTTGATGTTGAACTCTATGCCTGCAGCATCGAATATCGTTTTCGAGATGGCGTCAAGGTCCGTGTGGTAGCGCTTGGAGAGTGTTTTGAGGTATTCAGTATCGAGGAGAATGCCGCGCTCTTCCATGCGGGCAATGACCGGTACGAGCGGCAGCTCGATCTCTCGAAAGACGCGTTCAAGCCCTGCTTCATGCAGACTGCTCATGATGCTGTTTCGAGCCGCTTCGAAGCTGTGCGTATTGGTATGGTCGAGCATGTCCTCGACCGATGCATTGTTCACGGTACTGTCGACCAACCAGAGCGCGATCGCGGTTTCCGTATGCACCACAGGGTCGACCACTGGTGCGTGCATATCCGTAACCGCGTCACCTGGTGTGTCCAGGACGTTACGGAGACGTGCAGACAAGGTCCGAAAGCCGAGCTCGGTGAAGAAGTCGAGCGCACGCGCAAGATCGGCGGTACTTCGCCAACTCCCGCGGAACCGAGGCAGCGCGACGGGCGCATCAGTACGGATCGTTGCGAGCTCTTTGCTGAACCGTGCCTCATCCTCCCCTTCCGTAAGTAAAGCGATAACGCGTGCCCGTGTCCCCTCGGCAATGAGACGTTGCGGATCTTTCTTAACCAGAGCATAGATCGAATCAAGCGATCCATACTTCGTCACGAGCTCGGTCGCTGTCTTTTCGCCGATGCCGCGAATCCCTGGGATGTTGTCCGACGGATCCCCACGCAGTCCTTTCCAGTCCGGTATGAGCGTCGGTGAGAAGCCGAACCGTGCTTCGACCGCAGCCTCGTCATAGAGCACGGTGTCTTTGATGCCCTTCTTCAGGGTATATACGCGCACCCGCGTACCCGAAACCAGCTGCAGGGTGTCCATATCACCCGATGCGATGATGACCTCTCGCTCATCATCGCGAAGCTTATGGACGAGCGTACCAAGGATATCGTCCGCTTCAAAACCGGGCACCTCAAGACGCGGTATAGAAAGTGCGTCAAAGAGATCCCTGCTGCGCTTGAGCTGTGCGATGAGTGCATCGTCGATCGCAGCCCTCGTTCCCTTATACGCTTCAAACGCCTCATGGCGATGGGTCGCGCCGGGAAGATCGAAACAGGCGACGATATGGTCCGGCTTAAGCTCATCAACGATCGAGAACAGCATTGCCGCCAGACCGTACAGCGCACCAGTAGGTTCGCCCTTAGGTGAGGTGAAGTCGGGCAGTGCGTGGTACGCACGGTGGAGGATAGCGTGAGCGTCGAGCAGTACCAATCGCTCATGTTCCCGCTCTGTTGTCGTAGGCTTTTCGTGCTTGGTCATAGCCCAGGTCGTTGCTCAATTTGAGCCGCAATCACCTTTTCGAGCCGCTCATCGAGCGTGATCCTTCGCTCAACCTCGCTCACATGCTCGAACTGGATCCGGTACGCGCGCTCCGGTACACCAAGGCCGACCTGTTCGGGCCATTCGATGACGATGAGGTTCTTTGGGTCGGTCGCAAGCGTGTGCCAGCCGATCGTCCTGAGCTCCTCCTCTCCCTCGAGCCGATATGCATCGATATGTACCAGGACCGAAAAGGCACCCTGATCGATGGGATACCGTTTCTCGATCACGAACGTGGGGCTTGTGACCGTTTCAGTGACCCCGAGCGCACGCGCGAGCCCCTTGGTGAACGTGGTCTTGCCGGCACCAAGGTCGCCTGACAGTGCAAGGATGGTCGCTGTGCCAGGTACGCCGCGCTCACGACCCAGTGCACTGAGCACGCGTTCTGCGAGCCTGCCTGTGTCGTCCACACTGCGTGAGAAGTGCTCCATGCGTACCAGGGTACAGGCATACCCGGGCATGCGCAATAACAGAAAAGCCCGGCATGTTTGCCGGGCATGGTCTATGGACACTCGTAGCGCGTCCCCCTTCTCCACTCATAGAGATGACTGCCAGTGACTGCCCTTGTTCCGGACATGCTTCCCTGCACGTAGCGTGATTCATATGCGGCGCACCCCTGGCCGAGCGAGCGGCTCATGCTCTGTTCGAGCGGACGCACCGCATCGACCACTGCGCTGCTTACAGGCTCGGCACCCTGACTCCCATGCACCGTTACACCGACCTCGATCGCGGCGCACCCCGACAACACGAGCACCAAGACGAGCACCTGCACCATCAGTACCCCCACCCGTAGTAGTGGTACCGGTACGGAAGCGGGCGAGGAACGATGATGGCTCGTTGCGGAGGTGGTTGCGGGACGACGATGACCTGCTGTGGCGGCTGTTGTGCTGGATGGCCTAGCAACAACCTGGGTGGAAGCCGATTGAAAACGCCGGGTTCACCACATATCCTGCCCGTCGTGATACCGTAGTTCCAGGTTGCTCCCCGCTCGGTCACGTTCCCCTGGAACTGCTCCGCTTGTGCCGGACCAGAGTCAGCACCGCGACCGAATGTCACTGGGTCACAGGGTTCGATCGCTGTTCGGCCGAGGTGCTTGAGCGCCCGCATCTGCGCTGCGGGATACTGTGCGGGTGGCGGTGAGTACACGACAGGTCCTGCTGAACAAGACGTGAGTACGAGCAGTGTGCCCGCAAGCATGGTGTATTTCACGGTGGTCCTCTCTTCCTCTGTCTCCCTGTATATGGGAGCGCATCCTGCCCTGTGTCAAGCGATATGGTAACGGCGCGTTGACCTGTGTCATGCACTGTCAAACCACATCACGCCTTCCCCCGCTCAAGATACTCATTTATACTTACAGCAATGCCGAAGTTCGATGAGACGAAGCAGCAAAAGAAGCTCGACACGCTGCGTCACCAAGAGGAGGAGGAACTCGCGCGGATACTTTCGCATAAGTACGGTCTCCAGTATACCGACCTGTCACGCGAATCGATCAACACCGATGCGCTGCGTCTCATACCCGAACAGCAGGCACGAAGTGCTGAGGTTGCGGTGTTCCAGAAGATGGCGAACAAGGTCGCACTTGCCGTTCGTACACCGAACAACCCGAGCATCGATGCAATACGGAAGGACCTTGAGGCGCGCGGCTACAGTCTCATACTCCACATGGTTTCCCTTCCCTCGCTCCAGCGTGCTTGGGACCACTACAAGGACCTATCCTTCGCGGTCGAGACCGAGGCTGGTGTCCTCGACATATCGGTCGAAGAGATCAAAAAGATCCTGACCGAGGTGACCGGCCTGGAGAAGACCCGCGCTGTGATCGGCGACGTGCTCGGTATGAAGCGTCTGTACCGGATCACCCGTATGCTTGAAACGATCCTTGCGAGCGCGCTTGCGAACCATGCATCGGACGTCCATATCGAGCCCGAGGAAGAGGTCGTTGGCATTAGGTTCAGGCTTGACGGTGTACTTACGAACATCATCTCGTTCGATCATGAAACCTACCAGCTCTTACTCTCTCGGGTTAAGCTGCTTTCTGGGCTCAAGATCAATATCAAGGACGCCCCGCAAGACGGTCGGTTCTCGGTACGTATCGATGTGCGAGAGATCGAGATACGTACCTCTGTCCTGCCCGGCAACTACGGCGAGTCTATCGTCATGCGCCTCCTCGACCCGACCTCGATCGGACTCCCGCTCGAAGAGCTCGGTATCCGAGACGAACTCCTCGCGATACTGCTCGAGGAGATCAAGAAGCCGAACGGTATGATCCTCAACACCGGACCGACCGGTTCGGGAAAGACGACAACGCTCTACGCATTCCTGAAAAAAGTATCGAATCCGGGTATCAAGGTCATTACGATCGAGGACCCGGTCGAATACCACCTGAGCGGCATCGTCCAAACCCAGGTGAACCACAAGGACTACACGTTCGCTGCTGGTCTCCGGAGCAGCCTGCGCCAGGACCCCGACGTGATCATGGTCGGTGAGATCCGTGACAGCGAGGTCGCCGAGACCGCTATACACGCTGCCCTCACTGGTCACCTCGTATTCTCCACGCTCCACACGAACAACGCGGCCGGGGCATTTCCGCGACTCATCGATCTCGGCATCGACCCGGCCATGGTCGGCTCAGCCGTGAACGTCGTGATGGCACAGCGGCTCGTGCGCACCCTACGCCCTGACCACCGAAAAGAAGTGCCGATCACTGGCGCCGATCTCGAGTATGTCGAAACTGTGCTCCGGACCATATACGACCAGACTCGGGTTCCTGCGAACGTGAGCACGATGTGGGTACCGGATACACCGGAAGACGAGCTCGAGTACAAAGGACGCATCGCCGTATATGAGGCGATACGCTGCACCCGCGATCTCGAGCAGGCGATACGCAAGGATATGACGACGCGTGAGCTCGTTGATGTCACACGCTCACAAGGCATTCTGACCATGCACCAGGACGCGGTCCTAAAAGTCCTCGACGGCACGACGACGCTCGCCGAGGTCAAGCGTGTGCTCGGCGAGAACCTGGACCTGCTCTAGTAGTTCTTTACGAAAAAAGGCCCGAAACCCCTGACGTGACACATTTTAGAAGGTCTAAAAGCGGCCACCACGCTAAGGAGACACCCAGTACAAAGCGCGAAGCTTTGACCAAGTGATCCTCGCCCGGTATCCGTTACCACGCAAGCGCGGCTCTGTCACGTAAGGGGTTCCGGCCCTTTTTTGAAAGAGGGGCGCAGTACACGGTTGTGTGCTACGCTTACTCAGTGAGGAGTCTAGCATAAACAAATTTATATGTCAAGTACTTCCAAGCAGAGCGCTTCGGGTGAGGTGAAGGATCAAGCGCTCGACAGAACGCTTCGACCTAAGGAGTGGGACCACTACATCGGCCAACGGGCTATCAAAGAGAACCTGCGCATACTCCTCACTGCCGCTCGAAAACGCTCCCACGCACCTGAACACCTGCTCTTCTACGGGCCTCCGGGGCTCGGTAAGACCACCCTCGCACATCTCATTGCGCTCGATCTCGGCGTGGCGATGCGCTCCACGTCCGGACCCGCCATTGAGCGGGTAGGCGACCTGGCCGCGATACTCACGAATCTGGGGGAAGGCGATATCCTCTTTATCGACGAGATACACCGATTGAACAAGGCGATCGAGGAGGTGCTCTATCCGGCGCTCGAAGCCGGTGTGCTCGATATCGTGATCGGCAAAGGACCATCCGCGCGGACGATACAGCTCGAGCTTCCCTCTTTTACCCTGGTCGCAGCAACGACAAGGATGGCACTCCTCTCGGGTCCGCTCAGGTCGCGTTTCTCAGGCGGCACCTTTCGGCTGGACTTCTACACGGCCGAGGAGATCGCTCAGGTGATACAGCGGTCTGCCTCGTTGCTCGGTATCGCTATTACCGAGGACGCCGTAACGCTTATTGCCGAACGCAGTCGCTTCACCCCCCGTACCGCGAACTACCTGCTCAAACGCTGCCGCGACTTTGCGGAGGTGCATGAGCAGAAACTCGACGCATCGACAGCAGAGGAAGCACTTCGACTGCTCGGCATTGATAAGCTTGGCCTCACTGAGGCCGATCGCCGGATACTCGACACCTTGGTCAGCAAGTTCAGCGGTGGGCCGACCGGTCTGTCGACCCTGGCTGCTGCAACCGCCGAGGAGGAGGCGACGATCGAGGATGTGTATGAGCCGTACCTGCTCCGGCTCGGGCTCATTGAACGCACACCGCGCGGCAGGGTCATTACCGACCGGTATCGCGCGCACCACGACCTGGCGTAGCGACCACGAACCATTCCGTCGCCAAGGTTCTACTGAAAACGTCTAGATCCCGCCCGAAGGAGGAGGTGGGGGTGGTGGTGCTACAGTACCACCTGTTGGTGTACCGCCACCGGTCGGCGTTCCACCACCTGTAGGCGTACCTCCTCCGATCGGTGTTCCGCCGCCTGTGGGGAAACCGCCTGTTGCGCCACCTCCACCAAAGCCACCGCCACCGCCCACGAAGCTCGTGTCGGGCGCGAGCGTCGCCGGGCTCGCTTGGACACCGGTCAATATGTAGAGCAACTGCACCAACCCCCACACTGAAACTGCAACGAACAGGATGATCACCCCCCAGACCATCCGTGCTCGACCTGCCGCCCTGGCCTGGTCGCTGTCCGCCTGAAAGATGAACACCACGAGGCCCCAGAGGAAGAGCGCGAGGGCGAGAGCGATGAGGACCGGGACAAGGATCGCGATCGCGGCTCCGATCGCGAGCACAAGACTGTCAAGGTATGAGAGGTTCTGTGCAAAGAGCGCTGCGGGCAAGAATCCAATGCTTGCTAGTGCGGTGACTTGTACGAGCTGTTTCATGGTTCGTGATGATTAGAAGACGGCCTGGGGTGCAACGACGGTAACGCCCTGCTGTACACCTGAGAGTTGGTTCATCAGGGCCACCAACCCCCATACTGAAACTGCAACGAACAGGATGATCACCCCCCAGACCATCCGTGCTCGACCTGCCGCCCTGGCCTGGTCGCTGTCCGCCTGAAAGATGAACACCACGAGGCCCCAGAGGAAGAGCGCGAGGGCGAGAGCGATGAGGACCGGGACCGTGACGGAGATCAGCCGTGCAACCTCGCCTATCAGTGTATAGAGCCATGCGAAATTGACTGCTTGCGCAACAACGAATAAGGGAGCAAATAGAGTGAAGTACGCCACGACAAGCATGCCCCACGATGTTCGGTACGCTAGTTTGTGCTGCATGACGTCATATACTAACGGATAATACTTGGCGCGACGATCGCGGTACCCTGGCTGATACCGGTAAGCTCGGCAAGAAGCGCGACGAGGCCCCACACCGCAACGATCACAAAGAGCGCGATGACCCCCCAGACCATCCGTGCTCGACCTGCCGCCCTGGCCTGGTCGCTGTCCGCCTGAAAGATGAACACCACGAGGCCCCAGAGGAAGAGCGCGAGGGCGAGCACCATAAGGACCGGGACCATGAGCGATACCAGGTCGCGCAGTTCAGCGATCATGGTCGAGAGCCACGCAAAGTTCTGCGCGCGCCCGAGGAGCGGAACAAGGAGGAGGGTCACGAGACCGCCGTACTTCATACCGGTATAGTACCACGCACATCCGGCGCTCGTACGGTACCCTGTGGACACTAGGGCGGTATTCTCGTACACTCGTGCTATGTCAGGACACTCCAAGTGGTCGACGATCAAGCACAAGAAGGCGCTCGTCGATGCAAAGAAAAGCAAGGAATTCAGCAAGCTGGCACGGCTGATCGCGGCAGAATCGAAGCACGCGAAAGGTGACGTCGGATCACCCGGACTCAAGGTGCTCATTGACAAAGCAAAAGCCATCAACATGCCGAAAGAGAACATTGAACGCGCGGTGCGTAAAGGCTCGGGCGCAGGCGGTGCCACGCTCACCGAGGTCACGTACGAGCTCTACGGCCCAGGCGGCGTCGCGATACTCGTCGTTATAGAGACCGACAACAACAATCGTACCAATCAAGAAGTTAAGCATCTCTTGTCAAAGCTTGGCTACCAGCTCGCAGAGCCAGGGGCGGCCTCATGGGCATTCGAAAAAAAGGACGGGGAGTGGTCGGCGACCGTACCGGCCATCCTAGATGAGGCCGACGCATCGAAGCTCGATGAGCTGATCGGTGCCCTTTTGGAACACGATGACGTCAGCACGGTGTATACCAATGCATCATAGCGGACCAGGCAGGGTTCGCCTATGCACGGCGTGCGGGTCAGACGCGATCGGCACTGTACGATACGCTATATGGTGATCCTTGGTATCGACCCAGGCTATGAGCGCTGCGGGGTAGCGGTGCTCGAAAAAGGCGTGCAGCACGACAGGCTCTTGTACTCTGCGTGCCTCACCACCCTAAAGTCACTACCGTTCGGCCTCCGGCTCGTAGAGATAGGCGCCGGATGCGCACAGCTCATCGACACGTACGAGGTCACGGACGTTGCCCTCGAAACGCTCTACTTCACCAAGAACCAGAAGACCGCCATGCATGTGGCAGAAGTCCGCGGGGCGCTGCTCTACCTCGCCCACACCAAGGGCTGCCATGTGGTCGAATACGGCCCTGGTGAGATAAAAAGTGCTATAGCCGGGGATGGAAGAGCGGATAAGCGCCAGGTCATGCAGATGGTGAGGCAGCTCCTTCGACTTGAGGTTAGGAGCACGTCCGATGATGAGTTCGACGCTATCGCGGTCGCACTCACCGCGAGTGCCCACCTGCGGCTCGGGCGACCAAGACCTGCCAAAGCTTAGCTTCCGGGTCCCTAAGTCGCCACACATACCCGGGCACACCACAGACATGGGGGTTTACCTCTTGCATAGTCACGTGTGGTTTGCTACTAATAGTGCGCGGCCACAGCGTCGTTTTATAACTAAGCTCTAGTCGGTACGTATGGCTACCTACCTCGAAGAGGAGTTGTTGGTCCGGGCGCTTGATGATGAAGAAACTGAGGGTGATGACCTGGACATCCCTGAAGGCGAATTCCCGGAGGATGATGATCTCGATGATATTGATGCTGATGATGTAGAGTAGGGGGTACTCGTAGAGCAAAAAGGCGGACCATGTCCGCCTTTTTGCGTGCCGACGCCACTTAGCTGCAGATGATACGGACGAACCGACGTTTACCAAGCCGTAACAGCACGGTCTCCTTGACCACAAGGTCGGGCGCGGTGACACTTTCGCCGCGGTCAAGGTCAAAGACCCCATTGCCCGCGATGAGCCTCCTCCATTCACTGTTTGACGTAAGCACCGCGTTTCGTACAAGTACCTCTCGCACGAGCTCGCCCGCATTCGCAGTAATTTCCTCAGCCTCGGTCGGTGTCTCTTTGTTCTGAAAGACCGCGATAAAGTGATCCTCCGCATCCTGTGCTGCAGCATTGCCGTGGTAGAGGGACACGATCTCTCGTGCGAGGCGCATCTTGAGGTCGCGTGGGTGCAGCGAGCCTCGTTCGATATCAGCACTGAACGTCGCCACCTCTGCGAGCGAGATGCGGGTACAGAGCGTAAAATAGGTCACCACCAACTCGTCGCGCAGGCGCATGACCTTCCCGTACATGTCCTCAGGGGCATCATCCAGGTTGATGGTGTTGCCCCAGCTCGAGCTCATCTTTCTTCCGTCGAGGCCGGGAATGAGCGGGTTCGTGATAATGCTCTGCGGCACTTGGCCTGCGTGCGCTTGGAGCGTCCGCCCCGCGAGCAGATTGAACCGCTGATCGGTACCGCCTACCTCAATGTCGGCTTCGACCACTACACTGTCATAACCTTGCATGAGCGGATAGAGCACTTCCCTGAGGGACACTCGTTTCCCGTGGTTCAGCCGCTTTTTTATGTTATCCCGAGCAATGAAGTCGGCGACCGAGAATTGGTCTGCCTGCATCCCGATCTCACCATACGTGAGCTTGGAGAGCCATTCAGAGTTGTACCGGAACTCCGCGCGCTCCAGATCGATCAGCTTGCCAACCTGCTCAAAGTACCGCTCTTTGTTCGTAGTGATCTGCTCAGTGCTCAACATGGGCCGCTCGCTCTCTTTGTCTGACGTGTCGCCGATCACGCCGGTGAAGTCGCCCACAATGAACACGATCGTGTGTCCGAGCATCTGGAAATCCCTAAGCTTCAGGAGCGGTACCGATCGACCGAGGTGGAGGTGTGGGCTGGTCGGATCGATACCGAGCTTAACGCGTAGCTTTTTACCGGAGAGGAGCTTCTGTTCGAGCTCCTGCTGCCCAATGACCTCTTCGACACCGCGTGTCAAGAGCTCGTGCCGGGTTTCCTCCGTATCGTTCTTATGGTCCATAGGAGTTTACTGTAGCCCAAAGCTAATCAGGCAACAAGGCGTCTACTAGAGCGGTCTGTATGATACGCGACGTTCGGTCGTCTCATGAGGTATGGCAACGCTTGACAACTGACGATGCTCAGGCCATGTATGGTACACTACAGTCTATGAAAGGAGCCTTGGGGAAAAGAACGGTTCGTGACGGCCTGCTTGCCCTGCTTGCCCTGGGTGCAGCGGTCGGTTTTGTGCTGTCCGGGGTTTTTTTGCTCTGGGCGTCAACGCTTACCCTGCCCTCACTCAACATCATCGAGGCACGTCGGGATGAGCAGGCGACGCGGATCTACGATAGGACTGGGGAGGTGTTGCTCTATGACATGCACCAGGACGTGAAAAGAACGGTCATACCGCTCGATAACATGTCGCACCACATACGGAACGCGACCGTTGCGATCGAAGATGACCGGTTCTATGAGCACTACGGCATCGACCCGCTCGCCATCCTGCGCGCGATCGTCGCGAATCTGAAGAACGGGGACCTCCTTGGTGGCCAAGGCGGCAGTACGCTCACCCAGCAGGTAGTTAAGAACGCGCTCCTCGTCAACGAGAAAAAGCTCTCGCGCAAGGTAAAGGAGTGGGTGCTCGCGATCAAACTCGAGCGTATCGCGACCAAGGACGAGATCTTGGAACTCTACCTCAATGAGATACCGTATGGTGGCAACAAGTACGGTATCGAGGAGGCAAGTCAGGCGTTCTTCGGCAAGCCGGCAGCCCACCTCAACGTCGTGGAGAGCGCATACCTTGCCGCTCTTCCCCAGGCACCGACCTACTACTCACCGTTCGGTAATAACCGCGAGGCACTCGACACCCGCAAGGACCTGGTACTAAGGCGGATGAACGAAAAGGGCTACCTTTCTGATGAAGACTATGCGCTCGCACTTGAGTCGACGGTGGATTTCCGACCCACCCAAGCGACCGGGATCAAAGCGCCCCACTTCGTATTTTATGTGATCGACGAACTCTCGAAGGAGTACGGTGAGGGACTTGCGCAAGCAGGACTTACGGTAACCACCACACTCGACTGGGAGCTCCAGCGTGAGGCTGAACGCATCGTGTTCGAACATGCACACAAGAACGCGACGACGTTCAACGCCTCCAACGCATCCTTGATGGCGGTCGACCCGAAAACAGGCGGCATCTTGGTCATGGTCGGCAGCCGCGACTATTTTGACGAGAACATAGACGGCGCCTACAACATCGGACTTGCCAAGCGCCAACCTGGTTCGTCCTTCAAGCCGTTCGCGTACGCCGCCGCTCTCAGAAAGGGGTACACGACCGAGACGACACTCTTCGATGTTCGCACCCAGTTCTCCACGAGCTGTGAGCGCTCGAACCTCACGAGCGAGGACGGCTGCTACTCACCGGGCAACTATGATAATGCGTTCCGTGGACCCATGACGTTCCGCACGGCACTCGCGCAGTCGGTCAATGTGCCTGCTGTGAAAGCGCTCTACCTTGCCGGTATGCGCGACACGATCGAGCTTGCCCGGCGCATGGGCATATCCACGCTGGCCGATTGGCGCAGGTATGGTCTTACCCTCGTCCTTGGCGGTGGAGAAGTGTCGCTGCTTGAAATGACGAGCGCATACGGGGTATTCGCGAACGAGGGTGAGCGGCATGAGCATCACGGCATCCTCACCGTGGTCGATAAGAACGGCCGGACGATACTGACCCACGAGGCTCGTCCGAACAAGGTGCTGGAGCGTGATGTCGCGCTCGGTATCACCGATATCTTGAGCGATAATGTGGCTCGCACGCCCGCGTTTGGTCACAGCTCCTACCTCGAGTTCCCCGGAAGGGATGTTGCTGCCAAGACCGGAACGACGAACGATTACCGGGATGCGTGGATCATCGGATATACACCGACCATAGCCGTGGGCGCGTGGGCGGGTAACAATGACAACACCCCCATGGAAAAGAAGGTCGCGGGCTTCATCATCGCACCGCTTTGGCACGAGTTCTTTATGGAGTACTTTGAGCGGTACCCGGATTCCGGCCGGTTCGCCCCGCCACCTGCCCTAGACCCGACCCTGAAACCGGTCCTGCGCGGGCGGCATGAGGGCAACCGGTCGGTCATCATAGACACCGCAAGCGGCAAACTGGCGACCGAAGAGACCCCGCCCGATATGCGAAAAGAGGTGTTCATACCCGATGTGCACTCGATCTTGCATTGGGTCAACAAGGACGACCCGCGCGGTCCGGTGCCGAACAACCCGGCCAACGACCCGCAGTACTACTACTGGGAGTATGGTGTGCAGGTTTGGGCCGCGAACCAAGGTGAGGCGATCGCCGAGCCGCTCATTCCGACAGAACATGATGACGTGCATAACGAAGAGAACAAACCGCGCGTAAGGATCACCTCACCCCGCGAAGGAAGGAGCGTTCGAGGTGACCGCAGCGTATCGGTAACGATCGACGTGGAGAGCGCATACCAGCTACGTAAGGTCGATTACTACATCAACGGGGTGATCCTCGGTTCGGTGAACAAAGACCCTTTCTCCATTTCGTTCGTACCCGAAGAGGTGAGTAGTATAGAAGAAGAGAACTCGCTCCAAGCGGTCGCCTACGACGAGGTTGGAAATCAGGGGAGCGCAAGTGTCACATTCACCGTACGCTAGCAGATCTTGGCGATACGCACACCACGATCAGTGAGCGCACTGATGATATGTGGCGCAGCGAGCCGTATCTCGCTCTTTTGTGCCGGGTGGCAGGTGAGAAACAGTGTGCAGTTCCGCACCGTGACCATGCTCGCGTCCAGTTCGACACCACACTCGTCACGCACCACCTCGATCAGGATACGCTTGCTGCTCGCTTCAGGTGGCTCAAGGTGCTTGTACTTTGCAAGATACTGATGGAGTTCGTGCATAACGGTCTAACGGTTCATTGGCATGACCAAATAGAGGTAGCTTTCGTCTCCCAGTGGGCGTATGAGGAGCGGTTGGCCATCGCCAACAAAACAGAACCGGAGGCTGTCCGACCGAATGACCTGAAAGACATCCGCGAGGTAGCGTTGATTGAAGCTTAGGGTGCATCCTCCCCCTTCGACAGTAGCCGCGACATGATCTGTGTTCTCACCGACGGTCTTGCTTTCCGTATGTACCTCGACACGGCTAGTGGCCGCATCGACAGCGAGCGTTGTCTTATTGAACTGATCAATGAATATGCCCGCTTTGCGCACGACCTGTTCTATGTCGAACGTGAGCATGGTCACGGTGGTACGAAAATCACTCGGTATGATCTGTTTATAGTCGGGGAAGGTACCGCTCACGAGACGCGTCGTGAGCCGCATCCCAGGCGTCTCAAGTGTGAGTATGTGCTGCCCGACGACCGCCGTAACCTCACCCCGTACACGGTCAAGCACACGCAGGATGTCAGGTATCGAGCGTGCTGGAATGAGGATCGGTTCGAGCGAGGTTACCTTTGGTACCATGGTCCTCTTTTCTGCCAGCCGGAACGAGTCCGTTGCCGCGGTAATGAGAGTGCTCCCGTCGAAATGGGCGAACACGCTCGCGAGCTCTGGTTTTATGGTTGAGGTCGATGCACAAAAAGAAACATTGAGCAGTGCTTCACGAAGCTCTTTTGCGGCAAGTACGGCACTCTCGCCACCATCGTTCCTGGGCAGTTCCGGGAATTCCTGAGCATCCTGTGTTGCGACACGTGAGACGCTTGTTGGGCCTGCAACCTCAAGAAAACCGCCAACCAACGACAAGGTGACGCTCGCGCCGCTCTGCATGGTCTGTAAAAGACCAGAGAGAACGCTTCCTACCACCGCAACGACACCGGATTCTGCCACGGTCGCAGGAACCGTCATCTCGATCCCAACCTCAAGGTTGGTCGCAGTGAGCTCCAACTTCGTTCCTGTTGCACGTATCCGCACACACTGAAGTGCAGGCTGGGCCATATGCTTCCCCGCAAGCTTATCCACAAGCGCCAACGGGTCCATGAGGTGCTCTCGGGTAATAGTCACTTTCATAATAATTTAACGATTACGACTACTAAGGCTGTGGAAAGGTGGATAACTGTGCTATTGCCCAGAACTCGGCCTTTTCCTTGCTCCACCCTGTCTTCATACATGGGGATTACCTCGTGTACAACTCGATGGTCAGGATCATTCCCAAGTGTTCGCTCGCTAATCCCGACAGGTAACCCACACTCAGTACCACCCCCACTTCCCCGTTACCGCACAGCTTATCCCCACTACTTGAGCATGCTCCGCAACTCCTCTATCTCACGCACCAAGGTGGTCGAGCTCTTGAGGTCTTTGCGGATCTTGTCGCACGAGTGGATGACGGTAGTGTGGTCGCGCCCGCCTAGCTTCTGGCCGATGGTCGGGTAACTGATATTGAAGTCCTCTCGCATGATATACATGATGATCTGTCGAGGTTTTACCACCTCTTTCTTCCTGGTCTTTTCATAGATCGTCGTCTCCTCGATGTCATAGTAGCGCGCAACGCGCTCAACAAGGTCTTTGACCGACACACTCCGCTGTGGACGGGTGTTGTTCTTCACGATCTGCTTGATGTCGGCTATGTCAAGCGCAGTTCCTTTGAGCTGTGTTTGGCAGATGACCCGGTTGAGCACCCCCTCAAGATCTCGGATACTCCCCTCGACCTCGTTCGCAATCGCCTGGGCTATTTCCTCAGGCAAGAGGAAGTTGCTGTTCGCCGCTTTCGTCCGCAGGATAGCGACCCTGGACTCGTGATCGGGTGCGGACACATCGATGATCATACCCTGGGAGAACCTCGACTTGAGACGGTCGGTGAGGTCTTGGATGTAATTCGGATGGCGGTCGGAGGAGAAAACGATCTGCTTGTTGTTCTCGTATAGGGTATTGAAAATATGGAATAGTTCCTCTTGGAGCTTGTCCTTTCCTGAAAGGAACTGGACGTCGTCCATGACGAGCACATCATACTGTCGATACTTCTCTTTGACCTGCTGGATCGTGTTCTGTTGTATCGCCGTGACGATATCGCTGCCGAATCGTTCACTCGTCACATAGTAGATCTTCCGGGATGGGTTGAGGCGTTTGATCTGGTTGCCGATCGACTGTATGAGGTGGGTCTTCCCGTACCCCGTGTTGCCATAGATGAAGAGCGGGTTATACGTGATGCCCGGCTCTGCGACCACCGCCTGAGCGGCGGCGTGGGCGAGCTCATTGAAGGGTCCTACCACGAGCGTGTCAAAGGTGTAGCGAGGGTTCAGGTTATCGCTCCGGTTCACGTAATGGTCAGCAAGGGGGAGCTCCGCGGTCGGTGCAACGCGTTTGAGCTCGGTCACCTTTCGTTCTCGGGCCTCTTTTGCGATAACGTACTCGACGCCGCGGACCTCGGGCAGCACCCCACGGAGCGCCCGCAGGATCGTTTTGTGATGCTTGTCCGCGAGCCAGTCCTTGTAGAACTGGCTCGGCACACCGAGGTAGACCACGCCCTCTTCGACCTTCACCACGTGCGTACCACGGAACCAGGTACTGAAATTAGCTTTTGATACGGACAACTCGATATCGACCAAGGCGTTCTCCCATATTTGTCTCGTATCAAGTAGAGGAACCATAGCCGTAGGAAGTATTATAGTCTGCATTTTACGGAGCGCCAGTTCCCCGTTTTTATGGGTTATGGTTGTAAGGTGTGGAAAGCCTGGGGATAGGTGGATAGGTGTACGAAATACATCGAGGAGTCGTGTGTCGTGCAGGGTGTGATGGCACCGCAGCGCCATCACAAGGGGGACATTGACAAAAAGCTATATATTGTGCTATAATATACAACAGAGATCATTGTCAATGGAATGAAAGGAGCTGGCAGCGATGACGTTACTCATGATCGTCGCTATTCTGGTCGTCGTGGCAGCTGCCCTGTGGTGGGGCTGGTCCGACCCTGAGCGTTTCGAACGGTTGTTTGCCGCACGTCACACTACCTTAGGCCGTGGTGTCTGGGTGTTCTGGGACCTACTGATCATCCTCGGGATCGTGGCGGGCTACATGGCAACCCCCTTTCTCGACCCGTGGGTGTTCCATGGCGCAACGGGCGTGGTCGCTTTTTTGCTGACCTTGGTGATCTTGAGCCCTGTGTACGCGGGGCGCAGCGCCAATGCCTATGAAAGGGGTGACAAGAGCTACCTCATCACGTTCGTCAAACGGCCACCGAACCGGCTATACCTGAGAAAAAAGGCCGAAAAATATATAGACTTCGTCGGCCATGTACTGCCGGGTCGGCAGTATCGGGGCTTGCTCGAACCCGGACTATCACCTGACAGCAACGAGTACTGGCATTTGATCGAATGTAAGAAGGATGGTGAGCAGCGCCCCACAGGCACATCCCTTCAAACACTCACAGAAGAGCAGAAAAAAGCGCTGAACCTTCGCGATCGGGTGAGGCCGAACGACAAGCCCCCACTCGGGGTCGAAGTACACAAGTCTGTACTTGTGCGGCTCTGGGTGTGGTACATCAATATGTTCTACGATGTTGCGCTCGTCGGTGTGCGCTGGATATTCGAGGTGAACGAACGGCACATCGAGAAGTTCCGTCTCAGGCGGGTGACCGACGAAGTTACCGGCAGGAGCAAGTTCGTGTTGGAGCCGCCTCGTCCTGATGAGTTGACCAACCACGTCAGGACGGCGCCTGAGCGTTGGGTCGTCGCGGTCCCTTCGGGTGAAGTGAAAGGCGCTCGTATCCCGATCGACCTGATCGTTATTTTATACATCAGGACGATCAACCCAATGCTCCAGGAGAGGAACCAGGCGAACTGGTCGCAGTTCGTAAACGATGCTGCGGTCGACATCGCCATCCGTGCACTTGCGTCACTTACGGACAGCGCGATCTTCGACCTCGATGCGGACCTGACAAAAGGGCTCGAGGCGAGCGATCCGCTGAACCAAGAGATACGGAGGATCCGTACGCGGCTTGAAACCTCGGTCGGGATCACGATCGATGACAGTACGACCGTCGAAGACGGTGAGTATTCCGGCGGTGTCCAGATCGTTTCGAAAGACCCGATTCTCGAAGGGGAAGGTGTCGAAGAAGCGTTCAGGGCTCCGTGGGTCGCTGAACGGCGAAAAAAAGCCACGATCCTAGAGGGTGAAGCAGAAGCGGACAAAGAGGCTCGGGTGACCAGAGAAGTCGCAAAGGCTATCCAGGAATCCGGAGATGCTGGTGTCGTTGCTCGCGAGACCGATGCGATCGGTCATGCGGCAGAGGCCGCGAAGAACGCAACGCTCATGGCGACATTCGGTCGTGGTGCCGGTGCGAAAGATTCCGGTGACGAAAGTGTCGCCCTGCAGAAGGCCATCCTGGCCGAACTGCAGAAACTGAACAGGAGAGACACATGAATACACTCGGTGTCATCGCGGTAGGCATGGCGCTAGCTACGATGATCGTGCTGCGACCTAGGGCACTGCTACCCACGACTCCACTCGCTCGGTACCTGTACCTAGGGGTGGGTGCGCTGATCGTTACCGGGCTCATCTGGTGGTTTTTTCCCTGGGCCTCGGTTCCCTATCCACAACAGATACCGTGGTGGTTCGGGCCGCTCCTGGGAATCCTTGTGCTCGGCGCTGCGGTCGTGCTCGTCGCGTACTTCATACGGTCGAGACGTGCCGTACAGGCAGCAGTGGCACCGGCGCCGCCTCCAGCACAGCCACCCGCACCGGCTCAGGTCGTGGCGACTACAGATCGCACCAGAACCGTGGTCGGGCTTGTCACGTTCACCGTGGTCGGCTGCGGTCTCGGCTGGGCCGTCTGGCATATGTCGGGCATGGGTGGGGTCGACGCGGCTCGCTTCCTTCCCCTCCAGATCGCCGGTTGTGTACTCCTCGCTGGAGTTGCGGTCGCGATCGTGCTCGAGTACGGGCGGATAATCGTCACCAAAAAGCTCGTCATAAGTCTGGTGGCGCTCGTCGGTACCCTGCTCGTGTTCTCGCCCCATCTTGCGGGTATCGATATGCCCGCGGTCCCGAGTACTGTGCCACAGGTGCCTGCCGATGCGGACCGGGTATGGTTCATCCCGGTCGGTGCCGGTCTTCTCGCGATGGTGTTCGCGAAATACCTGAGCAACAGGAGCGTGTCGTGGGGGCAAGCCCTCGTGACCGGTGTCCTCGTGGCCATAGCGTCGAGCATGCTGCTCGGGAGCTGGGTCTATGAGGGTGGGTTCGGTGAGCTCACAGCCGACCGAACAGAACGCCTCGTGCTCTTTGCGGTGATCGGCGTCATGGCGTGGCTCCTATTCACCGGGGCCATCATCGAGCTTGCGATTATCGGCACCGTGCTCGTGGTCGCGGCCTCGTTCCTCGGCTTCATCTGATGTTCCTTCCTCCCCACCCGGGCGCGCTGCTCGGGTGGGTTTCTTTTTTTTGTACCTGTGGTATAGTCGTTCTCATTATGCCAAAGCGAACGTACCAACCCAAAAAGAAGAAGCGAGCCACCACGCACGGTTTCCTGGTGCGGATGCGCACCCCCGGGGGTAAGCGCGTTGTCCGAAGGCGCAGGGCCAAGGGTCGCCAAAAACTGTCGGTCTAACCGACGGTTTTTGTAGTTGAGGCGCCCTAAGGTAGAGTTAGCCTATGCTTCCGAAGAAACAACGGCTCACCAGGCGCGAATTCGATGCCCTTCTTAGATCCGGGCGGCGCGTGTCCGGCACCACCCTAACGGTCGTCTACCGGCCCGGTGCGGCACTGAAGTGTGGTGTTGTCGTGGGGAAGAAGACCGCACGGAAGGCCGTTGCCCGGCACCTCTTACGTCGCCGGATCTTCAGCATCCTCCGGGGCGAGCAGCCGTTAGCTCCGCTCCACCTCGCGGTCCTGACCCGTTCCGCCGCAAGCACGCTCTCATTCGAGGCGCTTACGGTCGAACTGCGGACGCTCCTCGGACGGGTACGCACGGAAGACCGTGCGCAGCGGCCCTAAATAGGGTAAAATGCTCCACATGATAGGGGATCTGTTCCACAGCGGCGTATACGTACCCCTCTACAACGCGCTCATTTGGATACTATCACATGCAAGTTGGATCGATGTCGGTATCGCGGTCATAACGCTCACTGTTCTGGTGAAGCTCATTCTTTTTCCGCTCTCCCTCAAAGCCGCCCGTACCCAGCGTCTGATGAAGGAGCTCGAGGGGCCGATGAAGGCGATACGGGAGAAATATACCGATCGGCAAGAGCAGGGCCAGAAGATGCTCGAGCTCTACCGAGAAAAGGGTGTCAACCCGTTCTCGGGCTTTCTTGTGCTGCTCATACAGCTTCCAGTGATCCTTGGCCTCTACTTCGTCTTTCTTAAGGGTGGTTTGCCAGAGATAAACACCGAAGAACTGTATCGTTTCGTGAGCGCACCTAATACGGTCGATATGTTCTTCCTGGGCGTGTTCGATATGGCAGGCAAGAGCTACGTGCTCGCGCTCCTAGCCGGTATCACGCAGTACTTTCAGGCCAAGCTGGCGATGCCCACGCTTGCGCCGCGTACCGAGAACGCGACCTTCCAGGAGGACTTTGCGCGCAGTCTCCAGCTCCAGATGCGCTATGTGCTGCCGGTGGTCGTTGTGGTGGTCGCCTATATCGCGTCAGCAGCGGTTGCGCTCTACTGGATTACGAGTAATATCTTTGCTATCGGACAGGAGGTGTACGTGAAGCAACGCTTTGAGCAGAAAGAACCATGAGTGACAACGTTTCCACAGCAGAACTACAAGCGCTCGTACGGGAGTTCCTCGACAAGCTCGGAGTCACGGTAGAAACGCTCGAGCCGGTCACCCTCTCTGCACACCCGATGTTTTCCATACAGACCAGCATGAGCCGTGCGCTCATCGGACCGCAGGGCGAGCACTTGCGCGCCCTCAACCATATTCTCAGGCGTTTGGCCGAGCGGCGTTTCGGCGAGAGCGACACCCGGTTCCTGGTCGACGTGAACGGCTACCACCTCGGTCGCATTCGTGAGCTTGAGCAAAAGGCGAAGCTCCTCGCAGAGCGTGTGCGGACGTTCAGATCGAGCGCAGAAATGGTGCCCATGAACGCGTACGAGCGCATGGTGATCCATGCGCTCTTCACCGACGACCCAGAGGTGACCACCGAATCAGAAGGTACGGGCAAGGCCCGCCATATCGTCCTCCGTTATCGGTCTTCGTAGATCTGCGGGGTGATCGGTCAGAAACCGCTCGTGGTCGTTGTGGCCACGGGCACTGCTTCGGGCAGCTTGTACGACCACAGCGAATCGTCTTCCTTGGCGCGGAACAACAAGAAGTCTTCGTCAGGTGCGAGTACCGGGTCGACGATGTCCATCGTACGATTCGCCAGGTCGCTTACGGTAAGGAGCAGCTTCGTCGTACCCGCATCGGTATCGATACGCCAGATGTTGTCCTGCCAGGTGATGGTTCCCTGGTACCAACCCTCAGGGAACTCGTTCTTTCTCGGTATCTCCTTAGGTACGCCGCAGTAGAGGATGTGTGGCATACGCTTGCTCCACGTGCACTTCTCAGGCAGGGTGACGAGCGGTAGCGGGACCACTTTCCCTGTTGTGACCATGAGTACACGCAGCGATGCGAGCGTAGTCTCGAGCGTCGAGTAGAGGACCCTGTCGCCGGTCGGGTTCGCGAGCGTCGTGACCGCGAGGACTTCGGACAGCAGCAGGTCTCGCTTCCCCGTGTTCGGGTTCACCTCCCACACCCAGCTTGGCGCGCTCGAGCTTGGCTTTGTTGCCACGAGGATGTAGCCGGGTGCGTTCCAGGTGGCCACGAGCTCCCGCAGTGGCGAGTTCCACACCTGTCGCCGGTTCCCACCATCGACCGATTCTACATAGCCGACCGAGCCTGTGTCGGTGCTCACTATGTAAAAGACGCGTGTTCCGTCCGGGTTCAGTGCGATGGTCGTAATATCTTCAGGTAGAAAGCCGCCGTTCAGGAAGTAAGGTGGGAGCTCACCTGCATTCGCAGCGCTCTGATCGTTCGCCCGAAGTGTGCCAAAGAACGTGTACAGTGTGCGCACATCTTGGTTGAAGTACTGTACTAGGCTCGTACTTGCGTTCCCGCCCCATGTTGCGAGCTGTATACGAGGTATGGTGACGATGCTCATCGTGGTCGGTTGCGTCGTGCGTACCAGGTTCGCGTCGAGCACGTGGCCCGTTGCTCGTTCGGTGTAGCGTGCGTAGGGCTCGACACCCACCTCGTCACGCTTGCTGAGCGTTGTTACCGCAGAGACGGGTTCTTCAGTAAGCTTGCGAAGGACAGGGAGCGCCTGACCATGAAGCACCGGCGGCGTGCTCGATGCCCCGCTTCCCGGTCGCTCGAGATCGGTATCTATGTCGAAGGGTCGTTCACCTGAAGTGTCGCCGAACGGGTCGTTCGATCCCCCTTGCCCCCCGGAACCGCCGCTCATGAGGAGAATAAGGATGAGAACGACCACGATCACCAGTACCGCCACACCGGAGAGTATTATGAAAAGTTTGTTACGCATATGATTGTGCTATGGACCACCAGGGGGACCCGCCGGGGGTGTCGGTGGCGTGGTGGGAGCTGGGGTGCCGCCTGCTGCCGCTGCACCACCTGCAGGGCTCGACGGAGCCGGCCCGGTCGATGCACCGCTTCGGTAACTGTTTATGCCACGGAAAACGTCGAGGCTTGTGAGTTGGGGGTTGATGGTGTTGAGGATCAGTACGGCAGTCAGGACGATGAGGAGGCCCACGATGGCGTTCACGATCTGCTCTTTTGCGTCACCGAGGCGGAACGCCGAGTCCGTGGTCATATACTTGAAGCCGCCGACCGCGAGCATTACCACCGCAAGGACCGCAGCCAGTCCGACCGAAATACCAATGAGCGCTTGGAGTAGGCCAGTAAAGCCACGACCGGTCCAATCGGCGTTGCCGATGAACGGTATGTCGGGCACGAGTGGTTGGAATGCCGATTGGCCGAGCGCAATGAGCGGTACGGTCAGTACACACAAGCTGAGTAACAAGGCGCGTGTTGCGGTGTTCATAGGCTGAGGAAATTGGTCGCTGCGCTGTCATCCGCTTTGAACAGGACCTGTACGGTCGTTCGGGCGGATTGGAGCGGCTCGTTTCTGCTCTGCATGACGAGGGACAGGGGGACACGGCCCGCCCCGACACCTTCCGGCCGAAGGGTGATCAGTCCCCGGGCCTCGATACGCTGCGCCCCCACACGCCAGTCGAACACAAGCGACGCGTCGTCGCGTACGGGGGTGGACAGGTGGTACGGTTCCGCCACTAGCGTCGCCTCACGTGCACTGATCGCATACTCATTTCCGAGTGCTCGTGCATAGCGCACACCCAGGACCGGGTTCTGTTCATAGAGGAGTATCTGTGGTTGGGAAACCGGTATGCGCACATTGTTCGCAGCAACGAGCGTGTTGTCACGTGAGCGTACCTCGACCGCTATGTCGAGCGGCTGGAGGATGCGGCTGTTCTCCACGACGACCGATTGCTTTCCGTATCCTGAAAGTTGCGGCTGGACGCTCCGATGGATGCTCCAGGTGTACTGGAGGTCGTCCTCGGAGAGCTCAATACCGCTTCGGTTGACGAGTACGGGAAGCGCGGTCACGCGTATGCTCGAGCTGGGGGCATGCAGAGCTTTGCCGCGATACAGGATCGGGGTGTAGGTCTGTGCTTCCCAGGCGATACCGACGTATTGCGGCCTGAGTATGTATGAGGTCGTGACGGTCCTGCCCTCGTTCTCGGCAACAATCTCGACAGCGGTCGCTGAGCCGATCGGACCAGCGGTGATCGTGTGTGACTGGGCGCCACGCGAGCTGCGTACCACCTGGCCATCTACTTTCCACGTGATGAGCGCAGTGGCAAGGGAGACGTTGTAGCTTTTCACAGTGAGCTCGACCTGGTCAAAAGGTTTTGGAATGGCGGGTTTCGCAGTAACTTCCATGTTCACGAGTGACGGCGGGTTCTGGGCGTTCACGATAGGCGCTGTGTACGCTAACACGAGCAGCGCGGCCATGGCCGTCGTTCCGAGCATACCGAACTGCTTGCTGTATCTTTTTCTCATGAGTTAAGAGGCGTTTCCGAGTCTTTGTGCGGCAGGCTCTGTTCCTACCGGGCGTTCGGTCCGTGTGGGCGTGTTTCCCGGGTCTGTGTACGCGAACATTCGACGTGATTCAATGGGACGTTGTGGTCCAGGCCCTCGAGCATTTGTTCGTGGACTGTGCTCGGCGGTGCGCCGCTCGAACGAACGCTGTTCCGGGTTCACTCTAGTATACCGCGCTTGTCCATTTTGCTGTGCACCTTGCTGAGGATAAACGGTTCGTTTGGGACGGACGACCGGTGCGATAGCCGCCCCGCTCGTTCGTCCCCGTGTCGCAAGCTGCACCGCACGCCGGCCAAGCTGCCCCGCTGCCCCCTGCTGCTGTGCGAGCTTGATCGCCGCACGGTCGGTCTTTTGGGATATGGTCGCATGGCTCCAAACCATGACCGTAACACCGGGCAGGAGGTTGAGGACCGGTATGACCTCTATGAGTCCCGTAAAGAGGTTGACCATGAGACGATTACTGCGCATTTCCCAGATGTTCACGTGGTACCCGAAGAAGAACACGAGCGTGAAGAAAAGGCCTGCGATGAGCGAGACCATCATCGATACGACGGCATAGAGGATCGGTCCTGCAAAGAAGAGTGCTGCTATGGTCAAACCGCCGGTCACCGCACCCTTTGCAACCGCCACGGCGCAGCTGGCGCCTGCCCAGCTAAACCAACCGGACGTTGCTGCACCGAAACAGCTCGTAAAATCGTTAATGCCCGCAAAAGCAAGTGCCGCAGCCACAATGAGCACCAGAACCGGTAGTACATCGAAGAACAGCGCGAGTGCGGTGAGCAGGTACTTATGCCCGTCCGATATGCGCAGTTTTGGTGTCTCGGCCATACTACTCTGCCTGGATCGCAGCGTTCTTCATGTCCTCGCGCGCCGCCTTGATCGACAGTAGCTGGGATGGGTCGGATGTGATCACCTGGTCCTCGGTGTATGAAGCGATGATCTTTATGGCAACGTGCTTGCTGCCCGCAAAGAATATCCCCTCCCCTACCTCGCTCTCGAGCAGGAGGTACTTCTCCTCATCGGTAAGATTGAAGGTCTGCTGCACCTTGTCGACCGCGGTCGGGGACTGCTTAAGGAGGAGCTGTATCGACGAGTTCGTGATCATCGGGACGCCGTACGGGCTCTTCAAGAAGTCATCTACGTCCTGGGTGATCGTCGCGAGGCCAAGGTAGTATTTACGGCCGCGCTTTGCGATGCTGTAGAGGAACGATGCGGTGTCGTCGCTCTTCATCATCCACCAGGCCTCATCAACCACAAGAAGTCGCTTCCTAAGCTCGCGGCGGATCGCGGTCCAAATGAAGTTCGTGATGATGTACATGGCCGCAGGTTTGAGGTCGTCCTCCATGTCGCGAACCGAAAAAACGATGAACTTCTTGTTGATATCAACGTTGGTCGGTCGGTTGATGAAGCCGGCCCACGTTCCTTTGGTGTACTTGGAGAGGCGCTGCACCAAGGAATCGCTGCCCTGCATGCCCGCGAGCACTAGTTCGAAGTCAGAGAGGAGCGGTGGAGCTAGGTTCGTGAAGTCGCTGTTCCCGCTGATGTCCTTGAGCGCATAGGTCTCGGTGATCGCCCGGTCGATGAGCGCGTCCTCCTCGGGCGTCAGGCCGCCAAGCATGATACGAAAGAGTCCCACCAACGTAATGATGTTCTGTCGCAAAATATCCATCGGGTTCTCGTCCTCACGGACCGCCGGAAGGTCAAATGGGTTGATGTGGTGTTCGCTCGAGAGCGAAATGTTAAAGTAGCGCCCCCCGGTCGCATTTGCCATGTACTCGTACTCCCGCTCCGGGTCGATCACGATGATCTCCGTATCGAACATGAGCGAACGGAGTATTTCGAGCTTGACCGTATAGCTCTTGCCGGCACCGGATTTCGCGAACAGGACCGAGTTGTAGTTTTCCATCGAGTAGCGATCAAAGAGAATGAGCGAGCTGTTGTGGCGGTTGATGCCGTAGAGAATGCCACGGTCGGCGGTGAGGTCGAACGACACGAACGGGAACACGGACGAGAGCGGGGTAGAATTGAGCTTGTTGTGTACCATGAGCTCGTCGTCCGAGAGTGGAAGTATGCTCCGGTAACCCTGTTCCTGCTGGAAGAGTGCAGGTTTCAGGTAGACCATCTGTGCCTCAAGGAGCGACTTTACCTCAGATTCGACCTTATCGAGCTCGTCTTTGGAGTCTGCGTATATGGATATGTAGAGTCCGACGTCGAACAGTCGTTCCTGTGCTTGTTGGAGCGAGTCACGCAGATTCTCAAGGTTTTCATAAGCGGCGTCGAGCATGGGGTCGCGCACCATACCCTTTGCCTCGCGTTCGTGTATCTGGCTCTGTACCTCCGCGACCTTTTTCTGGAAACGTTTGAGCATGGGTGCCGTATCGATCGGGTGTACGAAGATAGATATGTCGAACACCTTGTCGAGGTTGACTATGGGCGAGAACCAGTTGTCGGAAAGGTAGTGTGGGTAGCTGATCACAAAGAAGGTGCGTACGACCTTGTCCCCCAGGTTGAGTTCGCGGGGGGTTATCTGGAGCGCAGAGGGTGCCAGCACGTCCTTGAGTTCGAGCGCACCCGCTTCATATATCTCCTGAGGCAGTATCGCTCCCATCGAGGCATCTTTAGCTTTTGGCGTGATGAAATCGAAGAGTCCCATGGTGAAATGCGTTACTTGGCTAGTTGACCGAGGGGTATGGGGCGCTCGAGCTCACCTATGTTGAACAGCTTGTAGAACAGTTCGATCACCTCTTCGGTGCCGAGCTGTGCCACACGCACTCCCGTGCGGCCGAGACCCTGCTGAACCACACTGATACGCTGCTCGAGCTGGCTGCGGTACTCTTCGAACAGCTCCGCGCTCACCTGCGCATCCTTTTTCCCTCCCACGAGCCCGAGACCGGTACCTTTAGCGCCCACGATCGGAGGGCTGTAGGGTACGACGACAAAGAAGTTCTTGGTCATGATACTCGACCCCTCGACAAATCCTTTTACGAAATCGATGTATTCGCGCACCTGGATCTTCATGAGCTCGCCCTGCTGCTCGACATAGCGCTTTTCAAGAAGTGCCAGGTATGGGCGGATATCGAGCTCGCGCGATTGTATGAAGAACTGCACCGAGAAGTCGAGCGAGTTGAGGAAGTTCTGGAACTGTGCCAGGATCGCAGATTGCTCGTCCTCCGACTTGAGCGCAATGTTAAGGCTTGAAGCCATGAGCATCGCTCGCAGGCTCCCGTCCTTGAGGATGATCACACCGTCCCGCACCTGCTCGATCGGGACAAAATCCTGACTCGGCTTCGCACTCTTTGCATTAGGGGTCATTGCCATACTAGTTGTTGCCAGTGTTGATCATGTTCTGTTCCGAGCTGTACAAGCTTTCCTTGATGTCGAGCGACCAGGCGAGTTCCTTCAGCTTCGATTCCGAGAGTCGAGGCACGAACGGCTTGGCAACTACTTCAGCGGGGGCCTCTGCCTGGTGTGTGACCTTTCGGAGCGTTTTTTTCCAGAGGTAGAGTTTCCTGCGGAAGTAGAAGTAGACAGCCGACTCCAAGATGAACACGAACGAACGATTGTTGATCTTCACGAAAGCGAGCGCAAGCGCGATCATGATGAACGGGGCACCTATGAGCAGTGCCAGAAAGAACCCGAGGAAGAAATACAGCACGACACCAATACCTGCACCACCGGTCAGGTAGATGAATTGCTTGAGCGTGAGGGGTCCGAAGAGCTTGTCCTCAACGTCAATGAACTGTGGTACGGCGAATCGCATGGTGTGTGTGGTTCCCTAGCATCCCGTCTTTCCCGTGACCGATCGAGCCTAGATCGGCTCGTGGTAGGGGTCGGTGATCTTCGGAGCTGCTATGGGTGCGTTCTCTCCCTCGATCGGCACCACCTCCTTTTTGGTGGTCGATGCGCGGAGCGAGTCCTGGACCTTTTTGAAGATGCTACTCTCTATCTCACCATAGAGCTTTTCGACCTGCTCGCGCGCAAGGCCCAGACTAGACAGGAGCGCACGGTACTCGTCCCTTGACATGAGACCGATGAGGACGAGTATGCCTTCCCGTGCAACCCGGTCTGCCACATCGAGGTGCAGGTTATGGCGTTTCGTGATCTCTTGGAAAGCGGTGTTCACCTCGGGAGCCATGATCGCCTCCTGCAGCACGGTGGGTAGTGCCTTGAACGCTTTCTGGATCTCTGTTTTGCTCGCGGTCATGATGGGTTAGAAGATGGTGCCTCCGGTCGGTGAATTGAGCCACTCGCCTACCTGCCGTGCTTTCTCCTCCTCGGGGGTGAGCTGCGCGTTCGGGTCCTGAGCAAGCTTTGCTCTGACCGGCGCGTACTTAGAGCTCCAGTGGGTGCGTATCGCGTCGCGTACGCCCTCGTTCTGCTTCTTGACCATCTCGATCATGGAGGCAACGCTCAGGTTGTCCATGACGTACGGTTTCGTGAGCACCTGCGCATCAAGTGTTGCAATATCTTCCGACTTCATCGCCTTCATCGTGTCTGCCATCGCTGTTGGGGTGAGGGATTGGTAGTGTGCGTTGCGCGCCTCGATCATCTTTTGGCGCACCTCGGGCTTCAGTTTACCCTGCTTCCCGCTCACGAGCTCTCCGAACTTGTCACCCTTGAGGTTCGCTACGAAGAGCGGGTTCGTGAGGATGTTCGGGTCGAGGTTCTCAAGGTCCTTTTGCGAGAGCTTGTTCGCTTCCTTCGCCACGTCCGCAGGGACCGGTGCCGGTGCGTTGAGTGCCGTGGCAAGCGGCAGAGTGCGGGCCTGGCGGAACTCGGCCTTTTCAGCGTCCGTGTACACCTTGCTCTTCAGCAGGTCGTCGAACTTCTCAGGGGTCATGTCTGTCATCTTGCCCTTCAACGCGGCGACGCGCTCTTCCTTGAGCTTCGCCTTCTCGGTGTCGCTGAAGCTCGAGCTTTCAAGCGTTTTCTCGAAGGTGGTGTTAGATACATGACCGATCGCCTTGGGGTTGCTGAGGAATGCGTCACGATTGTTCTCGATGTCCGTGATCGTGGCGTCGCCAAATACCTTCTGCTGCTCAGGCGTGAGCGTGCCTCCAGGCGCCTGGGCTGTGACAGCGGCGCTTCTCAGGTCTTTGTAACGTGCAGCACGGAGCTCCGATGACTCGCCCTGGAGCGTGCTCGAGCTCCTGAGTATCGACTGTGTCTGGCTGCTCGAGTGTGCCGCAAGCACCGCCTCATTGCTAAAGAGCTTCGTATGCTCCCTGCGCGCCCAGTCGATGTCGGACTGATTTGCTCCCATGATCACCCGCTTTGCGCTTTCGTACTCAGCGCTACCAGCAGGCCGTTCTGACACATCACGGGCTGCTTGTACAAGCGCATCTCGGCTCCCTTGAAGGTTGATGCCGGAACGTCGCTCATCCCTGCCGCGTGCGGCGTCTTCGCGCCGTTTTTCATAGCTCCGTGTGCCGAGGACGCCCGTACGAGCACCAGCCGAAAGACCCTGCTGCACCCCTCGGTCGATCATAGTACCGGAAAGGCGGCGGTACATACGTGCCCGTGCGCTGTTATCCTTGTATGTACCATCGTCATTGACCTCATTGGCCTGTGCATGGCGCCGTGTGTACCTGGTCGCAAGGTCGTTCGAGATCGCGCCCGCCGTGTAGGCAAACCCGAGCCCTGCCGCCCCGCGTGCCCATCGTTCCCCGGTGTTGAGCACTGCGCCCGCCCCTGCTGCTCCCAGGTTCCTGGCTACAATGAGCGACGCGATGAGAAAGCCCATGACGATCACAAAGTAGAACAAGAGCGAAATGCCGCTCGTGGTCATGAGCGCTGTCGCGGCGTAGCCCTCTTGACTGCCGAGCATGTAGCGCGCGTTGAGCCCGGTCATGATCTTGAGCGCGATCCACCACATGAGGAAGATGGCCGGCGCGAAGAACGCCTGATTCAGAAGCTTATGCCACCACTGGCTGCCGCTCCCTGATATGCGGGTGATCCACATCACGAACGCAACTGGCGAAAGGATGATGAGGAGGACGAGTATCACGAAACGGCCGATGAGCAGAAAGGCTGCGGCACCGAACACGAACGCTGCCACTAAAAAGAGGATCGTCCCGAGCGCTCCGACCCAGATCATGCGTTGTGTCGCCTCGTCCCGTTTATCCGGCGGTATCTGGGATATGTCATAGAAGGTGGCTAACCGCATCTGGTCCCAGAATGCACCCGCTATACCGTCATCGATACACTCGCCCGTGAACGACCCACTTGCGATCTGCGTTGCACAGGCGGCGCTCGTTCCACCTTTTTGTTCCATGATGAGCGCATAGAGTTCGGTCGCCGCAAGGTTCGACACATCGATCACGATCTTAGTGAAGAACATACTGAAGTTCACAAAGAGCGCTGCGATGACCACTTTCCAGAGCAGCTGCTTATAGTTCCATGCAGAGAGGTTGAGTATCGTCGCGATACCGATGAATATGGTCAGGAACAGCAAGAACACGTTCGCGATATCACGAAGGACGATCCAGGCATCGGTGATACCGGTCAGGTTACCGACCAGCATGCCCATGCCGACCACGAGCTCTTGTACCGCATAGTTCAGCACAACGCTCGCACCTCCCGCAAGCCATGCCGCGAAGGTCATCACTGTATACGACGCCCACGCGAGGCATCCAGTAAGCATCTGTCCGCTCAATGAGAGGCATCCGAAATTGTTACCCCCTTCACGATCAGCAGCCTCGAGCGCCCTGGTAAGGGGTGATGCAGCGTACCCATCGCTCGCATAGGCGATAGGCATCCCAACCCACAGCAGCCCCGATGCGGTGAGGAGCAGCGCTGCTATGGTCTTCTGGAATTGTGGGCTGAGGGCGAACATGCGTTTCGAGTGATCTGTCTATATCGCTGGTGGCGGCGGTGGCGGCGGTGGCGGCGGTGCGGTGGTACCTCCCCCTCCTGTCGTTGGTGCCGTACCTCCACCACCTGTTGTGGGGGTACCCCCTCCGGTCGTTGGTGTTGTGCCCCCAGGCGCGGCAGGCGGTGGTGGGGGTGGAGGAGGAGCGGTCGTACCTCCACCGGTTCCTCCGCCAGGCACGCTCGTCCCGAGCTCGGCACCGCCCGGACCGGTCGTTGGTGGGGGTGGAGTTGGTGGCGGTGGTGGGGCAGGAACCGGAGCGTCGATCCCTGCGCTTGCCTGGGCAGCATTGCGAGCGGTTATTTCTGATTCTATCGCGTTCACCCGAGCGACGATCGCAGAAAGGCTTGCAGTGTACGTGAGCGACGCCGGGTCAAGCGCAGCAGCCTGTGCCGCGAGCGATTGCAGTTCGGCGATATAGAAGGTTTGGCCTGCAGCGGTCTCAGAAGCGATGATCGCGTTGATACGGGCAACGAGCGCCTGCTGACTTGCGGTACCACCTGCGGCAGCCTCATCACGTATCTGCTGGAGCGCGCTCTGCCCCCCTGCCCCTGCAACGGATGCGTTCCCAACACCGCCCTCAAGCAAGGTACGCACGAGGAGCTGGAACAGGGCTCCGAGGATCTCATCGATCTCGTCCGCTACCTCGAGCTGGGCGAGCGGTGCACCGGTCCAATCCTCAAGCTCTCGAGAGATATACTGCCCGGGTGTTATCACCTGTCCGGTCGCCGGGTCCGTGATAGAAAGGAAGCCGTCACCCCACGACAAGAGCGAGAACTCCGCGCCCTGCTTGTTCCGTACGCGTATACCCATTTCCGCTTGTGCTGCTAGGAACGAACCATAAGGGTTGTTCTGTGGCTTCATGGTGAGCGAGAACCACGCCGGGAAGCCTCCCGACTGGAATGAGCCGCTGATGAAATCCTGGAACTGGGTCACCGCATCTGCCACGTTCCCATACACATCGCTCAGACGGCATGCCAGCCGTCCGGTCTCGCCGCTTGCTGGTGCGGCGTACTCGAGTTGGAGGTCGACCTGGACCTGTAACTGGAAGGGACTACATAAGAAATCGAGTGGACCACCGAAAATGAACTCGCCGGCGATGATATCCGCAAGGTCAAGAAAGAACTCTTGGGGGTTCCCGAGGAACGTCGGCAACCCGGTGAACCCGCTGTTGATCCACTCAACGATCGATGCGGTGAGCTGGGGAATGATGATGTTCTTGAGCGCCCATACTATGGCATCGAGCACGCACTCCTTGAAGGTAAGTGCTCCGGTCGCGGTCTGGGTCGCAACGGCCGGAACTGAGGTGTCGGCCATGGTCCAGACCGGAACGAAGAGACCGACCGCGCCCCCGATCGCGCCACCGCCAAGCGACGTAGCTGCCGCGCCAATGTTGAAACCGAACGCACCGGCGATGCAGCCTAAGATACCGGTCTGCGCCTCGGCCTTTGGGGTAGCGGCGATAAAGAACGATGGCGCGACGAGCGTGAGTGCGATGAGGAGCGCGACAAGGCTCCGACCGAAGGCGCCTTGCGTGAAGAACGTCATGAGCCGATCTGTCGACTGATAAAGCTCAAGAGCTCGGTACGCACAGCACCGACCCGAGCCTCAGCTGCCGGGTAGAGGCTCACGCTCGCTGCGGTGCGGAGCGGGTCGTCCTGCATCACAGCGAACGACTCTATAATGTAGGTCAGGGCAGCAAAGCTGTTCAGGAATTGGAGGTGCAGTCCTGCCGCGTTCGTCGGCACCTCAAGCGTAACAAGCTTCTGTTCGACCTCGGTGAGGGCGACGACGAGCGCCTTGAGCTCCGCTGCGGCTGTCTCGTCCTTTTGCTCCATAATGCGCGCGACGAGCATGAGCTCGTGCGTCGAGAAGCTCTTTGTGGGGGAGAACGCATCGAAAAGCTCCGCTTTGTATCGCGCGTAGCGTGTGGGCGAGTTGTCGACCGTGTTCGGGAACTGACCCTGTGCGTACTGTCGTGGCTGCACATGGAGCGCGGTCCGTTCTACGAGGGTCTGTATCATACGTTCCCGTTCAGCGGTCTTTAGCGCTCCTGCCTGCTTGAGCGTCAGGTAGGAACCGAACAGTTCTCGTGCCACTTTGTCGGTCGCGGTGAGCTCGTGTTCTGGTTTGTCTGTCGAACCAGGTGCGGCACTGCTCGTGCCGGTACCGGGTCCCGGTACCCGTGGGTCGCGCCCTAACCGGACCTCTTCCCCATCGGACATACCATCGCCGTCCGTGTCGGGGTTCTTGAGATCCGTGCCCCAGAGCACCTCCTCCCAGTCATACAACCCATCCCCATCGGTATCCTCCTCGAGCATCCGAGCGGTCGCGAGGTTTCCCACCTGCGCGGCAAGCCTCGCGTTGCTCTCTGCTTCTCCCGCTCCCCCATCCGCACGGGTGTACAGGTGGTAGAGTCCCGCAACGAGCACGATACACGCGAACGTGCCGACGCTTGCAATGAACAGCGGACTGGGGAGGTACCTCTCGAAGCGCATACTCTATAGGACACAGTATAGCGCACCCCTACGCAAGAACTATGTGCTCAAAGACAAAGTTGGGGATTAGAGAAGCAGCAAGCGCGGCTGGGCGCGCCGGGGGTATTTGATACGGACATCGTCTGATAGGTCTTCCCGGACTTCTGGGGTCGATCGTGCCGTGTCCCTATCCGCCTCTATGGTGCAGGCCAGGATCGGCCAGTACGAGTCGCGCTGGTCAGCCTGTGGAAAGTTGCGCGCACGGGACAGAGGTCGCGCTATACTGAAGGCATGCTACGCGCATTGGTTCAGAACACCGTGCTTGCACTCGGTGCGCTATTGGCCCTGTTCCTCGGCTATTCGCTTTCATTCCCCGTTCTGATGCAAGCCGGGGTCGCGTGTCACGGCTACACGGCAAACGTTCCAGTCCCGGAGGGGTATGGTGCTGCGTACAATGTCCTCAGTGCCGCTCGAGAGCTCTTGGTGCAGGTTGAGTGTGACTCAAGCAGCGCAACGATGCGTGCCGGTAACGGGAACGAGAACGCATATGTCTATCGAGAGGGGTACGTCTGGCAGAACGGTTCCTGGCAGCGCGTAGGTCTGACAGGTGCCGCTCCGGTTGGGGACACGTGGTTCCGTGGCGAGGCGAACACCACGCTAAATCTCGTGCAGGGAACCTCATATGCGGTCGCATTCACCTGTCTTTGGCACGAGAACGCCTGGAAATGCGGCTGTCGTGACCGCGAATGCACCCGTGCCTACTGGCAGCTGCAGGCATATACGAAGCCGAGTGCGGTCATGCCGACCGCGAACGAGCTGTTCCAGCAGTCAGGCGAGTTTGTTGCCGGGTACCTCTCGCTTGAGGCAGCTGCCCCTGGTACCCCCCTCACGCTCTACGGCAGCGGGTTGAACCGCGAGGTCACCCTCCGTTTTGGAGATCATATCGTGCGGCCGACCAGTGTCGGAGGCACGACCGCCGCCTGGTTCACGGTACCGAACCTCACTCCTGGGGTGTATGAGGTCGACGTGGTACAGGGCAGCGATAGACGGGAGTTTCCATTGTATTTCGCCATTACGAGAAGTGGAGCTCAGCCGCCTGCGCTCGTGTCCGTGTCGCCGGACCGTGGTCCTGCAGAGGTCGAGGTGGTCCTCACCGGCATGAATTTTTCCCGCACCGGCAACTACATCATGTCCACCTTCGCGGTCGTGCCCAACGTTCCGAGCCCTGATGGTAAGACGCTCCGGGTCAAGTTGCCCAGTTTTCCTCGAGATCCTGAGCTCATCGGCTCACCCGAGAACAAGAACACGGGCACCTACTGGCCGGTAGGGGTCAAGGTGCTCAACGAGAACGGGATCACGCCGGTCCACGTAACGTACCTCATGCGCCTATGAACAGAAAAGCCCAAGCACTCCTGTTCGTGAGCCTGTTCTTTACCGGTGGGTTCGTATTCGGGCTTTGGGCACACACCACCAACGCCCAGTTCGCGGTCGGACGGCCGTACGGAGGTGTCGTGCGGATGGTGTGGGAGTGTACCTGTTCTGCAGGTCTGTGGGTGGTGAGCGGGGGACCTGTTCCCTCATCTACTCTGGTGCGTCCGAAGCCTGCTGCGGCCGGCGGAGCGCCTGGTATCTATAGCTTTTTCGTCCATCGGCCAGGTAGCTGGCAGCTCGGTCTCAGTATCCCGTGTGATATCTGTCGGACCGCGCGTCTCTGCAAGCCGCTTCCGACGACGGGCGAGGTTGGCTTGTGCGGTATCGTTGGTACCTCTTACTAGCTAGTCTTTACTGAGGCACTGCCAGGCGGTAAACGGGATATCTTCGGGTCGAGCATGGCTCGGGATGCCGCATGCTTCCATACGTTCCGGCGTCGCAAGGCCCCGTAGCGTGCCCGCGAGCTGTTTCCGTTTACTACTGAAACCAGCATGTACGAGCGCAAAAAAGCGCTTCTCTTCCTCGGGACTCCTGAACCGGTCGCGTGTTATTCCTCGGATACGGAGGATCGCTGAATCGACCTTGGGTGGGGGTGAAAAACTGCCCGCCTTGACCGTTCGGACATACTCCGGCGTACCATATGCCGTTACGCTGAGCGACAAGATCGATTGCTTGCCCTGCTTTGCGACCACGCGCTCGGCGACCTCCCGCTGCACCAAGAGCGCCATGCGGTCAGGCTGGTGTTGACTTGTGAGAAAGCTGCGCAAGATGTGTCCGGTGAGATAGTACGGGATGTTGGCCGCGAGAACATACGGTGCATGTGCCAGCTGCGGGCAGGCCGCTGGGTCGAACGTACGTATGTCGGATTCGATGAGAACGAGCGTTCCGAGGCTTATCTCGTCGGAAAAACGGGCCGAGAGCTCTCGCACGAGCGCAGGATCCTTCTCTACCGCAACGACTCGCCGTGCATGCCGCACGAGCTCGCGGGTCAAGATCCCGTGTCCCGGGCCTATTTCGAGGACCAAACCGTTCTCAGCTAGCTCGGCCGCATCAGCTACCCAAGCGGCGATCTCTGGTCGTGTTAAAAAGTGTTGGCCGAGTCGTTGTCCCATAGAAATGGAGTGGGCCGCCTTGGGTGGCGGCCACTAGTTATACTGGTGCATTGTTCCCCCACAATGCTGGGCAAGCCATGCTAGCTTGCTGATCTACCGAGGGGCATACCCGCTCGGCGGCTCCGCCTCGTACATGCAGCGCTGGTACGCCGCATTGGCCACCTGCTGCAGCTCGGGGCTGAGTTGACTGCTGAACAGGGCGCCGCCTGCCCCAGCTGACACGATGAGCGGCAGCGCTGCCGCGATCGCGCGTCCGGGGTTTAAGCCAAAACCAAAGCCCATAGCAGCGGTTGCAACGGTCGCAACTCCTGCGGTCACCGCACCGCTTTTCACCATCCGGCTCTGGTTTTCTTTCTTCTGGGCCTCTGCGACCTTCAGGGCCTCGGCTTCGCACCGGTCATGGTGCGGGCTTTGGGTGTTTGCCGAGCTTACCTGGCTTGGCATCTGCACCGTGCCGCACGCCGACACGAGCAGTGTTGCGGCCACAAGGGCCGCCACTCCCTTCTTTACCATCTTTTATCTCCGTCTCGGTATTGCTGGGCACCATGCCCGTTCTGGCTCGCCGAGGATATCGAGCGCAGAGAAACACTCCCTTACCGTGGGAGGATTTTTCTACGCTCGAGGATCAGAGCGGTAGGCGCGTCTAGGGGCGTTCCCTGAAAAAACCATACTACAGTTCTTGCGCGTGTGCAAGGGTTCGTGGTTCATGACGCTGGCGCCGTGGCTACTCAAGATACACGACCTTGGTCGGGGAGGTGCTCGGCAGTTCCGATTCAAGGTATTCAGGATCGAGCTCCAGGAGGAATTCCGAGGGAATACGGGGTGTGCGCACACCGAACACGGTCCGCATCTGCGCGTATGAGAAGTACACACGTTCTTTTGCTCGGGTTATGGCTACATAGAAGAGCCGACGCTCCTCCTCGTCGTCCGCTTGGGGCTCGTTCCGTTCATGGGGGAAGAGTCCCTCTTCGAGTCCGGTTATGAACACCTGTGCGAATTCAAGACCCTTCGCGGCATGGACGGTCATGAGCGCTACTGCGGCGGCGTTCTTATGCGGGGCGTCTAGTTCGTCCTGGTCGGACATGAGCGCTGCATCCTCGAGTAATCGCTCAACTCCTGCGGGAGGTTCGAGGTGGTCATAGCGCGTCGCTGCAAGGGACACGAGCTCGCGGACGTTCTGGAGCCGTTCCTGATCCTCCTCCCGGTCGCTCGTAAGTGCGGCTGCGATACCGCTCTGCTCGATCAGGTGCGTGAGCACGACGGACAATGGTTCGGTCTTTGCTTTCTCCGCGGTCGAAGTGAGCAAGGTCTGGAACCGGAGCACCTTGTCCCGGGCGCCGCTCGGCAGGCTGGCAAATCCAGAGGTGAAGAGTTTATCGACCGTAACTTTTCCTATGCCTCGCGGTGGCACGTTGATGATGCGTCGCACGTCGGACTCGCACTGCGGATTCTGCGCCGCACGAAGGTATGACAGGACGTCCTTGACCTCGGCCCGGTCGAAGAATCGGGTGCCGAGCACGCGGTGAGGGAGGCCGGCAGCGAGGAACGCGTCTTCAAGGATGCGCGATTGGAAGTTCGCGCGATACAGCACCGCGATCTCGCTCGCAGGCACCCCTTTGTCAAGCAGGGCCCGGGTACGCTCTACCACCCACTCGGCCTCGTGGCGCTCGTCGAAACAGGCGACACAGACGAGCTTTTCTCCGGGGGGATTCGCGGTAAAGAGCGTCTTACTGCGCCGACGGCGGTTGCGGGCGATGATCGCGTTCGATACTGCAATGATCGTCCCACTCGAGCGGTAGTTCTCTTCGAGCTTGAGAACGGTCGCATCAGGGAAATGGGTTTCAAAATCAAGGATGTTCTGTATCGTCGAGCCCCTCCATGAGTAGACGTTCTGGTCGATGTCACCGACGCAGAACAGGTTGGTGTGCGATGCGGAGAGTGCCCGCACCATCTCGAACTGCACACCATTGGTGTCCTGGTACTCATCGACGTGGACGTAGCGCCAGCGCTCGTTGAGCTTGTTGCGGACGTCTGGGTGTTTCCGGAGCAGATCGAGGCCCAAAAGCAGCAGATCATCGAAATCGAGCGCCTGCTCTTTCCGTAGCAGACTCTCGTAGTGTGCCCAGACATCGCTCACGATGCGGTCGTAGTAATGGTTCCCTGCACGCTCGCCAAAGCGTTCACGGGAGAGTGCGGCTCCCTTTGCACGCGAAATGGCACCAAGCACCGATCGGGCATCGAACCGTTTCTCGTCCTCGCCGGCGTGTTTGAGCGCGGTCTTGACCGCTCGTAGCGAGTCGCTGCGGTCGAAGATGGTGAAATTCCGGGACAGTCCTAGGATGGCAGCATGTTCGCGCAGGAGCTGTACGGAAAGTGCGTGGAACGTGGCCACCGTGGGGCGACCCCGACCCTCGCTCGCCCCGTGTTCGCGAAGGAGGTGGAGCACCCGCTCGCGCATCTCTCGTGCCGCTTTGTTCGTGAAGGTTATAGCAAGAATGCGCTCCGGCGGCGTACCGTTCTTGACAAGATGCACGATCCTATGGGCTATCGTTCTCGTCTTGCCAGCTCCTGCCCCAGCGAGCACGAGCACCGGCCCCTCGGTCGCCAGCACAGCCTTTTTCTGCGCTTCGTTAAGCCCTTTCGTGTGATCCATGGAACTGCCATTCTACCACACAATGGGTCTAGATACGTGGCTTTGTTGAGCCGTATAATGTATATATGGCCCAGTTAAGCCTCCTATTATGAATTCAGTGTGAATTTCGGCTTGACGGGGGGTGGTGCCCGTTTATAGTTATCCTATCGTCTGAATATCGGACCGCCCTGCCCTTGTGGCAAGACTGCTACGGCTGCGTGACCCTTCCTAGGCTTATAACGTCATCAAACGACCAGGACCCTCGACGTAGCTCGATCGGCAGAGCACACGAGACGACACAAGAGAGAACACTACGGCAGCAGTTCATGCGCCGGGCTTTCACAGCAGTAGTCATGTTCGGTGTATTCATCGGCACGTACCATGTGGTACATGCCGGTTTTTTCAATCTACTTGGCGTTCCTGCAGAGCGACTCCCTGAAACAGCAGTCCCGGCCGTTGGCACGCTCACGTTGCTCGAAGCAGCCAAGAACATTGATCCGAACCCGTCGCGGGGAGGTGCTGAGCTTCGGGTAGTACAGGGAGCCGCGCTCCAAACGGAGATCATACCGGGTAGCGCACGTGATACCACGGTACGACCGCCATCGTCAGCGGACCAGATCGCTATTCACCGGGTCGACGAAGGAGAGTCGCTCTCACGCATCGCCGAGATGTTCGGCGTGTCGGTCAGCACGATCGTTTGGGCGAACGCGCTCAAGAGCGATACGGATATCCGCCCTGGCGACGAGCTTCTGATCCTGCCCATCTCCGGCGTCCAACATACGGTACAGAAAGGCGATACCCTGGCATCGGTCGCAAAAAAATATGGCGGTAATAAGGAAGAGATCATCGCCTATAATGGGCTCGCCGATTCCGGCACGCTCGCGGTCGGGTCAACGATCACCATACCGGGCGGGGAGATCGTGGTCGAAACACCAAAAGCAACGATCAAGGTGGCGGCCCAGACAGGACTCAAGGGTGCCACAGGCGCGCAGAGCGTATCGGGGTACTTCATCCATCCTCTACCGGGAAGCGTGCGGACCCAGGGTCTCCATGGATACAATGGCGTAGACTTCGGTGCGGGTGCCGGCACGCCGATCCGTGCCGCTGCAGGAGGTACTGTCATCGTTTCACGTGCTGGTGGATGGAACGGCGGATATGGCACGTACGTTGTGATCGACCACGCGAACGGCACCCAGACACTATACGCACACAATAGCAAGAACGAGGTCTGGCAGGGGCAAAAGGTGTCCCAGGGTGATATCATCGGCTATGTTGGAAATACCGGTCGCTCGACCGGGAACCACCTCCACTTCGAGGTGCGCGGAGCCAAGAACCCGTTCTAGTTCCTCTGGGCACCGGGTTATGGTTAACTGTGTGGTATGGAGTACCGCATTGGGCTGCAAACCACACCGTTCACCGACGCTGAATTCCGGTCGTACGTCCTACTCCTTGCAACGCTCGATGCCGCACGGCTCGTGTCACGTGCTGCGGTGGATGCCTTGATCAGTGCTGCGTCGGAGCATGTAGCGGTCGCAACGACCAGTGACGGTGTCCTTGTTGGCACCGCACGGCTCCACGTACAGCCGGAGCCTGAAGGTAGCTCGGCGCGCATCGAAGATGTCGTGGTAGCTGAAGCGCACCGCCGGCAGGGTATCGCACATCGCATGCTCATGCTGCTCGAGGAGCAGGCAGGGCTGCAGGACGTCCTTTGGTGTGAACTCACCAGTAAGCCGTTTCGCACTGCTGCCCACGAGCTCTATCGATCGCATGGGTATGGTAACGTCGACACGTTTGTTTTCGTAAAGCACTTGCAGAATCGCGGCAATGCTCATTGACCCTCTGTGGTCCGCGTGGTTAAGTGTAGCCAGATCACATCAAGGGAGTCGTAGCGTGCGTTCTTACATCGAACCTACCGACGCAACGCCGTTTTTCCGGGGCAAAGTTCGTTCGACCTACCTGACCAATTGGCGAGGGTACCTATACCAGGTTGCTGAGGATCGGGTCAGTACCCATAACGTGCAGCACCTAAGCCCCATCCCCGGGAAGGGCGAGGTGTTGACCATGCTAACGATATTCTGGCTCACCAAAGTGCTTGCGCACCTGCCACACCACCTGGTCTTCTGGGGCGCCGATATCTACAAGATGGTGCCCGAGGAGCTGCGCAAACAGTACCCGGAACTCCACTACCGGACGGTGGTGGTCGAACAACTGGCCATGGTTCCGGTCGAGTTCGTGTTCCGCAGGTATCTCGCCGGAAGTCTCTGGAGGCACTATGGTGCCGGTAGTGATCCGTACGGACTAGAGCTGCCGCCTAAGCTGCAGCTCATGACGCGGTTCGATGCGTGGGTGTTCACGCCGACCGACAAGAGTGCGACCGATGAGCCGCTCGACCATAAAGCGGTAGCTGCCGAACATCCAGAGGCGCTCGAGTTGGTCCTCGAGGCCATCCATACGGTCGAGCGTTTCCTTCGTCAATGCGGCATCACCTTGGTCGACACGAAGGACGAGGTCGGGTGGACGACCGATGGCGAGGTGCTCCTCGCGGATGAGCTCTTTACGCCTGACTCGAGCCGATTTGCCGAGACGAACGACATTACCGAGGGACGAGCACCAGCATGGCTCGATAAGCAGATCCTGCGGGATGAAGCAGAAGGACGGTGGGGACAGGGCCGTCGTGTGCCACTCAACTTCTCTGCGGAAGCGGTTGCCCGCACGGCATACATCTACGACATGCTGCTCGAGCGGATCACCGGCAAAACCCGACACGCATGGAGAGCCGAACTTGATCAGGGTGGCAGTTAGGCCTGAGCACACCCATAACGCCGCGTACATCGCGGCGTATTCCTTTCCCTACTCAAACAGCCCCTTGGGCCGATACGTGAGCGCCTCGAGGACGTGCGGCTCCTCTACGCCCTCACTGCCGCAGAGGTCAGCAATCGTCCGTGCGAGCTTCACGGTACGGTGGTAGCTCCTCGGTGAGAGCTTGAGATTGGTGGCAGCGCGGGTGAGCGTGGCCTCGGCTTTCGCGCTCAGTGCCGCTATTGTGTCGAGGTCGCGCACGGTCATGTCCGAGTTCGTTTTAGTAGGTGCTCCGTAGCGCGCGTGCTGCACACTTCGAGCGCGCTCGATGCGCGTGCGCACCGCCCTGCTCTCCCGTGGCGCTTCTCATTGAACTAAACCAGATACTGCAGCGATATGATAGAATTTAGCAGAAAAGTGCTAGTCTAGAGCCATGTCTAATGTATTTAAGCCCTTCAACAGCCCACTCCGAGAGGTGTACCGTACTTTTTCGTGCGCCGATCCGGGCGAGCTTGAGGAGCTCTACACTCGTGAGGACCAGAAGCACATGCATGCCGGCACATGGGACTACGCAAACACCGATCATACCTATAATCGCATTACTTCCGCGATTGAGGAGGTGGGCCTTGACGCTATTACTGACCCCAAGGAAAAATGTTGGATAGCGTCGTTGCTTTGGCTGTGGTATCACCATGCGATAGGCTGTGCTCTGTGGGTACACGGTGACAAGAGACAGGCAAAGGTGTACGCCGAGCGTGCACTCACTCTCCAATCGTACTCACAGAATCACCCAAACAAAATTACACGGCTCCTCCATCTTCTGCTCACTGAGCAAGAAGCTGAAGCAGAGGCATGGACGGCAACCGTTACTGAAGAACCAGAACGCTCGTATGCTGCTTGGCTTATGGAAATCTACCTGAAAGGAGAATTTGCAAAAAAGTTGACTGATTAGAGACCCTTTATTACAGTATGCCGAGGCAATAGTAGCTATTCTCAAGAGGAGTAACCTACCCTTGAAAAACGTACTCGTTATTGCGGGGGTGAACGAACGGTACTACTACGAGGCTTTTGTGACACCTTGCCGTTCTAAGGGCATTAGGTTGTGCATTCTTGATCCCCTCCAACTCCACAGAGACGCAATGATCTGTATCGCCATGGAGGAAAACGGACTTGTGGCGGGGTACGTTGATACCCTAGAGTTAGTAGATGATGTATTTAAACCGTATCGGCTCTCACTCACCGAGATCAGTGCTGCATGGTATTTGCGTGAAGATTCTTCTCGCAGAAGTGGCACTTCAACACTTGCCGTTCGGTTTACAAGCAACGAAGTCCGGGGAACCATTTACTCGCTGATGTCTGTGTTAGGGTGCCCTTGGGTAAATGCACTTGTCGCCATAGACAAGGTCACGAGCAACAAACTCTATCAACAGCAAATTGCTGCACATGTTGGCTTGTCAATCCCTAGAACAGTCCTAACAAATGATCCACTGCCTGTGGTGAGTCTAGCAAAACAGCAAGAAGAGCTGCTTCTCAAAACGATCGGCTATATACAGCTCGACGAGATGCGAAACCTCTGTATTTACTCTGAGAGGTATTCCCACAACGAGCTGGCCGAAGCAGGACAGAGTATTCGCTGTTGTCCGGTCTTTGCACAACAGTACATAACGAAACGGTATGAGCATCGAGTGATGGTCATGGGGCCCAATGTGCTTGCTTGCCGCATTGATTCTCAGGCAAGTGATAAAACCAAGACCGATTGGCGTCACTACGATTTTGAGCATGTCGCCCACACTGCCGCCACACTACCGCAAGATATTCAGGACAAGCTCCGGGCTTTTATGGCACACATCGACCTTGTGTACGGTGCCGTAGATCTCATTGAAAGACCGGACGGCGAGTACGTTTTTCTTGAGGTCAATCCTTCTGGTCAGTGGGGTTGGATTGCCGACCTTGCCGGGCTCCCGATTGCTGAGGGAGTCGCCGACATGTTAGAGAAAGTCTGTGCGGACGAGCACTAAGTCATACCCCGATGGCGTACGTCATCGAAGTATTTGCAGGGTTAGTCCCTGTCGTATCGTGTAACATCTTCTTTCTGGTCGCCCATCTCAGGTCGATGCCTGCCAGTGGTGACGATGGTCATATGGGCACTGGCGTGCAACTCTGAAACTTCGGGCACCTCAGTCATCCTGCGCAACAGCAACGGTGTCGGCGATGTTTCCATCTGCGTACTACCTTTCAGTTTTTACCATCCGCATGGTACCAACTCCCGACCCAACCGTCAAACTAGGTGAGTATGGTTTATAAAGTAACAGAGGACATTATCATGCTGAGGGTGCCGCTTCTTTTGCTGTGTTTTTTGCATCATTTAGCTGCGTTGTTCCGCATCGTATCCTCCCCTACTCAAACAGCCCCTTGGGCCGATACGTGAGCGCCTCGAGGACGTGCGGCTCCTCTACGCCCTCACTGCCGCAGAGGTCAGCAATCGTCCGTGCGAGCTTCACGGTACGGTGGTAGCTCCTCGGTGAGAGCTTGAGATTGGTGGCAGCGCGGGTGAGCGTGGCCTCGGCTTTCGCGCTCAGTGCCGCTATTGTGTCGAGGTCGCGCACGGTCATGTCCGAGTTCGTTTTAGTAGGTGCTCCGTAGCGCGCGTGCTGCACACTTCGAGCGCGCTCGATGCGCGTGCGCACCGCCCTGCTCTCCCGTGGCGCTTCTCCGCTCCGCACATGGAGCTTCTCGTGCGCGATATGAGACACCTCTATCCACATATCGATACGATCGATGACCGGGCCCGAGAGCTTCTTCTTGAGCCGCTCCCGATCAAGCTCGCTCACCCTTCCTTCCTCACGCTCGCGATTCGGGTTCATGGCGGCGACAAGTATGAAGTTCGCCGGGAACGACACCGAACCCTTTGCACGTGCGACCGAGACCACCTTATCCTCGAGCGGCTCACGGAGCGCATCTATCGTTCGCCGATCGAATTCGGGAAACTCATCGAGGAAAAGGACGCCCCGGTGCGCAAGGGTGACCTCGCCCGGTCGGGGTATGGTACCGCCCCCGACCAGGGACACATGGGACGCGCTGTGGTGGGGTGAGCGAAATGGCGGCTCGGTAATGATCGTGTCCGACAGCATGCCTGCGACCGAGTGTATCGTCGTTGCCTCGAGCGCCTCGTCGAACGATAGTTGGGGCAGGATGCCGCGGAGCGCCCGAGCAAGGAGCGTTTTGCCCGTTCCGGGTGGCCCGTAGAGGACAATGTTGTGCCGACCGGCAGCGGCGATCTCAAGACCACGCTTTGCGGTTTCTTGACCCCGGATGTCACCGAGGTCGAGATCCGGATCAGGTACTTCAGCAAAGGGTGTACGCGCTTGTATCGGCAGAGCTCGTCGCGCCCGCGTCCCGCTCTCATCAAAGTGCAGCACCACGTCGGTGAGCGTGCGTGCCGGCAGCACCTGGATACCGTCGATGAGCGCTGCCTCCCGGGCGTTCTCGTACGGCACAACGATCGTGCGGTACCCGTGCAGGAGCGCAAAGTGTGCGATCGCAAGTACGCCGCGCACCGGCCTGAGTTCACCTGAAAGCGACAGCTCACCAAGAAAGAGGGTGGTGTCCGGAGCAAAGGATATCTCCCCGCTTGCGAGCAGGTACGCAAGCGCTATCGGCAGATCGAAACTTGGCCCTTCTTTTTTCAGGTTGGCCGGACCGAGCGATACCAGTGCCCGCTTATTGCTGTGCTTGGGTGATGCGAACCCGCTGTTCTTGATCGCAATACTGACCCGTTCCCTGCTCTCGTCCACTGCCTTGTCTGCAAGGCCGACGATCTGGAACGAGTGGAGACCCTTCGATAGGTCGGCCTCAACGGCGACAGCGACAGCGTTGAGGTACACCGGTTGCGCGCTGTGAACGCGAGCGAAGGACATGTCGTGATGTGTGTGTGCTAGAGCGGTAGCTCAGACTCACTGCTCATGTGCGCCTTGCAGGTGCGCGCAGCAGGGTTCGCATGGAGTCGCTCGGTCTCGATAGGAGCGGAACATACTTCGCACGTGCCGTATGTGCCTGCTTCGATGCGCGAGAGAGCGCGCTCGATCTGGCGGTATCGTATCGCAAGTTCGTCGAGCACGATCTGATCGATATGGAGTTCCTCGATCCGGTCTGCCGCCTCGTTCTCGTCGGCCTCCATGATGTCGAGGTCAGTCGCCTTCGCCTCCCAAACGCCAGCCTCGCCCTGCTGCTGGCCAAGTTGCTCAAGCTCCTGCTTAAGTCGGTCACGGTCTTCGGTCAAGCGTTTCTCAAAGTATGCGGTGTCGGTCATATGCTCTTAGTCTATGGGTAACTGCGGGAGTGCGCAAGTGCCTAGAACGTACGAGCGGTCATGCGGTCGCGCAGCTCTTTGAACGTGTATTCGTTCGTGGTGATGATGAGCGTCTGTGGATCGGGCAGTGCCCAGATGAGCGCCGCGTCCCCGGTACTGGTGCGAAGCACGCGCGCCTCGATGTTCGTGTAGATCGCATCCTGAAAACCCGCGACACGAGCTCCTACCGAGGGAATGAAGACCTCGCTCGTCGTTGCTGTCGTCGACGCAGTGCTCGTGCTCATGCCGGTGCTCGTCGCGCTAGTGCTCGTCGCGTTCGTGCTTGTGGCAACGATCGGAGAGACGCGCAGATCGTCCGGCAAGATCGGTTGTTGCTTCGTTATGATCGGGCCGAAGAGCGGATACAGATCGAGGTTGATCGATCGCTCCCACTCAAGCATGGCGGCGTAGGTGAGCTGGTAGTCCATCGTTTTAAAGATGAGGAACGGTTGGTTGCCACGAAACTCATGTATACCAATGAGCATCTCCGGCCGAAGATTACGAACGAGCGCATCGGGTGCCCGCGCATTGATGCGCTCCAGAAAGAGCGGTGCCGAGAGGAGTGCGGTCTTGTTCACACCACCTTGGTTCACCTGTTCGATAAGGTGTACCCCCGTGATCGCTCCGAGCCGAACGTTCGCGTTGTTCTTGTGGAACTCGAGGTGGTCCATGATCTCGCCGCGACCTTTACCGGTCACGTCGATCTGCTCCTGCTTTTCGAGGAAAATGAACGCGGGCAAACTTGCTTGCGGTACCACCACCTTTGTTTTTGAAAGGAACAGGTATGCGCCGACGCCGAACAGACCACCGAGCAAGAGCACGATGCTCATGCCGAGCAAGAGGTAGCTGCCAGGCGTAAGCATGCTCTGCTTGTGTCCAACAAGGTCCGGCACGGTCGTGGCAGCAACCCGGTTCTGCTCTGCAGCGATCGCGCTCACGACCGAGGTCTTGTTGTGCATTACCGTGTGCTCGACATCACCTCGGAAGGTGCGCATGGTCGGCAACGCATTCGGATTGCCTCCTGATGGAGGTGTGCTCGGTGCTTCCTGTTGGAGCGCGTGCAGCTCTTTTGCGACATCAGCGATCGCTGCTGCATGTGTGGTTGTCGGCGTGGAACCCTCCGGACGAGTACCCATTTCCGCGAGCATGTTTGAAGCGATCTCTTCATGTCGATCGGTCAACGCTTCGACCTGATGGAGGTCCTGGAGTGTTTGGATGTTCGCACCGGCAAGCTTTGCCTTTCGTGCCTGTGCGAGACTTTGCACGTCCGGGCTCGCAAGTGCGGCTCGTGTCTTTTCGTGAAACTCGGTCGAGCTCTCGCCGTGCAGCACGCGATCGCGGAGCGCAGAAAGGTTCGAACTGTTCGGTGCAGCGTTCGGCACGGCCGCTGGCGCAGATTCGGGTGAAACCGGTTCGGGTGCTCGTAGACCGGGGTCTTCAGTGATCGGTACCCAGCCAGCGGTCAGCACCTCGGGTCGTGCTCCGGCGCCGCCCGGGCCGCTCGTCTCTGCTTGTAAGGGCGCACCACCAGGCACAGCTGAAACGACCTCAGTAGGAGGCATCATGCGTTGCAAGGTGTTCGGTGACGTAGGCGACGTTTCACCTTGTGGTAGAGAAGTATTCATTCGCGGAAGGTTCGCGTCAGTGAGCGATTGCATTCGGGCGCGTAGGCCGGCAGGCGTTACTTCATGCATTGAAACAGCTTCGTTCGAGTGTGCGTTCTGACCTGGCGCGAACGGAGCGTGCTCGGTTTGCGGTACGCGAAACGCATCAGGTTCCGTTGCAGCATGAAGCACAGCAGTAACGCTCGTAGGTGCTACGGACGGGGCGGTGGTCGGTGCTTGGGACGAGGTAGGACGAACGTCGTCCCTGTTATTCGTAGGCACGGAAGCCTGGGGCGCTCCGACCGGGGAACCGAGTGAAACAGGCACATCGTCAGCCGTTCTTGCGGGTTTCACAGGCGCCGGCGTGTCAGCAGGCGGTGTTCCGGGAGCGGCACGCGCGACGTCCTCAGGTTTAAGATTTGCGATCCGCATGACCTGCACACGGTAGGGCGAGTTTTGGTCCATGGTCATATTGTACTACGCCTCGCTGCTGTTGCTCGCATAGAGGATGTGGATGCACAGAACACCCGAGCCACCATACGTGGCCCGGGTTTCGTACGTCGCGTGTCGTTTAGTGTGCGCTCGGCATCCCGTTGCTCGTGCCGTTCGCGTTCAGACCTTTGCGCGTCGCGAACTCCGGGTCGACGCGCTTGATCGAAAGGTTCACACGACCTTTTTCATCGATCTCCTTCACCACTACTTTGACGATCTCACCTTCCTTAAGTGCGTCGCGTGGTGAGTTGATCCGGAACGGCGCGATCTCCGAGACATGCACCAACCCTTCCGTGTTCGCGCCGATGCGCACGAACGCACCGAAGTCGAGTATGCGCGAAACAGGTCCTTCAAATATCTCACCCGCAACGTACTCGTGTACGAGCTCCTCGATCATGGCAAGTGCTTTCTCGGCCGTTCCATGTCGTCCCGTTATGAAGATCTGCCCGTCGTCCTCGATGGTGATGTCCTCCACCCCACTCTCATCTCTGATACCGTTGATCGTCTTGCCACCCGAGCCGATCACCAGACCGATCTGATCGACCTTCACGCGCGTGGTGAGTATTTTTGGTGCGAGCGGTGAAATGTCATTACGAGGTTCGCGTATCTCCTGCTCGATCACATCGAGGATGTGCTCGCGCGCCTTGCGGGCGCCGGCCAGTGCTTCGACGAGTATGGGAACAGCGACGCCTGAAAGTTTAATGTCCATCTGCACCGCGGTCACTCCCCGCCTTGTGCCGGCGACCTTGAAGTCCATGTGACCGTGATGGTCTTCTGGCCCCTGGATGTCGGTGAGTACCTTGTGACCTTTGTCGGTCTGCATGAGGCCCATGGCAATTCCTGCGACCGGCGCTTGAATGGGTACGCCGCCGTCCATGAGCGCGAGGGTAGCAGCGCACGTTGAGGCCATCGAGGTCGAACCGTTCGATGCCATGCTCTCGGAGACAAGACGGATGGTGTACGGAAAGACCTCCTTGCTCGGCAACACCGGAGCGATCGCTTTCTCAGCAAGGGCACCGTGTCCGATCGCGCGTCGGTTCATACCGCCCAATCTTCCGGTCTCACCCACTGAGAAGGGTGGGAAGTTATAGTGGTGCATGAAGCGCTTCTGCATATCGCTCGACTCGATGGAATCGATGATCTGCGAGTCGCCGGGTCCGCCGAGCGTGAGTGCGGTGAAGACGTGCGTACCGCCGCGGTAAAAAATGCCACTCCCATGAAGCATGGAGGAAACACCACCAGCTTGAGCGTAGAGCGGACGCACTTCGTCAAGCGCACGTCCATCAGCACGCTTCCCTTCCTCCACCGCACCTTTTTGCATGACCTCATCGAGTTTGTTCTCGAAGATCTTTTCCGCACGTTTTTTGTTTGCGTCCGGATATGTTTCTGCAACGAGTGCGAGCCACTCATCTTGTAGCGCTTTGATACTTGTATATCCGGGTGCGCTTGTGAACACAGCAGTCGGCAGACGTGCGTCGATCTTGTCAGCAAACAGCGTGTTGAGCTCAGGCGTCGGTTCAGGTTGAGCGATCGTGCGCTTGGCCTTCCCTATCTCTTTGATGATGTCGAGCTGCCATCGTTCGAGCTCTGAGTGAACCTCGACCGCTTTCTCGAACGCCAGCGCGAGCTCTGTTTCTTCTGCTTGTACTGCACCCACCTCGATCATGTTGAGCGTACCGTTTTGTCCGCAAGCAAGCAGGTCGTAGAGGTACTCGTTGTGCTCACGGTCGACGTAGGTCGGGTTGATGATCATACTCCCAGACGAGGTCTTACCGATCCGTACTGCGGAGACCGGTCCACCCCAAGGTATGTCCGACGTGCCAAGCGCAAGACTTGCCGCGATCACGCCGAGCACATCCGGGTCATCCTCGGCGATCGATAGGACGGTGATCACCACCTGCACTTCATTACGCATCGCGTGGTCGAAGAGCGGTCGGATGGTACGATCGACGACCCGACCGGAGAGCACTGCTTCGTCGCTCGGCCGTCCTTCACGTCGCATGAACCTGCTGCCGAGGATCTGACCTGCAGCGTAGAACTTCTCTTCGTAATCGACCATGAGCGGGAAGTAATCGATATCGTGCCGTTCCCTGCTCGACATGACAGCCGTGGCGAGCACGGTCGTGTTGCCGTAGCGGAGCATGACCGAGCCGTTCGCTTGCTCCGCAAGGTCATTGAACTCGGCCGAAAGCTCTTTGCCGCCGACCACACAGGTAAATACTTTCTTTTGCATACGCGTTATGTGCGTAGGCACGGATTGAAGATTTGAAACACGCCGAGGAGACATCGTGGCCCATGGAGCGTCCCTTTGCAGGCTTCAACTCTCTATCCGCGCCCGCGCGGTTATCTGGTATGTGGTGGAGTGTAGCAGAAAAGCACCGCGGCGAGAAGCTGTTGCTGCCGGACCATCCAGCCACTGGTCGAGCACAGCTGACCCGTGGTTCACGAGGTCCGGATCACATCGCTCTACCACAGATGGTAGTGCTCAATATATATATTGTATCCAAGACCGTTGATCTTAGGCGAGCCGTTTTGCGCTACCCCAGGAGGTACTCGCGCGCTTCGAGCTCATCGTATACTTTTTCGGGTCCTCATCCATATCGATAAACTCATCTGTAACGTCTCGAAGACGGCCTGAGCTTGAACGACCGAAGGAGATCACCTCGACCTGGCATCCGCCAGTCGTCTTGAGGTACTCGACGAGCGGCACGAAATCCCCGTCACCGGTCGCTAGTACGATTGCGTCAAGCTTCGGCGACATCTTTATGGCATCGATTGCCATACCAACATCCCAGTCAGCCTTTTTTGCTCCACCATAGAAGATCTGTAGGTCTTTGGTCTTCGTCTCGATCCCTATCTTAGCAAGTGCCTCAAAGAACCCTTGCTCATCACCGCTCTCGGTGGTGACGACGTACGCGATAGCACGCACGAGCGTTCGCCCGGCGACCGCGGTCAGAAGGACCTCCGAAAAATTGACCTTTGCTTGGTACAGATTCTTTGCACTGTGATACAGGTTCTGTGTATCAATGAACACAGCAACCCGCTGCGCTTTGTGTTTAATGACGGCCATATGGTTGGTTTCTAGGTATGTAAAATGCCCTACAACGACGAAGTGCGTTACGTAGAGCTGCCGCGATAGGCTGGAAGGTCCAGCTAGCGTTTGAGATCGAGCTTTTTAATGAGCGCGTTGTATTTGCGCTTATCCTTGAGCTCAAGATACTTCAGGTGCGTACGGCGGTCAGCGACCATGCTTAGCAAACCACGTCGTGAGTGAACATCCTTGGGGTGCTTTTTCAAATGCTGCGCGAGCTCACTGATCTGCTTCGTCAGAATACCCACCTGGACTTCAGGCGAGCCCGTGTCGGTTGCGTGCCGTGCAACGGCCTTCACAACGTTTTCTTTCTTGCGCTTCGTGAGCATGGAAACAGTGTAGCACACCTTGACAATTTGTGCAAGTCCTAACGTATTGAGGCTCCACTGTTGGCGCAGGGAGCCTCATAGGGGGAGGGATTACCCTCCGGAAGGTGAGTGATGCCTTCTTTATTGAACTATGCACCAATTCATGGTCCTGGTCAATGCAAAGGTCAGTTGACCAAGCACAGATATCGTCGTACTATAGTGATTGCCCACGGGGCCTTTCTTTTTTCCGGCCCGTTGGGCAGTTAAAGGGAAGAGAAAGGAAGAGTGATGACGAAACTAGTCCTCGCAGCCCTCCTTTGTGCAGTTTTGGCGAACTGCGCACACCAGGAGAAGCTGCAACCTGAGGTCCCAAGGACCCCGTTCGGTGCTGTCGGCGGGCACGACACCTGCCAGGAACAGCCTTGGATACGAGGCTGCAACGTGCGGAAGTACCAAATATAGGACCTGCCCGTGGCGCTCGCTCAAGAGCCCACGGGTTCTTTTTGTGTGCGGTGGTGGTATGCTACTCAACATGCGCATCGTGAGCTGGAACGTCAACGGGATCCGTGCTGTTCTGAAACGTGGTGATCTTACGCGTGTATTCACCCTGCATCCCGATATCCTCCTGCTCCAGGAGACAAAAGCGCGTCCTGAGCAGGTGCCTGATGCGGCGCATACCGTACCTGGCTACTGGTCGTACTGGCATGCACCCGTGCTGCGTGCCGGCTACAGCGGCGTGGCAATATACAGCAAGTGTAAGCCTGACAACGTGGTGTTTGGCATCGATGTACCACAGTACGATACGGAGGGACGGGTGGCGACCGCGTTCTATCCTGACCTCGCGGTCGTAAACTGCTATTTTCCGAACGGCGGCCAGGGGCCGGAGCGCCTGGCCTACAAGCTCGCATTTTACGAAGCCTTCCTGACGTACGTCAACCGCCTGCGTGACCATGTGCCTCGAGTGGTATGGGGCGGTGACGTGAATACGGCACATGAGGCCATCGACCTGGCGCGGCCGAAGGAAAATGTCGGTAACACAGGCTTCCTGCCCATTGAGCGTGCGTGGCTCGACGAAGTGGCCGCAGCCGGTTGGGCAGATTCGTTCCGTCAGCTCCACCCGCACCGAGCGCACGCGTACTCGTACTGGGATATGAAGACCCGTGCGCGTGATCGGAACGTCGGATGGCGCATCGACTACCTATTCCTCTCCCCTGCACTGCTCTCAAGTATCGTTCGCGCAGATATCCATGCAAGCGTCGTGGGCTCCGACCACTGCCCTGTCTCGGTCGATCTCGAATTATAAAGGACAGTTATCCACAGCACACCTGTAGGAGTCCTTTACCTGTCCTTTACAGCTGTTATACTCAATGCAGACCAGCGTGATGGTGATTCCAATGAGATCCCACGGTACTTCTTCTTTGCGAACGTTTCGTTAGGAACAAGTACCGTGGAATCTCTGCGGAGCAAGTTCTTTAGCAACACTGTTCTTTACATCTGCTGGCACGCACGACAACAGAGCGCTTCCTAGTGTACAAGTCTTCAACAACATCAACTACTTGACACAAGAGACACGTACCAAAGGTTAAGAACTTTGCGGATCGAGCGAGCAAGCACCTACAATTGAATACAGAGAAGCCCCTCCAGTACAAAGTCGCCTGCGCGAACTAGGACACTCCACCCCTTTTTCGCCACATGACAGATCGCCCCGTGTGCTCAAGATCATGAGCCCACAGTACGGTCTGCCACGTGAAGCAGGCGGCTTTTTTTTAGTTACGTTCAGGAAACGTGATGTTTTGCGCGCAATTGTTGGACCAGCTGCGCGTCTTCCGCGTCTTTGCGGAGTTTTCCCTGTGCGCCCAGTTTGGCCAGTTCGGCGTCAGAAAGCTGTGCAAGCTCGACCGCACGACGCTCGAGCTGCTCCGCGGTATTGCGTGACGGTGCGTCGAGCACCTCCTCCAAAAGGATATGTAGCAGGTTCCCTACGCGTGGCCCCGGTCGCTCTCCTGTAACCTCCATGAGTCGTTTTCCGTCCAGCTTGAGCATGCCAACGTGTATCGGGTCTCGGAGTGCCTCCTCGACCATGCTCTTGTACTTTCTAAAGCGGAACGGCTGCTCCTTCGGTCTACCTGTGCCTATTCGGTCGCAAATTCGCAGATCCATCAGGTCCCAAATACTGTCTTCCCCGACATTAGCGATCATCCTGCGCACCGCGGACAATGTTATCTGGTCCGGATCACTGAAGAACATATGCCAACGTACCAAACTGACGACTTTCTCGACGATATGCTTTGGATACCGAAGGTTCGTGAGGGCGGTATGTGTTACACGTGAACCCACAACCTCATGCCCATAGAAGGTCCACTCACCGTGCGGTGAGCGTCGGCGTGTCTCAGGCTTAGAAATGTCGTGAAAGAGCGCAGCAAGCCGCACCTCGAGCGACCAACCTTTATCTGCAGCGTGCTGGAGCGCCCGCAAATTATGTTCGAAGACCGTATAGCTATGCGCTTGGTTCTGCTCCACACCGATACCACGCTCCAGATCAGGCACGACGTACTGGAGCGTACCGGTATGTTTCATGTGTAACAGGGCCTCCATAGGACGAGCTGATAGGATGATCTTGGTCAGCTCGTCGCGTATCCGCTCGTTCGATATGTTGCTGAGCAGGTCAGCGTTCTGTGCTATGCCTTCGAACGTGTGCTGCTCGATTCCGAAGCCTAGTTCCGCACCAAGACGGATCGCCCGAAGCATACGGAGCGCGTCCTCTTGGAATCGTTGTCCGGGATCACCCACGGCACGGATCGTTCGAGCGGCAAGGTCGTCGTGTCCTTTAAAAGGATCTATGAAATGTCCTTTATCCGACGCGTACGCCATGGCGTTAATGGTGAAATCTCGACGTGCCAGGTCCTCCTCGAGGGTTACACCGAATGTGACGCTATCGGGCCGCCGGCCATCGCTATACCGGCCCTCTGCGCGGTATGGTGTCACCTCGATGACCCTCGTCGTGTCATCCGCGTCCTCGTTCACCACGCCGACCGTCCCGTAGTCGTTGTTGTAGTAGGTTTCTGGAAACAGCCGCTGTATGTCGTCCGGATGTGCGTTCGTTGTAATGTCCCAATCGTGTGGCGTTCGATGCAGTGCCAGGTCGCGAACACAGCCGCCAACCAGGTATGCCTCATACCCGGCGGAAGTGAGCGCTTCAGTTACACGTGAAACGACGACCGGTATTGCGTATGTCGGGCTGTGCATGGTCGTATCGTAACGCAAGAACGGCCACTCGGCTACCTGTATGGTACACAGTGGAGCAGATCATATCGGAGCAGCCGGCCAAACCGTGTCAGAGGCGTTGCCGGTACGCTAGTGTGAAGGTTTGTGTGGGCATACGCACCGTATGGCACTAGACCGTACAACAGGCTTCGTGCCACCGGTTCTGGCTCGTTACACGTGAAACGCGTATCGATCTCCGGAGGCCACGCTCTCGCGGAGGTAGCTGTTTTGCTATACAATAGACCGCACTGCGCCCGTGGTGAAATGGATATCACAACGGTCTTCGGAACCGTTATTGTGGGTTCGAATCCTGCCGGGCGCACTGACACGTATAGCGAGGCACGCAGCCGTGTGACATGGTGCAAACGGTTGTCCTCGAGGTAACCCGTAGAACGATCAGCAACTATGGACATCCCTGACTGTTTCTATAGGGTCTCGGTAAAGGCGCTGATCTTGGACGAGGAAAGACAGCGTTTCCTTGTGGTCCAGGAACATGATGGGATCTGGGAACTCCCCGGTGGAGGGCTAGAGTGGGGAGCGAACCCTCAGGACGAGCTGCGCCGGGAGATCAATGAGGAGATGGGCCTCGAGTGCCGTGCCATTGCGCACCGCCCGGCATACTTCTTTACAGCAAAGAATCGCTTCGGGCACTGGACGGCCCAGGTTGTGTATGAGACGGAACTTCAGCACCTGCAGTTCATCCCGACCCCGGAGTGCAAGGCTGTACGCTACGTACATCCTGCAGAAGCGCTCGAGCTTCAGGCGTTCGACAATGTCTACGCATTGGCTCGACAGTTCGATGCTCGGTTACACATGAAACAAGGCTGATTTATATATTGACGAATACTTCGTCATCTGTATACTGGAACGATGCAGTTCCTAACAGATCAACTTACGCTACTCGGGCTGAAAAAAGGTGAGGTCCGCGTGTTCACCGTTCTTGCGACGTTCGGGAGAATGAACATGACCACGCTCGCCCGACGCAGTGGCTTGCCGCGCACGACCGTGGATTACATGGTGCGTGGAATGGTCGAGCGGGGACTCGTGGTTCGTGACCAGATCGGTGGGCACGGTGAGTATTCGGTTCCGTTGGCGAAAGTTGCGAGTGAGCTCGATCGTCTGGAGAGGAAGCTTGTAGTATACCCCCTAGATAAAAAAAACGACGAAAAAGTGGATATAAATGTAGAGAACCTATGCCCGTCCATAGGCAGTAGTTTTGCGGCCCATCGAGCTGAGCGTGTCACCTTGTTCCTTGCTCGATTAGCAACAGATACGATACGGTCACGGCACCTCGAACAGTACTTTAGCTTTGCCCGGGAGCACCAGGTCAAGCTCGACCTCTTGACGACCAGGGATGTGGCTGAGGGCTTATCGCTCTACGCCACGGAACTCTTGGCACTTGTGTCGTGCCTTGAGCTGAGGCTCCACATGCTCCCAACGACGTTCTGTATCGAAAACGTCGACGTAATCACGTTTCGCGATGAGGTGCTCATCATCAGTCCGGATACACTATCGAAAGAGCGTGTGAGCGATTTTATGAGCGTGGAGGTAATGAAGCACCTGCTGATCATTGCTCGGGAGACGGCGTGGAGCGTGGACTTCGACCTCTACCTCAGGGGGCGTATTGAAGGAATCAAAAAGGCGTAGTACACTCGTTGTGTTGCGGGTATCGTTTAGTGGTAGGATGGCGCCTTGCCATGGCGCAGGCGGGAGTTCGATTCTCCCTACCCGCACAGATACAAAACACACAGGGAAGACCTGTGTGTTTTGTATCTGTGCGGTGATACGCGGCGTGCACATGTCGCCGAGGCACAACGGTACCACCTGTGGATAACCCTGTGAACATGTGTATAAAGGACAAGGTAGAGTGTCCTTAAATGGCGCAATCAAGCCACATCGTGATCGGCCGTCTTGGGGAGCTCATCGCGGCAAAATACCTCGGATCCCTCGGTTTTACTGTTGTCGAGCGCAATTATCGTCGCCCGTGGGGCGAGCTCGATCTGGTGGTAGAAAAAGACAATGTCCTACACTTCGTCGAGGTGAAGTCGACCGCGCGTGCGCGACCAGAGCGAGAAGGGGCCGACGTCCACCGGCCGGAGGATCACCTGCATACCGTGAAACGCCAGCGCTTGGTGCGTGCGATAGGCACGTACCTGACAGAGAAGCGGGTGCGAATCACGTATACTGCAGACCTGGTAGTGGTGTATGTTGACCCGAACACCAGGTGTGCAATCGTGGACGTGCTCTGGGACGTGGCGCTCTAACGTTCGTTTGCACGGTCTCGCGCTAGGTACGATTACATGGTACGGTTCGTACCGTGCTCGCGTGTAGCACAACAGGCACGTACATGTGCAATAGGTGTAGTACAATGTAGCTGAAGGGCACGGGACGGGGTGTAGTACAATGGTAGTATGCGCGCTTTGGGAGCGCGTGACCCGAGTTCGATTCTCGGCACCCCGATGCAGGTAGGGTTGACACAGCGAGTATTGGCATGGGTCAGTGTATGTGAGCCCCAGAACCGAGCATTTCTGCACCGTAAAGGGGGTATTTCCACTTCAATTCGACCGGGACTCGGGTACAATAGGGGGAAGTCTTGCTCGTGGGGGCAGGTCGTGGTGCTTTGAAAGACACCCCCATATTATACGTCTTCACTAACGAAGGTCGTCAATGGACCAAGAAAAAGCGTTCCTGGAGGCGTTCGATAGCCACGCAGATGCACTGTATCGGCATAGCTTCTTTCGCATATCAGACCATGAAAGGGCACGTGACCTGGTCTCGGAAACGTTTGCACGTACCTGGGCGTACGTTGCAAAAGGGAACGATGTGGAGCAGTGGAAACCGTTCCTGTACCGCACGTTGAACCACCTGATCATCGACGAGTACCGAAAAAAGCGTGTCGAGTCACTTGACGCACTGCTTGAGGTGCAGGAAGTGCCCGAAGGCGCGTTCGAGGAATTGGTAGAGGGAAGTATCGAAGAGCTCGAGATGTCGCTGGACGCGCAACGGGTTCCCGAACTGCTCGAAGCGATGCCCGAGCACTACCGTGAGGTCATCGTCCTTCGCTACATAGACGGGTTGCAGCCCCGAGAGATAGCGGAACTGCTGGGAGAGTCAGTGAACGTGGTCTCGGTCCGGATCCATCGTGGCATGAATTGGCTGCAGAAACGCGCCCAAGAGCTCAAGCTATAACACCCATGACCGTATTTGAGGAACAACTAGAGAAGCAGATCAGGCACGTGCGTCTTAGTGAGGACGAGCGTGCTCTGATGCGGAGCAACCTCGTACGCTACATGGAGCATGTGCCACGGCGCACCAAGCATGCTCCCGCTGCCGCTCAGAGAACCCCGTACTTTGGCTTTCTCTCCCTGTTCCGTGCACATCACCTTTCAGGGGCGCTCATGATCGCTCTTGTGACGAGCGGGTTCGGCATGACCTATGCTGCAGCTGATGCGCTGCCGGGAGATATGCTCTATACGGTAAAAGTAGACATCAACGAAGCGGTCATAGGGGCGCTCCTGACCGGCGGTGAGCGGCAGCTTGCGTGGGAGCGAGAACGGGCTGAACGTCGCCTACTTGAGGCAAGTCGTCTTGCGCTCGAGGGACGGCTCGATCAAGGGCGACGAGAAGAGGTGGCCAGGAGATTCGCACAACACACTGACAATATGGTCAAGCAGGTGATCGCGCTCGGTCGTGTCGATCCGGTACTTGCCGCTGAGGTCTCAAACGAGTTCGAGGTTGCGCTCGATACGCATGAGGCGGTACTTGCACGGCTGAGCGTCGAAAAGGACGAGGCCGGCACGAACAATGCGATCGAGCTGGTCAGTCAGGTGCGTACGGTGGCGATGCGGGTCAACGAGCTGGCTGCGGATGCAGAGTCTCAGATACAAGAGGCACTAGCGGTGGCCGAGGATGTGGAGGTGTCTGTCGCTGCGACCAGTGAGGCTACAGGAAGTGCCGAAACGGTGGTCGATCGTGAATCACCGAACCTGCGCGTTCGGGCAACCTATCGCATGCAGGACCGTGCGATCGAACACAAGCGAACGGCAGAAGTCCAGCTTGCAAAGCTGGATCCCGAGAGCGAGGTCTACCAGCAGGCAAAGGGCAAGATAGAGTTTGCCAACGTGAGCATTGACCTGGGTGCAGCACATCTCGCGAAGCACGACGTCGGTGCAGCATACAATGAGTTTCGAACAGCAGCACTTGCGCTGCAAAAGGTGGGGCTGCTCCTGGAGGCAACGAACACGTTCAATTTTTCAATACTTGACAGCATGGATGAGGCTCAGGAAGACCGCACGGCGGGCGCGTCGGCGACCACATCCGAGCGGCAAAAAGACGCGCTCATCGCACGTCGTGATCAGGTGAATGCGCTGCTCACGGAGACGCGATCAGCCCTCCTTGTTCGAGAAGGTCTTTCAGAACAGGAAAACGCTCGGGTGAACGCGTATGTGAAGGATGCAATGGCACTTGTGTTACGTGCCGAGATAGCAATAGTGCTTGAGCAACAGGCAAAGGCCGAGGGCCTGCTCATGAACGCCGAGCGGCTCGTGCAGAATGCGCACACCGTGCTCGGCCAGCCTGCCCGCCCTCTACAAACTACACCGGTCAAAGAGGCGCAAAAACCGAGCGAACCCAAACTCCCTCAGGCACCCTCGTTTCCAGATATTACGCCGCCTCGCCTCGACGTTGTCACGGTATACCACACAAAGCAGGGGAACGTGCATACACTGAGCGGTGTGTACTATACGCCAACACCTTGCTTCACCTTGGGTGCCACAGCAACCGCGGGGCCTGATGCGGGCACCATACGCTTGGACCTTACGGCCGTCGATGCAGGCGGCGTCTGCGCAATGGTCATCGACCGAAAGGCGTATACCGTTACGGTCGAAGCTGCAGCAGATGCACAGATCGAGGCAGTGACCGTCAATAGGTCACAGAGCGAGTTCGAGGTGATCGAGGGGGAGAATACCGCTATTTTCGATGATCCACAGGTCATTCCGGTACAGAACACCCCGCTTCCACCCCCGTCCACCTCGACACAGAGCAACACATCATCCGGTTCGTTGGTCGAGCGTACGATACGCACTACTACCGGGCTCTTGCGGTAACGCGACACTTGCGGTACCATCAGTTTATGCGAACGCAGGTGATCAGCACTATCTGGTACTGGTACGCTCCTCGCTTGGAGGGCGAGCTTTGTTCGTAATGGAACACCATCACGTTTCCACTAGAACAAACCCCGCTCTCGAAGCGGGTTTGTTCTTTCAGTTCTTTACAAACCACAGAGCACCAGAGCCCAGCAACCACGGAGCATATCATGACTCAGGAAGACGACTGGCATCCGACCCCAAAACCCGAGGGAAAACCCACTGATAAGCTCATTCCGCACCCAGAGCAGCGACCGGGCTTCGACGTGATCACTGAACAGCCGGCCGAGAGTGAGCAGAGCAAGGACAAGGAGGCCAAGGATGGATGAATTTATTCAGAAGTTCGTGTTCGACGCACGGCGACGTCTCCACATCGGTCTCGAGCTCGAGGCATTCGTGCAGCATGGCGACATGGTGACCGCCGACGGATACCGTATCGTGCAAAACTGCACGATGGTGCGTCAGGCGGACATTGTGCTCGATCACGAGCTTCATGCGTGCCAGGTCGAGTTCCGGTCAGTCAGACCCGTTGTACTCAGGCAGCTGTTACGGCACATCGAGGACCTGGAAGAGGTGATACGATCCGTCGAACAACGGTTCGACCGCTCGCTCGTGTGCACCGGATACCTTCATCCGGTACCGCTCGATGTCTGTCCCACAAAACGGTGCCAGGACATCAAGGCGAGTCTCACCGAGGAAGTCCTGGCTGCTGCAGGTAGTGTGGCGGGACTCCACGTGCACGTAGGTATGCCTGACCTCGCCGCGGCACTGTTCGTCTATGACAGGGTGAGACTTGCGCTCGATGGACTCACCGAACGGTATGCTTCAGTTGCGCGTATGAATGCATACAAGACCGTTACACCGTTCTGGAAGCCACCACAGATAGATGACCCCCAGGGTCTCTACGAACTGGCTAAGCTGCAAGGGTTCACCGACGACCTGAAACGTTGGTGGGCGCTTATTCGTATTACGCGCTTCGGGACTATCGAGTTTCGGATCGCGGATGCGACCAGGAAGCCACAGCAGATCCTGGACTACACGCTTGCATGCCACAGGCTCTGTAGAAAAGCGTTGAAGTCGTACTACGGGCGGGCCCAATGAGGCCCGCCTTCACTTGACTACGGTGCTATATATACGTATGGTTCGTACCAGAACACATAGGGAGTGAACATGGACAGGATCAGGAGGGATTTGTATCAGAGGTACGACCTACAAGCACCGTATAGGGATGTGCTGATCTACGCCGCGGCCATCCAGGAAATCGGTTTGCCGCCGGAGCATATCCCCAGCAACGTCCGGTCGGCGCTCGAATCACCCACGGAAACCGCGTTTCCTGTGCTCCAGGAGTACCTGGAGTGGTTGATTCGCAAATACGAGTGCCCTGAAGCGCTCGTGCGGTTGGTACAGGCAAACATGTCCCAAATTCCCGGCAGGGAGAAGATCGCCGGGCAGTGAAAGGAAGCATCGATGAGCAGTGAAGTGAAAAGAGTCGAGGCATATTTGCTCCAGCAGGGTCCGGGTGTGCTCATGGAGGTGCATCAGCTCGCGCTAGGTCTTGTCACACTTGTGCCCTATGGCATGAGCCTGGTTGCCCACGCGGGACCCTCTGCCGGGATCGGCGAAGAAGTCGAGTGGGCCATCCGTGTACATCTCGATCGGATCCAAAACGAGGATGTACACGCAGTTCTGCGAGATTTTCAAGCACTCCATGAGATGTATAGCCTGATCCTGCGGTGCATGTCTGCCGGAGGCCACTTCTCGCTACAGGAGGGAGTAGAGGTCACCATAGCAAACACGGCAGTACAGCGGGCACGACAATACTTTGGTATGCCGACACCATAAGGCTCGTAGCGATCGACGGTCAATTATTGGCCGTCTTTTCCTTTTCTGGTAGGATTGGCAAATGTCATTGACTCATACTCTGGAAAAACTGGTCACATTCCCGACGATCACCGGTAACATCGAGGCTGCAAATGCTTGTTTGTCATACATCAAGGAAGAACTACACGCTGTGCCGCTCCACTGGCACAGACACGTACACAATGGCTACCCAGCCCTTGTGGCGACCACCAAGCGTACCAAAAACCCGAAGTTATGGCTTGCGGCACACGTAGACGTTGTTCCCGGGGGACACCACCTTTTTAAGCCACGCATGGCGAGCGGTAAGCTTTTCGGTCGCGGGGTTTTTGATATGAAGTTCGCCGTTGCCTGTTACCTTGAGCTTCTGAAAGGTATAGGTAAATCCGCTTCAAGCTATGATCTAGGTCTTATGTTGACTTCAGACGAGGAGACGGGTGGTTTTCATGGCGTGAAGCTCCTCTTTGAAAAAGCCAACTACAAAGGCGATCTGGCGTTCTTGCCGGACGGCGGCGGCCCTTGGCAGTTCGAAGAGTGCGCCAAGGGAAAGATGGTCGTCAAGGTCTACACGGAAGGTGTTGCTGGTCATGCATCGAGACCCTGGCACGGGCGGAACGCGATCGATGAGCTGAGCGAGGTGCTTAGTGCTCTTAACTTGTGGGTGAAGGACAACCTCCGTGGAGATGAGAACGGGCACTGGCACAGTACCGCGGTCGTGACTAAGATCCAGGGTGGCGAAGGGGAGAATATGGTACCCGCGTACGCCGAGGCGACGCTCGATGTCCGGCCGGTGCGCTCGAGCCATGCCATAGCGCTTGAGAAACGCTTCGCACTGCTCGAGAAGCGGTTCCCGAACACCCGGTTCGATGTTTGCTGTAACGAGCCTGCATACGGCGTGAGCAAGGGTAATGGCTCGGCAAAGCTCTTTGCGAAGCTTGCGCACGCTCAGTATGGCATCACGTGCGGCTGGACCCGCTCCCACGGCTCCTCTGATGGGCGGTTCTTCACGGCGCAGGGCATACCGACCCTGCTCATTCTTCCGCATGCCGGGGGGGCGCACAGTGAAGAGGAGTGGATCGACCTGGCAGACCTCGAGCGTTTCCATGCCGTTCTTAGAGGTTTTGTTGATGAGGTTGCAAGGCTCTAAACTGACGTCGATGTATATATCGCGTTTTGCACCAACCATAAAACCCGCTTAGGCGGGTTTTATGGTTGGTGTGGTGCGGACGGCGGGAATCGGACCCGCGCCCGATGCTTGGAAGGCATCAGTTCTACCACTAAACTACGTCCGCAACGCCCTTTATCCTACGTAATCTTTGCCTTTCTCGCAATGTATACAGCTTGCGCGTATAGTGGAACAATGGAACCGCTCGCGCATCGTGTCCGCCCGCTTTCACTTGATGGGTATGTCGGGCAACAGCATCTTGTTGGGGAAGGTGGTCCGCTTCGCGAAGCTATTTCAAAAAAACACCGTTTCTCTTTCATTCTGTGGGGACCTCCCGGTGTAGGTAAGACCACCCTAGCGCGGATATATGCCAAAGCGCTCGACGCCGAGCTCTATGAGCTGTCCGCGGTCTCAGCTGGTAAGGCAGATATTAAGAAGATCATAGAAGCGGATACCGGAGAGCGACTCAAGGTGCTGTTTCTCGACGAGATCCATCGCTTTAATAAAGCACAGCAGGACTTTCTGCTGCCTTATGTTGAGTCGGGCACACTCTCGCTCATTGGTGCAACGACAGAGAACCCAAGCTTTGAGGTGATACCGGCACTCTTGTCCCGCAGCCGCGTGTTCACGCTCAAGGAATTGACCGACGAGGAAGTCGGCTTGATCCTCAGCCGTGTTGATGTGCCCCTTGGGAAAGAAGCGATCACATGGGTGGTCGAACGGGCCAATGGTGATGCACGCCAAGCACTTGCGATCGTCGAGAACGCACATGAGCTCTACGAAAAGGTCACCGTAGATACGCTTAACAGTTCGCTCCAGGATAAGCATTTGCGCTACGATAAGCATGCGGAAGAGCACCACAATACGATCAGTGCATTCATAAAAAGCATGCGTGCAGGTCAGCCGGATGCGGCTGTGTACTACCTTGCGCGCATGGTCGAGGCGGGGGAGGACCCGAAGTTCATTGCGAGGCGCATGGTCGTGTTTGCGTCAGAGGACATAGGTATGGCCCAACCAACTGCGCTCGTTGTTGCCAATGAGGTATTTAGGGCCTGTGAGACCATAGGATACCCTGAGTGCGCGATAAACCTCGCTCACGGCGTGATCTACCTCGCGACCGCTAAGAAGGACAGGCGAGCGTATGACGCGCTTAGAGCGGCACAAGCTGATGTGCACATGCACGGCAACCTACCTATCCCGCTTACGGTACGGAACGCCCCCACAAAGCTCATGGAAGACGAGGGGTACGGCCAGGGCTACGAGATGTATCCACCGAACGATGAGGAACACAGCTATTTGCCAGAGAAGCTCAAACGGTCTCGGTACTACCAAGCGTGATCGCGCTACGCACTGCTCTGCGCCCCATGGACGAACAGTTCGAGCCTTTGATTGGTCACGACGAAACGGTAGATGAGCGGTGAGAGCACAGCCCCGAGGATGATATTGCCGAGGAGGTGGAGGGCAGTGAAGGGTATTTGGCCTATTAGTGCCGCCATGAACGGTTGTCCGAAAAAGAGCGGACCGATCGAAAGACCGGTCACTGCGTCGTACACAAGTGTTGCAGGAATTGCGTACAACACATAGTTCCTTGCGGTACCAGCGCGGTTTCGAAAGAAGAGCGCGCCGCCGACACCGACCAGGCCGTACGCGAGCCCGGTGATCCATGTCCACATACCGATGCCGCTCGTTACCGAGTCGAACAGGACGATGGCAAAGAAGCCGAAGAACAAAGCACCGGGAATGCCGTAGTGTTTCGAAAAAGGCATCAAGGTCGCCATGAGCGGCTCAACGTTGGGCGGTCGAAAGGGCAGGAGGCGGATAGCAAAGACGACTGCAAAGCCGAGCGCATATTTCAGCGCATGGGTGTTCATGATGTCTTTCATACTGGGTCGTTAAAAACTAAAGGCCTGCCTTAAGCAGGTCTTGTATGCAAAGACGTGCCTAAGCGGGCAGTGGTGGGAGGCAGTGCCTCGTGCGTGGGGATCGGACTCGCCCTTTTGGGACATACCGTTGCGCTACAGTGTCGGATTCTCACCGACTTCACCCTACGGCCACCTGTACCAGAGAGTGTACACGAGAACGCGACGCAGAGCAAAAAGTCTGCTAGAATCGCGCTGTAGCGCCCTCGTAGTTCAACGGATAGAATGTGGGCTTCCGGAGCCTAAGATGTGGGTTCGATTCCTGCCGAGGGCACAGCGCGACGTTGCAGATGCTCATGACCATAGAGGAGATCTATCGCACATACGATATCCCGCCTAACCTACAGGACCACCAGCTTACGGTCGCGTCCGTTGCACATGCGGTGTGTGGTCTGGTTCGGGACATGCACGAAACGGACGATGTCGTGCGCACGTGCCTGCTCCATGATATGGGCAATATCATCAAGTTCAAGTTTGACAGCACGGCGTTCGGGCTTGTGCTTGAGAACGTCGAGCACTGGCGCTCCGTGAAGCGGCGATTTATTGAGATCTATGGTCCCGACGAACATGCCGCAACGGTCGCGATCGCGCGTGAGATCGGCGTCTCTGACCGTATACTGCAACTGCTCGACAGGGTCGGTTTTTCGCATGCAGTAGAGACTCTTGGTTCCGGCGACCGCGCGGGCATGATCGCAGCATATAGCGACATGCGCGTTTCACCTACTGGCGTCACGTCGCTTTCCGAGCGACTCGATAACATACATGAACGGTATGGAAACGTAGCGGGAGGCTTCGAGAGCGATCGAGCGTTCGGAGAAATGGAACGGATACTCTTTACTGATGCGACCGGACGACCTGAGGATATCACTGACGTACGCATTGCAAAAACCAAAGAAACACTTACGGCGATGCGCATCTAGCGCTTGTACCATGCCCTGTACGTTCTGCACTTCTAAGGAGATTCGTGAACGGGAGATCATTCGTTCCGAGCACGCGTATGCGTTTCCGGGCAATATGCCTATCGTGCCCGGACATACGCTGGTGTGCCCGAGCCGTTGTGTCGCGCGGCTCGAGGAGCTAGAAGCTAGCGAACTACTAGATCTGTGGCATATGGTATGCCGTATAAAGAAGGGATTGCGTCAGGTATTTGATGCAGAAGGCTTCAACGTTGCCCTGAACGAGGGAAGCATGGCAGGTCAGAGTGTGCCACACGTACACATACACGTTGTGCCACGCAGTGCGGGAGATCAGGGCATACTTGAGTATGAGCCAAGAAAGTTCCTGTATCGACCAGGTGAACGTCCGGTAAGTCCGGAGCAGGAGCTCAAGTCCGTTGCAGCAGTGTTGCAAGCGGCATGTGCCTAGTTAGCGAGTGCCGTACACCAACAGATACAAAACGACCCGCATCGAGCGGGTCGTTTTGTAAGAAATGGCGTGAATACTATTTCACCGCATCCTTGAGGCCCTTTGCTGCGCGGAACTTTGGTACGCGCATCGCTGCTATCTTGATCGTCTCGCCGGTTCGCGGGTTGCGACCAGTTCGCGCCGGGCGGAGTTTGGTCGAGAATATGCCCAATCCCGCGATCGACACCTCGTCACCTTTCGAAAGTGCCTTGGCGATCTCATCGATAAAGGTTTCCACTGCGCGCTCTGAGTCCGCCTTTGTGCCACCGAGTACTCCGTGTACCTTTTCGATTAGGTCTGCTTTGTTCATGCTGAAGGAATTACTCCTACTTGTAATGTAAACCGCGTGAACGGTGCCTAGAAAAAGTATACAAAACAAGGCTAGAAGCGCAATAGCTATCCACAGGCGTTGCTATAGTTTCATAAGTGTGGTGAAAGTATAAGTTCAGGTGTATTACAAGAACGTTTCATGTCTGTGCTGGTATCTGCTATACTCGCACCTATGCGTATCACAATCGGTCTATCGGGTGCTCGCGGCAGCTTCTCAGAGCAGGCAGCACGGCACTACGTGCACCTGGCTGCTCTGGCAGAACATGAACTCAGGTATCTTGTTTCAGTTGAGAACGTGCTGGAAAACGTACAAAATGGCTCTGTGGAGCGCGGAATTTTCCCTATAGAGAATAGTAACGGTGGCATAGTGATCGAGGCGGTGCACGCAATGGCTCGACATACCTTCGCGATTGAGCGTATGTTCGAGATCGATGTCCACCACAACCTGCTCGTTGCGAAGGGTACACGTGCAGAGGAGGTCACCTCCATTACGAGCCACGATCAAGCGCTGAAGCAGTGCAGAATGTACCTCAAACGGCGCTGGCACGGTGTTGAACTCGTCGAGTACGCAGATACTGCAAAAGCTGCAGAGGATCTTGGCAAGGGTGTATTGCCTATCTCGACGGCGGTCGTAGCGCCCAAGAGCTGCGCTGAGCTGTACGGGCTTGAGGTTCTTGAAGAATCCATACAAGACCTGAAATACAACTACACGACATTCGTCGTAGCTGTGCCATTAACCTAACATCTGTACTCCATAGCACTACACAGGCACCTTGAGGTGCCTGTGTAGTGCTATGGAGCGGTTGATTATCGTGCAAATTCTATCGCTTTGGTCTCTCGAAATACGGCAATTTTTATCTCACCGGGGTATTTGAGCTCCTGTTCCACGCGCAGTGCGATGCTCCGCGCCAGATCTCGAGCCTCAAGGTCGCTCATGTCCTCCGGGCGAACGAATATGCGCACTTCACGACCCGCACTGATCGCATAGCTCTTCTCGATGCCCGGGAAGCTGTTCGCGATATCCTCGAGCTCCTGGAGGCGCTTGAGGTAGTTCTCAACGGAATCGCGGCGTGCTCCTGGTCTTCCGCCTGATATCGCGTCGGCGACCTGGACGATGATCGATTCAGGGGTTTCATACGGGTACTCTTCATGGTGACTCTGCATCGCTTTTATGATGCGCTCGTCGACGCCGAACTTTTGCAGGATCCTACGCCCGATCTCGACGTGCGTTCCCTGAACATCATGGTCCACGGCCTTTCCGATGTCATGCACGAGTGCTCCGGCGCGCGCGACCTGCACATCAGCACCCAGCTCCTCCGCCAGTAGGCCGGCAATGTGTGCCATCTCTACTGAGTGTGCTAACACGTTCTGACCGTAGCTCGTTCTGAAGTGGAGCCTTCCAACTATCATGAGTACGCGCGGGTCAAGCCCAAGGACACCAGCCTCGTATGCTGCCTGCTCACCCTTTTCCTTGATGATACGATTTATCTCATCAGTAGCTTTCTGTACGGACTCCTCGATCTTGGCAGGCTGGATGCGACCGTCGAGGATGAGATTCTCGAGCGCAACACGCGCGATCTGACGCCGGACCGGGTCAAAGCAGGAAAGGGTGATCATGCCGGGTGTATCGTCGATGAGGACGTCGACTCCCGTGACGCGTTCGAACGCCCGGATGTTCCTCCCCTCTTTGCCGATGATCTTACCCTTGATATCCTCGTTCGGTAGGACGATGGATGTCGTGAGGACGTCGGTCGTGACCGCATTGCCGAGGCGGTGGATGCTCGTCGTGAGTATGTCGCGCGCCTTCTGTTCGAGCTTTTCTCGGCCGAACTGTTCGAGCTTCTGCATCCGGACCACCATATCTTCCTGGCTCTCCTTTTCAATCCGCAGCATGAGCTCGTTCTTCGCGTCATCGACGCTCAGTCCGGCGACTCGCTCAAGCTCTTTCTGTTGGTTCGCGTGGAGCTCGTCGGCGCGCGCTTTGACCGAGTGAACCTCCTCGATCTTCTTCTTCACGTGCTCGATCTCCCGATCGAGGTCCTGCTGGCGCTTGTCGAGGAACGCCTCACGATCAAGAATGCGTGTTTCGGTCTTCTTGAGGAAATCCTCCTTCTCTTTCAATTCCTTTGCTCGGACCGTCGCCTCTTCTTTTGACTTGCGCTCTGCCTCCTCCTCTATCTTGTTCGCTCGCTCCTTTGCCTCGAGCATCATTTGCTTGATCTCGAGCTCCATCGAACCGCGTTTTCCGGCCGCAACGATATAGCGCAGGTAGTATCCAAATGCCGTGCCAGCGGCAACGGCAGCTACGATCGCTAGTGCTATGAGTAATGGCGTCATGGTGTGGAGAGTACCACCATGACCGTCTGTGTGCTTTGCAAATTACCTGGTCGTGCGAATACAGTGCGCAGTTGCGCCATTCTTATACTTGTCTGTACGTTCGTCCGGTGTTGTTCATGAGCAAAGTGTACATACGGTCGTGGTCGGTAGCTCGGTGTTATGTTCCTAAATAGTGCTTTTCAGCCGTACCCGCACTATACCAGAGGAGTTCGGGTATGACAAACTTGCTCCAGGTACGGCTCGAGCCGAGCGTCGGCGCTACGCTTTATAGATCTGATCGATGATGCCGTATTTCTTCGCTTCTTCCGCGGTCATGAAGAAATCACGATCTACATCCTTCTCGATCTTCGCAAGCGGCTGTCCGGTGTTCTTCGCGAGGAGCTTATTGAGCCGGTCGCGGGTCGAGAGGATGTGGCGTGCTGTTATCTCTATGTCGGCCGCCTGCCCCTGGACGCCGCCCCAGGGCTGGTGGATCATCACCTCGCTGTTCGGCAGCGCAAAACGCTTGTTCTTGGCGCCTGCAGAAAGGATCACCGATGCCATCGATGCCGCAAGGCCCACACACACGGTCGCGACATCAGGTTTGATGAAGTTCATCGTATCAAGTATGGCCAAGCCGGCGCTCACCGATCCGCCCGGGCTGTTGATGTAGAGCTGGATATCCTTTTTTGGGTCCTCGGCCGCAAGGAAGAGGAGCTGGGCGACCACGAGGTTAGCGGTGTAGTCCTCGATAGGTCCCCCGATGAAGAGAATACGTTCCTTGAGGAGGCGTGAGTATATATCGTACGCGCGCTCGCCGAACTGGGTCTTTTCAATGACCATGGGGACGAGCTGTGCGTGCGGCGTTGTTTCTTGCATGTTGGTTAGTTGTTCGTAGTACACGGACTATCCTAGCAGATTTTGACAAATATGCAAGACTGTGCTACTCTTTTACAGAACTGAGCAGAAAGGGGTACTTTGATGAGAATCTTGGTCCGTCGTGCACATGAAGAAACGCACGTTCAGCCTGTGGCAACGGTGAGGAGCAAATACGACAAGCATTACCTGGTCGTACACAACCACCGGCAAACATGGACTCATACGGTTGCCGAGCTACTGCCTCCTGGTTATCGCTTTGCGTACGGTGGAGAGCTAGACTATGCTCACCCGCTCCCGGAAGGGATCAGCGCCACGGTCGCGCTTGGCGACGGAGAACAAAAACTAGTTCGTGTTCGGTACGCCGGTCGGCAGTACTGGCATACCACCGAATTCGGTTTCGGCGATTACTACGGATTCGCCATTGTTCGTTGCTGATCGGCGTCGCCTCATTCCGGCATCACCATGGTGCCGGAATGCTTTGTTTACACGCAATACTAGTCGGTGTTACTGTGTGCCACTGCTTCTAGGCAGTGCCTTCGGGGCCTGGATCAGTCTTGTTCCTCTGATTCACCGCGGCCCCGCCCTCTAACAGCTCAAATACACGCTCGTTCGTAAGCATCGTGCCAACATACGCACGGACCGAGGATTCATCTGCCTGTGAGTAGTGCTCCATGATATGGCCAACTTCGCGGTTGAAACGGTTCTCATCGGGCACAATGCCTTCCTGCTTGGCTATTTCGTTGAGGAGCACCTGGAGCTTTGCCCGCTTTTCAGCGTCAGGAGCCCATTCTTTACGAAGCTCCTCATCGCTCTTTTCGACCTTCGCAAGGTAGGCTTCGATCGTCATGCCCATACGCCTTACGCTTTCTCCGAACTCACCCATCATCTTTTCAAGCTCGCTCTCGATGAACAGGGCGGGCACCTCCACCTTGGTCTTCGCGAGCACGGCGTCGATGATCGCGAGCCTGCGTGCTTCATATGCCTTGCGCTTCTTTTCGCGGAGGAGCTGTTCGCGTAGGGTTGCCGTGAACTCATCTGCGGTCTTGAAGTCACCAAGTCGTTGTACGAAGTCATCGGTCAACTCGGGGATGACGGATTCGCCACTTTCCTCTTCCGGGTCCTGTGTGAACGCCTGGCGTAGTCTGAGGAGTTCTGCGCTCACCTCGGTGTCCTCCACGGCAACGAGCTCCGGGTCTGGTTGGTCCCTGTGTGCACGTTCCGCGATCGTGCGGTAGTCAGGCAGGGTGACCTGCGGATAGAGCGCGGTCTCGATGCGAAAACCGAGCGGATTCCCTGGGGCTAGTTTGGTCAGGGTGATCGCTGGGCGGCCGACCGCGTCGAGCTTCTCGTCCTCGAGGATGTGGCCGTATGCGTGCGCAAGGACCCGCTCAGCGACCTCTTCAAGGATCCGTTGCTCACCAAGGTGTTCCACGAGGAGCGCTTCGGGAACATGACCTTTCCTGAAACCTGGCAGAGCCACATCTTTGCCGAGCGCGCGGATAGCTCTCTCTCGCTCTTCAGTAATGACCGCGACAGGTATCTCGCCGGTTATGATGGCGAGTGACGGTGCGCGTCGTTCGATCGTGAGCCGTTCGTACTGCTTCGGATGGGTGTGTTCAGGTTGCATAGGCACGAGTCTAGCGTGTTCAGTGTACAAACGCAAACCCGCAGCGGGCGGGTCGCGCTGTTCGGGTATGTCTCGACTGCTACTCCGTTCCTGCGCCGACAGCGGCATCGAGTTCGGTCATGAGCTGGTCGAGTTCGGCATCGAGCGGTTCAAGCTCCGTGTTCTCAAGATCCGCCTCGATCGCTTCGACGTCCGTGCTCGTGCCGAGCTCTGCCCACGCTGCCTGCACCGGGTCTAGGGCAGGCAGTTCAGGAGCCAGCTCCTCTTCGAGCTGTGCCACCGACCCCCACACATAGAGCAGTGCAAGCACGACCACGATGAGTGCCAAGACGCCGATGATCAGCAGGTTCTTTGCTACATGATCTTCATGTGATGAGGCTTCTGTACGATCATGCTGGGGAGCCGGATCGAATGTTCCTGCTCCCGCCTCGCCACCTTCGTTCTGTTCGCTCTGCTCTGTCATGGTAGTCGTACACTATGCTGCTAAACCTACTCCACCGTTTCCTCTGCGGTTTCGACTATCACCTCTCCTCTATCCTCGCGGCTCACGACACCCGGGTCCGTTTTGAGCAGCATGACCGTTCGTGTGAGCGCTTCGTGGACCGATCTGACGCCTTCCTTGGCGACCATGATCCCCGTTCTCAGTTCGGCACGGAGCTTCCTGGGGTCCTCTGCACCAAGTACGTAGGCTGCTATTTCGCCGAACGCAACGATATCCTCTCGTGCTGTGGCGATAGCGATATGCGCACCACGGAGCTCTTCGCGCGCGGTTGTCAGGTCGGCCCCTGCATACTCGAGCGCACTGATGCGCGTTTCGACACGACCCGCGATCTGGGTCAGGCGGTCGAGCGCTGCGTGCATCCGGATCGCGATACGATCGACGTACTGTCCGAGCCGCGCCTGCGCCTGGTGGCTCAGGAGCGCTTGTCGCTCCACGTGATCCTGTTCTTTCTGTGTGCGTCGCAGGGTTATCGAGTCGTCTCGGGCGCCTCGTTGTGTGCTCAGCTCACGATCGAGCTCCGCTCCCCTCACGTCCCGTGTGGTGCGGGGCATTTCAGTCTGTTCCAAGGCCATTTCCTCGTCGCTGACCGGAGCCTCGACCGCTCGTTCTCTGCGAGCCGAGGGAACGGGTCGGTCTGATGTCTCAGGATCGGGTTCCTTGTGCGAGTCCATGCCGCTCTGTGCGCGTGTGAGCGGGTCTTTGAGCGCTGTTACCGAGGTGCCCTGGGTGGACGCGTCGACTCGATACGCGAGTATGCCGAGGACCGAGAGGAGCAAAATCGCGAGCAGGAGCGAGGAAAGACGTCTTGATCCGTGAATCTGGTGCTCTGACATGGAATACTGTCGATTTAGAGAGTAACAGGGCGTTTCTACAGTATAGCAAACCGCCCCTCGTTGGGGGCGGTTGCCTGTTTAAAACCTACTGCTTACCGCCGAACTCGTCCTGATAGAGCGCTATGGCCTTGCGTACGACCGCAAGTGCTTCTGCCTTACCCTGGTACCCCCTGGTCTCGACCGTTGCGGTCTTCCCCTTGAGCGCTTTGTATGTCTGAAAGAAATGCTCGAACTCGCGGAGGTTGTGCTTATTGAGGTCCGCGAGGTCCTGGGTGTCATCCCATCGCTTGTCGGCTGCTGGTACCGCGACGACCTTCACGTCCGAGTCGCCATCGTCGACCATGTCGAGGAGCGCGACCGGTCGTACGCGCACGAGTATGCCAGGGTCGAGCGCGAACGTGGTCAGGATGATCACGTCGAGTGCGTCACCGTCCTCCCAGTAGGTCTGCGGCGCGAAACCGTAGTCGAACGGGTAGGGTGCAGCGCTGTAGTTCGCCCGATCAAGCGCAATGAGTCCGGTCTTCTTGTCGATCTCGTACTTGTTGTAGCTGCCCTTGGGTATTTCAATGATGACGTTGAATTCTTCGGGCGCTTTCTCGCCCAGTGAAACGTCGTGCCACAGGTTCATGGTGTCGTAATTAGTGATTTCTCGTAACGCTACACGTTCTCTTCCTCTTCGGCCGTCGCCGCTTCTGTCGGCGCGGTCTCTGCTTCCTCCACGTCGGTCGAGGGGTTCTCCTCGGTCTCATCGGTCAACTCACCTGCTTCCTCGACCGAGACATCCCCCGCCTGGTCTGCAGCGGCCATGTTCTCGCCCTGGGTCGAGTGAATGTCGATACGCCAGCCGGTTAGCTTTGCAGCCAAGCGCACGTTCTGGCCTCCGCGACCGATCGCGAGTGACTGCTGATCCTCGGACACTTCCACGACGGCACGGTGGTCCGCTTCGTTGATATCCACATCGAGGACCTTCGCAGGCGACAGCGCATCTTCGATGAAGTGAGCCGGTTCGGGGTCCCACTCGATGATGTCGATCTTTTCACCTCCGAGTTCGCTCATGACCGTCGACACGCGCACGCCGCGCTGGCCGACCAGTGCACCGACCGGATCGATGTGGTCGTCGATAGCGTGTACCGCAACCTTCGAACGGCTCCCCGGTTCGCGCGCGATCGCCTTGATCTCGATCGCTCCGTTAGCGAGCTCAGGCGCCTCTTGCTCGAACAGTTTCATAAGGAATCGAGGATGGCTGCGTGACACTCGAATGACCACGCCACGCGGACCTTCCTCGACCGAGTACAGATACGCGCGCACACGCTCGCCTTGGCGGAACCGCTCACCCGGTATCTGCTCGTCGTAGGGCATGAGTGCCTGGGTGCGGCCCAGATCAAGGAATATGTTGCCGCGCTCGACGCGCTGCACGGTTCCGGACACGACCTCTCCTTCGCGGCCCTCGAACTCGCCCAAAATGCTCACCTTTTCCGCTTCTCGTATCTTCTGGATGATGACCTGCTTGGCCGTCTGAGCTGCGATACGTCCAAAATCATCCTGTGGCTCAAGCGGAAATACGATCTCTTCGTCGACCTCGACGCCTTTCTTGATGCGGCGAGCGTCTTCGAGCAGCATGTGCTTCTCGGGGTCGAAACGTACCCGTTCATCGTGCTCATCATCGGCGCCTTCGTGGGCGGTCGCCCTTGGGTCGTCGTTCTGGTCGCCCTCTTCGGACTCGTCAGGGAACCAAACACGGCTCTCGTCGACGACGAACTTGACCTGGAAGAACTCCGTTGCGCCCGTATTTAGGTCGAATTTCGCGCGGACGACCTGACCTCGCTTGCCATACTCCTTCTTGTATGCGGTGGCGAGCGCGGTCTCGATCGCTTCGAGCACGCGCGCGCGCGGAATGCCGCGCTCTTCTTCGAGCTCACCAAGGACGCTCGTGATTACCTTTAGATCGAACATATATGGTTTGTTATTGATAACCGTGTTCTCACGTTCTTAACAAGAATGTCCCCAACGGGGACATCACAGATAGTTATATGGTACCAGTCCTGAGGTGTGTGTCAAGATGGTCCGGGTGACAGGACCGGACACTCGGTCGGACACATCAGCATGTGCTGTCGCCAGCTCCAGCTTTTGTTGAAAAGTGCGGCGCTCTTTGGTAGTGAACTTGGTACAATAAGACGAAGCAAAGGGCGACCTTTGGGCTTCACCATGCACACCAGCTCGACGCAGCTGAAAAACTTCATCCTTGACTCTGGTCTCGTGTCTCGTGCTGTCTATACAACTGCGGAAGAGGAGGCCAAGGACAAGCGCATGACGACCGAGCAGGTGCTTGTGAACAAGGGGCTCATCACCGAGGATGATCTCAGAAGAATGCAGGCATACGTGCTCGGTGTGCCCTTCATCAGTCTGGTGAAGGAGAAGATACCCTATGAGGTGCTCTCCCTCATTCCTGAGCCGATCGCCCGGACTCATAATGTGGTAGCGTTCAAGAAGCACGAACGCGAGCTCGAGGTCGCGATGCTCGATGTCGAAGATTTGCGATCCATCGAGTTCATAAAGAAGAAGGTGGGCCTTAAGATCCTACCGCGCCTTACGGACGCCGAGTCCATCAAGCATGCACTCCAGCTTTACCAGAAGACGCTCAAAGACGAGTTCGGTGATCTCATCAAGCGTGAGACCGCCTCGCTCAATCTGGTCGAGCTCAAGGAGGGAGATGAAGAGGTGTCCGAGGCGGATCTGAAGAAGATCGCCGAAGATGTGCCTGTCGTGCGTGTCGTGAACGCACTCCTCAAGCACGCGATCATCCAGAACGCTTCTGACATCCATATCGAACCTCTCGAAAACGAGATGCTCGTTCGGTACCGTATCGATGGTATTCTCCATGACGCAATGACCTTGCCGAAGAATGCAGCCGCCTCGATCACTGCACGCATCAAGGTGCTATCGAACCTGAAGCTTGATGAAAAACGACTACCCCAAGACGGTCGTTTTAAGATGGCGGTCGATAATGAAAAGGTCTCGTTCCGCGTCTCGCTCTTGCCTACCTACTATGGTGAGAAGACCGTCATGCGCCTCTTGCGGGAGAACAGGGGAGGTTTTTCGCTCGAAGGGCTCGGTTTCCATGGGGAAGGCCTTGAACGGGTACACCGCGCCATGAAGCAGACGACCGGTATGATACTTACGACCGGGCCGACGGGTTCAGGGAAGACCACGACGCTCTATACCGTGCTCGATCTCCTGAACACACCGGATGTGAACATTAGTACGGTAGAGGATCCGATCGAGTACCAGATGGCACGTATCAATCAAACCCAGGTGCGTCCCGAGATCGGCTTCACGTTCGCACGCGGTCTCCGTGCGCTCGTGCGCCAGGACCCGGACGTCATCATGGTCGGCGAGATCCGTGACAGTGAGACGGCTTCGCTTGCGGTCAATGCCGCGCTCACCGGCCACCTTGTGCTTTCGACGCTCCATACGAACTCGGCGGCTGGGGCGGTGCCCCGCCTCATGGATATGGAGGTAGAGCCGTTCCTCCTCACCTCGACCCTGCGTGTGGTGATCGCCCAGCGTCTGGTAAGGCGCCTGCATGGCGAAAAGGAGGCCTATCAGCTGACCAAAGAGGAAGCTGTTGCACTGGGCAGAATGGTCGATTTTGATGTGGTGTTGCGGGCACTGCGTGCGGAGAACATCATTGAAAAGAGCACCAAGGTCGAGGACCTAACGTTCTACCGACCCAAGCCGACCGAGGAGGCACCTGACGGGTACAAGGGGAGGTCGGTCATCAATGAGGTGCTTCTCGTAAGCTCTGCTATCAATGAGCTGATCCTCAAGCAGGCGTCGAGCGATGTGATCGAGACCCAGGCACGCAAGGAAGGCATGCTTTCGATGGGAGAGGACGGTATATTCAAGGCCGTGCAGGGTATTACTACGATCGATGAAGTGCTGCGTGTCGTGAGCGACTAAGAGCACATGCCGAAATTCACCTACAAAGCATTGCGTGACGATAGAACCTCATACGAGGGGGCGATCGATGCCCCGGACCGGTTCGCCGTATATGACCTGGTGCGTAAAGAGGGGGGGCAGATCGTTTCGGTCACAGAGGCTCGCGGCGGTCGATCAGCGCTCTCGTTCGATGTCGGCAAGTTCTTCAGTCGAGTGAAAGAGATAGATAAGATACTCATGACCCGTAACCTGTCGGCGATGATCAATGCCGGTCTCACGCTCTCGCGTGCGCTTGGAGTCATCGAGCGGCAGGCACGTGGTGCACGACTCAAAGAGGTTGTTGCAGGCTTGATGACGGACATTGAAAAGGGAGGTACGCTCTCGAGCGCCATGCTCAAGTACCCTAATGTGTTCCCGAGTTTGGTGACGTCGATGGTCGCGGCGGGTGAAGAGGCCGGTACGCTCGCCGATACGCTCGGCATCATCTCATCTCAACTCGAACGAGCATATGAGCTCAAGAAGAAGATACGGGGCGCGATGATCTATCCGGCGGTCATCGTCACCGTGCTCGTTGGCGTTGGAGCGCTCATGCTCATTTATATAGTTCCGTCGCTTACTGACACATTCCGATCGATGGAGGTCGCGCTGCCGCTCAGTACCCAGGTTGTCATATTCATCAGCGACTTTCTGGTCGCTCACACGCTCCTGGCGTTTGCCATCCTTGTCGCACTGATCGCGGGCTTTGTAGCGGGCATGCGAACAGCGGTCGGCAAACGACTGTTCGAGACCGTGTTCCTGCGGGTCCCGGTCATTGGCACGCTCATGAAGGAAACGAACAGCGCTCGGACCGGCCGGACCATGGCATCGCTCCTCACATCCGGAGTCAACATGTTGACCGCGATCGACATTACCAAGGACGTGGTGCAGAACAGTTATTATCGTGAGGTCCTTGCGGAAGCTCGAGCCGAGGTCCAGAAAGGCAAGCCGCTCGCAGATACGTTCATGGCACACGAGGACCTGTATCCTCCGCTCGTTGGCGAGCTTATTGCCGTTGGTGAGGAGACCGGCGCACTGCCGGACATGCTCCGCGAGGTCGCTGAGTACTATGAGCGCGAAGTGGAACAGAAGACTAAGAACATGTCGACGATCATAGAACCGTTCCTCATGCTCATCGTGGGAGGCGCGGTCGGTTTCTTTGCTGTTTCTATGATCACGCCGATCTACACGATAACGTCGAGCATTCAGTAACGTATGGGTACAGTCGCACAACCGCGTTCGCTCCTTCGGTCCCGAAGCGGTTTTACGCTCATAGAGGCTCTGGTGGTCATTGCCCTACTGACGATACTCGCCGCAGTAAGCGTTGGTTCCCTACAGACATTCACCGATCGTGCTCAGGTGAACCGGGCAGCCAGGAGCATCGCGACCGCACTTGCAGATGCGCGGGCCCAGACACTGAGCTCCCGAGCGGATCTGCAGTACGGGGTCCACGTTGACGCGAACCAAGTGGTCGTGTTCGAAGGTGCCACCTACACCGCCGGAGCTGCCACGAACGATGTTCGCCCACTGAGCCCTAAGGTCGCCATTTCAAGCATCGCGCTTTCCGGAGGTGTGTCGGACGTTGTCTTTACACGGCTCTGGGGCAAGGCCTCCGCTTCAGGATCGATCACCGTTTCGCTGGCGACGAACGCAGCCATCCAGAACGTGGTGTACGTGAATAGCGCGGGTCTCATAGACACACTTTAGAACATGAAGAGCTCCAGCAAAGGAATGGGCATAATCGAAGTGATCGTGGTGAGCAGTATCGCCAGCGTCACGTTCGTGGCGCTACTTGCAGCAGCGGCATTCTACCTGCGCTGGGGCCTGTTCTCTGCTGAAAAGGTACAGGCCCTCTACCTGCTCGAGGAGTCAGCGGAGATCGCTCGTTTCATACGGAATGATGACTATGCGACCTTGATCGAGCCACTGATCGGCGTCGGACCGGTCCATCTTGAGCAGACAGGGGCCGGCTGGGTAACCACTGCGACGCCGCAGTCCATACCTGGAGGGTTCGTGCGCACGATCGAGTTCACGGAGGTCTACCGGAGGTCGTCCGATCACGACATCGTGCCAGCAAGCTCGCCGGAGGTAAAGGCTGTAGATTCGAAGACCGTGCGCATGACCGCACGGGTTGATTGGGGCAGTGGCGCGGAAACACTGACTACGTACCTGACCGATCTCGCTCTGTGACCAGTATGCACCTCACACGCTACACCTTGCACATGAGCCGTACCATGAATCGCGGGTTCACCCTTGTAGAGCTCATCGTGTACGTTGCGCTCACCGCCCTGCTCGCGAGTGCACTGGTCGTTTCAACCGTCTCGATACAGGAAACACTGCTCTACATGAAAGCGACCCACAAGCTCACCGCGAGCGGGTACACGACGCTCGAACGGGTAACCCGGGACATCCGCTTTGCGTCCGGCATCGACCTCGGGGGAAGCGTCCTCGAGAGCAGCCCCGGCACACTGGTTCTGAACCTGCCGACAGGAAGCGTCACGTTCGCGGTAGTCGGCGGGAAGGTGACCGTTCGTGAGGGTGCGGGTGCGCAGGTTCCGCTCACGACGGATCGCGTGAACGTTGACCTGCTCCGGTTCACCAGGATGCACCACGCGCGAGCCGAGGGCATCTTGGTCGAGCTTCGCCTCTCGTCCTCGGTACGGGGAACGACACTTGAGAAGCATTTCAGGACGTTCGTGCAGCTCGATGGATAGTATGACAAAAATACATGAAGAACCGAGGTATATGGGTGGTCAGGCGCTTCTGCTGCTCACCCTGTTCCTATTCGCCGGCAGTCTCCTTATCGTGAGCATTGCCTTCAGCCTCGTCGGTTCCCAGGTCAAGACCATGAGCGAGCTCAACCTGAGTCTACGGAGCTACCAGATGGCGGAAGCAGGGCTCGAGGATGTCGTATACCGGATCAAGACGGGCAAATTCTACTCGAGTACCGAAACGCTCGAGGACGCTGGGTACAGCGCGACGGTAACAACGACGGACACGACCGAGGGTAAGGACGTCCTCTCGGTCGGGAATGCCGATCAGCGGATCCGGAAGATCGCAGTGACGCTGATCGAGGGCGACGGTGCGTCGTTCGGGTTCGGGGTACAGACCGACGTGGGCGGCCTCTATATGGAGAACAGCTCGGAGGTCGTCGGTAGCGTCTACTCGAACGGTCCCATCGTTGGGTTCAACAAGAACATGGTACATGGCACCGCGGTCTCAGCGGGTCCAAGCGGCTCCATATATGAGGTCAACGCGACCGGAAGCATGTATGCCAACGAACTCAAGCGGTCTATTGTAGGCAAGAACGCGTACTACCAGGTCATAGATGCGCTTACCGAAGGTGCGGTCAGTGGGACCAAGTACCCGGGGAGTCCGAACCTCACCACGACTAGTTTACCCCTGACCGACGCTAAGTTGGATGAATGGGAGACGTTTGCCGCTTCGAGCAATGTGGTGAGCGGTTCGTGCCCACGGGTCTATAATACGGACGTCTCGCTCGGTCCCGGGAAGATCGAATGCGATGTGGAGTTCAGTGGTAATGGTAAGACCATTACCATCAGCGGCGTCCTCTGGATCGCCGGAAATCTGAACGTCCGTCAGGGGGTGACGATCAAAGTAGACCCGGCGATCGGGAACAAGAGCGTTCCGATCATCGTACACAAACCGAGCAATACGGAAACGAGCAGCCAGGTCTCGCTCGACAACTCGAACACCTGGGAGGGTAATGGCAATCGGTCGTACATACTGGTCGTAAGTCGGAACACGAGTGCGGAGGATGGCGGGTCCGAGAAGGCTATAGAGGTCAAGAATTCAGCTGGCGGTGCGCTCCTTGTCTATGCCGGTCACGGTGAGATCTTGCTCAGGAACAACGTCGACCTTACCGAGATCACCGCGTATCGGGTGCGGACCCAGAACTCCTCCCAGGTCATCTACGACCAAGGTCTCGCGAATGCGGTGTTCGAGGGTCCCGGCGGGTCGTATGTTATCGACTCGTGGGAAGAGGTGGAGTAATAGCCACGCGAGCGGTTTTGCCGTACCTGACCATACCTATGCTAGAATGATCACATGCAACGGTACGTGATCGCGAACTGGAAGATGAACCCCGGCAAGCCCTCGGAAGCAAAAAAGCTCTTTGCGGGCATTAAGTTGGGTGTAACAAAGGAACGGCGTGTCGAGGTCGTGGTGTGCCCCCCACACCCGTTCTTGGGTGAGCTCACCAAAGAGCTTCGCGGGAGTAAGGTCAAGCTCGGTGTTCAGGACCTCTCCTTCAAAGATACAGGCGCGTATACCGGCGAGGTGTCAGCGCCGATGGTGCAGGCGTACAAAGCGACCTACGTGCTCATCGGACACTCTGAGCGCCGCGAGCTCGGCGAGGGAAATGACCTTGTGGCGCGCAAGGTCGAGTACGCGATCGCGTCCGGCTTGCGCGTGGTCTTGTGTGTCGGAGAGCGTGAGCGCAGGGACGACGGAGCATACTTTGCGTTCATTGCCGAAGAGCTCACGACCGCGCTTGCCGGCATGAAACGGAAGGACCTTGAGCGGCTCATGATCGCGTACGAGCCGGTCTGGGCTATCGGCAAGACCGCACAGGACGCCATGACGACTGAAGCGCTCTACGAAATGGTGCTCTTCATACGGAAAGTGTTGTCCGAACTGTTCGGTAGAGCATACGTGGCACGGGTGCCCATACTCTACGGAGGTTCGGCAAAAGCGGAGAACGCGGCAGAGCTCGTAACGGAGGGCGGCACCGACGGTCTGTTGGTCGGTAGCGCATCGCTCGTGAGCAAAGAGTTTACCAAGATAGTCGCTGCAGTGGGTGCAGTGCGTTAACACACCATACCATCTATATGGCAGAGTATCGAACCCTTCGCGAGCTCCCCGAGGTGCGCGGCAAACGCGTCCTCGTGCGCAGCGAGTTCAACGTTCCGGTCAAGGACGGCGTAGCCGGGGACCGGTTCCGCATCGAGGCAGCGCTCCCCACCCTGCGCGAACTGATCGCGCGCGGAGCGCGGGTGATCGTCATCGCGCACCTGGGGCGCAAACCGGAAGACTCGCTCGCACCGGTCTACGCGGTGCTGCGGGAGCTCATTCCCGACGCACGGTTTGTTCCTGACCTTGTAGGTGACGAGGCGCGACGGGCGATCGATGAGTTGCCGGAGGGCGGTCTTCTGCTCCTCGAAAACCTGCGCCGCGACCCGGGCGAAACCGCGAACGACCCCGCGTTTGCCGATCAGCTCGCATCGCTCGCTGATTACTACATCAATGATGCGTTCGGTGTTTGCCATCGGGCGCAAACATCGGTCGTCGGGGTGCCGGAGCGTATCCCCGGCTTCGCGGGTTATCTGCTCGAGAAAGAGCTGAGCGAACTGAGCAAGGGACTCACACCGGAGTCGCCCTCGCTCTTTATTCTTGGCGGTGCGAAGTTCGAGACCAAAGAGCCGCTGCTTGAGGCTGCGCTTCCGCGCTACGACCTGATCTTCATTGGCGGAGCGCTCGCGAACGATTTCCTTCGGGCAGAAGGGTTCTCGATCGGTGCGTCGCTCGTGTCCGACAGCGGCAGTGAGAAGGTCGCGGAGCTCCTGGCGAGCGGCAAGCTTTTGCTTCCGGTCGATGTGACCGTCGTGGGCCCGAGCGGCGTGAGCATCAAGCCGGCAAACCAAGTCCAACCGGACGAAAAGATCGTGGATGTTGGACCTGAAACGGTCACCGCGCTCGGCAGCCACCTCGCGAAGGCTAAGACCATACTCTGGAACGGCCCCCTGGGGCTCTTTGAGGAAGGATATACACAGAGTACACTCGATGTTGCACAGCTCGTTGCGCACGCGGATGCGCTCTCGCTCGTTGGCGGTGGGGACACGGTAGCGGCTATTCGCGATCTCGGCCTGGCAGCCGATTTCAGTTTCCTTTCAACGGGCGGTGGTGCCATGCTCGACTATCTTGTTGATGGTATCCTTCCGGGGGTCGAGGCGCTCAAGACCTCTCCACAGGCCTAGTATGCGGTACACACGAGCACACTATCTGGTACTCGGGCTCAATCTCGCGTACCTCATACCCTTCACTGCGCTCTTTGTCGGGCAGGGAAACTACGAATTCTTGGGCTATGTCGCCCAGGTCGTGGTGCTCGGCATGCTCATCATCGCGACCCTCAACAGGACAGGGTTTCCGATCTGGCTGCTCGGCCTTCTGTCGGTCTGGTCCTTCCTCCACATGGCGGGCGGAGGTGTCGTGGTCGGGAATGAGGTCCTCTACCGTTATGTGCTCATCGACCTGTGGCGATCGGGCGAGGACGTCATTCTCAAGTTCGATCAGGTCCTCCACTTCTACGGGTTCTTTGTCGCGACGTTCGTTTCGTACTGGCTCCTTGTGCCGCAGCTTCGGCCAGGAGCACGTGTCGGTGTTGTTGCGTTCATTGCGGCCATGGCCGGTATGGGATTTGGAGCCTTGAACGAGGTGGTCGAGTTTACCGCGTACGCGCTCCTGCCTGCGACCGGAGTCGGTGGGTACCTCAACACGGCGCTCGATCTTGTGGCCAATGGGCTCGGGGCGATCGTTGCTGCGTTCGTGATCACGTTCAGCGGCATGGTACAAAAAGAGCCTGATAATACTGAGCTTGTCAATACTGCAGAGGTAGCGTAGTCTGAAGCTGGAACCAATTGACGCGAGGAGGTGCCCTTGGCACTCGTAGCTACCGAACCGATACCTGCGTCCTACAGTCTTCGTCAAGTGCTCACTGCACATACTGGCGTGCTTGAAGCGCACGCATTACGGGTCGTATGTGAACGAACGTCACCGTTCGTTGCCACGGTGATCGTACTCTGGCCGGAGTTCATATTTGTTTCAAGGTCAGTCCTCGATCTTCGTGGTGTCCGGGTCAGCAAGATCCCACGCCTCAGCTGGCATCGGCTCATTGAGCTCAACAGCATAAAAAAAGTGACGGATCTACTGGATGTCGAGAACGATCGTGCCGGACACTTACAGTACGCGGTCTACGTGAGCAGCGGCCTGCGGGATCGGAAACTGATCGGCCTCGTCATGTCACGGTCACAATACGAAGCATACGCTTTTTTTCAGAGCTGATCGACGGCCGCCCACCCGGGCGGCTGGTTCCTTACGCATGCAGTGCGCGTATGGTCTGCCGGATCCGTTCACCTACAGCCTCAAGCTCGACTGGTGCTCCAGTATGCCCCTGCCAGTGCGTCAATCCGTCGTTCGTAAACCTCGGTATCAGATGGACATGCAGGTGCGGCACTTCCTGACCGGCTGCGGCACCGTTGTTCATCTTTATGTTGATGCCGTCTGCTTTGACCGCCCGCATGACACAGGGCGCGAGGAAACGGACCGTTCGCATGACCGCTTGCCAGGTCTCTTCCGGTACGTCGAGCAGGTTCTCGTATACGACCTTCGGTACGACCAAGAGGTGACCGGGCGTATTCGGCGCAATGTCGAGGAATGCGCAGGTCGCGTCATCTTCATACACGATCACGGCAGGTACCTTGCGCGCTATGATCTTTTCGAACACGGTCGCTCCCATAACGATAGTTATGGTACCATAGCGATGACCCTGCTCGCTATGCGTACCACCAGCTACTCGTTCGACACACAAGGCTTCCTTTTCGTCTGCAAGGTGGTACTCGCACTGTTCGTGGTCGTCTTTGTGGTTCGAGCGGGCGGCGGCCTGGTGTTCGGGGAGTCGTTCGGTAAGTTCGCACAGGGAAGGGCGCTCGCAGAAGACGTTGCTTCAGAGTCTCTCATCGGAGGAGTGCTCGCTCGGCTCGCCGAAGGGGCACGCTCCGGCGAGACGTCGGTCACGACCGAGCAGATGCGTGCACATGCGATCGCCGAACATGTCCCGGCGCGAGGGGTTTTCGTAGGTGTGGACCTCGCCACGGAACTCCTCACGGTCTATCGCGACGGGCTCGTGGTCCAAACGATCGAGATCAAGCATCGGCCACAGGAAGGTACGCCGGACAGCATACCGACCGGTCTCTATAGCGTGACCGAGCTCGAACGTGAGCATTTTTCGCAGATCGCCAAAGTTTACCTGCCGGACCGGATCAAGTTCGAGGACCGGTTCTCCATACATGGTCCTCCGAAGAGCGCGACCGGAGCGCTCGGTGAGGATATTGCCCACGGTCGCTCGATCGAGCTTGGTGCTGAGGATGCGGCACGGCTGTTCGACCTCATGGACGAGGGTACCCCCATCTTTGTGCTTGCCGGTACGCCGCTTACCATGCGCGGTACGCTCACGGAGCTCGCACTCAAGAAGGGCTCACTGCCGGCGCTCAGTGCCCGGAGTTTTGCGCTTGCGGATGCGATCACTGGCGAGGTGTACCTCGAGCATAACGCCGACAAGCGGTACCCCATCGCTTCGATCACGAAGCTCATGACCGCGCTTGTGGCACACGGGACCTACCCGGTGAATGAAGAGATCCGCGCGCCTGGCGGCGATCGGTACGTGATCGGCGATCTGTACTACCCGCTTTTACTTCGTTCGGACAATGCGGTCGCGCATGCGCTCGCGGCCCACGGTGGGACGCCCGTATTCCTTGCACGCATGAATACCCAGGCACGCGCGATAGGTATGTATCAAACCTCGTTCTCGGATAGCTCGGGCCTCTCCGCGCGCAACACCTCGACCGCACACGATCTGAGCGTTCTTGGGCGCTACCTGTACCACCAGAAACGGTTCCTGCTCGACATATCGAGCGCGGACCGGATGACCATAACCGGTAGTCAAGGAACGGTGTGGAACATGGTGAACCAGAACAAGCTCGCGCCCGAGGCGCAGTTCATAGGTGGCAAGCTCGGCTATACCGATGCGGCCGGACAGACGTCGCTTGCGCTCTTTACGGTGCCGATCAAAGATGAGGTGCGGGTCGTGACCGTTGTCATTCTCAACTCACGTGATTGGAAACAGGACACCCGTACGCTGTTGCGCTGGTTCGCGGAACAGGCGGAGCCGGTCGGCCGCTAGCGAACGTGTCAGTTACGACCATGCGTCACGAATCATCATCCTCACCGCAGGCTGGTATCGCCAACCCACCCCTCCTGCAAACGCTCCTTGAGCGCATCGGACTATATACACACGAGCATGCCGAGCGGTTCCTCGCTCCGGACTTCGAACGGGACACGCATGATCCGTTCCTCATGCCTGACATGGAAAAGGTCTGTGCCCGGATCGCGTACGCCCTCACCACGAACGAGCGTATAGCTCTGTGGAGCGACTACGATATGGACGGCATACCCGGTGCGGTGGTGCTCTGGGATCTCTTCCACAAGCTTGGGCATCGGAACATCGTACACTACACGCCGCACCGCAATCGGGACGGTTTTGGACTCAATGCCCGGGGACTTGAAACCTTGCACCATGAGGGTGTTTCGCTCGTCATTACGATTGACTGCGGTATAGGCGACGTAGAGCAGGTCGCCTTTGCGAATACGCTCGGTCTCACGGTCATCGTGACCGATCACCACCTGCCCGGCAGCGCACTGCCCGAAGCATTCGCGATCGTGAACCCAAAACGCGCTGATAGCGTCTATCCGGAGCCGATGCTCTGCGGTGCGGGCGTTGCGTTCAAGCTTGCGCAGGCGCTCCTTACCTACCAGAGGAGAGACGAACGGTTCGCGGAGCATATGCCACAGCCCGGTTGGGAGCGCTGGCTCTTGGACATGGTCGGTATGGCAACGATCGCCGACATGGTGCCGCTTGTCGGTGAGAATCGAGCCTTTGCGCATTTTGGTCTCGTTGTACTCAGAAAATCACGCCGACCCGGACTCCAGGCGCTCCTTAAGAAGGCGCGCGCACGTCAGCAGTACCTTACCGAGGAAGACATCGGCTTCACCATAGCGCCGCGTGTGAACGCCGCGTCCCGTATGGGCCATGCACAGGATGCGTTCCGGTTGCTGGTCGCTGACGATGAGGCAGAGGCGCAAGTACTTGCCGATGAGCTTGAGCGCATCAATGCGGCGCGCAAAGGCCACGTGGCGGCAATGGTCAAGGAGGCGCGGATGCGACTCGAGTCGCGACAGGAGCTCCGGAGCGTGATCGTGCTGGGTAATCCGGCTTGGAAACCCTCGCTTCTTGGGCTTGTGGCAGGTACGCTTGCAGAGGAGTACGAGCGCCCCGTTTTTCTCTGGGGACGCGAAGAGGGGGTTACGATCAAAGGCTCCTGCCGGTCGTATGGTGGCGCGAACGTGTTCGCGCTCATGCAAAAGGTAGAGACGCGCTTCATCGAGTGTGGCGGACATGCGTTTTCCGGCGGTTTCAGTATCGAAGAAGCCCACCTCTTCACGCTCGAGGATGCGCTGGTCGAGGCGAACGGCGTCGCTGCAAATGAGGAGGAGTCGATGACACCCGAACCCATCGCCCTTTCCCCCGAGGAGGTTTCCTGGGCCACGTTCCGCACGGTGCAACGTTGCGCGCCGTTCGGTGTCGGTAATCCTCGGCCGCTCTTCCGCATAGGACCGGTCATGCTCACCTCGGCTCGAGCGTTCGGTAAGACCGGCGAACATCTTGAGCTGACGTTCACCAGGAAGGACGGGAGCACCATGAGCGCCATCGCGTTCTTCACGCCCATGTCGCGGTTTGCGTGTGCGGGGGAGGCGCCTGTACTGGTCGAGGTGGACGGATACCTCGAGGCTTCGTATTTCAAACGCTCCCCGGAGCTGCGGCTCCGGCTGGTATCGCTCCGAGCGCTCGGTACATCCAGGCCGCTCTGATATACTGTCGTCTATGCGAACGATATACCTCTATACCGACGGTGGCGCACGGGGGAATCCGGGGCCTGCTGGAGCAGGTGCGGTAGTGCTCGACGAGAGCGGCAAGACCCTCAAGGAGGCGTCCAAGTACCTCGGTCACCAGACGAACAACTTCGCAGAGTACCAAGCCGTCGTGCTCGGTCTTGAGACGATCAAGACCCACTTCGGCTCGCCACAGTGCAAGCAGCTTGCGGTCGTGGTGCGCATGGACTCCGAGCTCGTGTGTAAGCAGCTCAATGGCGAGTACCAGATCAAAGAGCCAACGCTCTGGCCACTCTATATCGCGATACACAACCTGCGCGTGTCGACGTTCCCTCACGTTTCCTTTGAGCACGTACCGCGAGCCGAGAATAAGCGAGCCGACGCCATGGCGAACGAAGCGATGGATCGGGGGAAGTAGCGGGAGCAGACGGGACATATGTTTTGCAGTTCCGTGTTGCACCAGCACCGCTTTTAGTCTGGTGGAATCGGCCTCGGTCATTTATTGAAATGAGCACATGTACCGATTCATATACGCGCTCATTGGTGGGTGTATGCTGGGCGTGCTCGTACGTTCATATTTTGATTGGGGCGCTGTTCCGGTGTATCTCGTACTCATGCTTGGCGGTGCATGCGTGCTCGTGCTGCGATCCAGGTTAGGACTCGTTGCGGGTCTGTTCGTCTTGTCGGTTGGGCTCGGCGTTGTGCGGACCGAGCTCGCGCTCCGTGCGCTTGAGCCGTACCCTGTGTTTGCGGAAGGTGCCATGGTCGTGATCGAGGGTGTCGTCGTGCGCGAACCGGACCTGCGAGACACGAAGACCCTTCTTACCGTAGACGTGGATATGGTCGACGGCGGGAACGCCGCACTGCGCATACGTGCGAGCGTGCCGCAGTACCCGGAGGCCGCGTACGGAGATCGCGTGAGTCTCAAGGGAAAGATCACGGTCCCGGATCGGTTCGAGACCGAGAGCGGACGAGTATTCGATTACCCGAACTACCTGAAGAAAGAAGGCGTGCACTATGAAATGATGCGTCCGACCGTTAGTATCTTGAGTAGCGGCGAAGGGAACCCGTTCGTACACCACCTGCTTTCGCTGAAGCACGCGTGGCTTCAAGCGATCGCCTTGGTGGTGCCGGAGCCCCGTGCAGCGCTCCTCGGTGGTTTGGTGGTGGGTGCGAAACAGTCGCTTGGCGAGACTTGGCTTTCGCGGTTTCGCGACACCGGGATCGTGCATATCGTCGTCCTTTCCGGGTTCAACCTGACGATCGTCGCGGATGCGATCACTCGTTTGACCCAGTTCCTGCCCAGGAGCGGCGGTTTCTCGCTCGGTCTCCTTGGTATCGCAGGTTTTGCTCTCATGACCGGCGCTTCCGCCACCGTCGTTCGCGCGAGCATCATGGCGGCGCTCGGGCTCACCGCGCGCTACCTCAACCGGCCGTACAGCATCGTCCGCGCACTGTCACTTGCTGCGCTCATCATGGTGCTGCATAACCCGCTCATCCTGGCGTTCGACCCCGGTTTCCAGTTGTCGTTCATTGCGACGCTCGGCCTAGTGCTCGGATCCCCGCTCGTCGTGCCGTACCTCACGTGGGTCCCCGAGGGTTTCCAGGTGCGCGAGATCGTTGCTGCAACGCTTGCCACGCAGGCCGCAGTGCTGCCGCTCCTCCTCTACCAGGTGGGCGAGCTCTCGATCGTGGCGCTACCGGTCAACCTGCTGGTCCTTCCGCTCGTGCCGGCGACCATGGGCATCGGTCTAGTTGCAGGGCTTTTTGGGAGCGTTGCACCGGTCCTTGCGCTTCCGCTTGCGTTCGTAGCAGATCTCTTGCTCTCGTTCATGTTCACGGTCGTTCATCACTTCTCGCTCCTGCCGTTCGCATCGGTCGGTGTTCCTCCCCTGCCGTTCGCCGTAGTCGGACTCCTCTATGGAGCTGTCGGGCTCTGGCTCCACCGTCGCTTCGTTCGAGCCGAGCGTGCGCTTAGCGTGCAAGTTTCTCGAACCGATCCGCAATGACCGTCCAGTTGATCGCATTCTGGTATGCCTCGACGTATGACCCCTTCTGCGCGGGCTTGTAGTCCACAAAGTACGCGTGTTCCCAGTGGTCGAGTACGAGCACCGCAGGCAAGGTCGCGAGCTGCCCTATCTCATGATCGGCGACCCAGGTGTGCAGGAACTGCTTGGTCACGGGGTCGTAGTTGAGTATAGCCCAACCTGGACCGCGTGCTGCAACCTTGGCGAACTGCGCCTGCCACGCCGAGAGGCTGCCGAACTGGCCGGTAAGCATGGTGTACAGTGTAGACTCCGCATTGATGACCTGGGGCCCACCCTCGAGCACCTCGAAATAGAGCTCGTGGAGACGCATGCCGTTCCACTCGAATCCCAACCGGCGACGGAGCTCCGCGACCGCATACGCATGTTCGTCTCCCTGTGCCGAAAGCTTCCTCAGCTCATCGGTCAGTATGTTCACGTGCTTGACATAGCCTTCGTAGAGGCCGATGTGTAGCGAAAGTTGCTCTGCGGACAGGCCTGGTATCTCTGGGAACTGAAAGGTACGTGCTTCGTATTGCATGTTGGAATAGATTAAGGGTACCGTCCCATGGTACCACGGTGAGCGTGCACTGCACGCTATGTTCTCAAATGTAGCAGGTGCTATACTGTGCAATATGAGGACGATACTCATCGCGCTTGTCATCATAGGACTTGGCTGGGTGTACCTGAACAGGGACCGATACTTCAAGCCCGTGGTCGATCCTGACAAGTGTGCTGAGTGGAATGCGATGATGGCTGATCCTGACCGGAATCTTTCGTATGAGGATCGCGCACGCGCGGCCGCGAACGGTTGCTTGTAGTATGGCCTCTCGACCACGCACACCAAAGACCGTAGCCCATCGTGCGCTCGCACTCCACGCAAAGCACAAGGGTAAACTGACCACACGTTCGATCGCGCGTGTCACGAGAGAAACACTCCCCCTTCTGTACACACCCGGGGTGGGGGCAGTGTCATCATTTCTGCATGAGCACCCGGAGCGGGCGAGAGAATACACGCTCTCCGGCAGGACCGTCGCGGTCGTGTCCGATGGTTCGGCCGTGTTAGGTCTCGGTAACATCGGCCCGGAAGGGGCACTTCCGGTCATGGAGGGGAAGGCCGTGCTGTTCAAGGAGTTCGGCGGGGTCGATGCGGTGCCTATTGTGCTTGCGACCCAGGATACTGAGGCCATCATTGCCACGGTACGGGCGCTTGCGCCCTCGTTCGGCGGCATCAACCTCGAGGACATTGCTGCGCCGAAATGCTTTGAGATAGAGGGTCGTCTGAAGCGCGAGCTCAGTATTCCGGTGATGCACGACGACCAGCATGGCACGGCAATTGTGGTATTGGCTGGTCTCATTAATGCGCTCAAGGTAGTGAAAAAGAACAGTGCACGAAGTCGCGCGGCGATCATTGGTGCTGGTGCGGCGGGCACGGCGATAGCGAACCTGCTCGTGCTCTATGGTTTCGACGACGTGGTGGTTACCGATACCCGTGGCATACTTACGCTGAGCCGCTCGGACCTCAACCCTGCAAAGCGTGCACTTGCCCAACATACGAACAGAGAACAGCGGGAGGGTGGTGTGCTCGAGGCGGTGGCGGGCGCAGACATACTCATTGGCGTATCCGGTCCTGGCACCATATTTCCGGAGCATCTTCGGGTGATGGCCCAGAAGCCGATCGTATTCGCACTGGCAAACCCGACCCCAGAGATACTTCCCGACCTTGCGCTTGCCGCCGGGGCCGCTGTTGTTGCGACCGGAAGGAGCGATTTCCCCAACCAGATCAACAACGTGCTTGCATTTCCTGGGATCTTTCGAGGCGCGCTCGATCACGGAGTAACCATGATCACCGAAGAGATCAAGCTCAAGGTGGCAAAGAAGATCGCTTCGCTCGTTGCAAAGCCTGTAGCAAATAAGATCATACCCTCGGTCTTTGACAGGCGGGTAGCGAAGGCGGTCGCGAGCGTAGTGCGCTAGTTGCCCCACGGGGAGAATCGCATGCCGCGGTCGTAGTGGTCGATCGACTCAGCGCGCTTTAGGTATGCAACCACTGCGTACGTGACCGGTGTGAAGAGTGCCTCGACGGCCACCTTGAATATGTAGTTCGACACGATGAGTGCCACGAGCACGCCTCCAGAAAAGATGCCGGTGAACGCTATCAGGATGAACAGTGCCGTATCGAGCAGTTGTCCCACCAGTGTCGAGCCTATTGTTCGCATCCAGAGGTGACGCCCGTCCATCCAGACCTTCATTTTGGCAAGGACGATACTATTCATGAATGAACCAACCAGATAAGCGATAAGGCTTGCGACAACGATCCGTGGTGTAAGGCCGAGTATCGCCAGGTATGCCTCCTGGTTCCCCCAGTCAGGCGATGGGGGCAGCATGCCGACCAGGATGAACACGCCGGAGGCTAGCAAGGTCGCTCCAAAGCCGAGCCAGATCACCGCACGTGCGCGCAAAAAGCCGTACACCTCGGTCAACACGTCCCCAAAGATATACGAGAGGGGGAAGAGCAGGGTACCTGCATCGAGCGTAAGCCCCCAAAACTCGGTGAGCTTGGTGCTCGCGACGTTCGAGACCAAGAGGACGGTCACGAAGAGGACGGCGATCGGGGTGAGGAAGCGGAATTGCTGCACACCGTAGAGCATAGCACGGCAGATCAGCGGCGCCAGCAGGTAGGCGAGCGGTGTCATGTGCATACTCCTTGTGTCGGCACGTACCTCACGGGTGTATGCTCGTGGTAATGGACCTGATACGTCAGTATGCGCCCTGGGGCACGCTCTGCATACTGCTCGCGATCTTTCTGCTCCTCGTTCGACTTGTTACTGCGCACGGCGGAAGCGGCATGCTCACGGTCGCCTTTCTCGATGTGGGACAGGGTGATGCGATCTATATTGAAGCGCCGAACGGGAACCAGATGCTGATCGATGGTGGAGCAGGTCGTGCGGTGCTCGAGGAGCTGGCGACGGTGATGCCGTACGGCGATCGAACGATCGATGTCGTGTTGGCGACCCATCCGGACCTTGACCACATCGGGGGTCTGCCAGAAGTGTTCGCACGGTATCAGGTCGGAATGTTCATCGAGTCTGACGTAGAGGACGGAGGCGACGACCACGCTGCGCTTCGGGAGGCGGTCGAAGCGGAAGGTCTGGAGCAGGTGGTGGCCCGGGCAGGACAGGTGGTCGCACTGGATGAGGGTGTCTATCTCGAAATACTCTTTCCGGATAGAGACATGAGCACGGCTGAGGCGAACGCTGCATCGGTCGTAGCAAGACTGGTCTATGGAGAAACGTCATTTCTGTTCACGGGAGATGCGCCGAGCTCCATAGAGACATACCTGACCGGGCGTTACGGCAGTCTTCTTGCAAGCGATGTCCTCAAGCTCGGTCACCACGGGTCAAAGACCTCGTCAGCAGAGGCGTTCCTTGGTTTTGTTGCGGCACCGTATGTCGTGGTATCTGCAGGGTGTGACAACCGCTACGGTCATCCGCACGCAGAGGTGATCGACAGGGTAACGTCTGTCGGTGCGGAGGTTGTCTCGACGTGCGGTGACGGCACGATAACCTTTACGACCGACGGTAGCTTGCTGCGTCGGAATTGACCTCCTCTTCTGTGCTGCTATTGCTTGGTGCCGGGCTTTTCAAGGTTGACGCCGATCCGTTCAAAGGCGCGAAGAACCTCCAGCGGTACCGCGAAAATGATGGTGTTAGATTGATCTGAGCTGACGTCGTTGAGCGTCTGGAGCGAGCGGAGATGCAGTGCGCCGCTGTGCGCGGTCATGATGTCCGCCGCTTTCCCAAGGTTCTCAGCTGCGATCACCTCACCCTCTGCCTTGATGATGACAGCACGCTTCTCCCGTTCAGCCTCTGCCTGCTTGCCGATCGTGCGTTTGAGGTCCTCAGGAAGCTCTATGTGCTTGAGGTCGACACCGACGACCTGGATACCCCACGGGTCGGTCGCGCTGTCGACGATCTCCTTGATCTTCTGTGAGACGTGGTCCCGGTGGGCAAGAAGCTCATCAAGCTCCATTTCTCCAACGATATCGCGCATGGTGGTCTGTGCGAGCTGGCTGACCGCATAGCGAAAATCCTCTATCTCGATGACCGCCGCACGCGCATCCTTTACCTTGTAGTAGACGACTGCGTTGACGTTGAGAGAAATATTGTCACGAGTGATGGCGTCTTGGTCCGGCACATCGATGACCGAGACGCGCATGTCGATCTTGATCAACCTTTGGAATATGGGTATCACGATGCGCCAACCCGGCTCCTTTACCCCGGAAAAGCGGCCGAGGGTGAGCATGACTCCGCGCTCGTACTGATCGATCTGTCGAATGATGAGGACAGCGATCGCGAGCGCGACGAGAAGAGCGATAAAGGGTGTGAACATAGAGAGGTGAACTGGTAACAAGTGCGCTAGTCCTCCATTGGGGGAGAACAGAGCGGTGTGTATAGCGGGAGTATAGCACAGGGGTTTCTGGGGGTATACTGGGTCAATGGGTGCTGCGAACTCGATGGCTGCCCTTGATCTTATCCCGCTCGATCTGGTGCTCTTTGGCGTTACCGGAATCGCACTCATTGCTTTCCTTGCCTGGAGCGGCCTCCTGTTCTGGCACTGGCAGCTCTACTCGACCGGGAAGTACACCACGATGGGCACGTTCATCGTGTACCTGTCCGTGAGCGGTGCGCTCCTTACCCTTATGGGTCTCTCAGCGTTCTGGTTCGCTATACACTAGCTATGCAGCATCAAGCGATCACGTTAGGAGAAGGAGAGCATGTCATAACCACCGTGCGTCGCCACTGGTACCACCTGGCACTCGAGGGTGTTGCGTTCGCGTTCGTTATGCTCGTGCTCGCATTCGGCACCGGTATGGCACAATCGTACGTCCATGCCACGTACCCTGAACGGTTCATTGACACGGTAGCGCTCGGTACGTTCGTGCTTGCGTTCGTGGGTCTCCTGGTCTGGATGCGGTTCTTCGCCGTATGGTCTGACCACTGGCTCGACGCATGGATCATCACCAACAAGCGGATCATCGATATAGAGCAGCACGGATTCTTCCGTCGTCAGGTATCGAGCTTTCCACTCGACCGCATACAGGATGTGACCTATGAGGTGCGAGGTATCATAGCGATGTGGCTTCACTTTGGCGATGTGCGCATACAGACCGCAAGCATCACGAGCGATCTTGTGCTGCGGCAGGTCCCGTTCCCAGACCTGGTGAAGGAGGAGATCGCCTCGCTGCTCAACAGGCATAACTAAAAACGCCCTCAGGCGTCAGGTGCTGCCGCGTCTCTGAGCATCCTACAGCAGCCCCGCGTCCTTCAGGGTCTTGTAGGCACCGTTCTTGTGGATCGTTTTGAGCGCTTTGGTGCTCAACGAAATCGTGACCGTTTCATTTGTCTCGGGCACGAAAATGCGCCGCTTCACAAGGTTGGGCTGTCGACGGGTCTTACCGCAGGGGTTGAACTGCGTTGCGCGGGTCCGGTTGCTGTAGCGACCGCCGACCTGCGAACCCTTTCCTGTTACTGCGCACTGTTTCGCCATAGGTTCACGCATGGTACCATAGTCGGTGCAGAGTGCAATAGTACGCGTTCCGATAGCTTGATATAAAGGAACGGCACGGCAGTGCAGGCCCATCAGGCGTACACCGAACTCAGACCACATGGAACCCATCACCCTATTCTTTCTCATAGCGCTCATACTCTCGATCATCATTCATGAGGTTTCTCATGGCTATGCAGCAGAGATGCTGGGCGATCCAACGGCTCGGCTTGCCGGACGATTGACGCTTAACCCCGTGCCCCACATCGACCTCATGGGTTCGATCGTGCTGCCTGCCATCCTCGTGCTCACCTCGAGTCCGTTCTTGTTCGGATGGGCGAAACCTGTCCCCTACAACCCGTACAATCTCAAGAATCAGCGCTGGGGCGAGGCGATCGTCGCAGGGGCTGGTCCGGGCATTAACCTGCTCTTGGCGCTCGTATTCGGCCTCGTGATCCGTTTCGGGATCGGCGAACTACCGACCAGCTTCATCGCACTTGCCGCGCTCGTCGTGTACATAAACGTGCTCCTCGCGTGTTTCAACCTCATACCGATACCGCCGCTCGACGGCTCCAAGCTCTTGAGGACACTGCTCCCGTTTCGGGCGCAAATGGCATACCAGCGGTTCGAGAGCGCGCTCATGGTCATGGGCCTGCTCGGCGTTTTCCTGGTGCTGTTCCTCTTGCTCACCCTGGTCGGCCCCCTGTTCCAGGCGTTCATTTCACTCGTTTTCACGCTCCTTACGGGGGTACCGGTCGGGGTCGCGCTCGGCGGTCTATAGGGTGTTCGCTCGCTCAACGTGCGGATCACTACCTGATACTTGCATATTATCGGCGTCCGTAGTAGAGTGGTGACCACTGCAAAAAGCGACAGAAGTACCCATGCCAACGATCAATCAGCTAGTTCGCAACCCGCGAAAGGACAAACCGACCAAGTCAAAAGTGCCTGCGCTGGGGCGCGGTTTCAACCTGCTTAAGAACAAGCCGACCATATACCCGGCTCCTTTCAAGCGCGGCGTCTGTGTCAAGGTGACCACTAAGACCCCCCGCAAGCCGAACTCTGCCGTTCGTAAGTATGCGCGTGTACGTTTGACCAACGGTATGGAGGTCTCCGCATACATTCCCGGCGAGGGACACAACCTGCAAGAACACTCAGTCGTGCTCATCCGCGGTGGTCGTGTGAAGGACGTCAACATCCGCTACACGATCGTGCGCGGTAAGCTCGACGCAACCGGCGTTGATAAGCGTAGGAAGGGGCGCTCCCTCTACGGCGCGAAGCGGCCTAAGGCATAATCACCATGCGACGACCGATCAAGAAAAAGATACGCATAGCACCTGATAATCGCTACCAGAGCGAGCGACTTTCGAAGTTCATCAACTGCGTGATGCTCGATGGGAAGAAGGAGACGGCTCGCAAGGTGGTCTATGATGCGCTCGAGCTCATTCGCAAAGCTGATGAGACCAAAGAACCGATCGAGGTGTTCGAGGATGCGATACGGAACGTTGGACCTACGGTCGAGGTGCGTAGCCGCCGCGTCGGCGGTGCGAACTATCAGGTTCCGCGCGAAGTGCGACCGGAGCGTCGGCAGGCCCTCGCCATGCGTTGGATACTCAATGCTGCTCGCAGCAAGAGTGGCGGTCCGACCTCGAAGTTCCTTGCAGATGAGATCCTTGCTGCGTCGAAGAACGAAGGCGCTGCTGTCAAGAAGCGCGAGGATGTGCATAAGATGGCGGAAGCCAACCGCGCGTTCGCGCACTTTGCTTGGTAAAATAAAGCCCCTGCAAGGGGATTTATTTTACTTAGCAAATGCGGTGATGCCCCTTGCGGGTACGCGCACTTTGCCTGGTAATTTGGAGCTGCATAGCAGCGAACAAATTCCAGCTGCAAATGCGGTGATGCCCCTTGCGGGTACGCGCACTTTGCTTGCGACACAGACACCCCATACAGGGGTTTTGCTGTACTAAACCCGCGACCCGTTCGTAGGACAGGTCTGCGATGCGGTCGCCCGCATATGTGGCCGCAAAGACGCGCTTGGGTCTGTTGCGAACAAGCGCGGCCCAGGCCGCGCTTCTCTTTATGTCTCCGCTTGTAAACGGAAGCCGTATTCTGCTGCCGCTCCGCGCTCGTCACCAGTGACAGCCCATCTGTTGCCTTGTGTGTCGAACACGATCGTGGTACCGGGTTTCGCCAGGTACGTGCCGGGGATGCCGCCTTCCGCGTCAACCCGACGGAAGTTCAGTTCATGAATTATGCTGTAGTTCACTGTAGCTGGTTCCACGGTCGCTCACCTCTTGCTGCGTCGTCTGTCCTCTATCTAAGCACTGAGCCAGGACACGCACAACCGGGCCAGCTTTGCAGGTGCTTGAGTCTTTTACCAACACACTGTATAGTGTGCGCAACTCCCGCGTTTGCGGCTTTTTATTCAATTAGCTCGATCCCCTATGAGTCGTGATTATCCACTAGAGCGCGTTCGTAACTTCGGCATCATCGCCCACATCGACGCGGGCAAGACCACCACATCCGAGCGCGTCCTCTTTTACACGGGGATGAGCCATAAGATCGGTGAGGTGCACGAAGGTGCCACGGTGACCGACTGGATGGAACAGGAGCGTGAACGCGGCATTACCATCACCTCGGCAGCGATCACCTGTTTCTGGACGAAGACCGGCGGGGACACGCAGAACAAGGACACCAAGTACCGGTTCAATATCATCGATACGCCAGGTCACATCGACTTCACTGCCGAGGTGCAGCGCTCGATGCGCGTTCTTGACGGCGCGGTCGTCGTCTTTGACGGCGTCGCCGGGGTGGAGCCGCAGAGCGAGACCAACTGGCGCTATGCTGATGATGCGGATGTTCCGCGCGTTTGCTTCATTAATAAGCTCGACCGCACGGGTGCTTCGTTCGAGCGGAGCTACGCCTCGATCCTCGATCGTCTCTCGAAGAAGGCGGTCCGCATGCAGATCCCTATCGGGGAAGAGGATGGTCATGTTGGTGTCGTCGATCTCCTGACCCGCCAGGCGGTGTACTTCGAAGGCAATATGGGTATGGAGGTCCGCAAAGACGACACTATTCCAGAGGCGTTGCGCGCGGACGTCGAGAAGTTTCGTGCGGAGCTCATCGAGCGCATCGTCGAGAACGATGAGGCCATGATGAACGCGTACCTCGAGGGAACCGAGCCCTCACTTGAAGACCTCAAGAAGCTCCTGCGCAAAGCGGTGATCGCCAACGAGATATTCCCCGTATTTTGCGGCTCTGCGCTCAAGAACAAGGGCGTGCAGCTCGTGCTCGACGGCGTTGTGGACTACCTTCCTTCGCCGCTCGACCTGCCTCCGGTCACTGGCACTGACCCGAAGACCGAAGCAACGATCGAACGCCACGCTACCGATGATGAACCGTTCGCCGCACTGGCGTTCAAGATACAGGCAGACCCGTTCGTTGGTTCGCTCACCTTCTTCCGCGTGTACTCGGGCAAGCTCGAGGCCGGTTCCTACATCTACAACTCCACGACCGGCAACAAAGAGCGTGTGGGCCGCATCGTGCGCCTCCAGGCAGACAAGCGCGAGGACCTCAAGGTGGTCTATGCCGGCGAGATCGCGGCTGCGGTCGGCCTCAAGGATACCAAAACGAGCCACACCCTCTGCGATGAAGCGAACCCTATCGTCCTCGAGCAGATCGTCTTTCCCGAGCCCGTTGTGTCGGTCCGCATCGAACCCAAGACCAAGGCTGACCAAGAAAAGATGGGCATCGCGCTTAAAAAACTCGCCGATGAGGACCCGACGTTCCGCGTGTCGAGCGATGAGGAGACCAACGAAACGATCATCAGCGGTATGGGTGAGCTCCACCTCGACATTCTCGTGGACCGCATGAAGCGTGAGTTCAAGGTGGAGGCGAACATCGGCAGGCCACAGGTCGCCTACCGTGAGACCATTCAGCGAAGCGCCGAAGCGGAGTGTAAGTACATCAAGCAGACCGGTGGTCGCGGCCAGTACGGACATGTGAAGATCGCGATCAAGCCGCTCGAGCCCGCTGCGGAGGGCGAAAAGGTGGCGAAGAACGTGACCCGTGACGACCACTTTGAGTTCATAAACAACATCAAGGGCGGCGTCATCCCCCAAGAGTTCATCCCGGCCGTGCAGAAGGGCATACGCGAGGCTATGGATCGCGGTATCGTCGCAGGCTTCAAAATGGTCGATGTTTCCGTGGATCTCTTCGATGGAAGCTACCACGACGTTGACTCGAGCGAGATTGCATACAAGATCGCGGGAAGCCAGGCATTTCAGGAAGCCGCGAAGAAGGCTGGAGCGGTTCTGCTTGAGCCGATCATGAAGGTCGAGGTCGTCGTGCCAGAGAAGTTCATGGGTGACATTAACGGCCACCTCTCGAGCAAGCGCGGACAGATCGAAGGTATGGAGCCGCGTGGCGTGGACATGCAGACGGTCAAAGCGAAGGTCCCGCTATCCGAGATGTTCGGGTACACGACGACCCTGCGCTCGATGACCGAGGGTCGCGGTCAGATGACCATGGAGTTCGACCACTACGCCGTGGTCCCGCCAAATGTCGCAGAGGAGATCAAGTCTGCGCGCGGCTAGCGTATACGGAAGCGACGCTGAGTATGAGCACGACACCCGGGGAGACCCGGGTTTCGCGTACAAGCCGTAGAAATGGAGCATACAATCGGAACAAGCTCCTTGCAGCATACCCTTCCAGAACACTGCACGAGCCGTGCAAGTAGGCGCCGCAACCCACCCTCGGGAGGAGGGTACGAAACCAGCTGATGTGTGGCGCATCTACAAGCAGTAGCTCTATAAGCAGAAACCGAAAACTGGCAGCGGTCAGCACCCTGGTTACCTCCACAGCCGGGGATAAACCCATGTTTCCTGCTGTGTGGCGTGTATACTTGCAGTAAGAGTCATGGGTTCTAGCCTCTCGAAGGCATCCTTGTTGGGCTACTGGGGTGCCTTCTTATTTATACAAAACAACAAAGCGCTAGTCTTATGAAGCACAACCTTTTATAAACCAATACATTTACCATGGCATTTACCGTGGCAATACGACTCCGCCATGTACCACAGCAATAATCATGCTCACTACGTACACTATGAAGAGAACCTACCTGTACGGTGCCGTGGCTCTTGTGCTTTTGGTAGGCGCGGCGTATTTTTTATTCGTTCAACTACGGATATTCGATGTAGGGGATGAAAAGATGGTGCAAAATGATCCGACCGATGATCCGCTCGCAGAAGAAACGAAAAACGATGGTTCGGCTCAGTCTAATGGTGCCTCCGAAGGCTACACTGAATACCGCAATGAAAGCTTAGGTTTCGCGTTAAGCCTACCGCCCGGAGCGTCTGTCGATAAAGTACTGGACGACAACCACAATCGCCTTGTGACATTCGTCGCCGGCGAGAGGCGCTTTGAGGTGCGTGTCAAACAAGGCGGCTCGATAGAACTCGACAGTTTCCACTATCTCGACTTCCCGCAGGCAGGCAAGAGCAGATTGGGGGGGAAGGACGCAGTTGTGTTCAAAGCGCCCAGCGGGTACTGTGACGGCCCAAAGTGCGGAGAGCCTTTTGTAGCTTACTCCACGAAGGTAAATGGCGACTTCTACAATCTGGTGTTTTTCGGAGACACAGAGGTGGATGCAACCGAAGATACTATCCTAAAGTCGTTTAAATTTTAGCAACTCGACTATTATAAGCCGCTTAATTGTCAGTATTATGAGCAAACGAACACTATGAAGAGAACCTACCTATACGGTGCCGTGGCTCTTGTGCTTTTGGTAGGCGCGGCGTATTTTTTATTCGTTCAACTACGGATATTCGATGTAGGGGATGAAAAGATGGTGCAAAATGATCCGACCGATGATCCGCTCGCAGAAGAAACGAAAAATGAAGATGTCGGCTCTGTGGCAGAAGAAGGATTGGAGGAAACGAATGCTTCTGGTATACGGACATATCGACATGAAGTATGGGGCATTGAGTTTCAGTATCCGGCACAATGGGGGGAGGTGAGAACCACCTTACCGAATCAACTTATGATAACTCCTCAAGGGGCCGATAAACATAAGATACTCATTTATATGAGCAAAGCTGAACCAACTGGGCTGAGGATTGACAAAATAGCGTACCTTCAGAAGGATCTCGACTGTAGATTGGAACTTACGACGTATAGAAAATTAGGCGATGAGAGCTTCACCATTATACACATGCGAACAATGGAGGAAATGTTAGCGCAGGACGATTGTAATGTGCTATTCGAAAGCTTCCCGCCCGAGCGGAAAGACGAGAGGGCGAACGAGAGTCACAGGTATACACTAATCTTCCTTGAGGAATCCGAAATACCCGCACTCATGAACGACGATTATCAAAAGTTTAAGGGTATGGTTAATTCTTTCTCTGGTCTCTAATCAAGTCATTAAACGAAATGGTCGTGGTACTTGGTTAAACATTAGTGCGGTTATCGTTGTGCTTGCATTTGCACATGCTGCGTCCGCTATCGAAAGCAAGCAGGTACAGCGTGCGGTAGCTGTACACGGAGCACCGCCGCTACCGACTAGTCTCGGAGATCTAGACGGGGTAGCGACAAGGGAACGTGCTCCGGGAGCGCTACACGTCGATTCCGTCGCACCTCCAGCACTGCTGCATAACGGCAACTACCGAGCCTTGAAGCAGTCGATCGAGCGAGGTGCGCCTTTGCCAGAGGAGCACGAGCTGAGGCCAGCGTATGAGCTGCCTGTGCAGGCGCGCTAGACCTGGTGCAACGCGACATCGAATTGTGTGACAACTACGTGTACCAGTTCACAGAAGACCAGACAAAGTTCGACACGCTCTACAGCAACCCCGCCGAAGACGGCGGGGTTTGGGTTTTGGTCTGTTGCACTGGTGCAACGCTGCGCTCGCACTGCGTGCGCTGTTTCCACAGACGACGTACAAGTGCCGTGTAGATAGTGAATGATAACCACGTTCATCATGCGCAACTGTGTGAGGTTACCGCCCACGGTATTGTCGATGTTTCGGTCACGATGGGTATGCCGTATACTGCTACCATGGAAGCGCAAATAGAAGCACTGCTCACCAAGGTCCGGCCGTACATCGAGATGCATGGCGGGGATGTCCGGCTGCTGCGTATCGAGGGGAGCACTGCAGTACTTAAGGTGTACGGCGCGTGTGTGGATTGTGGGCTCGCGAGCGTCACGTATAATAAGACCATCGCGCCGCTCCTGGTTCAGGAGATCGAAGAGCTTGAGTCTGTGGTGTTCGAGTAGACTGGTCGCGAGATCAGGTACACCTCGCACAAGCACCAGAGTCGCAAGCGCACGTGAGTGCTGCACCTGTCGTATTTATAAACCGTTACCACTAACCACAACACCTACCATATGGCAGATCTACGTGAGTACACACGCCAAGCAGAGGGGAGCAAAATAGCAAAGATCGTCGTTGATCGAGATCTCTGCATTGCTGCTGTTTCATGTATCGCGGTCGCGGCTGAAACATGGGAGCTCGATGGCGAAAATAAGATTGTTGTTAAAGATGCGAATAGTGTCGACGATGCAACACTCATTGCGTCCGCAGAAGCATGCCCTACAAAGGCGATCCTTCTCTACGATACCGAAGGCAACCAGATCTACCCACAGTAAGATCGTGCACGTGTCGCACAAAGCCCGCAAGGGCTTTGTTTTGTGCTGGGGATAGCTCTAAGGGGACGACGATCCGCTCAGGTACAATGGTTGAGATATGAATAGAGCTGAATCGGTGCTGCTCTGGTCGAGCAACCTGCTCGCGCTTGGTTCGGGCATGCTCGGCCCTCTGTACGCAGTGTTCGCACAGCAGGTAGGCGGCGACGTGTTCGAGCTCACGTGGGTGTACGCGCTCTATTTAGCGATCATGGGTGTTGGTATGATTGTCTCAGGCAAGGTTGGCGATCGTGTCGGGCATGAGCGGTTGCTCCTCGTAGGGTATATGCTCATCACCCTTGCCACCTTTGGGTACTTGCTCGTCCAATCGATCACCGGCCTTCTCGTCGTGCAGGTCGTCATGGGTGTAGGTATGGCGCTCCAAGGGCCGACGTGGTCAGCGCTCTACGATCGGCACTCGGGTTCGGGCGACCGCGATGGCTACGTATGGGGCCTTTCGTATGGCCTCTGGTACATCTTTCAAGCAATATCGGTCCTCACTGGAGGCTACATTGTGACGCGTTACTCGTTCGATCTTCTGTTCCTGTTCATGGGTGCGCTGCTCGTGTTGTCCACCGGTATTCAGGCACAACTCCTTCGGTATCGGACAGCGCCCTAGTACAATAGCAACTAACTATGCAACCATACAGGTACGTCATCATCGGCGGCGGCATTGCGGGCACGACCGCAGCGGAAACGATCCGCAAGTGCGACACTGAGGGGAAGATCGCCATCATTTCCGATGAACCGCATCCGCTCTATTCGCGCGTACTCCTCAGCAAGCCGAAGTGGGTGCTTGGCGAACAGCCCTTCGACAATGTGTGGATCAAGAAGCCGGAATGGTACGTTGAACAGAACATCCATCTGTTCCGGGGCCTTTCCGCTACCCGGCTTGATCCTGATAGGAAGCAGCTCACGCTTTCGGACGGCGACGTGCTCGTGTATGAAAAGCTTCTCATTGCGACCGGGGCGCACTCGCGCCCGTGGAACGTGCCCGGGGCACGCAAGCAGGGCGTCCTCTCGCTTCGTACCGTCGACGATGCCAGGAAGATAGCCGAAGCTGCCCAGGGAGAGCCCAAGCGCGTCATTACGATCGGGAGCTCGTGCGTCTCGTTCGAGATCATTGAGATCTTGCGCTCGCGCGGTTTCACGGTAACCGAGGTGATGCGCGAACGGTACTACTTCGAGCCATCGCTCTCACGGGAGGAAGGTGAGCTCATCGAGCGGGTGCTCCTCGGCAATGATGTCGAGATCATCCGCGAGAATGAGGTGGTTGAGGTCTTGGGGGATGAGGTCGTGACCGGGGTTCGGCTCCGGGACGGGAGAGAGCTTTCCGCCGATATCGTGCTCGCGTTCATTGGTGTGATCTACCCACTCGAGTGGCTCCAGAGCTCAGGTCTTGCGATACATCGCGGTATCCTCGCGAACGGGTTCCTTGAAACGAACCTTCCCGGCGTGTATACGGCGGGTGACACGGCCGAGTGCTGGGATGAGGCGCTGGGCGAAGTCCTCATTATGGGTAACTGGATGAGCGCGCGGCTACAGGGCGAGGTCGCAGGCAAGAACATGACCGCAGCAAGCTGTACCGAGCGAACACAGTTCGAGCAGGTTTCTTTTCACACGAGCCACGGCTTCGGTTACCAGATCGGGTGGGTCGGCGATGTGCGCATCGCTGCCGATCGCACGTACCTCCACTACCCGACACCTGAAGAGCACTCCTTCTGCCGTATCATCGTGTGGCATGGTCGCGTAGTCGGCGGTACGACCGTCAACCGGCCTGACCTCATGGGCATGATCACGAAACTCATACAGAGCAGAGAAGACGTTTCCGGACGGTTCGGCGAGCTCGGCACCGTGCTCGAACACGAGCACGGTAGCGACGACACGACCGCACGGGGCGGCTCGTGCGGGTAGCTTGTGTTATCGCTGACACATGCTCTAATGTCCTGAGTACCAGGAGGAGAAGGTCACATGACGATCGTGTACGCGCTGCACGTCAGTCCAAGCGGATCAGAGAGATCGGAAGCGGTCGAACAGCTTGCAGAGACCCATGTCGCCGGGTGGTGGGTCGTGGAACCACCGGATCGTCCCCGGACTCCTCGACCCCGAGTCTCCGGCGTGTTGTCTGCTGTCCCGACCACAATGAGCGTGGTGCGACGGGCGTGCAGGTCAGACCCGCTACCCATCCATGCGTTCACGATCGACGTGAACGAGAACCGGGTTGCTCTCGTGGACCTGATCACGCTCTGCTTTGATGATAATGATGAAGGGGATGCGTACGTCGTTCTCATCGCGAACGACCAGCTGGGCGATCCTGTTTCGGTCACCGTGACACGCTTCAAACCAGAGCTCATTAGCCATCCAACCTATGAGTGAGGGTGCGGCACGCCAACAGCGTGCCGTCTTGCGTTGTCCTATGCAGGCGAACGCTCGGAGAGCTCCACGCTCGCTACCTCCACGATGCGCTCCATTTGACGTACGATGAGCGACGCACGTTCGGGGCTCGCATCGATCTCGATGGTAAAGCAGGAGATGTGACGCACCGGGTCGATCTCGTGCACCGACAAGCTCTCGATGTTCACCTGGCGGCGGAGGAAGAGGTCAGCGATACGGTAGAGCACGCCCGGCTTGTTCTCTGTATGTGCGGTGATGGTGTACTGCATAGGCGGTTACGCAAGACGGATATCAGCCATCGTACCCCCGCCTGGCACCATGGGGAACACGTTCTCTTCCGCGAGCACGCGTACCTCAAGGAGATAGGATGCAGGGCTTTTTAGGCAGGTCATCACAGCATGATCGAGCCCTTCACGTTCGCTCACACAGCTACCTGGTATACCATACGCCGCCGCAAGGGCTACAAAATCAGGGCTGGCGATCGCCACCGACGAGTAGCGTTTTTCAAAGAAGAGCTCCTGCCATTGGCGTACCATACCAAGAAAGCCGTTGTTGAGGATCACGATCTTGACCGGCACCTTCTCCTGCATGATGGTGCCAAGCTCCTGGATGTTCATCTGCGCGGAACCGTCCCCCATGAACGCAAGCACGGTCGCAGCGGGTTTCCCCAGCTGTGCGCCTATCGCGGCGGGAAGGCCAAAGCCCATGGTACCGAGTCCTCCCGAGGTGATGAGGCGTCCACCTTCCGCTAACCGATAGTAGCGCGCTGCCATCATCTGGTGCTGTCCCACATCGGCGACAACGATCGCGCGGCCATTGGTCTTTTGCTCGAACGAGCGCACCACTTCCGCCATGGTGAGCGGCCCCTCCGTCCGAACAAGCGCTGGCCGCTTGATCGCGCGTTCCTCCTCTTGGTCGAGCGCACGAAACGTCCTCTGCCATGTGTCACGACGTTTGTGTATCATGAGCGGCAGGAGCGCCTGGAGCACCTCCTTTACGTCGCCAACGAGGGAAACCGCCGGCACTATGATCTTGCCGTGCTCTGCAGGATCGATGTCGACGTGGATGACCTTTGCCTGATTCACGTATGAGCTCGCTTTTCCCGTGACTCGATCATCGAAGCGCATACCGAGCGCAAGAATAACGTCCGCCGCATCAGTCTGCTTGTTTGCCGCAAAATTCCCGTGCATGCCGAGCATCCCCCGGTTGTTGGGATGGTCGGCCGGGAGCGCGCCGAGCCCAAGCAAGGTGGAGGCACAGGGCAGGTCGGCCGTTTCAATGAGCGTGCGGAGCTCGTGCTCCGCGTGCGCAAGGAGCACCCCGTGTCCTACGAGGACGTACGGACGTTCGGCGTTGTTCAAAAGCTCTGCAGCTTGTTGTAGCGCCTCAGGAGCAAGTGAGGGAACACGTTTTTCTATCGGTGTACGTGCGACAGGAAGTTTGTCACACACCTCAATGAGCGCGTTCTTGGTTATGTCGACGAGCACGGGACCGGGGCGACCGCTCTGCGCGATGTGGAACGCACGCTCGAGCGTTCCGCGTATGTCGCGTGCGCTTGTGACCTGCGTGCACCACTTGGTGACCGGGGTCGCCATACCGATCACGGGGGACTCCTGGAATGCATCGGTACCGAGGAGCGCTTCGGCGACCTGGCCGGTGATGCAGACGATCGGCGTACTGTCCATCATCGCGTTCGCTATTCCGGTGAGGAGGTTGGTTGCGCCGGGGCCGGAGGTCGCCATCGCGACCCCGACCTTGCCGGTTGCCTGTGCGTAGCCCTCGGCTGCGTGTGCTGCGGCCTGTTCGTGACGCACGAGGATGTGCCGGATTTGTGTGCGATAGTCGTACAGCGCATCGTACGCGGGCATGATCGACCCACCCGGGTAGCCGAATATCGTATCGACTCCCTCGCTCATGAGGGTATCAATAAGTATCTCCGCTCCTGTTCTCTGTTCCATGGGTGTGTGGTGAACTGGTAAAAAAGAAACCGCCTGCGGCGGGTGAGCTTCGGTTCGTAACTTGTTGTGAGTGCGTTACGACAGAGACCCCGCCTGAAAGCGGTAACCTAGGACGACGACGAGAACGAGCGAAGTCTGTGGTCTCATACGGTGATAGTAGCAGAGCAGTATGTTGTGTCAACTGTGTGAACTGTACAAGTGCACGATCGAAATAACGCGGCGCCGCAGTGCGTGTTCGTTCTTATCTACAGCATCACGCGAGCGTCGACGATGTGCGCACCGTTCGGCGTGGCAAACACCGGGTTGAAGTCGACCTCGGTTATCTCAGGGTGATCGAGCGCAAGCTGTGAGAGCGAGGTGATGATCGTGGCAAGTGCGTCGAGGTCGGCAGCTTCTTTTCCGCGTGCGCCCGTTAAGAGTGCAGCGCTCTTGATCTCGAGCAACTGAGCATGCGCCTCATCCTTCGTTACGGGCGCTATGCGCATGCTCGCGTCCTTGAGGATCTCGACAAAGATACCACCGAGACCGAATACGATGACCGGGCCGAAGGTCCGGTCCCGCTTCATGCCGATGATCGTCTCTGTTCCCTTGGTCATACGCTGCACAAGCATGCCATCGATCGTTGCGCCCGGGGTATGGGTTTGGACATAGCCATAGATCTCACCCCATGCACGTTCAAGGTCAGTGACCGTTTCCAGACCAAGCGCTACCGCACGAAGGTCGCTCTTATGGACGAGCTCCTGCGAGATCGCCTTGATCGCGTACGGACCGGCACCGAGCCGGTCGATCGCCTGCGGTAGCTCGTGCCCCTCGCGAACGAACTCACCCTCGAGCGTCAGGTCGTACTCGGTGAGGAGCTGTTGCATCTCCTCGATGTGCATCATGGTGCTTGTCGGCGTGCTTACCTGCACATGGCCGGCGTTTTGCGCTCGTGCTACCAGCTTCCCAGCACCGAGCCGTGCGAGCGCATCGATAGCATCAGAGGGGAAGTCGAAGTTCTGCATCCCGCTCTCTTTGAGGCGTGCAATACCGGCAGCGACCGCGCTACCGCCCATCATGACCGGAATGACGGGCGTCTCGCGCCGGTAGGCGAGGAGGACATCCGCGATGCTCTCTGCATGGGTCATCATTTGCGGGGTGACAAGCGTTAGTATCGCGTCGATGGTGGGAAGGGCCGTAAGTATCGAGAGGCAGCGGTCGTATCGGTCGGGACCCGCGTCGCCGATCACGTCGATCGGGTTATTGACCGCTGCCATGGGCGGGAGCACTGCCCTGAGCGCGTCCTTGGTCTCAGGTGAGAACGCCTCCAGGGTAAGTATACCGGTCGCCTCGACGAGGTCGGTGGCGTTGACGCTCGGACCTCCGCCGTTCGTGAGGATCACGAGGTTTTGCTTAGGTTCCGTGATGTTGAGTGCAAAGAGCTTTGCGAGCGCAAAGAGTTCGCGCAGAGAATCGACGAGGATCATCTCCGACTGCCGTGCTGCAGCTTCAAAGACCGCGCTCTCAGGTGCGAGCGATCCGGTGTGCGAGGAAACGGCGGTCGAGCCCCGGGCGCTCTTACCTGCTTGGAGCACCACGAGCGGCTTCTTGGTCGTGAGGTGCCGGGCGAGCTTCATGAACATGCCGCCGTTCTCGATGTGCTCAATGTACATGAGCACAGCGGTCGTTTCGGGGTCGTCGGCAAGGTGCTCGAGGAACTCCGTTTCGGTCAAGGTCGCCTCATTACCTAAGCTCACGAACTTGGAAAAACCGATACCCTCACGGTTTGCCCAGTCGAGAAGTGCGGTGCCGATCGCGCCTGATTGAGATATGAAGGCTAGCCCGCCCTTCTTTGGTGCCTCGACCGCGAACGATGCGTTCCACGCGCTGTGGGTGTTCATGACGCCAAGACAGTTGGGACCAAGGAGCGTGATACTGTGCTTTCGGGCGACCTCAGCAACGTCGTCTTCAAGCTTGGCACCCGCCTCGCCTATCTCCTTAAAACCCGCACTGATAACGATCGCGGTCGTAATACCGGCATGGGCGCAGTCATGGAGGACGCTCGACACGAGATCAGCCCGCACCGCGATCACCGCAAGGTCGATATCGTCAGGCACTTCAGCGATCGAACGGTAGGCTTGTTTGCCGAGGATCTCGGATGCGTTCAGGGTGACCGGATACACGGCCCGCGTCGGGTCGCCATCGACGATGTTCTTGAGGAGCGCATAGCCTACCTTCGAGGGATCACTCGAGGCACCGATCACTGCGACCGAACGAGGATCAAAGAGCGTGTGTAGTGACATACACACCTAAGTATAAAGGAGAAGGCAGTATGGAGAAAGGGAAAAGTACGATACCAGCATGGGGAAGTGGTATCCTCCTCCGCGCTTGCGAGAGCTACGCAAGAGCACGTATGTTTGCGGACAACGGACAAAACAATGCCGCCCTAGGGCGGCATTGTGCCTCGTACACATTTCTGTCCCTCATACGTTACGCTCGTGTCTGCTCCTCGAAGGTCGGTTGCGCGGTTTGGTAGAGGATGCCGAGGGGTACGTCCTGCGCTATGGTCGAACGTGCGATCGTGAAAGCCGCGTCAAGGTTCGATGTGTCGTGATCCTCGGGCAGCCACGTGACATGGTCCTTGTAGTACTCTCGGGTGTCGAAGAACGTGATGCAGGGTTGGATGATGTCGACGAACGCGAAGCCCTTGTGGCGCATGGCTGCCTGCATGATTGCCTTGGTCCTCGGTATATCGCCTGCGAACGTGCGCGCAACGAACGTTGCGCCGAGGGAGAGCATAATGAGAACCGGGTTCATGGGCTCGTCCACGGAACCGAACGGCGTCGTGCCCCCCTTGAAACCTTTCGGACTCGTGCCGGTCGCCTGTCCGGTAGTGAGCGCAAAGAGCTGGTTGTTGTGTATGAACAGGCTGATGTCAGAGTTCCGACGAGCCGCATGCGCAAGGTGACTGAATCCTTCAGAGAACGAATCACCATCACCAGAGAAACCAACGACCTGGAGTTTTGGGTTCGCGAGCTTGATGCCTGTTAGGGTCGGAATGACCCGTCCATGGAGGCTGTTGAAGGTGTTCACCTCAAGGTAGTCACTGATCTTGCCGTGACAGCCGACACCCGCACCTGCAACGAGCTCATGGAGCGCAAGTTCACCATGTTCCACCATCTCGGTCACCGCAGTGCGGAACGCAACGAGTATCTGGCTGTTCGGACAGCCGGGGCACCAGGTTATCTTAATGTCGGTTGCTAGGTCGAGCATGGTACTAGAGGAATCGGTTTATCTCCGCCGCGAGCTCGGTCGGGGTAAAGGGCTGTGCGTCGTATTTTAGCACCTTGTTCGTGATCTCGATCGAGGTCTTTTCGCGTATGAGCGCTGCAAGTTGCGCGGTGTGGTTCGCTTCGACATCGATCACGACCTCGGCGTCCTGAAGCTCTTGTTTCACCCGGTCCGCGTCGAAAGGCTCCATCCACAAGATCTGGACGAGCTTCACCGGACGCTTGAGCTGTCGGAGTGCTTCGAGCGCCGCCCCCTTGGTCGATCCCCAAACGACCACCACCGCTTTGCTGTCGAGGTCGCCATAGGTCTTCACGGTCGGGAAGTAGGGGAACTCACGGTAGAGTCCCTCGAGCTTGCGGAACCGCTTGTCCTGCATCGCTTTCACCTCGTTAGCATGTTCGGTCGCCTCGCCCTCTTCATTGTGCTCATAGCTCGTGCCCTTGACCATCACGTTCGGTGTGCCGGGGAAAGCGAGCGGGGAGATGCCGTCGTCGGTCAATGAAAAGCGCTTGTACTCCTTCCCGGGGTCTACCGCACGCTTGCCGAAATCGGGACCTTTGGAGGCGAGGTCGAGCGACGTCGTCATGTAGCTTTCCGAGAGGTGCTTGTCGGAGAGGAGGATCGCGGGCAGCTGGTACTTCCAGGCAAGATTGAGGACATCTGCGGCACAGGCGAAACATTCCTCGACATCGCCCGGGGCGATGACGAGCTTGGGGAACTCCCCGTGGCCTGCGTGGAGTACGAACTGCAGGTCCCCCTGGCTCGTGTGAGTTGCGACACCGGTAGCCGGTCCCATGCGCATGGAAACCAGGATAGCGATCGGCAGTTCCGATACACCTGCGAGCGATACGGTCTCCTGCATGAGCGCCAGGCCGCCGTTCGCCGTTCCGACCGCCGCACGCCTGCCTGCGTATGAAATGCCGAGCGCCATGTTGAGCACCGCGATCTCGTCTTCCGGGTGCACGACGATCACATGCGTGTCACGTCCCGCTCGAGCCAGGTACTGGAGCGCCGAGGTCGAGGGGGTCATCGGATAGCCGACATAGAACTCGAGTCCCGCAGCGACAAAGCCTTTCGCCACGGCCCGATTACCATCCTCGATCGCATGTGCAGCACCCGGAGTTTCCGGGAGGCAACAGGTGTCCTGGGGAATGTTCAGTTGCTGCATATGGGCGTAGCCGCGCTCGACGAGCGCCATGTTCATCTCTGCCCCAACGTTCTCGAACACGATGGCGGCAAGTGCCTTGAGGCGATCGAGCGGGATACCAAGCGTGTAGCCGTAGGCGCCGAACGCCGATGAGGTGCGGGCGACCTGAGGTGCGTTCGCCTCCTCAGCGATCTTTTTCATCGGGAGCGGAATGAGTGGCACGCCACAGTCTGCAAGCTGGGGCAGCACAGCCTCCTCTACGAACACGCGTGCACCCTCGCGCAGCGAAGCTTTGTGGATCTGGACCGACTCGCTATTGACCGCCACGAGCACATCGAGCTCGCGGTAATCAGCGTGCAGCGTTTCGGTCGCATAGCTGATGCGTGCAAAGTTGTGTCCGCCACGAATGAGGGACGGATAGTCGAACGAGGAGAAGGTCCGGTAGCCGAGCTCGTTCAGGAATTCGGCGAAGTTCACACCAGCCTCGCGGATACCATCACCGGCAGCACCGCCGATCGCTATGGTGCGAACATCGAGAGAACCAGCGTCCATACTGTCGAGTATAGCAGCTCGTCATGTAGGCGCGCAGGGTAATTATCCACGGCGCCCTCATGGTGCACTGCACAGATTAGAGTTTCGGTCTGTGCCATTGTTCGGTACAATATGCCTATGGACGAGAATATCCCCTTTGAAAAGATCAAGATAGGTTGGTTCGTGTTCTCCTGTAGCGAGGACAACACCATCATGTTCACCGAACTCATGAACGATCATTGGCAGGAGTGGAAACGGATCTTCGACTTCCGTCACGTGAAGGTCTTGAAGAAGAACAACATTTACGATGCGTTCGATATCGCTTTCGTCGAGGGTGCGATCGCAAGTGCCGAGCAAGAGGAGAAGCTCAAGGATATTCGAAGCCGCTCGACGAAGCTCGTGGCGGTCGGCGCCTGTGCCGTGACGGGACTGCCGGCGAGCCAAAGGAACACGTTCACCAATGCACAGAAGAACGCCATCAAGTTCCTGGTGCAGCGGTTCGGCGCATTACCTGAGGTGAAGAAGGTGCCCGATGTCGTTACGGTCGATGCCTCAGTGCCTGGGTGCCCCATGAACACCGATATGTTCCTCAAGGCAGTGAACGATTTGGTGGTAGAGCTACGACCCGAGTTGGCTAAGCAATAGGAAGGAGTTAGGTGAAGGCAATTCAAAGGGCAAAATTCAAAATGCAAAAGTACAAGTCAAAATACACGAGTTTCCGAAAGCAAGGGCCGAACCTGGTACTCCAGCCCCACTCCTCACTTTTGAATTGGATTTTTTGCTTTTGATTTTTACATTTTGACGTTCTTATCATGCACAAAGTAGACATCGACCTGGAGCACATCACCAAGATAGAAGGCGACGCCTCGATCCACATCAAGACCGAGGATGGCAAGGTGACCGATGTGCGGTTCGTGACCGAGGAGTACAAGCGCTTCTTCACCGAGGCCCTGAAAGGTAAGAGTGTCATGGCGGTGCCCGCGCACCTCAGTAGGATCTGTGGCACCTGTAGCAACGCTCACATCATGGCAGCGATCGAGGCCTGTGAAGATGCGCTCGGCATTACGCCGTCAGAGCAGACCGAGGTCCTCCGTGCGCTCACGATGCACGGGCTCATCATTCGCGACCACGCGCTCCATCTGTACCTGTTTTGCCTCCCTGACATCTATAGAAAAGATGCATTCCTTGATTTCGACGAGAACGATCCCCATGAGCATCAGCTGCTGCATGACGGGTTCGACATTAAGCGGGCGGGGAACTTCCTCGCGACCCTGGTCGCCGGTCGCTCGGTCCATGCGATGTATCCCACGATCGGCGGTTTCATCAAGTTTCCCGACCAAGCGGGTGTAACTGAAGCGATCGACAAGCTCAAGGGTGTCCGCGATGCGGCGCTCCGTTGTGTCGAAGAGTTTCGGAACGCGCCGTTCCACTTCGACCGGAAGACCAACTACATGGGGCTCGTTCCGTATGGTACCTATGGGTACATCAAGGGCAGGATCATGACCTCGACCGGGATCGAGTACGAGGAAAAGGACTACCGCTCATTGCTCGAGCACGTGGTCTTGCCGTACTCGCAAGCGTCCGCCTACGAGCATAAGGGTGAATCGTACATGGTGGGTGCGCTCGCGCGCGTGAACGTCGCGAAGGACCGACTCCACCCGAACACCAAGGAATCGCTCAAGGACGTTCTCGAGCTTTTTCCCTCGACCGATATCTTCTTCAACAATCTCGCGCAGGCGATCGAGATCGTCCATTCTATCGACGAATCGATCGACCTCCTTTCCGGTCGCGTATTCGTTCCTGAACCGCCTGTGAAAGCCTCGTACCGAGCCTCAACGGGTGTGGGGGTGGTCGATGCGCCGCGCGGACTCCTCTACCACAAGGTAGTTCTCGATGCGGAGGGAAAGGTAACGAACGGCGAGGTCATCGTGCCGACCGGCCAGAACCAGATCAATATCGAGCAGGATGCCGGCCGTTTGGTGCAGAACCTGCTCGACCAAGGGGTAACGGATACGGAAGCGATCACCTGGGAGCTCGAAAAGCTCATCCGGGCGTACGACCCCTGTATGAGCTGTGCTGCACACTTCCTCAAGGTGAAGTGGGTGTAGCACGAAGTGCTCGTATGGGGAAACCGGAATGCGTATGGAGTGCCGATGGATACTAGTACCAATACTAGTATCCTTTTTCAGATAACCGAGAAAGTTTTGATGCAAGCCACGCAATGGCGGTATTCTCAGCTGCACCAGGGGGGAGTCCAAGTATGGTGACGGTATCGAGCTTGCCAAGCTTCTTAAGCAGCATGAGGCCCGCATAGGCGTCGTAATCGTGGCAGGAAATACGCGGTGCGCTCATAAACTGCGAAAGATCCGTGAAAACAGCAGGCTCATTGATGTTCACGACCGTATCGATAATGATCATATGCTCCGGTACATCCCAATCCTCGTTGGGGTCGAGGGTTGTAAAAGTGCAGGATGGAAACGCAGTTTGTAGATCAGGCAAGAGCCGAAGCGGAAGCGAATCCATTGCAAGATCTGAGTTGCCGAATACGAACACCTGCTTGGGTAGATCCATGTGAGTAGTATAACGCAAAAGAAAAGAGCGGCCCTATTGAAGCCGCCCGCGTCATTCGTAAATCACTTATCCGTCGCGAGGAACCATGTGCATGTAGGCCAGTCCCCGCGCATGCTCCCTCCGTATTCAGACATTCCCATAAGCCATCGCTCCACGCCGTCACACATTGGCCACTTCTCGCGCCATGCAACCAGTACCTTGCGAACTGGAAACCGTGTGCCAAGCGCCACAAATATATCGACTGGGAATAATGTTTCGTTGAGTTGGCCGGACATACATAAGCTCGTAAGCTGCCCTGCTCCGGCCGACTGAAGAGACTGATTGGCAAGCATGTATTCCACGCCGTCCGAATGTACCCAGTCGTTGCAACGGACGAGGTAGCACTGCGCTGATGTGCCGACAATTAGTGGCGACCGTGCCATTTTCGCAAGGTCATCGCTTTCATTGTCAGGCCAATTGCAGGTGACAAAACCTGCTTCCCGTATGCAAGTCGTACCAGGTGCGACAATGTAAGGACCCCGTTTTTCAACAATGCTCGGCTCAGTTAACATCGGACCTTCCTTCCTATCCGCTGTGTTCAGAGCGCAGTGTAGTAAAGGCAATCATCTGTGTCAATAGCATCGCTTACCTAAACTCACCTACAAGGGCATCGAAAAGATACCTGTCCCTAGACATTATTCATACACATCTCTTGCACAAGTGTCACATGCGCCAAAAAAAGAAAGCCGGTGAACAAGGTGTCACTCGGCTTGTGTGGGTACATGCTCCGCTATCGTCTGCACGTGGAGGTACACGTCATCGCCCGGATCGAGCTGAAGTCTGCGCGGGTTGTAGACCATGCGTTCGAATCGCGACCCGAGCTCCCGCACTTTGCATGCGCATTGCGTGGGCATGACGTCGATCGTGCGGAGAAATGTCGCGCGCCACACCGGAGTCTCCCCTACGTGCCTGGTACGCCAGTATAGGGCGACCGTGGATAACGACCATGCGTCGCGATGGGTACCTGCGGCGAACCGATAGAGCGCCACGCAGTCCTCTGGATATGCTTGAAAGAGCAGCGGAATGGCAACAGGTTGGTCGGCGCATACACAGAACTCGAGTTCGCGATAGAGTGCTTCAGACATACACCCACACTCCAGTTTGTGATCAGCGTCGCCCCACGCATACGCATGGAACAGAATGCGTGCCGTGTCAGTGTTCTCCATCGTTTCCTCCAGTATTGTTCTCGTGCAACTCTACGGTGTTTTTGGTCGGGTGGTCAACGTGGTGGCTGTGCATGAAACGGCTGACCTTGTGGTCAGCCGTGCGCCAGCTCCTCGGCGGTCATCGCGAGCGAGCAATGATGGATGAGCACCAGGTCACCCTCGCTGAGTACCAGGTTCCGGTAGTTGCGCACGAACGCGAGACGGACCTGACCGATCGCGTATATCATCTGTACCTGGACAAAGCCCGTATTGACCCAGGTGAGATCGTAGACCCGTGCGTACCGGACCGGCGTCTGCTCCTTCATGCACGCGTGTACGATGGTCCAGTACCGTACCACCCGCTCGTACGTGAGCGGCACAAGGTGGGGGTACAGTCTCGGGAACTCCTCCCTGATCAGTGCTTCGTCGGCGGTGTGCTCGCCCAGGTGGCGAGCGAGCCGCTCCGCACGCGTGTCCTCGTCGACGCAACCAAGCGCAAATGCCAGGCACAGTTCTGCTGCGCGTTGCATACTAGCCTCTCATGCTGTTCTCACCTCACCGTACCTCATGCGGAGCTAATGGCAAAGTGTTTCGTTCGCGAGTGCGATGCTCTGGAGGGTATATGCACGCAAGCGCCGTGCCTGTTCTTCAGAAAGCACCTCACAGGGTGTGTCCCAGTGCATCGTGATGACCTGGCCGGGTCTAAGCATATCGATGTCGTAGTCTGCGTCGAGCTGCCGCATGATCGACTTAGCTTCCGGGTTCCCAAGCGCAAGCCTACCCGCCTGTTCGGTAAGCGGTTCGTAGCGGACGGTTATCTTCGGACCCGCTACCGCGGTAACGGTACCCCAGCTGATGCGACACGCGTCCTTGAACGCAACGCCGCTTTCGACCTCCTGATGGCCCATCCGTTTGGGTACATTGAGCACGTGGAAGTTGTGGTTCGCACGGATGCCGTGACCGACGCGCTCTTCAAGCAAGCGCCAGGTCCGCCAATTCATGCGGTCCTTGAGCCGCATCACGTCAACGTAGTGTCGGTGCAGCGTGGGCTTATCTATACGGTCGAGCAGCGCATTGCCAATCCAGTACGCATCAACGACGCGCTCGTCGAACGGATCGCGGATGCCGCTCGCTATTGCGATCCGTTCGAGGTACGGGTAGAGCACCTCGAAACCCTTGAGGAGCTTGATCAACCCAAAGTCCGTAAAACCGTCGTTCAGGTACTCCGTCATTTCCCGATTCGCATCCGGTCCGCAGTACATGAGCCGATTCGGCCCGAACGCATACCGTGAACACCGGAGGACACCGTTAAGCGTGTGTGCGGTGGCTCCCCCGTATCCGTCCTGTACTTCCTTTTGTTCGTTCACCCGCATGTCGGTATTGTAACAAAAACGCCCAAAGCGGGCTTCATGTGACAGCATGCTGCACGAACGCTACGACACCGCCAGACTTGGTGAACGTACGGCACGGGAGATGCCGGCGATCAGGATGACCGTTCCGATCACGAACAGGTAACCCGCGAATACTTGGGGTACCGTAAGGGTGTGGGTGACGAAGAGGGCAGATAGGAGGGTGGTGATGAGGGTCGACGGCACCAAGAGCGCGGCGACGTACGATGCGGGAGCCCGTTTTAGGGCGGCGTACCAGGTCGTCACATAGCCGAGGAGGAACGCTGCGGTGAGGAGCGTCCAGAGGAAGCTCTCCAGGGTGAGTGATCCTAGACCCGCTATACGGCCCGTAGCGGCGAGGAATATGAACAGGAACGTGGACCCGAGCATCATGCGTGCGCCGGCGACGGTAAGGCTCGACAGCTCCGCGAGCGCTCGTTTCGCCAGGATGTTTTCTGCCGCCCAGAACAGGGTCGCGGTAAGGACGAGCAGTTCGCCGAGCGATCCCTCGAAACCCGTGAAGCCGCCCAACAAGAGGTTTGCGCCGAACAGTGCAGCGACCGCGAGCCACTGGAGGAGTGAGAACCGTTCGCGCAGGAACACCATGGCCAAGAGGGCGACCCACACGAACAGAGTCTTGTGTATCAGGGCGCCTGTTGCGGCAGGCATCATCGCGAGTCCGGTGAAGAAGAGCGCGAACGGGATAGCACCGCCGACAAGCCCGATGAGCGACAGTTGGCCCAGTTGGCGCCTGGTGAGCGAACGCACCTCGCGGTGCCTGCCCATGAGCACGATGAGCCCGGTAAGGAGCACGCCGACGATCGCGTTCTTAAAGCCGCTGAAGAGTACCGGGTCGGATACAGTCGAGACAGCGAACTTGTTCACAAAGAGCGACACGCCTGATATGCATGCGGTCGAGAGGGCAAGGACCGTGCCGGTCCTGAGCGTTGTTCCGAAGAGAAATGCGCGCGCCTGTTCCATGTGCCTATTCTACGCTATCAAAGCGGTGCGCGAACTATGCGTATCCCCATGTGCCCCGTATACTACAGACATGCCCAGAACGTCGAAAAAGCGCACGAAGGTTCCGGTCCAGGCCATACAGCGTGGCCTTACGCGCTCGCTCGTGGAGCACATTTCAGCAACGAAGTGCGAGCCGGAGTGGATGAAAGAGAAGCGACTCAAGGCATACGACCTCTATCAAACGAAAACCTTACCCAAATGGGGTCCCGATCTTTCCGGGCTTGACCTTACGAACCTGGTCTACTATATCGACCCGGAGGTCATGGAAACGACAAGGTGGGACGAGCTCCCCACCGACATCGTCGAGACCTTCGACAAGCTCGGCATACCTAAAGCAGAGCAGGAATACCTGGGCGGTGTGGGTGCTCAGTACGACTCGGGTATGGTGTACCACAAGCTCAAGGAGGAACTGAGCAAGGAAGGTGTCATTTTTGAGAATATGGACGTTGCGGTACAGAAGTACCCCGACATCGTCAAGCAGTATTTTATGGAACAGTGTGTGCCAATCCATGATCATATCTTTGTTTCGCTCCATGCGGCTGTCTGGAGCGGAGGAACGTTCATTTACATACCAAAAGGGGTGAAAGTAGTACAACCGCTCCAAGCGTATTTCCGTATGAACCGGAGTGCCTCCGGTCAGTTCGAGCACACGCTTATCATCGCGGATGAGGGCAGTGAGGTAACCTACATAGAAGGATGCAGTGCGCCCCGGTACAATGCCTCATCGCTCCACGCCGGGTGTGTGGAACTTTTCATCCACAAGGGCGCAAAGATGAAGTACATCAGCGTCGAGAACTGGTCGCTCAATACCTATAACTTGAACACCAAGCGCGCGCTCGTATATGAACAAGGCGAGATACAGTGGATAGGGGGCAATATGGGCAGTGGCGTCACCATGCTCTATCCCTCCTCGGTCCTTATCGGTGAGGGTGCAAAGAGCGATAACCTGGGCCTCGTGTTCGCCGGCAAAGGGCAGGTACAGGATACTGGCGCGAAGGCCATTCACCTTGCACCGAACACGACCTCGACCATACGCTCGAAGTCCGTATCCAAAGACGGCGGCATAGCGAACTATCGCGGGCTCATCAAGGTGGGGCGCAGTGCGAAAGGCGCCTCAGCGTCGCTCGTCTGCGATTCGCTCCTCATGGATTCCGAGAGTGCGGCGAACACGTATCCTGCCGTTGAGAATCGACAGGAAGATGTGCAAATAAGCCACGAAGCGACCATTGGCCGTATCGGCGACGAAGAGCTGTTCTACCTCATGAGCCGCGGTCTTTCGCGTGATGACGCGGTCCGTATGGTCGTGCAAGGGTTTGTCGACCCGATCACCCGAGCGCTCCCGCTAGAGTATGCAGTGGAGTTCAATCGGCTTGTCGAATTAGAGATGGGAGGGTAAGTTCTTTGTAGAAAGTAGAAAGACTACGAGAACGTAAAGTAAAACCCGCCCTTGTGATGGGGGCGGGGCGGTGCAAGCACATGACCGATGTTTGTTATTGCGGGAAGAGTCGACGCATCGCGGCTCCGCCGTCATTCGACATGGGGACATGGCCTTCCTTTTTGAACCCACCTGTAATTTCAAATGTGCCGGGTTTTACCCACGGCTTGCCCTCTTCATCATAGACCACAGTAACGCCGTTATTGGTGTTCCAGGTCAAGGGAGCGCCGCGGTCGATATTGTAATTGAGACCCCCAATACTTTCGGGCAGGTCCAGTACTTTAATAAATCCAGCTGCGCGCAAGCTTTCCGATGCTAGCATTGTCGGTACTCCATTCGAGGGTGCGGTGCATCATTCAATTTGAATAATGTCACTAATATATATTGACGTCAATATGCCACAATGGTGGGTGACGGAGAAGCGTTTGTTCTTATAGGTGAGCACGGCACAGCAACAAATGTACACGTCCAAACCATGTTGTGGAAGCTATAAGTGGAACAGTCCTGTCTCTGGAAGAGACAGGACTGGGCGGTACATATGTACCAATCAGTCGACGCGGCTGCCGTCAGGACGGATGTAGAACTCCACACCATCTTTTTCGGCCAATGCTAGGCCTTTAGAAAAGTCGCTGACCGCATCGAACCGTTCTGCATACGCAGGGGAGCCGTCGTGACAGATATGGAACTCCTCGCCATCCTTCATGACCCATGCCAAGTCTCCTTCTTCGAAGGGGGCGACCATATCGTATCGCTCCTGGTATGCAGGGGAGCCGTCTGGAAGGATATGGAACTCCTGGCCGTTTTTTCTGACACACGCAAAGCCGTCATGACAGTCGACGACCAGATCATATTTAACCTTACCTACTTTCGGCATACGATTCTCCTTTGGCTACGCTATTTGCAGCTGTTACGGAAGATAAATTTCCTCCAGTTCGGGCTATACGCTCTTGGACTGTTATAGATTAGATTATGATATGCGTCAATACTCACCGTGGCAGTGCACTACCCCCTCTTCCTGTACCATGGAGGAATGGCTGAAGGTACACAGGCACTCTCGATTCCGCACTCCGACTTCCCATCACTAAAGCGTGAACAGGTGTATCTCGATACTGCTGCCACGTCGCTTACGCCGGAGCCTGTGTTGCGTTCGATGGAGGAGTACTATCGCGAATACCGAGCAAGTACGCATCGGGGACTCTATGCGAGTGCAGAGCGGGCAACTGAGGCTTACGAAAAAGCGCGCGCTGATGTGGCTCTGTTTATCTCACACCCCGTCCAGAATAACAGACGTAGCACAACTCTACGACCGTTCCGTTGTGCTACTGCCGATGAAATCGTGTTCACCAGTGGTGCTACCTCGGCATCGAACATGCTCATCTATATGCTCGAGCACTCGCTTGATCTTGTTGCGGGGGACGAGATCGTGACGACCGTGATGGAGCACCATGCTTCGCTTATACCGCTCCAGGAGCTTGCGAAGCGCAAGGGTCTAGTCCTCAAGCACATACCCCTCGATGGCATATGCTTCGACTACAAGAACGCAGAAACGCTGATCACTGAACGTACCAAAGTAGTATCGGTACTCCTTGCTAGTAATGTCCTCGGCACGGTCAATGATGTAGCGCGTATCGCAAAAAAAGCTCATGCGGTTGGTGCGGTCATGGTCGTCGACGGTACAGCGGCAGTTGGTCATATGCCGGTCAATGTTCGCGAGCTCGACTGCGACTTCTTATACTTCTCGGGACACAAGATGTGCGGGCCGACCGGCATCGGTGTGCTCTATGGGAAACGAGCTATGCTCGAAACGTTGAAACCGGGCATGTATGGAGGTGGTATCGTTGATGCGGTCACGCTCGAGACCGCACGGTACACCGACATTCCTCAGCGTTTTGAGCCGGGCACCCCGAACATAGCAGGTGTGATAGGGCTCGGTGCTGCGGTCGAGTACCTGAGCACTATTGGCGTTGACCATATCCGCGAACACGCTAGGGAATTGACGTCGTATGCACAAAAAACACTTGGTGCACTGCACGGCGTTACGATGCACAGCGCGCCACCGGAACACAACATCGGTATCGTATCCTTCACCCTAGAGGGGGTCCATCCGCACGATATCGCACAAGTCTGCGCCGATCGTGGTGTCGCGATACGGGCGGGGCACCACTGTGCGATGCCGCTCCACGCTGAGCTTGGTGTGTCTGCTACCGCTCGAGCTAGCTTTTATCTGTACAACATAAAAGACGATGTGGACGCACTGGCACTGTCTGTTAGCGCTGCACTGAACGTGTTCCGGACGTAGAAACCCCGCTGCGCGAGCAGCGGGGGTAGAGGTTACCAGTATTGACCATCGGTACATGCACTGCAGTAGAGGTCCGGCTCCTGTACGGCTTCTCGAAGCTCTGCCTGGGGCAGAAAGGTAAGGGAATCAGCCCCGACATGAGCGCGCATTTCTTCTATCGAGCGTGACGCAGCGAGGAGTTCTTCCTCCGTTGGGGTGTATATCCCGTAGAAGCACTGGTGCGTAAATGGTGGGCTGCCCACCGCGACGTGTACCTCTACAGCGCCGCACCAGCGTAGCACGTCGACTATCCCCGGCATGGTTGTGCCGCGCACGATCGAGTCGTCGATAACAAGGACCACCTTGCCCCGCACCGCGCTTTGGTTGACGTTGAACTTCCGTGCGACCTTAGTGCACCGTATGTTCTGGTTGCCCGCGGTGAATGTCCGCGCTGCGCTCGTTCTATCCAGGTTGCGTGAAAGGACGGCATAGAATCGTCCCCACTGCGTTGCTTCTGCGTAGCCGACCGCGATCGGTATGCTGCTTAGCGGCACCGGTACCACAAGATGGGGTCGCTCGATGGCGCACACGCGGGCGAGTCTCCGCCCGATGTCCATGCGCACCTCGCTCACGCTCTTACCGAACACCACGCTCTCAGCTTTGGCAAAGTAGACGTGCTCAAAGATGCACCGCCTCTCAGTTGGTTCAGCGAATCGGGTAACGCGGCATCCGTTCGCGTCGATCGTGACCATGGTGCCCGGTTCAACATCCATGACGTGCGCTGCACGCAAGCTCGGGAACACACAGTCTTCTGAGGCGACGCAGTACCCATCGCCGACCTTTCCAATGGAAAGCGGTCGACAACCGCTCTTGTCACGCACAGCGATCAGCCGGTCTGGTAGTAGAATGACCAGCGTGACGCTTCCTTCAAGCAGCGAGAGGACGTGAGCAAGATCTTGTTCGATATGTCCAGTCTCATAAAGCTCGAGGAGGCGCAGGACATACTCGGTGTCCATGGATGTGGTGCGCGTCACGCCCGTAAGGAGTGTATCCAGATACTCAAGGTTCGTGATGTTGCCGTTATGCGCGACGGCGATAGCCTGGTTGCTGTACCTCCCCAAGATCGGCTGGATCGTGCTCAGGGTCTCACGTGACGCGCTCTCCCCAAGCGAACTAGTAGGGTATCGCGCATGTACGATACCGGTCTCGCCGGGGAGTAGTGCTAGTTTTTGCTCTGGAAGCACCTGATACACGGTGCCGTGACCACCCTCCACATAGAACCGATTTCCGTCCGTCGTGACGATCCCAACGCCATCGCCGCCTCGGTGCTGCAGACCATGCAGACCGAGCGTTAGCAGCGTTGCGGCATCGCGCACCCCAAAGAGTCCCAGTATTCCGCACATAGCTGTTCCTTTCGGCCTGACCGTGCTGATCTGTATATGATCTGGCCTGAGTATATACGGATGCGGCGTGCTGTGCCATACAAAGCGCGGTGGTGGCTTCCATGGTCAGTGGCGAACAATCGCGTAGAATAGGAATGGAGCAGAACGACGTTCCGAAACGTTCGAGCTTGAGCTAAGCTGCAAGTATGTCCGATCTGTACCGACAACATATTCTCGACCACTACAAGCGTCCACGGAACTTCGAGGTGCCAGAGTGCAATGGCCGATGCGCGCGAGGAAGTAACCCGAGCTGTGGCGATACCCTCGAGCTTTGCATTGTTATCGACGATAATTTCGTCAAAAAAGCAACCTTTCAGGGCTCGGGGTGCGCGATCTCGGTCGCCGCAGCGTCGCTCCTTAGCGAGCAGCTACGCGGCATGACGCTCGACACTGCCAAAGCGCTCGCTCCAGCCGATGTCTACCGTTTGCTCGGTATCGAGGTGGGGCCGGGCAGGGAGAAGTGTGCGCTCCTGTGTCTTCGAGCGCTTCACGATATACTCAAGCAACGATGAGCCTCTCACTTTCAGATGTCTCTGTCCGCGTAGCCGAGCGCACGGTGCTCGAGTCCGTGTTCCTGGAGCTCGCACGCGGTACCGTGGCGGTCCTCACCGGGAGCAATGGCTCAGGCAAGAGCTCGCTCGCGAACGCGCTCATGGGGCACCCGAACTACAGCGTCGCACGCGGTACCGTTCAGCTTGACGGGGAGGACATCACCTTGTATCCGCCTGATAAAAAAGCGCGTAAGGGACTCTTTCTCTCCCAGCAGCACACGCCGAGGATCGGCGGAGTCACGTTGGCTACGTTCCTCCACAAGGCATACGAGACCGTCCACTGTCGTGAGGTCCCTGCACTCGAGGCGTACCTATCGCAGAAGAAGATAGCGGCGTCGCTCGGTCTGGACGAGTCGCTCCTTGACCGACCCCTCACCGCAACACTATCCGGTGGTGAGCGCAAGCAGTCCGAGGTCCTCCAGCTCGCGGTGCTGACCCCCAAGTACGCGATCCTTGATGAGATAGATTCCGGCGTCGACCGTGACGCGCTCACCCGTGTGTTCCGTGCCATTCAGGAGCTTAGGAGCCAGGGAACCGGCATCATCATCATATCGCACCACCCCGACGCCGTACGGTATGCGCAGCCGGACATGGTGTATACGGTAGAAGGGAAGACCATCCGGATCACATGAGGCACAGGAACAGGTGATCGAGCCTAGTGGACAAACAGGGTATATGTTGTTGAGAAAAGACGCTCGTTTTTTCTTGACAGTTCGGCCAGCTGCGGTAGTATAGCCACACCGCTAATAGCGCGTATTTTTTCTTTGTACCGACAGCGGTCAGTACAAGCGCGCTAGGGCTTATTAGAGCGCACCTTCCGAGGCTGAGGCCATGTTCTCGCGCCTTCACCTTCGTAAGGAGCGCACAACCATTAAGTATTATCATCATGGCAGAAGCATTCGACAGGTCGAAGCCCCATGTGAACGTCGGCACGATCGGCCACGTTGACCACGGCAAAACCACAACGACGGCCGCCATCCTCCACGTGCTTAGCCTTGCTAAGGACAAGGGCTACAACGCCCGTGTCGAGGGTGTTGACGGTATCGACAACGCGCCGGAAGAGAAAGCGCGCGGTATCACCATTGCGCTCCACCACAGTGAGTACGAGACGCCAAACCGTCACTACGCGCACATCGATGCGCCGGGGCACGCGGACTACATCAAGAACATGATCACCGGTGCCGCTCAGATGGACGGTGCAGTGCTCGTGGTCGCCGCTACCGATGGCGCGATGCCGCAGACGCGTGAGCACGTACTCCTTGCTCGCCAGGTCGGCGTACCGAAGATCGCGGTCTTTTTGAACAAGTGTGACATGGTCGATGACCCTGACATGCTCGATCTCGTCGAGGAAGAGCTTCGTGAGCTTTTGGACGCGAACGAGTTCGATGGCAAGAACGCGCCGGTCATACGCGGTTCGGGCCTCAAAGCGCTCGATGCGAAGGATCTAAACGATGAGTGGGCGAAGAAGATCCTCGAGCTCATCGACACCCTCGATAGCTACATTCCTCAGCCGGTACGTGACATTGAAAAGCCGTTCCTCATGCCCGTCGAGGACATATTCTCGATCGAAGGTCGCGGTACGGTCGTTACGGGTCGTATCGAGCGCGGCACCATCAAGGTCGGTGAAGAGATCGAGATCGTCGGTATCAAGGCGACCGCGAAGAGCACCGTTACCGGTATCGAAATGTTCAACAAGCAGCTCGATCAGGGTATGGCCGGCGACAACGCAGGCATCCTGCTGCGTGGTACCAAGAAAGATGACGTCCACCGCGGCCAGGTCCTCGCGAAGACCGGTTCGGTCACACCGCACACCGAATTCTCTGCCGAGGTCTACATCCTCAAGAAGGAGGAGGGAGGTCGTCATACGCCATTCTTCTCAGGGTACAAGCCGCAGTTCTACATCCGCACGACCGACGTGACCGGTGAGGTCACCCTCAACGAGGGAGTCGAGATGGTCATGCCGGGCGACACGGTGACATTTAACGTCAAGCTCGTTGCACCGGTCGCACTCGAAGAGCAGCAGCGCTTCGCCATCCGCGAGGGCGGCAAGACCGTCGGTGCCGGTGTCGTGACCAAGATCACCGCTTAAGCACCTCATTTTACCCACCACCATGGCAACTACAGCGGCAACTAAGAAGAAGAGCAGCAGAGCGAGTGCTGCCGAAGCGAGCCTGAGCAAGCTCCGTATACGCATTCGTGCGTACGAGCATAAGATACTCGACGCTTCGATCAAGCAGATCATGGATACGGCTCTCCGCTACGACGCTGTGATTGTCGGACCGGTGCCGCTTCCTACCGAGATCAAGAAATACACCGTGAACCGTGCCGCTTTCGTTCATAAAGATGCGCGAGAACAGTTCGAAATGCGGGTACACAAGCGGGTAATAGACATCATGAACCCCTCAGGCAAGGTCATCGAGGCTCTCACGAACCTCTCACTTCCCTCGGGAGTGAACATAGATGTGAAGATGTCTTAGTAAGTCAAAACAAAATACCGGCCATCAGGCCGGTATTTTGTTTTGACTGTCTTATATCCTGCATACCCTCTATGCGCTTCGTAGCCTCGGCGGAAAAGCGGGCGAAGCAAGGGGGTCGGGGGTAGTTTTCTTGCACCGCGTAGCCTCGGTCGAGATGAGATAGAGCATGTCCGATGCGGTGTGGGGCGGGTAAAGCAAACAGCGCACCGAACTGGATACGCTTTTTCAAGGTTGGTACGCAGTGTCGGTTTATCACTAGTTAAGGAGAAAAGCGCCAGCCGAACTGAATACGCCTTGGTTGCAGAACACTAATCTGCCTAGAGAAGGTGCTTAGGTTGGGATACCCTGAGCTTGTTCTAGCAATGCATATACATAGAACTGGGAGTTAGTTCTGTGGTTGCTTCGTATCATTTCCTGCTCGAAGCTATTTCGTAGGTCTTCGACGAAACGAGCTATATCTGCCCAATCGGTGTTTCCGTTACAGTGAATGATATATTCACTCCCGGCCGGTCCTATTACTGGTTCCCATATACTGCGGGCCAATCGCTGCTGCGAGACATTTTGGTGTCTATTGAGGACAGAATCGATAAACTTTCCAGGATCAAAACATTTCGGCGTTCCCACTAACAGTAAGTTCTCGAATTTGCTTATTCACTTCACACCTTCGTCAGTAGCGCAAGCACATCTAGAGCAAATCTAGCTGGAATAGGTGCAATCTGTCAAGACTTTCCTCATCGTTGAGGAATATTTCACCATATCCGGCTATTGCGCCGAACCTTGGTATGTAATGGTGAGGGAAGAAATTTGCATTCTGTACGACCTTCCTGTATAGTGCATGGGCTTATAGGTTAGTCCGCCAGCTGGCGGAGCACTAACTCCATGTTCCCACGTCGGAACCTCTGGACCTTTCGCCTCACTGGTGCTTGGTTCAGTGTAGGCGCTTTTTATTGCAATTCCATGAAATTCTTCCTAGCAACCAAACAGTGCATGACCCAGGTCTTTGACGAGACCGGCAAGGTGCACCCGGCAACCGTGCTCCTCGCGACACCGAACACGGTGACCCAGGTCAAGAATAGCGAAAAAGACGGCTATACTGCGGTGCAAGTCGGCTACGGCGAGCGCAGCGAGAAGAACGTCAACAAGGCGCAGCGTACCAAGGGGCTCTTCCGGGCGATGAAGGAGTGTCGGTTGCATGACGGCGAGACCACTGACCTGACACCAGGTACGGTGCTCACGGTCGGCGAGGCGTTCACGGTCGGCGATGTCGTCATGGTGAGCGGTACGAGCAAAGCAAAGGGATTCCAGGGCGTCGTGAAGCGGCACGGTTTCAGTGGCGGTCCTCGCTCGCACGGTCAGAAGCACAACGAACGTTTCCCTGGGTCGATCGGCGGCGGTTTGCGAGCCCGGGTACCGAAGGGTATGCGTATGGCCGGGCGTATGGGCGGGGTGCGGACCACCGTGAAGAACCTCAAGGTGGTCGGTATCGATACCGAGAAGAACCTGCTCATCATAGAGGGCGCAGTACCGGGACGTCGCGGTACGCTTATCGAGGTGCGTGGCATCAAGTAACATGGAAGCAACACTCTACAACAAGGAAGGTAAAGCAGCTGGTACCATCGCGCTCCCCGAACAGGTGTTCGGCGCGAAATGGAACAACGATCTGGTACACCAGGTGGTCGTCGCAATGGAGGCGAACGCTCGCACGCCCATAGCACACACGAAGAACCGTGCCGAGGTGAGTGGGACCGGTAAGAAACCGTGGCGTCAGAAGGGTACCGGCAGCGCGCGGCATGGTTCACGGAGGAGTCCGATCTGGCGAACAGGTGGCGTGGCACATGGACCGAGGAACGAGCGGAACTACTCGCAGAAGATCAACAAGAAGATGCGGGTAAAGGCCCTCTATAGCGTTCTTTCAAAGAAGTACGCGGACGGTGAGGTGCTCTTCCTGGAGGACCTTGCGTTCGAGACACCCAAGACCGCACTCGCCAAGAAGACACTTGCCGCACTCGCTTCAGTGGCCGGCTTTGAGAAGCTTGCAACGAAGAAGCGCAATACCGCCGTGCTCGCGCTCGGTGACGCATCGGATGCGGCCGTGCTCAGCTTCCGCAATTTCGGTAACCTGACCATGGAAGAAGTGCGCAACCTTAACCCGGTACTCCTGCTCCGCCATAAATATCTTGTCATTGTGAACGCAGCGTCCGCCCTCGAGGTTCTCAGTGCAAAGGAGGGAACGACGAAGCGTGCGGTATCAGCACAGGCATAACATTCACCCCGATCACCATGGCAATCTTTACAAAAACCGAAGACGCAGCGAGCACCGCATCCAAGCCGGTCGCGGCGAACCCGGCCAAGAAGGACCCTAAGAAGGCTGGGGCGAAGGGTGCGGCACTAACGAAGAGCCCGGTACGCATCCTCAAGGGTCAGCGTATCACCGAGAAGGCGGCATATGCTACCGCACAGGGAGTGTACGTGTTCGAGGTCGCGATGGATGCGACCAAGCAGGACGTAGCCGCGGTCGTGAAAGCGGTGTACAAGGTGACCCCCAAGAAGGTGAACATCGTTCGAAAAGAACCCCGCACATTCGTGGCTCGGGTGCGGGGACGCAGCGGCATTAAGGCGGGTATGAAGAAGGCCTATGTCTATCTGGAGAAGGGCGACAAGATAGAGCTCATATAACTTTCGAAGCGCTAGCACACTTACCATGAAAAAGTATCGTCCAACCACAGCATCACGCAGGCACATGACCACACGTTCGTACAAGGACGTCGTGACCACGAGCGCGCCGCATAAGAAGCTCGTGAAGGGCGGTAAGCGCGCGGTCGGCCGCAACGGACAGGGACGTATCACGACGCGCCATAAGGGCGGTGGCCACAAGCGGAGTTTTCGCACGATCGATTTCACGTTCGACAAGCATGATATTCCCGCGAAGGTGGAAACGATCGAGTACGATCCGAACCGCAGTGCCTACATCGCGCTCCTGTGCTATGCAGATGGTGAGCGGCGGTACATCATAGCTCATAAGGGCCTCACGGTCGGTGATACGTTCATCGCATCAGCGACCGCAGTGCCGACTCCGGGCGTTCGCATGCCGCTTGGCCAGGTGCCGATCGGACAGGAGGTCCATAACATCGAGACCAAACCGGGAGCAGGTGCACGGTTCGTGCGCTCAGCGGGCAACTCTGCGGCGGTCATTGCGCAGGACGGAGTCCATACCCACCTTAAAATGCCGTCGAGCGAGGTACGGAAGGTGAACAGTCTTGCTTGGGCAACGATCGGGGTCGTTTCAAATGAAGAGCACCAGCTTGCGCACCTCGGTAAGGCCGGCAGGAGCCGCTGGCTCGGTGTTCGGCCGACCGTTCGTGGTAATGTGATGAACCCGGTCGACCATCCGCACGGAGGTGGTGAAGGTAAGCAGGGACGCGGACACCGTCGGGCACGCTCGATCTTCGGTAAGCCGACCGGTAAGGGTCACAAGACACGCGCTCCGAAGAAGTACAGTAACAGCCTTATCGTGAGCCGTCGTAAGGTCGGAAAGAAAAGAAAGTAAGCCGTAATTTGACTTTTTGGTTCGCGTTGCGTACTATAGTGCAACGCTCAAAAAAGGAACTAGAGCACAACCATGACACGAAGCCTCAAGAAAGGACCATATGTCGACCCGCGCGTTCTCAAGAAGATCGTGGGCAAGAAACCGCAGGAGACCGGGGTCATTAAGACGTGGTCGCGCTCATGCACGATCAGTCCAGAGATGGTCGGCTTCTCGTTCGGTGTCCATAACGGCAAGACCCACGTCGCGGTCCTCTGCACCGAGGAGATGGTGGGCCACAAGCTTGGAGAGTTTTCCCCGACGACCAAGTTCATCCGCCATGGAGGCAAGATCCAGAAAGAGCTCGAGCAGCGTAGAAAGGATGCTGAGATCCAGGCTGCCAAAGCTGCCAAAGCTGCCGCCGGTGGTGCAAAGAAATAGACCATGAAGGCTTCGCTCAACAACTATCGCCAGGCACCACGGAAGGTTCGTCTCATCGCGAACGAGATCCGTGGCAAGCAGGTACCTGTAGTCCTCGATCAGCTCGTGTTCATGCCCCAGAAGACCGCACTGCCCCTTCGAAAGCTCGTAGAGTCTGCGGTCGCCAATGCTAAGCGTGCTGACGAGCGGGTCGAAGCTGAGTCTCTGTACGTCGAGAGCATTACGGTGGACAAGGGACGCACCTTTGTGCGCTACATGCCCCGAGCCTTCGGCCGCGCAGCGCCGATCAACCGCGAGTCCTCGCACGTGAAGCTGACCTTGGGTACCCGTGCACCGAAGGCGGTGAAGGCGGCAAAGAGCAAGACAAAATAACGTAAGCGCATTAGTATCGTATGACACACATCGCCCATCCATATTCGCTTCGTCTTGGAATCGTCAGGGACTGGAAAAGTCGCTGGTTCGTGCGCGACGGCAAACGCTTTCGTGAATTCCTCAAGGCTGACACGGTTCTGCGCGACTGGATGAAGAAGCGGCTCAAGGGCATGTACGTAGCCGCGGTCGAGATCGAGCGTAGCGCAACGACCTTGCGGATCATCATCAAGACCGCACGCCCGGGCATGATCATTGGGCGGAGCGGAGAGGGGGTGCAGCGATTGCGTAAGGATGTGGAAAAGAAGCTCCAGAGCCTGAAGCTTGCGGAAATGCCCGAGCTCAAGATAGACATAGAAGAAGTACGCAACCCTGAGGCGAATGCGCAGATCGTTGCTGAAATGATCGCGGAAGGCCTCGAAAAGCGCATGCCGTTCCGCCGTATCCTGAAGCAGACGGTCGAGAAGGTAATGGCGAACCGGGAGGTGCTCGGTGTTCGTATCGCGCTTGCGGGCCGGATCGGCGGTGCAGAGATGAGCCGGAGCGAGCAGATAAAGCGCGGCCGGGTGCCCCTTCAGACGCTGCGTGCCGATGTCGAGTTCGCTCGTACCGAGGCGTATCTCGCCTACACGGGTCTCATCGGGGTCAAGGTTTGGATATACAAAGGTGAGATATTCGATACGGACAGCAAGTAACGCAGCTAAGTACCACCACCATGTTACTCCCCAAGAAGGTCAAACATCGCAAATGGCACCGTTCCCGGAACGCGCTTCCGCACCGCCAGAACGCTACGCGCGGCATCACGGTTGCGTTCGGTTCGTTCGGTATCAAGGCGACCGAGCAGGGCCGCATCCGAAGCAACCAGATCGAGGCTGCGCGACGGACCATTAGCCGCACCTTGGGTAAGAACGGCCGTACCTGGATACGCATTTTCCCTGACCGACCGTACACTCAGAAGGCTGCCGAGGTGGGTATGGGAAAGGGTAAGGGCGATGTCGAAGCATACGAGGTGGAAGTGCTGCCTGGCCGCGTGCTCTTTGAGGTGGACGGCGTGAACATCGAGGTCGCTCGCGAAGCGCTGCGCAAAGCTGGTGCGAAGCTGCCGGTCAAGGTGAGGTTCTGTTCCCGTGGCTAGAAGTTGCGTCAGCCGAACGTACGTGATATACCCTACAGACCTATGGCAAAGAAACCGATGGAAGCGTTGACAAAAAAGACGACGGACGAGCTCCAAGCCCTGCTTGCTGAGAAGCGTGAGGCGCTGCGGGCGTTCCGGTTCAGCATGAAGGGAAGCCGCATACGCAACACCAAAGAGGGGGCGCTCCTGCGCAAGGACATCGCCCGGATTCTCTTTTTGACTGGCACCCGTCGTGAGGAAGCATAGCAAAGACCATGACCAAGCACACAGAAACAGCTTCACAGACAGGGCAGGTGACCAATAACAACGGCAAGGTGCTTTCCGGTGTCGTGGTGTCCGCCAAGATGCAGGATACGGTCGTCGTAGCGGTAACGCGCTTCGTGAAGCACCCGAAGTACCATAAGTTCATGAAGCTTGTGAAGCGGTACCACGTTCATGACCCCGGGAATAGCGCCGAGCTGGGAGCACGGGTCGAGATACGCGAGACGCGTCCGATCAGCAAGCGGAAGCATTTTGCGCTCGTCACCCCGGCTAAGTAGCTCGAGCAAGACCAGGAAACCACTATGATACAGCCACAGACCATCGTAAAGATAGCAGACAATACCGGCGGCAAGGTCGGACGCGTGTTCAAAGTGCTTGGCGGGTCGAAGAAGCGATATGCCCGCATCGGGGATGTCGTCGTGCTCTCGGTACAGGTCGCAGAGCCTCGGAAACAGGTCAAGAAGAAGGATGTGCTTCATGCGGTCGTCGTTCGGTCGACAGCCCCGCTTCGCCGTCGCGATGGTTCATACATACGGTTCGACGAAAATGCGGTCGTGATCATCGATAAGACCAAGCGAGAACCGCGTGCGAACCGCGTGTTCGGCCCGATCCCTCGTGAGCTCACCGAGCTCGGGTTTCAAAAGATAGCATCCCTAGCACCGGAAGTGCTCTAAATCATGAAGATCAAGAAAGGTGATACCGTCATAGTGCGCGCAGGAAAAGGTCGAGGCAAGACCGGCAAGGTCGTGCGGGCGCTTCCGGGCACCGACCAGGTCATCATTGAGGGTGTGAACGTGCAGAAACGCCACGAAAAGGCGAGGAAGAACACCAAACAGGGTGCCGGGATCGTTGAGGTTGCCGCACCGATCCATGTTTCTAATGTTGCGCTCGTGGACCCGAAGACCAACAAAGCGACCCGCGTTGGCAAGCTGTTCGATGAGAGCAAGAAGAAGTTCGTACGAGTCGCTAAGAAGAGCGGAACTAAGCTATCGTAACCACCATGCAAACCCTCGCAGAGAAACAATCGAACATCTTCAGCGCACTTGGCACGACGTATGGCTACGTGAACGCGATGCAAGCTCCTCGTATCGAGAAGATCGTCATTTCGACCGGGATCGGCAAGGTAAGTGATCCCAAACAGATAGAGCTTATCCAAGACCGTCTGGCTCGCATAACAGGGCAGAAAGCGGCCCCTCGTGGCGCCAAGAAGTCCGTTGCTTCGTTCAAGGTGCGTGCAGGCGACATCGTTGGCTACCAAGTTACCCTGCGTGGCGCTCGCATGCGCGATTTTTTCGACAAGCTGGTCAATATCGCACTGCCTCGCATGCGCGACTTCCGCGGGCTCAATGCAAAGGCGATCGATGAATTGGGCAACATTACGCTTGGCCTCCCGGAACACACCATTTTCCCTGAAACGTCAGATGAGGAGCAGCGCAACGTGTTCGGCATCGCGGTCACCATCGTTACCTCGGCTCGTTCGAAACACGAAGCAGAGGCGCTGTTGCGTGCGCTCGGTTTGCCGCTCAAGAAATAGATCTTGTGCCCCCATCAAAAAAGCACCGATCGGTGCTTTTTTCGTTCCACGCACGGCATTGACAGCACGCAGCTGGACTGCTAGTATGCCCTGACATTTCACCTCGTCTTTGTTTTTGCAAAGCACTACGTGAGATCACACCGAAAGCGATACGGTAAGTCAGGAACGACGTTTGACGTCCGGTACTGATACTGCTAGTATGCGCCAAGCTCGAAAGGGCACGTATTCCCGTATGGCAAAAAAATCAGTCATCGCACGATCAAAGAAGACGCCGAAGTTCTCTACCCGGGCCGTGAACCGCTGCTTCCGCTGCGGGCGTGGTCGCGGGTTCATGCGCGACTTCGACCTCTGCCGCATCTGTTTTCGCGAGCTCGCGAACGAGGGACAAATACCCGGTATCAAGAAATCCAGCTGGTAAACCTATGACCGACCCTATCTCAGACATGATCGTTCGCTTGAAGAACGCTCGCATGGCAGGCAAAGACGTCGCGGAAGTACCGCTTTCTCGACTCCGACTTGCGGTCGCCGAGAAGCTCATGGAACGCGGGGTCATCGCACGTGTGGTCAAACGCGGCAAGAAGACCAGGCAGTCCCTGGAGCTTACGCTTGCACGCGATGGAGAGGGGATGTACCGCTTTACTGATGTCGACCGTGTCTCGAAGCCGGGACGACGCGTATACGTTGGTGCAGGCGAGATACAGGGCGTGCGCGGCGGTACCGGTTTCCTCCTCGTGTCGACCCCGAAGGGCGTGCTTTTTGGGGATGAGGCGCGCAAGGAGAACGTCGGCGGTGAAGTCCTCTTCAAGATCTGGTAATCAACAGTCTTCAAACGACATGAGCAGGATAGCAAAACGACCTATAGCAATACCCCAGAAGACGGACGTGTCGGTCGATGGTCGTGTGCTTTCGGTCAAGGGACCGAAGGGCACCCTCACCAAGGAGGTCCATCCGTTCGTGACCGTGACGGTCGAGAACAATGAAGTGCTCATTACCCCCAAGAATCAGACCAAGCTCGCGCGCTCTCTCTGGGGCACCTTCGGTTCCCACGTCCGGAACATGCTCCGCGGGGTGAATGAGCCCTATGTGAAGAAGCTTATCCTGGATGGCGTCGGATATCGCATGGCACTCGCCGGTTCGGACCTGACGCTCAATATCGGGTTTTCGCATCCTGTGAAGATGAAGGTCCCTCAGGAGGTAACGGCAACCTTGGAGAAGAACGAGCTCACGCTCACCTCTGCGGACAAAGAAGTGCTTGGCCAGTTCGCGGCGAACGTGCGCGCGATGAAGAAACCGGAGCCCTACAAGGGCAAAGGCTTCCACTATCAGGGCGAGATCGTGCGCCGGAAGCAGGGCAAAAAAGCGTCATAGTCTACAGTTTCCATGAAATCTTCAGCTATCAAAACCGCAAAGAGGGTACGCAGACACGGTAGGATCCGTGCGAAGGTCAAGGGTACCGCAGAACGACCTCGACTCGCCGTGTTCCGCAGCAATCGTGCGCTCTATGTCCAATTGGTGGATGACGAGCGCGGGGCAACGCTCGCAGCATCCGATACTCGCAGTGTCGCAGGTGAAGGCATGAAAGCGCGGGCACGTGCAGTCGGGGCTGATATAGCGGAGAAGGGCAGAAAAGCCGGTATTTCCAAAGTGGTGTTCGATCGAGGTGGCTTCCTCTATGCAGGCTCCATTCGTGAGCTCGCAGAAGGAGCGCGAGCGGCCGGGCTAGCGTTTTAATGAAAGAGAGCGAAAACAACCGTATGACCGAAACCAAGGCAACAACTACAGCGAAGGGCACGAGCGGGCGGCGCGCCGATACGCAGGGCGCTCCGCGCACCGAGGGACGCGAGCGTCCCCAGCGCCGCGTGCGCCGTGATCGGCAGCCGCGTGCTCGGAGCGAGTTCGATAACAAGATCCTCGCGATACGCCGCGTAACGCGTGTGGTGGCCGGCGGACGCCGCTTCTCGTTCAGTGTGGCAATTGCGATCGGCAATGGGCGCGGACAGGTGGGTGTCGGTTTGGGAAAGGCTTCAGATACCGCCCTTGCGATCGAGAAAGCGACCCGGGATGCCAAGAAGCATCTCGTGCGCGTGCCTATGACGGACGGTCACTCGATACCGCACGAGGTCGACTACAAGTACGCTGCGTCGCATGTCCTCCTGATACCGGCTCCGGGGAAGGGACTTAAGGCAGGAAGTGCGGTCCGTACGGTGCTGGAGCTCGCTGGCTTGCGCCACGTGTCCGGGAAGATCCTTTCACGAAGCAAGAACCATCTCAACAATGCACGTGCGACGACCCATGCACTTGCTGCCCTCCGCGCAGGACGGAAGCGTAAGCCGAAAGCAGAAGCTGCTCCGGAAGCGGCATAGTATCCAAATGTATGCAGCACAACGATCTCACAGCAACAAAAGGTAGGACCACAGCACGTCGCATCGGCCGTGGCGGTAAGCGTGGCAAGACGAGCGGTAAGGGGCACAAGGGCCAGAAGGCGCGCGCTGGGCGCAAGATACGTCCCGTGCTCCGCGATATAATCAAGAAGCTCCCGAAGCGTCGTGGTCACGGCAAGAACCGTGCGCGTACGGTCAATAGCGGACGGGTGAAGCCCGCAGGTGTGAACCTGCGCGCTCTTGAGATCGCGTTCGAGAGCGGAGACCGGGTCACACCAGGTGAGCTCGTGGCACGCAAGCTGGTGCGCACGGTGAGCGGCCGCCCGCCGATCGTGAAGATCCTAGGCACCGGCCAGCTCACGAAGCGTCTTACGATCATCGGATGCACCGCTTCTGCCGCAGCACGCGCAGCGGTCGAAAAGGCAGGAGGCAAGGTGGCATAGCGGCCGCTGTCTTTCGCAAGGGTTCATCGGAGCCACGACACATTCAGTATGTTCGCAACGTTCACCCAGAAGCTCAAACTCATTTTTTCAGACAGCAACCTTCGTGGCCGTATACTGTTCGTGCTTGGTGCTCTGGTCGTGTTCCGTGCGCTTGCTGCGATACCTATACCGGGCGTTGACACGCTCCAGCTTGAAGCGTTCTTCGCTCAGAACCAGTTTCTGGGACTCCTCAACCTGTTCTCTGGTGGCGGTTTGGCGAACCTCTCGATCGTCATGCTCGGCGTAGGTCCGTACATCACCGCGTCGATCATCATGCAGCTCATGACCATCATGTCGCCAAAGCTCAAGGCCCTCAATACTGAAGAGGGCGAGGCAGGTCGGCAGAAGTTCACCCAGTACTCGCGCTACCTGACCATACCGCTCGCTTTCATCCAGGCGTTCGGTTTTCTCATGCTGCTTTCTCGCCAGGGTATCATCGGCGACCTGACGCTCTTTTCGTTCCTGGTGAACGTCACGGTCGTTGCTGCGGGCTCGATCCTGCTCATGTGGATCGGTGAGCTTATCAGCGAGTTCGGTATCGGCAACGGCGTTTCGCTCATCATTTTCGCCGGTATCGTTGCGACGCTTCCTACCACGTTCAGCCAACTCCTTTTCAACTACGATCCATCCAAGATCCCCCTCTACCTGGGCTTCCTGGTCGCGGCGATACTGGTGACGGCGCTTGTAGTTGTTATTGCGGAGGCAGAACGGCCGGTTCCGGTCACCTACGCAAAGCAAGTCCGTGGGGGACGCACGTACGGTGGTGTCCAGAGCTACCTGCCGCTCCGCGTGAACCAGGCGGGGGTCATCCCGATCATCTTCGCACTGTCGATCCTGCTCTTTCCACAGATGATACTCAATTTCTTGATCACGGTGGAGAACGCCCAGGTCGTGGCCATTGCGCGTCAGGTCCTTGGTTACTTCGAGAACCAGTGGATCTATGGCGCTACGTACTTCGCGCTGGTCTTTCTCTTCACGTATTTCTATACTGCGGTCACGTTCGATCCGCAATCCATCGCCACGAATCTGCAAAAGTCTGGAGCGTTCATACCCGGTGTCCGCCCCGGGGCTGCGACCGCTGATTACCTCGGAAACATCCTGACGCGCATTACCCTAGTCGGGGCCGTGTTCCTCGGCGCGATCGCCGTACTGCCGATCGCCATGCAGGGACTGACCGGCGTCTCTGCGCTCGCCATAGGGGGTACCGCAGTACTCATTACCGTATCGGTCGTGCTTGACCTCGTGCGCAAGATCGATGCACAGATCTCTATTCGTGAATACTAACACGCTGGCATGTGGCAAAACGCCAGCGTTGCATGCCCCGTCACGTGCGGTACAATAGAGCTCACGTCATGGCACAACCAGTACGCACGTATGTATTCATGGGCCGGCCTGGTTCTGGCAAGGGTACACAGGCCAAGCTCCTTGTGGAAAAGCTTGGGTGCAGGTACTTTTCGACCGGGGATGAGTTCCGTCGTATCGCGGCTGAAGATTCAACGCTCGGTCGCCGCACGGGTTCGACCCTCGCGCAGGGCCGCCTGATGCCGCATTGGTTCGCCACCTATGTCGTGAACAGGACGATCCTCGGTCTCGACGAAACGGACATGATCATTTTCGACGGCACGAGCAGGACCCTCCCGGAGGCCAAGCATTTTTTCGAGGTCATGGAATGGCTGGAGCGACCGTACCAGGTGCTCTACCTTGAGGTCGGCGAACAGACGATCACCGAACGTATCATGGGTCGCGCAAAGACGAGTGGTCGGTCAGATGATACGCCGGAGAGCATCGTGACGAGGATACAGGAGTATGATCAGAACACGGAGCCATCACTTGCGTTCCTTGAAGAGAAGGGTATCGTGATACGGGTCGATGGCGAGCGAAGCATCGACGAGATACAAGAGGACCTCTTTCGTATCGTGTCCGAAACCCGAGGACCAGAGCGGACCGAATGAATGGCCGGGTACGAGTTCTGAAGCCAACGACCGCATGAGCCGCATCAAGACAGACGCAGAGATTCGAGCCCTGCGGGAGCTCGGTAAGGTCCATGCGGCCATCCTTGATGCGCTTACGGCAGCGGTTGTGCCCGGCGTTAATACGGCAGAGCTTGAATCGCTCGCGCTCGCAGAGATCGAGGCTGCCGGCGCGGTTCCGGCCTTCAAGAACTATCGACCGGAGGGTGCGCCACGACCATTCCCTTGCGCCCTCTGCGTCGCACCCAACGATGTCGTGGTACACGGTATCCCGACCGAGCTCGCCCTCGTCCTAGAGGAGGGGGCTATCGTTGGACTCGATATTGGCTTGAAACGTGACGGTGTCGTGACCGATGCGGGCAGGACGGTGGGTGTGGGCAGGATAGACGCACATGCGGTCGATCTCTTGCACACGTGCGAGGAGGCGCTCATGCTCGGTATTGCTGAAGCGCGTCCCGGCAAGACGATCGGCGATATCGGTAACGCGATCGAAACGTTCGTGCGTACGAAAGGGTACGGCTTGGTGCGTGATCTGTGCGGACACGGGGTTGGACATGCGGTACACGAAGATCCTCAAGTCCCGAACTACGGCGATCCAGGCCGCGGCATGCGACTCGTGCCCGGCATGGTGCTTGCGATCGAGCCCATGATCAACGAGGGGAAAGGCGCTGTGCTTTTTGAACGAGACGGCTACACCGTCCGTACCCGCGACGGATCACGGAGCGCGCATTTCGAGCATGATATTGCCGTGACCGAGGACGTGCCGCTCGTCCTGACGGTACGATAAGGGCCCGCTTGGGGCCCGATGCTTTTTTAGAGTGCGAGATCTCGAATGATCTCGCGGCGTAGCCGTTCATACTCTTCCGTGGGTATGCGGGCGATCATCTTGCCGACCATGTTCCAGCGAGTCGTACTGTCGCGTTGGTCCTGTTCACGTTCGTTCATGGCTTCCTCGTTCGACCGTATCTTACTCTTGTAACCTGGGTCAAGGACACCAGGTTTCGCGTTTCAGCATGTGGTGTGTATACTACAGCCACCAGGGGGATGTGGCCGTGAGACACGTCACCTACGGCACTACTTACTAACTTGTCTTTTATGTCAGAACATCACAAAGAGCGGACACTCGTCATCATCAAGCCCGATGGTGTCCAACGCTCGCTCATCGGAGAGATCATCGGTCGGTTCGAACGGGTCGGCCTCAAGCTCGTCGCGCTCAAGCTCCTTGTTCCTAAGGCCGCAATGGTCGAGGAGCACTACACGCTGGACCCGAACTGGAAACGTGTCGTGGGCGAGAAATCTATCGAGTCGTACCGGAAGAAGGGCGAAACACCCCCTTCAGAGGACCCGATCGAGATAGGCAACGCGGTGGTCGAGCGCCTCAAGGGGTACTTGACCTCCGGACCCGCTGTCGTCATGGCCTGGCAGGGTGCGCATGCGGTCGAGCTTGTGCGAAAGCTGGTAGGTGGTACTGAGCCGCGGTCGAGCGATGTTGGTACCATACGCGGTGATTTCGTGCTGGATTCCTACTCTATGGCTGATTCGGACGAGCGCGCTATCCGCAACCTCATCCATGCTTCGGGTTCAGTGGCCGAGGCAAAGCAGGAACTCGCACATTGGTTTTCTGACGATGAGCTGGTCGATTACCGTCTCGTTCAGGAGACGATCCTGTACGATGTGAACCTCGACGGGATTTTGGAATAGGTATTTCTTCTGATATAGTGAATTTGGGAGCGGAACATATTGTCCTTACAAACCAACTGTCAGGGATCCGGAATACATGAGTTTTACCGTCGGTCTAACGACTTTCGAAAGAACTGATGAGACTAGGAACCCACCTAGGTATCCTAGGGCAGTATTGTTTCGCGCCCACCACAAAACCGCCTGAAAGGGCGGTTTTGTGCATGATGCCGACTGAAAAAGGTATACTGGAGCGATGCGTTTAACCCGCGTGTTCCTTGCGTCGGCGATCGTACTCTGGACGCTCGCGTCCGTTCACCTCACCGGTGTCTACCTGTCGTGGTACGAGCGGTTTGCGTGGTTCGATCTGCTTACCCATCTGCAGGGCGGTGTGTGGCTCGGCATGATCCTGCTCTACCTCGCGATCCGTTCGGGTGTTGTCGCTCCAGAGCGCGTCCGATCCTCGCACACACGTGGTCTTGTCTTGGCAGGCGCCCTTGTTGTTGGGCTGCTCTGGGAAGGGTATGAGGTGGTCGTTTGGCAGGTGACCAGGTTCGGTATACCGGCAGACTACCTCACGGACACATTCCTTGACCTGGGTATGGATATGTTAGGCGCTCTTGTCGGGTACCTGATCGCACGTACGATATGGGTTCGAGGCTCTAGCAAGTAACAAACCGGCCCAAAGAGGGCCGCTTTGTTACTTGGTGACTTCCTCTACAATACGCTTGAACGTTTCCGGCTGGTCCTTGGCGAGCTCTGCAAGCATTTTGCGGTTGATCTCGATGTGCTTGCTCTTCAATACGCTGATGAACTTACTATAGGAAAGGCCGAACGGTCGGACGCCTGCATTGATACGTAGGGACCAGAGCGCACGGAAATCACCCTTCTTCTTTTTGCGGTGCTGGAATGCGTGGTTGCCCGCATGTGCGAGTACCTCGTTCGCCTGGCGTTCCTTCTTGCGGATATTACCCCGCATGCCCTTCGTCCGCTCCAGGACATTGTGGCGGTGTTTGAGCTTGGTTGTGCCTCGTTTAACGCGTGCCATAGAAGTGTAGTGTTTAGTCTTGCAGTGTTCAACCCTTAAGGAAACGGCCGGTTGTCTTGGGGTTGAGCGTCAACGTCCTCCCGGTGCGCTTACGATCGAGCTGCTTCTGACGTCGTTCTTGCGCGTTGAAATGGTTACCTCCCGGTTTGCGGACCAATAGCTTGCCCTTAGGGCTCACCCGAACTCGTTTTGTGTATGATTTATTTGCCATGATTATTCGTCGTCTGTGGTTTCCGCTTCCACGTGCTGCTTTCTGTCAGTTACGGAAGGCCGTAGAAGTACGTCAGGAATGGGCTTGGTCCGGTCTCGCTCGATGGTGCAACTGAGCCCTTTCGGACTTCGGCGCATCTCCTCGGCGATCTTATGGGGTACTGCTATGAGGTCGAGGAACCGCTGGAGTCGTTCTTTCAGGAAGACCTCTTCCATGAACTTGTACCTTCCCCAGAGGAACAGGTCTATCTTGACCCGGTGCCCCTCACAGAGCCATTCTGCGGTACGTTCTGCCTTGATCTCCTTGTCCCGCTCGCCCGTTCCGATCTTTACCTGGACCGATTTCGTCTCGGTCACATGCGCTTTTGCCTTTATCTCACGCTGCTTTTTCTTCTGTTCATACGTATATTTACCATAATCTGTGATTTTTGCAACGGGGGGCCTGGCCATGGCCGATATCTCGATGAGATCCAGCCCGAGCTCCTCAGCTTTGCTCAGGGCATCGCGTAGCGGTAGGACACCGAAGTTCTCGCCCGAAGGTCCGACCACCCGGACCTCCGGGGCTCGGATCTCATGGTTCATGCGTACTTTTACGGGTTCTGGCACGGGTGGTATGGGATTAAGTCGATGCAGTATACCACACCTTACGTCGCCACGCCATGTGTTACCCGCACCTGACGCGGTGACGAATCGACCGGAGTGCGGTATACTGGGCTCCGTATGGATCGCGACAAAGACCCAGGTACGCACGAAACCGGACCCAGCTCGAAAGGGTCGGGCAAGTTCACGCCGAGCCGGCAGTTCTGGATGAACCTGCTCATCATCTTCACGGTCCTCTTCGCACTCACGAGCGTCTTCTCATACTTTTCAGAGCGTGACAAAGGCCCTGAGGAGATCCCCTTGTCACAGCTCGCCACCGCCATCCTCGAGTGGCGCGTTGCTGCGATCGAAGTAGAGGGCGACACCCTGACCATACGGTATCGGGCGCAAGAAGGGCAGGAGGAGTTGGTGAAGATCGCCAAGAAAGAGGCAGGCACCGCACTCTCGGAATCGCTCTCGAACTACGGCGTGACGGGTGAAGCGCTGCGCGCCGTGAACATCGAAGTGGTCAATGAGAGCGGATTTCGGTTCTGGTTCATCACGCTCGCCCCGTTTCTCTTTCCGCTCATCTTCATACTGATACTGCTCTGGTTCCTCATGCGACAGGTCAAAGGGGCGGGTATGCAGGCGTTCACGTTCGGTCAGAGCAAGGCCCGCATGATCGATCCCGGAGATAAGAGCCAGCGGATCACCTTCAAAGACGTGGCAGGTGCCAAGGAGGCAAAGGAAGAGTTGACGGAGATCGTTGATTTCCTCAAGAACCCAAAGAAGTTCCTGGAGATCGGTGCGCGCATTCCCAAAGGCGTGCTCCTCATGGGTGCGCCCGGTACGGGCAAAACGCTCCTCGCGCGAGCGGTTTCGGGCGAGGCTAACGTGCCGTTCTTCACGATATCCGGCTCAGAGTTCGTTGAGCTCTTCGTGGGCGTAGGTGCGAGCCGCGTACGCGACCTGTTCAAGATGGCCAAGAAGGCGGCGCCCGCGATCATATTCATCGATGAGATCGATGCGGTGGGCAGGGTGCGCGGCACCGGGGTCGGGGGTGGTAATGACGAACGTGAGCAGACGCTCAACCAGATACTGGTCGAGATGGACGGCTTCGAGCCGAACGAGAAGATCATCATCATGGCGGCGACCAACCGCCCAGATGTCCTCGACCCGGCACTCCTTCGACCTGGTCGGTTCGATCGCCGCGTGACCATCGACCTGCCGGACCGGAACGACCGGGAAGCGATCCTGAAGGTGCATTCTCGCACAAAACCGCTCGGCGAAGACCATGATCTGCGGGTCATCGCGGAACGGACCGTCGGCTTCTCTGGTGCTGATCTGCAGAACTTGATGAACGAAGCTGCGATCCTAGCGGCTCGTGAAAATCGCAAGAAGATCACCCAGTACGATCTGATACGGTCGATCGAGAAGGTCATGCTCGGCCCGGAACGCAAGAGCCACGTTCTGTCGAAGCGCGAGCGGGAGATCACTGCCTACCATGAAGCGGGGCACGCACTCGTTGGGTCTGTGCTCCCGAACTCCGACCCGGTGCATAAGATATCCATCATCTCAAGGGGAAGGGCGGCCGGGTATACGCTCACACTTCCGTTCGAGGATCGACGCATGCAGTCGCGCAAGGAGTTCTATGACGACATCGCAAAGACCTTGGGCGGCTATGTTGCGGAAGAGACCGTGTTTGGCGACCTGACGACGGGGGCAAGTAACGACCTGCAGGTACTGACCGCGCTCGCGCGGAACATGGTCGCTCGATGGGGAATGAGCGAGAAGATGGGACCACTCGCCTACGAGTCGGACGGCGGCCGGACCATGTTCGGGCCGGGTATTGGCGAGCGTGACTACTCTGATAAGGTGGCGAGTCAGATCGATGAAGAGGTCGAGCGGATCATCCGTGATGCCTATGAACGTGCAAAGGAGGTGATCACGACCCACCGCAAGGCGCTCGACGCCATCGCGAAAAAGCTGGTCGAGGTCGAGACACTAGAACGCGATGATTTCGAGAAGATACTGATCCTCCACGGCATAGAGCCGAAGAAGCGAGAGGACGATGTCCCTCTTATATAGGTGGTGAGTAGAGAAGAACCGCCCACTGGGCGGTTCTTTGGCCAGTGCTCCGGCAAGCGCTTACCCAGCGAGGTGGCGGAGCAGAAAGGGTCCCCGATACACCCATGCGGTATATACCTGGCAAAGATCGGCCCCGTGGTCGCATGCTGCACGAACATCTTCTGCGGTACTGATACCACCCGAGGCAATGATGACCGACCTGGGGAAGTGCGTACGTACGATGCGTACGGTGTCGAGCATCAGTGATCGGAGCGGCTTGCCCGAAAGCCCGCCCTTGTCGAACCGTTCACCGTGCTGTCCCCGTACCGAGAAGCGCACTGTAGTGTTCGTCGCGATGATACCTGCTGCGCCATGCTCGAGCGCTTCCGCGACCAGGTGGACCAATTGATCGGGTGTCTCGAGGTCAGGCGAAAGCTTGATGAGCAAGGGAACGGCAGGTATTGCGTTTTCGCGCGAACCTCGATGTATCGTCGCGATAAGGCGCGGCACCAGGTACGCCAGGTGCTCCTCGTGTTGCAGGGCCCGCAATCCCGGAGTGTTCGGGGAGCTCAGATTGAGGACGAAGTACGTTGCCCAGGGTAAGAGCTGCTCGATCACGGCGCTACAATCCTGTTCGACCGCCTCCACGTTATTGGCATGCTCCGCGAGCGGACCGATGTTGATCCCAAGCGGAAGCGGCAAAGCAGCATACCCCGCCAGGTTGCGTGCGACAACGCTCACTCCCTGCGACGGAAAACCCAACCAATTGATGAGCGCTCCATTACCTGGAAGGCGTGCAAGTCTTGGACGCGGGGAGCCGGTCTGTCGGCTTGGCAGCACGGTGCCGATCTCAACAAAACCGAACCCAAGTGCACGCAGTATCGTGAGGATGGGCTCACCGTTCTTCACGAAACCTGCGGCCAAACCGACCTGGTGAGGGAAGTTCGCCCCCAGGGCACAGATCGGGATCGCACTTTTCGGGTGAGCGTGCTGCTCAAGAAGACGCACGAGGGGCGGAACGCGCTCCACAGTACGTAGCAACCACAGGGCAAGCTCGTGCGCTAGCTCGGGGTCTTCTTTGGTGAATCGATCCACGAGCGGGAACACTACTTTTTCATAGAGCATACTACCTCCTGCGGTAATTCTTGTGCAATCGTACGTACTTTCCCAAACGGCGCAAGTCGGCGCCTGTGGTGTGGGTGATCGGTTCTGTAATAGACCTGATTCGGTCATGGCCAGCGTTCACGGAGCTTTCACCGTCATTCCCTACGATGGATAGTGTTGATGTACTTCTCCACAAGGGAATGGTGCGTACGGATGGAGGCGAGCACTACAATACAGCGATGGAGATGTCGGAGGGATATCGCCAACCATTATTAGCAACAGTACGTAATTTGAAAAACTATGCATAAGACCATCAACAAGACCCTGGTTTCCCTGATGTTGTGCGCGTTCCTCAGCGCCGCATGGGGCACACCACACGCACTGGCGGCGGGTCAAAAGCAGCAAAAGAACGACGTATCGAAGTACGAGACAAGTTCACGTATCGAGCATACGCGAATGGACGAGCGCCGCGCGCAGGTAGACGAGCGTTTGAAGCGAGCAAATGAACGACTACATGAGCGTATCAGGGCACTCGAGAACCGTATCTGTCGGAGCTATGCACAGTTCGAGCGCTTCGGGGTTACGGTACCACTGCCTACGTTCTGTCGTGGCAGCGGTTCAGGATCTGCGCCACAGCTCATCATGACCGTGACGCCAAGTTCGGTCGTTGCCGGTGGAACCGCGCAGCTTACGTGGACGAGCGAACATGCCAGTTCTTGTACCGCGAGCAATGGTTGGAGTGGTACGCGGCCAACAAGCGGCACCGAACAGGTAGCACCGGCAACCACTACCACCTATACGCTCACCTGTGTCGGGCCCCACGGCACGATCGAAAAGTCCGCCATCCTTTCCGTAGAGAAGAACGGTCTTCCGACCCCTACGATCTCGCTCAATGCAGCGCCTTCGAGCGTGGTGAGTGGAGCAAGCACCACGTTGACCTGGGTAAGTACGCATGCAGCAACCTGCACCGCAAGCGGTGGCTGGAGCGGACCGCGCGCCACCTCGGGTAGCGAGGTCGTAACACCGACCGCGACTACGACCTACGAGCTCGCGTGTTCGAACGCAACAGGAACGGCCACCACGAGCGTCGAGGTCGGGTTCATGGAGGCGGTGTCGGTGCCGACAGCTAGCCTTGTTGCAGAACCAGCGTTGGTCACGTTTGGCGGGACAAGTACGCTGAACTGGGACTCGCAGCACGCGACCGGATGCATGGCTTCCGGCGCGGCCGACTGGAGCGGCCCGCGTGCAGCGACCGGTAGTGCACTTGTCACTGTGTTCGCAACGACCACCTATGTGGTCGAGTGTGGGGACGGGGTAAGCAGCTCGACCGCGAGTGCGACCGTATCGGTCGTGCCGGTCGCCGTTTCACTTCCGACCGTCACCCTCAGCGCAGATCCTGTCCTGGTGGAAGCCGGAAGTAGTACCACGTTGACCTGGGTAAGTACGCATGCAGCAACCTGCACCGCAAGCGGTGGCTGGAGCGGACCGCGCGCCACCTCGGGTAGCGAGGTCGTAACACCGACCGCGACTACGACCTACGAGCTCGCGTGTTCGAACGCAACAGGAACGGCCACCACGAGCGTCGAGGTCGGGTTCATGGAGGCGGTGTCGGTGCCGACAGTGAGTCTCACGGCCGCGTCGACCCAAGTCACCGAGGGATCGACCACCACCCTTACCTGGGAGAGCACCCATGCCACAGCGTGCATGGCGTCTGGTGCCGGTGACTTTACCGGGGACCGGGCACTTGCGGGACAGGTAGAGGTGACCGTGTCCGCCCTGACGACGTACACGATCACCTGTGGCAATGGGACCGCAACCGCCACCGATTCAGTGACAGTTACGGTCACCCTGCCAGAGGGCACGGTCCCAACGGTCAACCTCAGCGCACTGCCTTCGTCGGTCGCGTCAGGCGCCACATCGACCCTGGCCTGGAACACAAGTGGAGCTGATTCATGTGAAGCGCTCCTCGGATGGACCGGTACACGTGCAACTTCAGGCGAGGAGATCGTGAGCGTTACTGGCACGACGACCTATGAGTTGCGGTGCGAGAACGCGTACGGAACAACAACAAGCAGCGTTGAGGTCGTTGTGGTCGCCGAGGCCGATCCGGTCAGCACCATGCTGATCAGCGAGTTCGTATTCAACCCGGCGGGCACAGAACCAGGGAATGAATGGGTAGAGCTCTATAATGGAAGCACCGGCCCCATCGATCTTATGCATTGGACGCTCGCCGATGCAAGCAGCTCAGACCTGATCGCGACAAGCAGCAAGGTCATTCCTGCCGGCGGCTATGTGGTCATAACCTCAAGTACGACGCTTGCACAAACCCTCATAGCAGGCGGTGTGGATGCGATCGCGGCTACGTCGAGCATCGGACAGAACGGCCTCAGCAACACAGGTGACGCACTGTTCTTGCGGGACCCTGCGGGTACGCTAGTGGACGCGGTGAGCTATGGGACGAACACTATGGCGTTCTCCCCGGCACTTTCGATCGCAGGTATGGCAGAAGGCGCATCTTACGCACGCGTACCGGTTACCGTTGATACCGACACCGCAGCTGACTGGGTGATCCTCACGGTACCGACACCGGGCTCGTAGCTTCTCTTGCCCGCTTGCAGCTAAAAAAACGCCGGCCCCGGGCCGGCGTTTTGCCTTATCACGCGGGGGCGTATATAGTGGTGGCTAAGCGCGCATAGCTCAGTTGGTAGAGCGCCGAGCTTATACCTCGGTGGTCCTAGGTTCGAGTCCTAGTGCGCGCACCAGATGGGTGCTGAGGATGCACGACGTTTGCTGGTTATTCAAAGTGCAGCCTAGCACTCTGTCGTGTTACTTGGTCGAAGAGTGCGGGGTAACTGGATAGCGTCGGGTCTCTGGTAACGATCGCCTGTGCTTCGGTGCGTGCCGCCTCGACGAGCTTAAGATTCTTAAGCGCTTCCATGCCAAGGTCCGAAAGGCCAGATTGGCTCCGTCCATACAGTTCACCGGGTCCACGTAGCTTCAGATCGAGCTCAGCAAGCTCGAATCCGTTCTTTGCTTTACTGAGGGCCATGAGGCGACTGTTCTTCTGACCTTCGCTCGTCAGCACGAAGCAGTATGCCTGCTGGCTGCTTCGTACGACCCGACCACGCAGCTGGTGCAGTTGCGCTAAGCCAAAGCGCTCAGCACCTTCGATGATGATTACGGTCGCGTTCGGTACGTTAACACCGACCTCGACGACCGAGGTTGCTACAAGCACATCGAACTCGTGCGCAAGGAAGCGACGCATGACCTCCTCTTTTTCCGCTGGTTTCATTTGGCCGTGCAGGACATCGATTCCGTAGCCCTTAAGCTCCTGCCGTTTTAGGCGCTCTGCCTCAGCAAGCACGGATTTCGTCTGAACAGCCATTTCTTTTGCAGGGTCTGGTTCATCGATGCGTGGACAGATGACGTAGGCCTGTCGTCCTAGGTCGAGCTCTCGACGCACCGACGTGTACATGGCGGCACGTCCTGTTCTGGGAACCACCTGCGTGATGATGGGTTTCCTCCCGTAGGGCATTTCACTTAGTACGGTGAGGTCAAGGTCACCGTAGAGGGTGAGCGCCAGTGTCCGGGGAATAGGTGTCGCGGTCATCGAGAGCAGGTGAGGGATCGCACCGTGCTTACCCACGAGCGCTTTTCGCTGCGCGGTGCCGAAACGGTGTTGCTCATCGACAATGACGTACGCAAGATCTCTGAAGCGCACGCTTTTTTGTATGAGCGCATGGGTACCGACGAGCATCGTGATTTCACCAGTTGCCACCCACTTGAGGAGCTGCGCCTTTGACACCCTCGTGCTCCTCACGGGACCCGCCTTCGAGGGGTATTTTTTGCACCCACTTCCGGTCAGTAGACCGAGCTGTATCGGCATATGACCGAACAGTTCGGTGAACGATTCAAAGTGCTGCTGCGCAAGGATCTCGGTCGGTGCCATGTACGCCACTTGGTACCGTGCAGAAGGCCGTTCGGGCGGGCTTGCGGTTACTACTGCGTACGCGGTCGTTGCTGCGACCGCCGTCTTCCCGCTCCCCACATCACCTTCAAGGAGGCGGCTCATGGGTGATGTGGCGGCCATGTCCGCAAGGATATGGTCGATCGCGTGTCGTTGACCCGCTGTCAGCTCGAAAGGGAGGCGTTCCACGAACAGAAGAGCACGCAGGTGACCCTGTTCTATCGGGACCGATGGTGTCCTGTCGACGCTTGCGCGGGCACGCTGCTTGGCGACCTGGATCACGAACACCTCCTCGAATGCGAACCGCTTTCGTGCAACGATCGCATCTTTTTCCTGTTTGGGTTGGTGGAGCATGACCAGTGCTCGGTCGAGAGCAGGCAAGTGATACTGCAGAAGGATATGTGGCGGTATCGGATCAGCGAGCGTCTGGTGGATCCCTGCGCGCACGAGCTTGGCGATCGCATGGCGGAACCAGCGCGACGTGATGCCGAGCGTTTCAGGGTATACTGCATACAGCGTTTCCTCTCCGTCTTCGCGGACAAACAGGGATCCGGGACTTCCTGTCGGGAGCTTTGCGGTGCGCTCGATCTCGGGATTCGCGACATAGAGTGGACCCGCCCCCTCGACCCTTCCTGTGACCTTGACCGACTGTCCGTCCTCGTACATCTTTGCAATGTACGGTTGATTAAACCACATGAGCTTGATCTTACCGGTGCCGTCCTCAAGCCAAGCCTCCGCTATCGGCCGCCTCGTCTTCCAGGTCTTGCGTGTCGCTGGCTTCCGGAGGGTCCCGTAGAGTATGGCGTCAGCGCCACGCTGTACATCAACCACCGTTGTTTGGTTACCAGAGCTTTCGTAGCGCGTCGGGAAGTGGTAGACGAGATCGCGGAGCGTCGCGATGCGCAGGCGTTCGAGCGCTCCGCGCTGGCTGTCGGTGAGCCGGAAGTGGTCAGATAGGGGGTCAGCCGGTTGCATGACGAGAGTATAGCACGACCGCCCCGTGCCATTTGACCGTGCAGATGAACTATAGTATAATGAAACTAGTTCGTGCAAAGGAAGGAGGAGCTCTATGGCTCGATATCAATGGGAAGCGCGCTGGCACGCGTTCAAGTACAATATGGGCGAAAGCAGAAGAGGGTGGCAGGAGCTGCACCGGTGGGTGATGAACGATGCACACTGGTTGGTGCGCGTCGTCGCGGTCTCGTGGCCATTCGGTCTCGTGTTCCTCATGCTCGTCTTTTCGATGTGAGCCCATGCCTCTCTTGGAAAAGTTGGCCGCGCTCTGGCGCGTGGCACAGCCGCTCGTCGAAGCCGCCGAGCAGGCAGAGGTCCAGGTGGACCGCATCCTTTCTGACAGTGAGGTGCAACAGGTCATTGCCGATAACGTGCCGGTCACGGTCACCCCGTACCAGAACGGCGAGCCAATGCTGCGGTACATGGTCACCGCGCGGGGGGATAACCTCAGGGAGACCGTCCGGGCTGCGCTCGAGATACCGCAGGCAGACGCTATCCACTTTTGCAGCCAGCACGGGCTGATCGTGTATACGCTTACGTAAACGCGCCGGCGAGGGATGCTTCATGAAGAAGTCCCTCGCCGGCTCACTCGTTTGACATGTCGCTGTGCCACACCTGTGGCAAAGAACGTTCGCCCGTACCCTACCAGCAGATACGGGACGCCCTCTTTACTACACCAGAGTAACGTGAAATTGTCGTGAAGAACCGTTCGGTCGACTGCAACCGGTGCGGTATACTGGAACCATGCTCTACACACGCAAGGGAGATGGGGGGACCACAAAAACGCTCGCGACGCGGGATCGAGTCTCAAAGGCCTCGCCCCTACCCGAGGCACTCGGCACGCTCGATGAGCTCAACTCGTTCCTCGGTGTAGCTCGGGCCGGCGCCGGCCGTTCCGAGCAGGTAGCCGTCGTGCTTGGTGGCAAGAAGGTGCCCCTTACGGCGCTGCTTCGTGAGCTGCAAGAGAACCTGTTCATTGTGCAGGCCGAGCTCGCTGGGGCGAAGATGCACCTGACCAAACGTAAGGTGACCCGAGCGGAACAGGTGACGGACACGATCGAACGGAGCATGCCACCCATCACCGGTTTTTCCATTGCGGGCGGGACCGAGTTGTCCGCACTGCTCGATGTGGCCCGGACGCTCGCACGCAGAGCAGAGCGTCGAGCGGTCGGGGTGCATGAGTCCGGTCTGCAAAGGCTGTCCCCAATGACGCTCGCGTACCTCAATCGGTTGTCGAGCGTACTTTTCGCACTAGCACGGTACGTGAACTATACGACGGGAGTCCTTGAAGAGCGACCCTCGTACCAGTAACATAGAGGTTGCTATGCGATATCTCATGCGGGAACAGGTCAGTATCGGTGTAGCGCTGCTCACCGTCATGATCGCCACGCTCATAGGCGGCGGCACCGGGGCTTTCTTCGTGCGTGATACCGTGTGGAGCTACACGCTTGCCGTGGCGCCGGGTGCTCATGGTAAGAGCGAACTTCAGTATGGCGCCTGGCCCGAGCTTGCGAACAGCAGTTTCTTTGAGAACGTGAAGCACCAGTTCCTTGCGGATGCGGTAAGTTTCGTCGAAGCGAACCTGAGCACGATGCAGATGCGGGTCTATCGCAAGGGTGAACTTGCCGTCGAGGTGCCTATCAAGAGCAAGGGCAAGGAGGGAAGCTGGTGGGAAACACCGGCAGGCCTCTACCGGGCCGAGGGGAAATCACGCAACCACTTCTCGTCATTCGGGCAGGTGAACATGCCGTACTCGATACCGTTCCAGGGCAACTTTTTCATACACGGCTGGCCAACCTACGAGGACGGCTCACCGGTCTCGTCGACGTACTCAGGTGGCTGTATTCGACTCGCGGATGAGCATGCAAAGCTCGTGTACGACCTTGTTGAGGTAGGCATGCCGATACTCGTGTTCAAAGAGCAGAAGCCCGAGACCTTCTCGTACATGCTCCGTGTTCCGAACATATCCGCGCAGAGCTACCTGGTCGCCGACCTAGACACCAATTTCGTGCTGCTCATCGGCGATGCGCTCGAACCACGCGAAACGAGCGTCGCGGCCAAGTACATGACCGCGATGGTCGCGAGCGAATGGCAGAACATCGAGAAAGAAGCGCGTACGAGCGATGTGCCAGACCCGTTAGGCCTTCTCGCTCCGAACACGCGGTACTCGCTCTACGAGCTGTTCTTTCCGCTTCTCCTTCAGGACTCGGACCATGCTGCCCGTACGCTTGCGGCACACTTCGGTACTGACCGTTTCCTGACGTTGCTCGAGAAGAAGGCGCGAGCTATCGGCATGACCTCATCCCGTTTTGCGGACCCAGCAGGAGTACTCGGGTACAATACATCTACTGCTGAGGATCTATTTCATCTCCTCAAGTACCTGCGGACCAACCGGCCGTTCGTGCTCAATATGAGCGCGGGGACCGTGGACACCCGTACCTATGGAGAGCCGAGGTTCGGGGTGCTTGCGCCGAAGCATCCCTTCGCAGAAGACGCTACGTTTCAGGGCGGTGCGTATTCGTTCAACCTCGAGGGCGTGACACGGAACACCGGTTCAACAGCTGCTGTGCCACTTGCTTTCGCCGAGCCTACGGTGCGTAAGCGGGGCCACCATGATCTGGTGACGGTGTTCCAGCAACCTTTTGAAAAAGGCCACCGAGCGCTCGCGTTCATCGTCCTCGATTCGGAAGATCCGGTCGCGGATACGCGAGCACTCCGGTCGTTCGTCGCACAGATGTACCAGTGAGCTCTTTGTATGGGTATTACTCAACGTCGGTCGTCGTGGCGGTAGCTTCTTCGGTGAGCTCGGTCGTGCTCGATGCGTCCTCAAGGATCGGCAGTTCCCGGACGATGGATCCGGGCGGGCGTACGCCCGCGCCCGGTACGGCATCAGGTGCTATTTGATTGCTCGAACGCACGATTTCCTCCATACGTGCCCGTTCTTCAGCGGTCGGGGGTCGAGAAGGTAGGCTTCCACGAAGCCATCCCTGCCGGTCAGCGTAAAAGTAGAGCCCATAACCAACGAGTCCGAGCAGAAGTACGGATACCATGAGCACGGTCGTTCGGGGAACCTGGCGTCGGTTCGACATACACGCTCAGTATAGCGTACTTCCTGCGGTCGTGCAGCCGCTTTCGCAGCATGGAGTAGTTGTTCATGTTGCGTTCATGTGTCACTGGTATCCTCTTCTACAGAGTGATCGGGCAATGAGGAGGGTTGCCCCATAGGAAGGAAGAGGTATCTCGTCCTGAAGCGGAGCCGTTAGCGCTTATGCATCGAAGTGTTACTACTAGTGCACCATAGTATGACCATACCCAGTGATCGTCCATCGGACGACCAGGATCTCGTAGATCGCAAGTGAGCCGGGGGCCGGGCGTAACGACAACTTACGTGCGGCCCCCGGCGCTTTACCGGACCTTCATGCAATCTTCATGATTTTGCGCTAGCATAGCAGTATGAGATTGCTCATCGTTGAAGACGAAGAACGTTTGGCCGAGCTTCTGAAGCGAGGGTTTGAAAAACAGGGTTACGCGGTCGACTGTCTCTATGATGGGGACGAGGCGAAAAAGCGGATACTCATGTACCGCAACGAGTATGATGCGGTCATTCTCGACCTGATGCTCCCGAACCTGGACGACCTCACGGTTTGCCAGGATGTGCGGAGTGCTGGGGTGACGATGCCGATCCTGGTGCTCTCCGCACGTGACGAAACAGAGAGCAAGGTGAACCTGCTGCAGAGCGGTGCGGACGATTACGTGCAGAAGCCGTTCTCGTTTGCGGAACTTGAGGCACGTATCGCCGCGCTATTACGGCGGCCGCAGGAGTCGCTGGTTCTAGAACTGACCTCGCCGGATGGCAGTATCGCTTTGAACAAACGATCACACACGGTCGCGGTGAGCGGCACCGAGGTTCCGCTCACGTTAAAAGAGTTCATGTTGCTCGAGTATTTCTTGCGCAATCCTAACGCAGTGATCGCGCGCGATGAGCTCCTTGAGCACGCGTGGGATTTCAACTATCCCGCTTTTAGCAACACTGTGGATGTCCATGTTAAGAATCTTAGAAAGAAGTTGGAGAGTACCGCCACCGAGGCGCGTATTGAAACGGTGCGTGGCGTCGGTTACCGATTTGTGGGCTAAGTATCGCTACGATGTCTATACGCGGACTCGGTGGAACGTGGTCCTGCTCCAAGTGGTGTACGTCGTGGTCATTTTGGGGCTCTTTTGGTTCACTCTGACCCAGGCACATCGTCAGCTGGTCGAGACCATGCTCACCAGCATAGCGCAAGTGCTTGCGCGCCCTGAGCAGAATTTGGCTGAACAAATACCGCTGCTCATACGGCAGACAAAAATAGAGAGCCTTGCAGTGCTCTTCTTCCTGCTCACCTTCGCTGCAACCGCGTTCGGACTCGTGGTGGCGCATATTACCCTCCAGCCGGCTCGGCGCACGCTCGAGCTGCAGAAGAAGTTTATTGCAAATGTTGCTCACGAGCTACGTACTCCGCTCGCGGTACTCCGTACGAACAATGAGGTCGCTCTGCTTACCGAAGATCCGCCACCCAACCTCGAACGCGTCCTGGCGCACAATCTCGAGGAAGTGGAACGCATCACGACCATGCTGAACACACTTCTTTCGTTTAATGAGCTCTACCAGCCCGGACGTCTGAACTTTGCCCCGGTTGCGCTGACGCAGGTCCTTGAGCGCGTGCTCGAGTCGCTCGATACCTTTGCACGCGAACGTGGTATCGAGCTTGTGTACAAGCCGTCGCCGGTTCCAGACGTCGACGGCAATGAGGCAGCGCTCGTGCAGCTATCCGCCAGTCTCATCAAGAATGCGCTCATGTTCTCTCCGCGGAACGCCGGTCGTGTTGTGCGGGTTGAGGTGGTCGATCGCGGTGATGGGGTCGAGGTCACTGTTGAGGATCAGGGTGTTGGCATGGACGACGAGGAACTGCTCCGCGTCCGTGAACCGTTCTATCGTGTTGATAAATCTCGGGCTCGCGCCAGCGGCTCGGTAGGCTTAGGGCTCACCATGGTATCTGAGATCGTACGTATTCATCGTGGCACGCTGCTCATACGGAGTGCGCTCGGTAAGGGCACCACGGTGACCGTGAGGCTCCCGTCTGCGCGTCATCTGAAGCTGCAAGGGGGATCGTCACCAGCGGAACGAGCCACTCTGCGCTTTGTATAGCTACACGTGCTGTAGGTTCGCGCGAACACCAAGGAGTACCTGCTCGATATCAGTAACACTTGCCGGCTTGGTGAGATGGTGATGGAATCCAGCTTGCAGCGCACGCTCTTTGTCGGAGCTCTGCCCATAGCCGGAAACCGCGATGATCTTCGCGTTCACCTTTTGGTCATTGAGCGCTCGGGCCACGGCATAGCCGTCCATATCGGGCAGGCCAATGTCAAGCAGTACGACGTGCGGTCGGTAGGTGCGGGCTTGCTCTATCGCCTCCGTGCCGGTATGGACCATGCGCGTTGCATATCCCAAGTGTTCGAGCAGCTTCGCCATGCTCACTGCAGCTGCCTCGTTATCATCGACCACAAGGATCCGGCAGTCCCGCTCCGGTGCCGCGGGAACGGCAGGCATTACCGGGATCTCGGGAAGTGGAGCCTGTACCGTGACTACTTTCGGCAGGAACACGGTGAACGTGCTGCCGAGCCCGAGTCCTTCGCTCGTTGCTTCGACAGTGCCGCCGTGCATGCCAACGAGCCGTTTGGTGAGCCAGAGTCCGATGCCAAGACCAGTGCCAGCACGTGAGTCCGCTCCGCCCTGGTGGAACGGTCGAAAGATCGCCTGGAGCTTATCGGCCGGTATACCCTTGCCGTTGTCTTGGACCACGAGGGTCACATCGCCGTTCTCGAGCGATGCCGCGAGTCGTATGGTGCCGGGTGCCTGGGTGTATTTTACTGCATTAAAGAGCAGGTTGACGAGCACTTGTTCAAGCCGGACCGCATCCACCTCGAGCCACACATCGGAACCGGGTTGTTCGATGATGAGCCGGTGTCCGGCTGCCTCCAAACTCGGCAGCACCGAGTCCACGGCATGCTTAAGTATGGACTGGAGCTTGGATCGACCGGTCTTCAACTTGAACTTGTTCCGCGTGATCCGTACAACGTCGAGCAGGTCGTCCAATAGGCGGCGCATCGTTCGCGTTTGCTGTTCAGCTTGGGTGAGGAGCTCGGTGAGCTCGGGGTCGGTCGTTCGGAGTTTGACCAGTTCGAGCGTGGTGACGAGTGGTGCGAGCGGGTTCCGAAGCTCATGGGCCAAGATGGCGATGAACGCGTTCTTTGAGTCATTGTCTCGGGCAAGTTGTGCGAGCGATTGTTCAAGCTCAACAGTACGCTTATTGAGCGCCTCAGCGACCGTTTTACGCTCTTCGACCAGTGCTGCCATAAGATAGAAGATCGGCGCGATAAGGATCATGAAGAGCTCGGTGGCGAGCAGCTGCGCGCTCAAGCGATCGGTGTCGAGGTGTTGAAATACTATGCCTACGATACCAAGTACGAACACGGTTACGATCGCATAGACCGTAGCGCGCGCACCTATCCGTAGTCCGATCCAGAAAAGGACACCGAAAAAGAGATACAGTACCGCGAATACGCTCGACTGTGGTATGGCGGTCCAGAACAAGAGATAGGTCACCAGGAGGAGTGCCGTGCTGACGAGCAGGAGTTCAGTCAGCTCGTGCTTGGCGTGGGGTCGGACACCACTTTTCACGAGGCTCGTGATGAGCGGTGTGAGTATCAGCACACTGACGATACCGCCAGCGCTGAGGCTGATCCAGAGTGCAAGCGGCGTCTCCATGAGTACGCCTGTTGACATTCGGGTGAGGACGGACACGGTCGGCGTGATGAGGGGTGTCGTGATCGCTACGAAAATGAGCAGCATTGCATCGCGCGTGCTCGCCATTGTTCCTACGAAATTGAAACGCTCTAGTATATAACCACCCAACAGTGCTTGTGTCGTATAGGCGATACTCACCATGAGATATACGATCGGCGGTAGTCCCGCGCCGCTCATAAAGGTCAACACAAGGAATGCAAGCAGTAGGACCGGCCAGACACCGTAGCCAAGCAGGAACGCTGCCGCGAGTGCGATGCCGGTCGGTGGCCAGATGAACGCGGGGTTCACGTCCAGGCTGAAGTACAGAAAATACCCCAGCTTACCGCTCACTAGCAGTGCGAGGAAAACCAGGATATAGACGCTGTAGCGCTCGCTCGAGGCGGTCATAGGGAACTGGCGGAAGAGCGATATGAGCATAGCGCTGGTGTCGTATCGTGCCCAACAGGTGCCCGTGTTGGCTAACGGATCCGATCATCATAAGCACAGTGAAACCGTGTGCAATCCAGTATATCCGAAAAGTATGAAGACCTCATGAAGAACGACATACATACGCACGGAACGGCGTGGCCGAACGACAGCGGCGCCGTATGGAGCTGGGCCCTTGCCATCGAGCGGTTCGACTGCACGGCAAAAAAAGCGTACACAGCTTCAGGTCGGAAGCCTCGATCGGACGTTGGATCCGATCCGAAGGCTCGGCCGGAGCTTTCTGCCCCTCTTTTTACTCACTCGCTCTGCTCGTTGCGGAGGGTGTGGGATTCGAAGCTTACAGCTTCAGTACCCTTTGCTGCTCTTTTGGTTCGCTTCGCTCCCAAAACAGCGTGCAAAGGCTTCGAATCCGTGTCACGCGTTTCTGCGAAACGCTACACATACCCTCTACAGCTCTCATGATGTTCGATCTGCGGAGGGTATGGGATTCGAACCCATGAGGGGTTTTACCCCCTACCTCGTTAGCAGTGAGGCGCTTTCGACCACTCAGCCAACCCTCCGGTACGCCCTTCGCTTGGTCCGTATGGCTACGGATGGCCAGCAACATGCGTGTGGCTATCGTACCTTACCCAGCGTTCAGTTTCAATGTGGGGCGTTTAGGAGGTGGCGTGCGCGGCGCTTACAAGAAGTACGTCACGTGCACCGGCAAGCATGAGCGCTTCTCGGGCTGCGTGGAGTGTTGCTCCGGTCGTCACGACGTCATCGATGAGGAGTATGTGTTTTCCCTCCGCTTTATGACGCTCCGCTACAACGAACGCGCCCCGCACGTTCGCGCTGCGTTTGAGGCGGGAAGTTTGGTGTGCCTGGGGTGCGGTCCGACGGACCCGTGAGAGTATGTCAGGAGCCAAGGTGAGTCCCGTGTCAGCAAGGTATCGGATCATCGCTACCGCGATACGTTCCGCCTGATTGAAGCCACGCTCCTGTTCGCGGCTCCGGTGGAGTGGCATGGGGACCACGAGGGTCTCGTGGAAGGCTCCAAACATCCGTCGTTCTGCCAGTTCCTCAGCAAGGTGGGGTGCCAGGACTGCGCCGAGTAGCAGAGCAGCCCGTTCATGGCCATAATATTTGGCCGCATGAACCACGCTGCGAACCAGATCGTGCTCGAAGGGCAGCGGGGCGATGACCGGCAGCGTTCGCTCGACGATCGGGGTGACACAGGTCCTTGCCAGTACGTCGACGCTCAAGCTATCGAAACGTCTGAGCCCTCGGTCGCGCGGGAACACTACGTCGAGGAGGACGCGCGAGAAGCTGTGTCTGGGTCGTGTGAGATTGTCCATAGGTCTGTCGTTTCTTTAGTTGCACACTAGCGGTATACTATAGCGAGCGGAAAAATGCAACAGTAATCACCTCTATGTCAATATTCGATCAGGCACGGCAGGCGCTCGAACAAGGTATGTTCAAGAAAGGCTCGCAGAGCGTCCTTGGTGTGGATGTCGGCTCTTCTGCGATCAAGATCGTCCAGGCACGGAAAGAGAAGGGTATTGCCATACTCGAAACCTATGGGGAGATAGCGCTTGGACCTCATGCGGACCTTGAAGTGGGTCGCGCGACGAACCTGCCAAGCGAGAAGCTCGCCGTTGCGCTCAAGGACCTGCTCAAAGAGGCGAATGTGACCACGACGAGCTGCGGTGCATCGGTCCCGTTTGCCGCGAGCCTTGTCAAGCTCATTGAGATGCCGCCGGTTTCGGCTCAGAAGCTTGCCGCCATGATACCGCTCGAGGCGCGCAAGTATATTCCGGTACCCATTGGTGAGGTGCAGCTAGACTGGTTCATCGTGCCCGAAGCGGAACAGAAGTTCTTTGAGGGTGCCCAGAGCGTTGCGGATGCCGAGGAGCGCGAGCTCAAGAACAAGCTCGTTCTCCTGGTGGCAATTCACAACGAAACATTGCGACGATATACCGACACGCTCAAGCTTGCTGGGCTCTCGCCATCGTTCTATGAGATCGAGATCTTCTCGAGCATCCGCTCGACCATCGAACGTGGTCTTGCACCGGTCGCCATCATCGATATAGGTGCAGCAACGAGCAAGGTCTATGTTGTGGAACTGGGCATCATCCTTGCGTCGCATGTCATTCCCAAGGGCTCCCAGGACGTGACCCTTTCGCTTGCTAACTCAAGCCATGTGAGCATCACCAAAGCAGAGGAGGTGAAACGGCAGTCCGGGATCCTGGGCGGAGACGCAGGGAGTCAAATGGCCACGGTATCACATGCGGCAGCGCTCACCATGGAACACATTTTCATTGAGGCACGAAGGGTGCTCCTCGGTTTTCAGAAGAAGCACAATAAGGTCATCACCAAGGTGATCCTCACCGGAGGTGGGTCGACGATGAAGGGTTTACGCGAGTTTGCGCAGAAGCAGCTCGAGCTTGAAACAGAACTGGCGAATCCGTTCGCACACCTGCAGGCACCTGCCTTTCTTGAGGAGGTGCTCAAGGAAGCCGGTCCCGATTTCTCGGTCGCGGTCGGCCTCGCCTTGCGTAAGCTGCAGGAGAGCGCGTAGTGGATAAGTCGTTCGTTGACACCCGGTGGTAGCCGTATACTAGCAACATCAGGTTACCTGCGCTTATTCTGTGGAACCGAAGTTCAATACATCATTCATACCGAAGCAGTCCATGCAGACGTCCACTGCAGGACCTGCGGTGTCGAACTATGTTTCGCGACGGACTACGAAAGGGCCCGGGTTCTATATAACCTTTCTCGTGTTCTTCATATCGGTGCTCGTATCGATCGGGATGTTCGTGTATACGCGGATCATCGAGGCCAGTATCGAGGATAAGCTCGCCCAGATAGAGCGTGTCCAGGCCGCGTTCGATCCTGCCTCGATGAAGGAACTCATCCGGGTGGACACCCGTATGAAGTATGCACACCTCTTGATAGACGGCCACGTGACGCCGTCTGAGTATCTACGGCTGCTCGAGCAAATGACGCTCCGTAATGTCCGTTACGAGTCGCTTTCGTTCAATACAGGGAGCGCTGCCACGAAACCGTCTGCCCAGGCCCTGCCTGAGGCACAGACACCGCCGTCCGTGGTACTTACCGGTCAGGCGGCGGATTTCAAAAAGATCGCTCTTCAGGCGGACCAGTTCGCACTGAACGCGGACGTGCGCAACCCGGTGGTCTCTGGGCTCAACATAAACTCAGAGAAGCTCGCAGTGTTCAGTGTGACCATGCATATCGATCAGAGGCTCATCTCCTACACTGATGCGCTTCGGAGTGGACGCAGAGCGGTGTCACCGACGGCTGTGCCGGTACCAGTTACAACACCAAACCCAACCGAAGCACCAAACGATACTGCCACTACGTCGGAACCGACCGACCAGCCGTAACCCACTATGAACAAAGTCATCGCACCCTTCCTCTTTATAGCGATCGCCGTCGGTCTGTTCTTTACATATCTCGATCCTGCATACAAAGCGGTGCAGGCGTTACAGCTGCAGGAGTCGCGTTTGGATAAGGCACTGACCGATTCAAAGAGCTTGCAGGAAAAGCGCGCCTCGCTCCTTAAGCGGTACGCGGATTTTTCGGATAGCGATGTTGCGCGCTTGAACAAATTGCTTCCCGACAACGTCGACAATGTTCGACTGGTGATCGATATCGATAGTATCGGGGCTTCGTATAACCTTACCGTGCGCGATTACTCCTTCAGTACCGCGGATCAGGGCGGCGAGCAAAACCCGGCGGACGTTCTGGGTATAGCTCGTCTGAGTTTCGGGGTACAGGGAAGCTACCGAGATTTCAAAGCATTCCTATTCGACCTCGAATCAAGCTTGCGTCTGGTGGACATCACTTCGTACTCGGTAACCGCAACCCCGTCGGGCCCAACAGCTGAAGGTGCTCGACCCGGCAACACGTACGTAGTTGCTCTACAGACCTACTGGCTCAAGTAACGCTCACGACCATGGCACAGCTCGCAAAGTTCAAACCCGTATTCATGGCACTCGCCGGTATACTGATACTGTGGGCTATATATACGTTCGGCGGCAACCTGGACCTCAGCGGCGGAGCAGGCCAACATGCCGCGGACATAGAGGCCCGTACGCAGCAGATCGAGAGCACGATCCTGGCCGAGCTCGATAGGCTTCAGAAAGTGGAGCTCGACGGTCGTTTGTTCGAATCCGACGGTTTCAGGAGCCTCAAGGACTGGAGCGTACCGCTCGGTGAGCCGGATGTGGGCCGTCCCGACCCGTTCGCACGGTTCGGTACGCAACAGTGATCGTAAGCGCATGTTATCGTGTTAGACCTTCTCTCACTACTTAGATCCAAGCAGGTACTCGATCAAGACCAGGCAGCGCAGATAGAACAGGAAGCGAAGCAGTCACGTCGTTCGGTTGAGGAACTGCTCGAAGAACGCGGTGTAAATGCTGCGGAGATCCTTGCTGCGAAGGGTGAGCACTGGGAGATCCCCACGCGTACGCTCGGTGACGAGACGGTACCATTCGACACGCTCCAGTACATCCCCGAGGAATCGGCTCGTCACTACGCGGTCGTGCCGCTCGCGTATGCCGATGGTGCGCTTGAGGTCGGTATCGTCGATCCTGACAATATCGAAGCACTCGATGCCCTGAACTTCATTTCTGCAAAGCGGAACATCCCCTTCAAGGTTTTCTTGGTCTCGGAGTCTGACTATAAACGGGTGCTCGGCATGTACCAGGGCCTCTCAGGAGAGGTTGGTCAGGCACTGTCGGAACTAGGAGGGAGCGCTGCGATCGAGGATGAGAAGAGTACAGCACTTGACCTTTCGAGCGGAGACAGTGACGACCTTGACGAGACGGTTCAGCAGGCAAGCAAGAAGGGTGGGGAACCGGACATGCACGAGGCTGCGCCGGTCACGAAGATCGTCGCGACGATCCTCCGGAGCGCGGTCGAGGGTCGCGCTTCGGACATTCACATCGAGCCGGAACGGGAGCGTGTCCGGGTCCGGTTCCGTGTTGACGGCGTACTGCACCAGTCGCTCGTGCTGCCGATCAAGGTGCAGCGAGCGGTCGTTGCCCGCACGAAGATCCTTGCCGGGATCAAGCTCGACGAGCGGCGCAAACCTCAAGACGGACGTTTTTCCGCTACCGTGGGCGGCCGAAAGGTCGACTTTCGCGTCTCGACCTTTCCCACGCACTATGGTGAAAAGGTGGTGATGCGTATCCTTGATTCTGAACGCGGCGTGGTTACGCTCAATGAGCTCGGTATGAACGACTACCAGCTCGAGATGGTCAGGACCGCGATCAACAAGCCGTACGGTATGATCCTCATTACCGGACCTACCGGTTCGGGTAAGTCAACGACGCTCTATGCGATGCTCAATGAGGTCGACAAGGACTCACAGAACGTACTGTCGCTCGAAGACCCGGTCGAGTACAACATGGCGGGCGTATCGCAATCTCAGGTTCGTGCCGAGATCGGGTACACATTTGCCTCCGGACTTCGCAGCGTCCTTCGACAAGACCCTGACATCATCATGGTGGGTGAGATCCGCGATAAGGAAACGGCCCAGCTTGCGGTGCAGGCAGCGCTCACCGGTCACCTGGTGTTCTCAACACTGCACACGAACAATGCCGCTGGAGCTGTGCCGCGGTTGATCGACATGGGTGTCGACCCCTACTTGATCGCCCCCACCCTCGAACTCGTGATCGCACAGCGGCTCGTACGGAGGATCTGCGAGGATTCCGGGCGACGCATCCCTATCACAGGATCCGTCAAGCAAATGATCGATCGACAGTTCGCGGACCTTCCGCCGGAGTACCATGACCGCCTGCCGAAAGGTAACGAGGTCCTGGGCATACTTCCGTCGAACACCTGTCCGACCGGTACGCGAGGTCGTCTAGGCGTCTACGAGATGCTCGAGGTGAACGAAGCGATAGAGCAGGCGATACTTGAGAGTGCCGACGAGACCAAGATGTATGCGATAGCCCGAAAGCATGGCATGCTCACCATGAAGGAGGATGCTATCAGCAAGGCGTTCGGCAAGCTCATTCCGTTCGAGGAGGTGGCTGCACTCGGCGGATCGGACCTGCTCGATGTTGAGGAAAAGGCAGCGGAACTCTCTCCCGAAGAACTAGGAGCGGAACCGGCTTCCGACAATTTGCTCAGTACTACGGACGAGCCTTCTAGCAGCGTCATGTAGGCCATGGTACGATAACCGTATTACGAGCTAGTACACGGTATGAAAGATACAAAAGCAGACAGAGAGCATCGGATCATCATAGTTGACGACGACCAGTTCCTTCTTGATATGTACACGGTGAAGTTCGAAGAGGCGGGGTATGCGGTGGAAGGTCTGACCGAAAGCAAGGCGGCGCTCGAGCACTTGCGCGCCAATCCAAAGGTGGATGCGCTGCTCCTCGATCTCATCATGCCACAAATGGACGGTTTCGAGCTCATGCGGACGATCCGAGAAGAGAACCTCATAAGTGACAAGACGGCGCTCATCGTCCTGTCGAATCAGGGTCAGGACGTCGACATGGATAATGCGAAACAGTATGGCATAGATGGTTACCTCATCAAAGCGAGCACGGTGCCGTCCGAGGTGCTCTCCTATGTCGAGCGAGCAATAAAGAAGAAACAGACCAGCTAACCACGAGTACTGTGACCGGGAAACCAACAGGGACCAAGAAAGCAGAGATCGATGAGCTTATCCAGATCGTGCTCGACGAGCGTGCGAGCGATCTGCACATTAACGCGTTCTACAAGCCGATGGTACGGGTGTCGGGTTCGCTCATTCCGCTCACCCAGTATAGCGAGTTCACTCCCGAGGACTGCGCCCGTCTCCTGGCGCACATGCTCAATGACGATCAGAAGCAACGGTTCGACAAGAACATGGAGATCGATTTTTCGTACCATAACGAGGGCAAGAAAGCGCGCTTCCGCGGGAACGGATCGATCCAGCGCGGGGCCATCTCGATCGCGCTCCGGCTCATACCCGGTCAGATACACACGCTCGAAGAGCTCAAGATACCGGACCAGCTCTATGAGTTCGCGAATCGCCTGCAAGGCTTTTTCCTGGTCGTGGGACCCGTGGGTCAAGGTAAGTCGACGACGCTCGCGTCAATGGTCGAGTACATCAACCAGACCCGGGCAGAGCACATCGTGACGATCGAGGACCCTATCGAGTACATATACACGCCCAAGCAGTGCCTCATCGACCAACGCGAGGTTTCGCTCGATACGAACGATTTTCACACCGCGCTCAACAGCGCGTTCCGGCAGGACGTCGACGTCATCCTGCTCGGCGAGATGCGTGACAACGTGACTATTAGTGCAGCAGTGACCGCTGCCGAAACCGGCCACCTCGTGCTCTCGACGCTCCACACCAATAATGCCGCCCAGACGATCGACCGTATCATCGACAGTTTCCCCGCGTCCCAGCAGGACCAGATACGCGTTCAGCTGGCGGGTTCGCTTGCGGGCATCTTCTCGCAGCGGCTTGTGCCCCGCATCGCGGGTGGACTGGTCCCTGCCTATGAGCTCCTGGTCAACACCAAAGCGGTGGCGAACATGATACGCGAGCGGCGCACCCATGAGATCAATACGATGATCGAAACAGGCGTGGATGAAGGAATGATCAGCATCAACAGCTCGCTCACGGAGCTCATTCGCGCCGGCGAGATCACCGTCGAACACGCGTTCGCCACCTCGTTCGACCCAAAGGAGCTCGAGCGCATGCTCTGACACCCAACCTGTGTACAAGTCATGCCGCAGAGGTTCCCGCCCGTTCTATACTGTTCACTAAGAAGCGCGCACGCCGCTAGCACCACATACTATGCTGTTTGAGTACAAGGTCTTGGACCAATCGGGGAACGAACGCGAGGGTACCATTGACGCGGTGAGCGAGGATGTCGCGATCAGCTCGCTCCAACGCAAGGGCTACATCATCGTCAAGATCCGGGACGTTGAGAAGAAGGAGTTCTTCAGCCTGGGCACGACCGTGTTCGAGCATGTTTCGAACAAAGAGATCGTGATACTCTCGCGCCAGATCGCGACGCTGTTCGAGGCGCAGGTGAGCGCGCTCCGCGTGTTCCGGCTCCTCGGTACGGAAGCGCAGAACCCGCTCGTCAATCGCATCCTCAATCAGGTGGCCGACGACCTCCAAGGCGGCTCATCGATATCGAAGGCGCTCTCAAAGCACCCGAAGATCTTTTCGAGCTTCTACGTCAACATGGTGCTCGCGGGCGAGGAGACCGGCCGGCTCGACCAAACGTTCAAGTACCTCGCCGATTACCTCGATCGAACCTATACCGTTACGAGCAAAGCGCAGCATGCGCTCGTGTACCCGGCGTTCGTCATTGCAACGTTCATCGGTGTCATGGTGCTCATGCTGACGCTCGTGATACCGAGGCTCACTGGCATCATCGTTGATTCTGCGATCGAACTCCCTATCTATACGAAGATCGTTATAGGCCTGAGCGACCTCTTCAAGAATTATGGCCTGGTCATTTTCGGGCTCCTTGCCGCGCTCGTTATTGGCGCCTGGCGCTACGGCGAGACCGAAGCAGGTCGGCGCTACTTCGACCAGCTCAAGGTGCAGACGCCGATCGTCGGCAACCTCTACCGAAAGCTCTACCTCTCGCGCATAGCGGACAACCTGAGCACGATGCTCACGAGCGGCATCGCCATGGCCCAAGCGATCGAAATAACCGCCGCGGTCGTTGAGAACGTGCACTACGAGGATGCGCTCCTTAAGGCGCGTGATGATATCAAGAACGGCGCGGCCGTTTCCAAAGCGTTCGCCGAGCATGAGCAGATCCCGGCGATCATGGTGCAGATGATTCGGGTGGGGGAAGAGACCGGCGAGCTCGGGAATATCCTCAAAACCCTGGCGACGTTCTATCAGCGCGAGGTCGAGCAAGCGGTCGATACCTTGGTTGGATTGATCGAACCCCTCATGATCATTCTCCTTGGAGGTGGTGTTGGTACGCTCATTGCGGCGGTCTTGATGCCGATCTACAGCATCACGATGTCGATCCAATAAGGCGTGGGGACAGGCAGGGGAATGGAGACGACCGGCAACGTCTTCATAGTTCATCATGGACTTCTCAGCCTCGAAGCATTGCAGAAAACGCCTGAGGTTGTTCTTCTCAGCTACAAGGTCACAAATGATCTTCCAAAGGACGAGCAGTTCGGACTCGTCACTCAAATGCGTCATGGCGCTCTATCGCACCCGGCGTCGTAGTTCATCGTGTATCGGTTTTCCTTTCATTCCCATTCTCCCTACCGCGTGACAATGCGCACTACGCTCGAACTTATCCACATCGCTAAGCTCGACCACCTGTTAGCCGATGGGCAAACCCGCTACACTATATGCATCGTACCGAGCCTCGCGCTCGTTCGCGTTAAAGCCCCTTATTATTAGTGTCACTATTCGTCATGCGTAATTCATTAACTAGAGGGTTCACCCTTATCGAGCTTCTCGTCGTTATCGCCATCATCGGTATTCTTGCATCAGTCGTGCTCGCGTCGCTCTCGGGTGCCCGTGTTCGCGCAAACACTGCAGCATTTAAGCAAGAGCTGGTTTCTTTGGTGCCTGCTCTTATTAGTCAGTGCGATCAAGCTACGCTGGTAGCAGCTGATGTGCCAGCGAGCACACGTCGCGCTGCAGGTTCTATTGCAGCTGGTCAAAGTTGTGGCCCGAACGGCAACGGCACCTTTAGCGTAACATTTGCAGCAAACCCGTCTCCACAGGGAACCTGTACGAGCGGTACAGTGACACATAACGGGGCAACGTTCGCGGGCTGCTAAGGTCGAGCATTTTTCTGTCATCAAAAGGCACCACCCGGTGCCTTTTGATGTGTGTACAGCAACAGTATCTTGCGAGCCATAAAGGCAGTATGATGGGTATCATGTCCGAGAAACAGGTTCAAGGCTTCACGCTCATCGAACTCCTCACGGTCATGGCGATCATCGGCGTGCTCGCAAGCATCACCGTCGTGTCGCTCTCGGGGAGTCGGGCGCGTGCGCGGGACGCTGAGCGTGTCTCAGAAGTAGGCACGATCGTCCTTGCTGCAGAGCTGTACCGGGACGCATGCGGTCGGTACCCGGCGAACATAACGACTCTCTCAGGGAACAGTGGTTGCCCGAGCGGCATCACCTGGCAGACGTTCATTGGCGCAACGGTACCGGTGCCGCCTGGTGGCGGGAACTATGGTTATGCGACCGACGGCACAGGTGCGAGCTTTGTAGTCTATGTCAACCTTGAGACAAACGCTCCCGGTCTCGCGGACGACCTTGACGGGACGGTGCTAGGAGTCTCGTGCGCCGATTCACCAAATCGTACGTACTGCAAAGGGTCATAGTGCAGTTGCCCGGTCATGCCCATTTCTCATTGATGCTCGAACTCACCCATCTTCTTATTGCGTACCTGTTCCTGCTCGGCACCACCATCGGGAGTTTCCTGAACGTGGTCGTGCTGCGCTACGAGCAATCTACGCCGCTTTCCGGCCGTTCCCGGTGCCCCTCATGCAATAAGGTCCTCGCCTGGTATGAGCTCATTCCCCTCGTCTCATGGCTCATTCAACGGGGAAGGTGTCGCGGCTGCAACGCACCCATTTCCGCCCAGTATCCGCTGGTCGAACTTGCGACCGGTTTCGTGTTCGTCGGGGTTGTCCTAGTCCACGGCGGTGTCTTTGGTGTCCCGGCACCATTCGTATTTCTGCCATCGCTGTTGCCGATCGTGCCTGGTTCCGCTTCGCTCTTGTACCTGGCGCTTGGGCTCACGCTCTGGTCGCTCCTCATCGTGGTCACCGTGTACGACCTGCGCACCAAGCTCGTGCCTGACCGGTTTTCCTACACCTTTGCCCTGCTTGCGCTCGCGTATAGCTTGCTGCCTGTGGTGGTTGCGTGGTTCACGGCCGCACCGATCGTACCTGTGATCGTGCCCGTGCTCCTCATGCATATCGCGGCCGGACCGCTCCTCTTCCTGCCGTTCTTCCTGCTCTGGTACATATCGGACGGGCGGTGGCTCGGACTGGGGGACGGGAAGCTGGTACTGGGGATCGGCTGGCTCCTGGGTATGTTGGGCGGCTTCTCTGCCATACTGTTCGCGTTTTGGATCGGGGCGCTCGTTGCTACGGGGCTGCTTGCCTACCAACACGTTCTGGCACGCTTCCAGGCTCGTGCTCGTGGTGAAGGGGGCGCATCGGCGGGGCCTACCGGGGAGCAGCTGACGCTCAAGAGCGAGATCCCGTTTGCGCCGTTCCTTGTACTCGGTACCGCGATCGTCTACTTCGGCGGGGTAACGATCTTGGCACTTTTTTAGATCATGACCCAGTTTCATGGTTGTCCTACACAGTCCCTGTCACGGTCTGTGCAAAGCAGGGCCCGCTCAGTCGAGTCCCTGCGAGGGTTCACGATCCTCGAAGTAGTGATCGTGCTTGCGCTCATGATGCTTATCCTCGGCGTAACGCTCAGGACCGATCGCGCGGCGCAGGGCACGGTCAGGCACCTCAATACGACGTACGAGGTGGCGCTCTTCATGCGTGAAGCTCAGGTGCGAGGAACATCGGTCGTGAAGACGGGAGCCGATTTCGACAAGGCGGTCGGGGTGCATGCTGCAGCTGGTGCGACGAACGAACTCCTGATGTTCATCGATGGGAACGGTGACGGTAGGTACCAGAGCGGGGAAACGATACTCGACCGATTGACCCTTAAGGATGCGACCGCGGTAACGGGCTGCGCCGGCACGCTCGCGAGTCCCGGTGCGACCTGTGGAGCGCTCCATATCGTGTTCAAGCGCCCACACCCTGATGCGCGGATCAGGCTTGGTGCTGGCACGACGATCAATGAGGCCGCGGAGCTCCGCGTGGTCGCGGGCGGTGTGACCCGGACGGTGGTTGTCTACAACACAGGCCTCATTTCTGTAGACTAGCATGGTATTCTGTGGGAAAAGCGTGCATCATGACCTTCATTTTCCGTACAATAGAAACAGATCGGCGCGCAGGCTTTTCGCTCATCGAGGCGCTCATTGCGGTTGGGCTGTTCAGCATCATCGCGGTCATGGCGGTCGGCAGCTTGACGTCGATCATGGACGCCAACCGCAAAGCGCGCGTCCAGAAGCTCGTCACGAACAACGTTTATGCAGCCGTGGAAAAGATGACCCGCGAGCTACGTGAAAGTGAAGGCATACAGAGCATTGCCGCGAACTCGATCACCTTTCTCTATGACGACCAGTTCGTGGGCCCCGTCAGTGTCACTTACTCGCTCAACACGGTGTCGGGGGTGATATACCGGAACGATGGGTCAGGACCGGTCGCCGTGACCTCGTCCCTTGTTAAGGTGGATGCGCTCACCTTTACCCAGCTCAACCAGAACGTGACCAGTCAACGGCAGGGCGTGCTTATTTCGGTGACCGGTGTCGCGGGAACAGGAGCCGAAACATCCTCGTTCAGTATCCAGACCGTTATTAGCTCGCGCATACAAGAGTTCGTCGTGCGCGACATGACCGTTTATCAGACGCCGGCACTCCAATCGTTCGGTTCAAGTATTCCCCTTTCCTCGTTCACTTCCACAAGCTATCAGAGCTCACACAGCACCGAGCCGAAAACAGGCACGGTCACCACCTACCCGTCCGGTACCCACCTAACCAACCGCTCAGAGGTACAGATCTGTCCCTTCACCGGTGGAGTGATCGTCGACTTCGAACACGGCAAAGGCGTACGCTTCACCTTCTCGTCCCAGGATATTGCGGTGAACGATGCGACGGGAAAAGCGCTCGCGGCAGACGCGGTGACCTGTGATTACAAGGTCGATACCCAGTGGGATTGGAGCAACTTTCCTACGGAGAAGTACACCGACCGGGTCGACCGTAGGATCTGGCAGCTCTATGAAGGGGTAAGTCCGGTCAGTGGCGTCTGTGCGAGCTGGAATATGAGCACGTTCCACTGTACGACCTGGACCAGAGAACCCTCGTGTCCGCTCAACACCACCGTACCCGCAGGTACCTACGATATCCACATCGCGATGTTCGACGAGCACCACTGTGCGACCTGGAGCGGCGACGTATGCACGTCCTGGAAGACCCAAACGAGTTCGCTGCAGAGTCACGAGCGTGCGAAGCTGCGCCTCTACAGCGCCGCATCCCCCCGACCGATCACGAGAACCTCTGCTTATGTGCTCGAGACCGGCTATTCAATCGATATACCCAGCAATGTAGCCGGAACGATCACCACGCTTGGCACGGACGTCGCGCTACCAACAATAACTGCGGTCGCGACCTTCCACGACCCGAACTGGGACAACAACGACCGGTGGCAGAGCGTCTTTGCAGCTTGCGCACAGTTCATCTGCAAGGACCCGGTCGGGGTTGGTTGTAATGCAAGTGGCGGAGGCAGCGGTTCGACCTGCCCTGCCGGCTTTGTCGAATGCTCGCCGGGCTCTTCGCAGTGTAAGCCGCAGGACGCAGGTGGCATTACGTATTCCTGCTGCAGTGGCGAAGCAAAATATTGTGGCTCGAACGAGGGTACCTGCTCAGGCTCGGGCGCGAGCGCCCAATGTGCCAGTACGGTAGCAGGGACGTGTGGCGGGAGCACACCGGTCGCGTGTGCCGATCCCGTGAATCCCAGCAGCACGTACTGCATACCGAACGATGGCACCGCGGCGTTCGGTATCGGCGGCGCACCGGTCTGCTGCGGTAGTGCGGGAAGGCCTGATCGCTTCTGCCCGACAGGCTATGCATGCTCACCGGACGGTCAGTGTTTCGCTGGAGGTGGTGTCGGCACGGTGACCGGGACTCAGGAGCTGAACACCCAGGAGTTTTGACCAGCATCACCCTCATCCTGAATGCGCAATGATGCCATGAGTACCGTATTACACGGCAGCAACCGAAGCGAACGCGTGACCATCCGGAGTCGAGGCTTTACGTTGGTCGAAACGCTCATAGCGCTGTTCGTGCTCACTATCGGCCTCGTGGGGCCGATCGGTCTTGCCTCGAAGACGCTCCGTGCGGGTCAGAACGCCGAGGATAAAGTTACGGCGGTATACCTCGCCCAAGAGGCGACCGAATTCGTCAAGAACATTCGGGATAGTAACATCGAGCGAAAGAAAACGAACCCAGCGGCCGGCTTCCTCGATGGCCTTGGCGCGTGTGTGAATGCATGGTGCGAGGTCGAGACCAGCAAGCCGACACTGCCAGCGGCGCTCACGACGTGTTCGGGTACCACTGCTGCCGGCTGTTCTCGAAAGTTCAAGTACCACAATAATAAGTATTTTTATGACACGGCGCCCAATACCGACTTTCAGCGTGCGGTGCGTATCACGCACAGCGGACACGAGGCTATCGTCGATGTGGTCGTGAGCTACCTCATTCGATCGGTCCCCTATACCGCGACCGTTCGCACGGTCATGTACGATCTCGGCTCGGCGAGTAGCGTCGCGGTGCCGGTGTGTGGAAATGGTGTGTGCGAGTGGGGCGAGAGCGCAGCCCAATGTCCGTCTGATTGCGGCGCAGGCGCTTCGGGTGGAGACACAGACAACGATAGCTGGCCTGATGCGGGCGACAACTGCTGGTGCGTCGCAAACCCCACACAGCAGGATAGTGACGGCGATGGCGTGGGTAACGTGTGCGACTGGGGACATGCGAGTTTCGTCAAATGCTGCAGCGCGAGCTGCGGTCAGTGACCTATAATATGCAAAGGAACACAGAACAGGGGTTCGTACTCGTGTACACGCTCGTCTTATTGGTCACGGTGCTGTCTGTGAGCGGTACCATACTGACGATATACCTGAAAGAGCTCAAGCTCTCAACGGTCGGGCGTGAATCCATGGTCGCCTACTACGCTGCTGAGTCAGGTGCCGAGTGTGCGTTCTATTGGCTCTTGCGGGGGGCCAACTACAACCTGAACGGGCCGCTTACGGCGCTCTACGACGACGATGCGAACCCGCTCACCGCTCCTGCGTCCATGCCGGCGACCTGCCTGGGCGTGCAGCCGACCGTGAGCGGCCGGAGCTTCACCTGGTATGCTTATCCTGGGGATGTGAGCAAGCCGTGTGCCACGGTCGAGGTCGTCTATACGCCGGGGGTACCCACATCCATCAGGGCTCGGGGATACAATATATGCACGAACGCTGTCGGGCAGGTGGAGCGAGGTTTCGAACTGACCTACTAGCAGGTAGAGCCGGAGCGGATTTCGGGGTATGCTGCTCTCATGCACAGGGATGCACAAAGGCGCATGCGCCAGCTTGAGAAGGAGGTCATGCGCCACCAGCGGCTCTACCATGAGCTCGACCAGCCGGCCATCAGTGACGAGGCGTACGATGCGCTCGTTCAAGAATTGCGCTCACTCGAGACGGCATACCCGCAATACGCAGGCCGTGCCTCAAGGCGGGTCGGCGGAGCGCCGGGCGCGGTATTCGAGAAGGTACGGCACACGGTACGTCAGTGGAGCTTCGATAACGTCTTTTCTGAGGAAGAGCTCCACAAGTGGCACGAACGTACGACACGATCGATACTGAGTACGACAACACCCGCAGCTGACCCGCAGACCTACTGTGTCGAGCAGAAGATCGACGGGCTCAAAGTTGTGCTCACCTACCGGGCAGGGCGGTTCGTGCAGGGGGCGACGCGGGGGAACGGGGAGGTCGGCGAGGATATCACGGAGAACCTGAAGACGATCGCGCACATACCGCAGGAGCTCACCGAGCCGATCGACTGTATCGTGGGTGGCGAAGCGTGGCTCTCCCACGCCGAGCTTGCGCGCATCAACCGGGAACGTGAGGCGAAGGGTGAACCGCTCTTTGCGAACCCGCGCAACGCCGCCGCCGGGTCCCTTCGGCAGCTCGACCCGTCCGTGACCGCATCGAGGAAGCTCGATTGTTTTATCTACGACCTTGAGCAGCTCGGCAGAGAACAGGCCCACGGGACGCGTGCCGAGGTCGTACCGCCTGCCACACAATACGATGAGCTCAAGCTCCTGGAACAGCTGGGTTTCACGGTGAACCCCTATGCGCAACTTGCACGCACGATCGAGGAGGTCGAAACCTACTATCGCACGTGGCTTTCTAAGCGTTCAAACTTGCCCTTTGATATTGATGGTGTCGTCATCAAGGTCAATGAGGTGGCCTACCAGCAAGTGCTTGGTCATACGGCGAACGCACCACGCTTTGCGGTCGCGTACAAGTTTCCCGCAGTGCAGGTTACGACGCAGGTGCGCGACATCGTGCTGCAGATCGGGCGAACCGGTGTCCTTACGCCCGTTGCAGAGCTTCTTCCGGTCACGGTCGCCGGCTCGACCGTGTCCCGTGCAACGCTCCACAATGAGGACCAGATCCGGCGTTTGGATGTTCGCATCGGGGACACCATCATCCTACAAAAAGCGGGTGACGTAATACCGGAGGTGGTTGCGGTCTTGCCTCACTTACGGACCGGCGCTGAGCGCCCGTTCGTGTTCCCACAGACCGTGCCGGGTTGTGGGGGCGACGGGCGGATCGAGCGCGTGCCGGGTACTGCGGCGTGGCGCTGTGTCTCACGCGACTCGTTCACGCAACAGACGCGCAAGCTGCATCATTTTGTCTCTCGTAAAGCGCTCGATATCGCGGGGCTCGGTCCGGAGACGATCGATCTCCTCGTCGAGCGTGGCCTGGTGACCACGTACGCCGACCTGTTCACCCTGAACGAGGGCGACCTTACAGGGTTGCCCGGCTTCAAGCAGCTTGCGATAGCGAAACTGCGGCGTGGGATCCGCCAAGCGCGGCATACGACGCTCGCCCGTCTCCTGTTCGGGCTCTCGATCGATCAGGTGGGCGAGGAGACCGCACGTGACCTGGCGCGCCGATTCCGCACGATCGAAGCCCTGCGACGCGCGAGCGTGGATGACCTGGCACAGGTCGATGGTGTCGGGCCCGTGATCGCCCGGTCCGTCCATAGCTGGTTTGCGGTACCGAAGAACAGTCAAGCGCTCGACGCGCTCTTGCCGCACCTCACCATCGAGGACGTGCGCGAGGCGGACACGGCCGGCCCGCTCAGTGGCCAGACGGTGGTGGTCACGGGCACACTCACGCGTTTCTCTCGTGAGGAGGCGAAAGAAGCAGTTCGAAATGCAGGCGGGGAGGTCGCAGGGAGCGTTTCAAAGAGCACGACCTTCGTTGTAGCTGGTTCCGATCCGGGCAGTAAGGTCCTGCGCGCACGCGAGCTTGGCATTTCCGTCGTCGATGAGGACGAATTCGAGCGCAAGCTTGGCGGGCAGTGACACCGCTCTCCCCGTAGAGCAAACAGGCAGAACGTGGTATAGTCATCCCCATGATACGGAGGGAAGACGTGCAAAAGCTTGCGGAACTCTCGCTTCTTCGGGTCGACGATGCCGAGGTCGACCGGTTCACGGGCGAGATCGACGCCATCCTGGCGTACGTTTCGGAACTTGGTGAGCTTGCTCTCGAGGAAGATGTCGCACAGGTTCCGGACCTCCGGAACGTTATGCGTGATGATGTGGACCCCCACGAGCCTGGCATGTACACGGAACGGTTGCTGAACGAGACCCCGCGGCGGCATGGCGATTGGCTGCGCGTGAAAAAGATACTCTAACCATCTGTTACGGTATATGGATACCAAGTCCCTCACGCTCACCGAAGCCCGATCCCTACTCGACACGAGGAAGCTCTCTGCAGTAGAACTTGTGCATGCATACCTCGATGCGATCGCGGCCGATGAGAACAAGATACAGGCGTATCTTGAGGTCTTTACAGATGTCGAGGAGCAAGCGCGTTTGGCGGATACACGGCTCGCGCGCGGGGAACGCAGCCCGCTCTTGGGTATACCGCTCGCGCTCAAGGACAACATCTTGATCGAGGGCAGGAAGGTGAGTGCGGCATCGAAAATGCTCGAGGGATACACGGCTTCCTACGATGCGACCGTCACTAAAAAATTGCGGGAGCAAGGTGCCGTCTTCCTCGGTAGAACCAACTGTGATGAGTTCGCCATGGGCTCTTCGACGGAGAACAGTGCGTACCAGGTGACCAAGAATCCGCACGACCTCGCCCGCGTGCCGGGCGGTTCGTCAGGCGGCAGTGCCGCGGCAGTTGCCGGCGGCTTGGCGCTAGTAGCCCTTGGGTCTGATACTGGCGGCTCCATCCGACAACCGGCTGCGCTCTGCGGTGTCGTTGGGCTCAAGCCCACGTATGGCTCGCTTTCACGAAACGGCTTGATCGCGATGGGCTCCTCGCTCGATGTTATCGGTCCGTTCGCCCGTACGGTCGAAGATGTGGAAACCCTGTTCACCGCGCTCCGCGGTAACGATCCGCTGGACAGCACGACCGTTCCTGCTTCGTCACGGTACGCGCTGCCCAAGGACTCGTATACGATCGGTGTACCACGTGCATTCCTCGAGAAAGGGGTCGATGCGGATGTGCTCGCAGCGTTCGAGCGAGGGCTCCATGCGCTCGAAACGGCCGGGCATCGCGTCGTGGATATCGAGTTGCCGAGCCTTCGGTATGCGCTCGCGGTCTATTACGTGATCATGCCGGCTGAGGTATCGACGAACCTTGCGCGGTTCGACGGGGTGCGCTACGGACTCTACCATGAGGGTGCGAACCGTATCGATGACTACAAAGAGAGTCGCGGCATGGGCTTTGGTAGGGAGGTGCGCAGGCGCATCCTCCTCGGCACCTACGTGCTCTCTTCCGGCTACTATGACGCCCACTATGGGAAGGCCATGCGTGCGCGAGCGGCCCTTCAGCGTGATGTGCGCGATGTGTTCCGCACGATCGATGCGATCGCGACACCGACGACTCCGAGTCCTGCGTTCAAGCTGGGTGAGAAGACGGCGGATCCGCTTGCGATGTACCTTGAGGACGTATTCACCGTACCCGCGAACATCATCGGGGTCCCGGCACTGTCGGTGCCGTGTGGCACAGCGGTGCGCGAGAACGCGGAGCTTCCGCTCGGTTTCCAGCTCATGGCCCCGTCGCTCCATGAGGCAACGCTCTTCGCGCTCGGTCGCACGGTCATGGACGCCCGGTAATCGTTTTTCGTACACATACGACCGCAACCAATCGGCCCGTTGTGCGCTACAATAGTAGCATGGCCGAGGAAGGTAGCAGTGCGAAGGTGTATACGCTCGAAGACCTCGTTTTCCTCCTTTTCTTCCTGCTCGTGGTTTCGCATATGCTCGGGCGGATACCGCTCTTCCTTGAAGAGCAGTTCGGTGTGCGGCTGGGTCAGCAAGAGCTCGGGCTCGCATCGGCCGGTCTTGACCGTGCAACGCCGCTTGGTACGCCGGTCACGGTCGTGAACGGTGCGCCGTTTGCGGAGCGTGCTGGGGGTCCTCCGAACAGTTCGCTCCTTCCCGGTACTGAAACGACCCTTGAGGACGGACCGAAGACCATCGGACTCAAACGGTACTGGTACGTGCGCGATCCGCTGACCGGGCAGGGCGGATGGGTCGAGGAGCGATACCTGGTCAAGAGCGGCGCGAGCGGGTTCGATGCAGCGACCCGTGCAGGTGCCCGGGTGCGCTCGGTCATTGACGTTTTGCTCTGGTCCGAGCCTGCAGGTGCCGTGCAGGCTGGGATCATGGCCGCAGGAACGTTAGGTACGCTCCGTGAGGGTCCCGTGCTAGAGCGAGGTGGGCGGTGGTGGTTCGTTGATCAGGATGATTCTCGTGAGGACGGGTGGGTCCCGGAGAGCGGCCTTGCGCTCGGTGCCGAACCCACGTTCCGGCGGAACATGCAGGTCGTTGCACGCTACAGCACCGACCTATTCGAACGAGCCGGGGGAGGGCAGACGATCGGCGTTCTTGCGGAGGACGAATCCGGTCGTGTCATCGAGGGACCGGTCGAGGTAGGCGGTGCCGCTTGGTGGTACGTCACGAGCCGGAGCGGTCAAGCGGGCTGGGTCCCGGAGAGTGCGCTTACAGAGGGCGGCGTCCGTGGTTGGCTGCGCGGCGTACTTTTCATCTTTGCCGTCGTTGCGTCCTTACTCACGGTCGTTCTGCTCGCCGGGCTCCTCTATGTGACGTTCCGCACCAATCAGATACGCGCGAAAGAAGCACGTCGCATCCGAGACGCGATCCCGAAACGAATGGACGTGTTGAGGAACGAACGATGGGAGCAGGTAATGCGCAACGTCAGTTCGGAAAACCCGAACGACTGGCGTCTGGCTATCATCGAGGCCGATATCATGCTCGATGAGCTGGTTACGAAAATGGGGTACCAGGGGAATACGCTCGGCGAGAAGCTCAAGCAGGTAACCCGGGGTGACCTACGGTCGCTCGACAGTGCCTGGGAGGCACATAAGGTACGTAACCAAATAGCCCATGCCGGGTCGGATTTCATCCTTTCAGGGCGGGAGGCGCGTAGGGTGATCGAGCTCTATGGCGAGGTGTTCAGTGAGGTCCGGTACATTTAAGTAATACAAACAGGCTTGCGTCTTCTGGCAGGCCTACCTGGGCGGTCCGCCGGCACTGGTTTGCCCGTGTATCCCTCAAGCGCGAAAAACGACCGCACCGGTCGCCTTTCGCTTCGTGTTGCGGGGCCTGGATTCGGGGTCAAGTTGCATCGGTATTCCTTTACGCTTCGCTCAAGTAATACCGTGCACTTCCTCCCCGACCTCGCTTGCTCCTCTCCGCAGAGTGCGAATCGGAACAAAGCTGCGGTTTGCAAATCCGGACGCGAGCAAAGCAGTTTACTCGCTGCCCGCGCCCACGTAACAGGAAAACGGCCTCATCAGCCGTTTTCCTTGCCGTGTTGCGGGGCCTGGATTTGCACCAGGGCCTCAAGGTTATGAGCCTTGCGAGCTACTACTGCTCTACCCCGCAGGTGAAGCTATAGCCTACCACACCAGACCCCGGGGTCGCAACCATCATTTTTTTGCCTTGCGAGCGCATTCCAAATAGGTATGCTGCAAGAGTGCATATATGCACGCGTCTCTACAGATACCATGTACAAACGAACCGTAGCCTCGTGTTTGCTCCTGTGCCTGACCTGCTTACCCTTGGCACCGCTTCAGGCAGGGCTCTTGGTCGGCACCAACGAAACGTCCTCGGTCGCGCGTACCGCGCAGCGTGACAGCACGAATGGTCCGTGGGTCATGGCCTACTATGTCGGCTACCACCGCGACCTGCTCCGCCCTCGTGATATCGACTACAGCCTCATGACCCACATCGTTGTCGGCGGTGTCGGGGTCCGTGCGGACGGCTCGCTCGACGAACATTGGCACGTGAAGGAGGGTGACGGCAGGGCCATGGCACGAGACGTGCGTCAGCGTGCACATCGAGCGAACGTTCGGGCGCTCATCTGGCTCGGCGGACCGAACGAAGAGGACAAGCTGCTTGCTGCAACCCAGGACTCGGTACGACCGACGACGGTGAGGAACATTCTCAAGCTCGTGGATGAGCTCGGGTATGACGGTGTCGACATCGATTGGGAACCGATCCGTAAGCAGGACGAGCCGGGCATACTTGCGCTCGTAAAGGACCTGCGTGCGGCACGTCCGAACCTCATCATCACCTTGCCGGTCAACTGGGTGCCGACCACCATCATTGCGAAGAAAGACCTCTCCCTGTACCCAAAGCTCGCACAACATGCGGATCGACTCTTTATCATGAGCTACTCCATGGCGGGTCCTTGGCCGGGTTGGCAGAGCTGGCACGGCAGTGCGCTTACGGGCGATACGTTCGCGACACCAGGCTCGATCAGGAGTTCGGTGCTTGCGTATCGACTCGCGGGTGTGCCTAAAGAAAAGCTCGGGGTGGGTGTCGGGACGTACGCCACCTGTTGGAAAGCACCGGTCCACACGCCTGGCTCGACGTATCCCGCAGGCTATGGTCCGGGCGCGCTTCGTGTGTTGAACATGCGCACGCTCATGGAAGAACACTACGTAAAACGGAACGAACGCTGGGATGCCCGGGCACAGGTGCCGTACCTGGTCCGTTCAAAGCGTACCGGTTCGGACAGTTGCGGCTTCATCTCGTACGAAAATGAGCGGTCGATACGTCTGAAGGGTTCGTATGTGAAAGAGCAGGGTCTTGGGGGTGTGATGCTCTGGAACATCGGTACCGGGTACTTTAAAGATGGGCCGAAGGAAACGCGTCATCGCTTACTCGAAGCGCTCTACACTTCGGTTCGATAGGGATACGTCATCGTGCTACCATGGGGAGGTCCATGGTAGAGATGTCCGTTCGCGCGCTCGCGAGGCGCACCTATACACTTTCGGTCGAGCGTGCACGTATGCTCGCTCTTTTCGTGGTCGCGTCGGTCGCGGTGAACGGGCTCTTCCGTATGGGCACGCTCCTGGCGAACGATCTGCTCGTCCAGACGTTCCTGTCGCTCTCGAACCTTGCGGTTTCGGCAGTGCTTGGCCTCGTCGCTACCCGCATCTCGCTCGCTATTGTCCGCGGTGAGTCGTATTCCACAGCCCAGTGGTTCGACGATCTCGCTGCATTGGTGCCGTATGTGGCAGCAACGCTCATCTACGGTGCGATCGTACTAGCAGGGCTCTGTCTGTTCATCGTGCCGGGCATCATCTGGGCGCTTCGGTACAGTCAGTACCGGTACGCACTGCTCGACCTGCAGCTCGGGGTGTTCGAGGCCCTGACGTACAGTGCAGTGCTCACCCGCGGACACCTCGGATCACTGCTCGTCATATTCGTAGCGGTCGTACTGTTCAATGTGCTCGGCGCACTCTTCTTCGGTGTCGGTCTCGTGGTGACCGCGGCGCTCAGTCTGGTAGCTATGGGGGTGCTCTACGACGTGCTGCTCAATGATGAACGGCAGTCGAATAGCAGCCTGCCCACAAACAACGGTCGTACCGACCGGTAACCGTTGTGTCGTCGTTGATAGCTCGGGACGCACATGGTACGCTCTAGCATACGCCGGGGTAGCTCAGGTGGTTAGAGCGAGGGACTCATAAACCCTAGGTCGGAGGTTCAACTCCTCCCCTCGGCACCAAAGCAGTGCGACGCCGCTTCGGGAACGACACTTCGCGGTACCCGTTTGGAGCGGTCGTGTGCGGGTCGTTGAAGCATAGTACCGTTGAAAGCAACTCCTGGTCTCCATGAACGATAGTAGCCCCATAGCACGTGTCATGCACCACCCCTGGTTCGGCGTGGCGAGCAACGTGGCGCTCGCGCTCGTTTTCACCCATTTTGCGGTACGCCATGTCGCTGCGTACCAGATCGACCCGAATCCGCTCTACCTCATGTACGTCACGATGGAGGCGCTCGTGGTCGCTTTCGTACTGTCGAGGAAGCAGCCTATCGAACGGAGCGCCCGACCCGCGACGATACTGGCCGCCCTTGCCGGCACCTTCCTGCCGCTCGTGTATGCACCAAACGGACAGGTCCTTACGTATACTGTTGGCGTCTTGCTCGGTTTCGTGGGTTCGGCATTCGCGGTGCTCTCGTACCTGTCGCTCAACACCAGTTTTGGCATCACCCCCGCGCTACGCTCGGTGAAGGAGCGCGGCATGTATGCGTTCGTGCGTCACCCTATGTACCTCTCGTACCTACCGCTCCAGGTCGGGTACCTGCTGACCAATTTCTCCGTCTACAATGCCTCCGTGTTCGCGCTGATCGTCGTTGCCCAGCTCACCCGCATACGGTACGAAGAAGCGCTCCTGCTCCGGGACCCCGCCTACGTGCGATATGCGGCTCGGGTGCGGTACCGTTTGATCCCGTACGTCTACTGAGCTGCCGAACACAGCTACCTGGAACGTGCCTTGCTATTTGTCCTTTGCTGTATAATAATGGCGCAACGTAGCGTAGCTACGGATGCGGGTGTAGCTCAGCTGGTTAGAGCGTCCGCCTGTCACGCGGAAGGTCGAGGGTTCAAGTCCCTTCACCCGCGCACACGCAAACAGCCCCTCCGGGGCTTTTTGCGTGTGCGGTGAGCGAGCAAACTGCTTTGCTCGCGTAAGGGACTTGAAAAGCAGAGCCATGTCGCAAAGCGACAGGCGAGCTCGGGTAGGAGCCACCCGCTAGAATTGGAGCACAGCGACGTGCATCCATAGGTCGTGTACTTATGCTCGGGTATACTGCAGGTATGAAGGTGCGTACCGTGCAGGAACTGTTCCGTTCGCGACCGACCATCGAGGGCGCCGGTGTTCACCTGCAGCGTGTGTTCGCACAGCCTGAAGTACCCAAGTTCGATCCGTTCTTGCTGTTAGACGACTTCGGTTCACGTGATCCTGACGACTATGTGAAAGGTTTTCCCTGGCATCCCCATCGGGGCATTGAAACGGTGACCTATATGATGTCAGGCGAAGTGGAGCATCAGGACAGTCTGGGGAACCGAGGGGTGATACGCACAGGCGATGTGCAGTGGATGACCGCTGGTAGCGGCATCATTCACCAGGAGATGCCCCAGGTTGCCAAGGAAGGCCTCAAAGGGCTGCAGCTCTGGGTAAATCTGCCGAGTACGAAAAAAATGACCGAGCCTCGCTATCGAGGCTTGAGCCAAAGGGACATCCCGGTCACTCGGCGGGACGACTGTCTCGTGCGGATCATCGCCGGTACGTGGAACGGAGTGACGGGCCCGGCAAGTCACCTGCACGTTCCGGTGTCCTACTTCGATGTCGAGCTTAAAGCGGGCGCCCTCTTCGTGGCTGACGTTCCTTCGGAGTACACCGTCTTCGTGTACGTGTATGAAGGTATGGCACGCATCGGTGCGCAGCAGGTCGTGGAGGAACAGTACGCTGCGCTCACCAAAGAGGGCGACCGTATCGAGGTTGCGTCCATGACGGGTCATACGAAATGCATCGTCGTCGCCGGTGAGCCGATCGGTGAGGCGATCGCTTGGGGTGGTCCGATCGTCATGAACACGGAAACTGAACTGCAGCAGGCATTCGCAGAGCTCAAGAGCAATACCTTCATAGGCCCCCGGTCGCGGTAGTGCGCGCGGCTCGCGTTACGCGAAAACCATCGCTTGAAGCGGGATCCTTGGCGTACGTGCTCATGTCACGGTATACTCGGCGCAGAAACCCTCAAGAAGGGCACCTTGCACAAGATACACAAGGAATGGATCATGCAGACCCTACCCCAGGTTGCCATCATCGAACTCGGTTCGCAGTACACGCTCCTCATCGAGCGGGCGTTGCGTGAGCTCGGGTTCCGTTCGGTTATCCTTGACCCGAGCCGTGCGGAGCAGTGGCTCCAAGAGCACCATGTGAAGGCGGTGATCCTCTCGGGCGGAGCCGCGAGCGTCTATGACCGTGATGCGCCACAGCCTCCGTTCGACATTCTGCGGTTGCGTCAGGTTGACGGCGGGCCGATCGCGGTCCTTGGTATTTGCTATGGCATGCAGTGGATAGCTGCACATGAGGGAGGAACGGTACGGCCGATCGAGGGGAGTCGTGAGTATGGCGATGCTACGATCCGCGTGAAGGCCCGAGACGGGATCTTCGCTGAAACGCCGACCGACCAGCCGGTATGGATGAGCCATGGTGACTCCGTTACGGTGTTGCCCGAGGGCTTCACCGAGCTCGCGGTCAGTGATGGTGCGATAGCCGCGATGCAGCGCGGTCTCGTATGGGGCGTGCAGTTCCATCCTGAGGTGACCCACACGCCGCATGGCAAGCAGCTCCTCGGGAACTTCCTCCGCCTGGCCGGTTGCGAAACGGACTGGATACCCACCTCGATCGTGGAACGTATCAGGGACGAAGCGCGGACGCTGCTCAGGCAAGAACGCGTCGTGTTCGGGTTCAGTGGCGGCGTGGACTCGACCACGGTCTCAGCGATCCTTGCACCGGTCCTTAGAGACCGACTGCGTGCGGTCGCGATCGACGGAGGGCAGCTGCGTGAAGGAGAGCGGGAGGAGATCGAGCAGCATGCCCGGGCAGCGGGCGTGAACCTCGTGATCGTGGACGCACACGAGGAGTTCCAGGCCGTCATGAGGGACACGGTCGATGCAGAGGAGAAGCGACGCAGGTTCCGGAACGTGTACACGAGTCTCTTTGTACGCGCTGCACGCGAGTTCGGGGCTGCCGCCGTCTTGCAGGGCACCCTTGCGCCCGACCGCATCGAGTCTGGAGCGACCGGCGGTGCGGTCATCAAATCCCATCATAATGTGGGGCTCGATATGGGTAAGCTGCGTCAGTGGCACCCGGTCGACCATCTGTTCAAGTACGAGGTACGAGCCCTGGCGCAAGCGATCGGGCTGCCGCCGACCGTTTGGCAACGGCAACCATTCCCCGGCCCCGGACTCTTTGTGCGTGTGGTCGGCGTACCTGCGACCCTTGCACGACTTGAAATCGTGCGCTGGGCGGACGCGCGTGTCCGCGAGATCCTTGTGCGGCACGGCAGGTACGATGAGCTGGCTCAGCTCGTGGTCGCCTATGTCGGCGCCCATACCGTCGGGGTCAAAGGAGACGCACGCGTCTATGGCGGTTCGATCGTGGTGCGGGCCGTCTCCACAGCCGATTTTATGACCGCTGAGGGGGTATGGTTCCCGAAACCGGTCGTCGACGACGTGAAGCGCGTGCTTACGGCCCACTCGGAGATCGTCCGCGTCTGGTTCGATCCAACGAACAAGCCGCCGGCTACGACCGAGCTTGAATGACACCTGTACTATGCCCCGGCTTAAGCCGGGGCGCTTCGCAGACGAGATGTTTGCTGTGCTAGAATCGTCGTATGCAGCCCATGATGACACTTCCCAAGCTTCGGAGTGGCGATCGTGTCGCGATCGTATCGCCTTCCTTTGCTGCACCGGGGAAGTGGCCGCACGTCTATGAACTCGGCCTTGCGCGTATTCGGGAGGTGTTCGGGCTTCAACCGGTCGAGTTTCCCACGACGAGGAAGATCGGCGCTTCAAAGGAAGAACGGGCACAGGACCTTATTGACGCGTTTTGTGACCCGACGATCAAAGCGGTCATCGCATCGCTCGGAGGTGATGACCAGGTGACCTACATCAAGCAGTTGCCCCGTGAACCGTTCCAGAGCAATCCAAAGCCGTTCTTCGGCTATAGCGACAACACTCATTTTGCGAACCACCTCTGGCTCCTCGGCATCCCCTCGTACTATGGCGGCGCAGTGCTCACCCAGTTCGCGATGCAGGGAGCGATGGATGAGTATACGGTGCGGTACCTGAGGCACGCGTTCTTTACGGGCGGCGAGGTAGAGCTCGTGCCGAGCGACTCTTTCAGCGATATCGGGCTCGATTGGGACGACCCGAAGACGCTTGCGCTGCACCGGCCGCACGAACCGAACGAGGGCTGGGTGTGGGATGGGACTGACGACGGCGAAGGTGTTACCTGGGGCGGGTGCCTCGAGTCGATCGATGAGCTGCTCCGGCACGGCATACCGACCCCCTCGCTTGGTGATCTTGAACACAGCGTGCTCATGACCGAAACCTCGGAGGAGCTGCCTTCGCATGACTACGTGTATCGGGTGTACCGCGCACTTGGTGAGCGCGGCATACTCGCCCGTGTGAACGGAGTGCTCGTGGGTCGTCCTAAGGCGCAGGAGATCGGCCGAACGTTCGAATCGTCAGAGCGTGCGGCGTACCGTCAGGGTCAGCAGGAGGTGATCCTCCGCGTCGTGCGTACCTACAATCCCTCCATACCGGTCGTCCAGAACCTGGACTTCGGGCACACGGATCCGCAGATACCCATGCCCTACGGAAGAAAGGTCCGCATCGATTCCCATGAACGGCGGATATTCGCGCAGTTCTGACGAATGGGCGGCGAACGATCGCCCCTTCCTTCATGAAGTAATTCTCCAGCACGTCGTCCGTCAAAAAAAATGTAGCGCTCAGTGCGCAGGACTAATACAACAACAAACATATGACAAAACCCATGCAGAAAACCATTATCGCAGGTACGTTGCTCGCACTGCTCCTTGCTGCGGTGTTCGTGGGACTCGGTATTGCCGATGTTCGAGCTGAAACGCGGCCGGACCAGGTCGTAGAACGCTTCTATGGGAGCTGGATCGCGGCTCGGGCAGCGGGTGAGTCGGGTCCGTTCGACAAGCGGCTCCATGAAAAAAGCACCTACGTAACCACATCGTTCGGACAGGAGATCGCGCGTGCAAAGGAGAATGGTGAAGATGGCGTGCTCTGCGGGACCGATGATCTCTCGAGTTTCGCAGTTGAACAGATGCTCGAACGTGAGGACGGTAAGAGCGCGTCGGTCATTTTTACGGTTAGAGGGGCGGTCGGGCGTGTCGTACTCGTTCCTGACCATAGGTCATGGTGGCGTATCGACGAGGTCGACTGCCAGCGCGTTGGGCAGTGATCAGTGTCGCTTACCCGAGCAGCGCTCAAACTTCGGGCGACGTTGATGATGGTACAAGAGCAAGGCGCCGCGACCCTCGGTCTGTTGTGCGAGGCAGGTGTGTGCTCATCGAGCCTGGTGTCGTGGATGCCGCCTGGTATACTGCTCTTATGCGATGTCCTGCCGACCGTGATCCGATGCGCTCGCTCGTTGCCCAGGGGCAGTCGCTCGACACGTGCTCGACCTGCGGCGGAGTATGGTTCGATGGCGACGAGCTTGGTGCCGTCGTGAGCAATCTCTCTACGGGCGCGGACGAGACGTTTCGCGTATGGAACGATCGTGTCTGGAACGCCGCGCAGTCACATGCAGACGCGACCCCGCGCTGTCCGCGTGACTATACCGACATGCAAAGCCACATCTTTGCAGGGGACTCGGACGCTCGCACTTGGCATTGTGCGAGCTGTGGCGGCTATTGGTTCACTGGTCAAGATGTGAAGCAGCTCATCAAGTATGTCGAACCGAACCGACTCGAGGAGCTGACCGCACTCCTGGTTCGCGAAGAACGAAAGGAGCTTGAGGAGCTTGTGATGAAGATCGCGGAGAAAAGCGCCCCGATCAACCTCTATCGTTTTTCTTCCATTCACCCGCTGTTCGTCCTGGTCTATAGCCTGCTTGCCGCTATCGTGCAAGAGCTCGTGCTCACCACTCGACAGCAGTAATAGGTCGCGTTTACCGAGCCGAACCGTATGCGCGTGATCGAGAGCAGTGACCCCCTCCAGGCAGGTTACCGATACGCGATTGTTGCACCGACCGGTCGTGCGTTTGATCCGTCATTTACGCCTGAACTCACGCCGCGAGCGATGCTCGAACTCGGTGTATTCGACGGTTGGTATTTCGAGGGGTACCACGATGAGTTTCCCCGCTCCTGGTTCGAGCATGCTCGGTTGGGTACCAAAGGACCCGATATCCGCCTGAACTGTTTCGCTGTCCATGCGAGCCAGTCGCGAGCCGTGTGGCAGCGGAACGGGTGGATACACCAGGATGACCCGCGCGGGTGGTTCCAGTGGTACTGCCGTTACTATCTGGGCAGGCGGCATCCCGACGACGCACGTCAGATCGTCCGCTGGAGGGCTGCTGTCCGCCATCGAGCTCAGCTTACGAGACACTGCGGTCCCGGTGAGCTCACCTGCAGGCCGCGGCAGCGCCAAGCGCTCCTCCACTGGGCATACGATAGCCGCGTCTAGCTCTCTACCTGGTGCGGAGCGGTTGTGAGGCGTGCCACCCATCGTTCCCGCTGGTATACTGGGGTTCCTATGGAGCATACAAAACGCTACGGTATCCTTGCTGCGGGCATCGCGGTCACACTACTGGTCGCGGCCACGGTGGTCACGGGATTGCTTGATGCGCGCGCGCAGACCACGCCCGACGCGGCGGTATCCCGATTCTACATGAGCTGGATCGCAGCACTTCGCCAAGGTGAGGATGTGCCGTACGAGAAGCGCCTGTATCGAAGGAGCACCTACGTGAGCGATGATTTCGCGCGCAGCGTTGAGCGGAAGCGCGAGGCCGGTTTGGATGCGGTGCTCTGCATCGGCACGGTGCCTACCACCTTTAGTACAAAGCCTGCGCGCGTGGGAGAGGAGGGGAAGTCGGCGTCGGTCGAGTTCCAGGTGGATGGCGTGGAAGGACATATCGTACTCGTGCGCGACGCACAGAACTGGTGGCGCATCGATGAGGTCGACTGTCCGTCTTTGTATGGATCGGACAGGGGCGAGTCATAGAGCTGCTATGGTCGATCGTGTCGAGCCTTTTCGCACAGCGGTCCTTCGGGTCGTGTCAACCATACCCCCCGGTTCCGTGCTTACCTACCAGGAGGTCGCATGCCGGGCAGGTAACCCCAAAGCTGCGCGCGCGGTCGGCTCTATTCTTCGTACTAACTATGATCCCCAGATACCGTGCCATCGGGTCGTGCGATCTGACGGCACGCCAGGTGGCTACAACCGGGGCAGTGCGGAAAAGGTCCGGCGGCTCGATGCGGAGGCGAAGGGTCGGCAGCAGGGACCCGATCGAGTTCGACGGTCCTCGTACGGTGTCCCTCGCCTGTAAATCCTTCATTGCGCCATGGAGTTTTCATGCAGGTGCGCTACACTGGATGCACACGTCCAGGCGTGCGGTTATCAGTCACCACAACCCCTATGAAAGGCTACATTGCGAACATCGAGGAACTTACGCTCACGAACGATGCGTACCGAAAGGTGCTCTATACCGCGCGCAACTGCCAGCTGGTCGTGATGCGCATCGAGCCGGGCGATGAGATCGGGGAAGAGATGCACGAGCTTGATCAGTTCATTCGTGTCGAAGCCGGACGAGGCACGGCAGTGCTCGCTGATGTCGAGCATGAGGTCAGTGACGGAACCGCGCTCGTCATTCCTGCTGGTCTGTTGCACAACATCATCAATTCGGGTGATGAGCCCCTCAAGCTGTATAGTATTTACGCGCCACCTGAGCATCGTGACGGCGTGATCCACGCGACCAAGGCGGACGAGGACGAAGAGCACTGGGACGGTGAGACGACCGAGTGACCACGGGCCGCAGCATGAGCAGTCTCGAACCATCGCAAGGTTTTTCTGGCGTGCTGCTCGCAAGTGCTGCCTTTGCGGTCCTGTTCGGAGCGTTCGAGCTCTTGCCGTATGGGGTCGCGCTCTACCAGTACGTATTTGACCACGCGCCGCTCCTTACGATCGCTCTCCCATTACTCCTGTGGCCGATACCGCTTGCGCTGTTCGTGCTCGCCGAAGTTTTGCAGAGCAGGGAGCGCAGTGACCGTGTCAGGCGGGCACTGTTCTTTTTCATGCTCGTCGTCACCTCAGCTGCATGCCTTGCGGGACTCTATGCGGTGGTCGGGTCGCCGCCCGTGCATCTGCTCCTGCCGCTTATGAGCGCATGTTACCTGATCTATATCCTGAGGCTATGGCACCAGAACACGCTCGATGAGCGTATGGTCGAGGATGGCCACCTTTCTCGCGGTGGTCTTGCGGTCGTTGCAGTGGCCGGCACGCTGCATTTTTTGGTGCTCGCCTGGTATGACACTTCGCCGCTCATCCTCTTCACGGTCCTCATGTCAAGCGTTCCGGTCGTATCCGAAGCGGTGATCAGTGTCCGGTCGATGCTCCTTGGATACTCGACCGGTTCATAGTCCAGCAAATGTCGGAGTAGCTGCTACTTCTGGTACACTACAGGCATGAAGCTCATACAGCTCAATGTCGAACGCAGCAAGCATCGCGAGCGGGTACAGGATCTCCTCGCTGCGGAACGTCCCGATGTCGCCTGTCTCGAAGAGGTCATGGAAAATGACCTCGAAGTACTGTGCGACCGGCTTACCATGCACGCGCTCTTCGCACCCATGACGCGCCTTTCCGGGTACGAGGTCGAATCGGAAGGTGTGGCCATGGGCGTCGCACTGCTTGCGCGGGAGTCGCTCGTCCTCCGGGGAGAACACTACTATGTGGGAAGTCGAGAAACGATACCAACCTACCTGAAGAGCGAACCGGATACGCGGAACACCGCGATCTACAAGGTCCTCTTGGTGGGTGAGGTGACGAGCGAACAGGAGCGTTACCTGGTAGGTGTGACGCATTTTACCTGGTCACATCAGGGTATCTGTGACGAGGCGCAGCAGCGTACGTGGAATGTGCTCGGACCGCAGATCGCCTCGTATCCCGCGCTCGTGCTTGCGGGCGATCTCAACATTCCCCGAGCTACGAACGAGCTATACCGCGAGCTGACAGCGCTCATGCGCGACCACGTTCCGCAGGTGATCACGAGTACCATGGACCCTGTTCTGCATCGTGCACCGTCCACCGAGCGGCACATGGTCGATTACCTGCTCACCCGCGGTGCGTATGATATCACCGATGTGCGTATGGTCTGTGGGGTATCCGACCACTGCGCCCTGATCGGGACCGTGCACAAGCGTGCCTGACAGACTCGTTGCAGTGGGGTATACTGGACCGTGATGAAACCGGCTTGGCACCATGCCATACTGCCTGCACTTGCACTTACGGTGCTCGCGTTCCCCTACGGAGCGCAGGCGTTCTCTCCCGATGTTGTGGCACGGGCAGTGCGCGCCTTCTTTCCTGAAGCGCCCCAGATGGTCGCGGTCGCGCGGTGCGAGTCAGGCTTGCGTCAGTATGATGCATCAGGCAGGACGTTGCGGGGTGGTTGGGGGAACAAGATGATCGGCCTGTTCCAGCTGCATGAAACGTACCACCGCGCGGCGGCACTCGCTCGCGGCTATGATATCGATACGCTCGTGGGGAACATACTCTATGCACGCACCCTTTATGCTGCTGAAGGGGTAACACCCTGGAATAGTTCGCGCCACTGCTGGGAACACGCTCCAGAGACCGTCGCACGCGCTAGCAGCTCGGCTGTTCCTGCGTCCGCGAGCGTCGCTGCCACACCTTCGTCGCTGACCAAAACGCTCCACTTTGGCATGGCAGATCCCGAGGTCCGTGTCCTCCACGAGCTCCTCGCCAGAGCGGGACACCCGGTCGCTGCCCCCGAAACAGAGAGCATGTACTTCGGAGTGCAGACGTACAAGGCGCTCCATACATTCCAGTGCGCCCGAGGTATTGCCTGTCTTAGTGTTCCCGAGCTCCGGTCCGGAGCAGGGGTCGTCGACCAGCGCACGAGGGACGTGCTCAGTGCACTTTAGCGTGTTGTGCCTTGTGACCACGCCACGCCACCTGGTACACTAAACACTACGTAGCCATGAGCACACAGCGTTACAGCGAAACGGAAGGAGCACCTGCGCGCGACTGGAGCGGGGCGATACAGACCCCTCCCGCCCGCGGACAGAGCGCATCACGTGCAACGCAGCCGGTCGATGTATCGCCCGACGCGACGCGACGCATACAGGAGTTCCTCAATGCAGCGATCGCCAAGAGCGCGTCCGATATCCACATCGAGCCGCGCATGGAATCCCTGCATGTTCGGTTCCGTGTCGATGGCATGCTCATCGATTATGCGACGCTGCCGCTCGTCGAGTACGACGCGATCCTGAACGCGTTCAAGGTCCTCGCGGACCTCGACATAGCAACCCGGACGATACCTCAGGATGGCCATATCGAGATCGAGGCTGAGCAGGTGGGTGGTGATAATACGGGGTCGAACGCTGGCATGGGCAATCGTCGCTTCTTCGACATCCGTATCTCCACGTTCCCGTCGATCAACGGTGAGGTCATCGTCTGTCGTATACTTAACCGTGCGAACACCTTGCGAACGCTCGATGAGCTCGGTATGGATATCGATACGCTCCAGCGTTTGCGGAGCATGCTGCTCACGAGCTACGGCATGATCCTTATCACAGGCCCGACCGGCCATGGAAAAACGACGACGCTGTACTCGATCATGCAGGAGCTTCGAAAGGACGGGATCAATATAACGACGCTCGAAGATCCGGTCGAGTTCCACCTCGACTGGCTCCGACAATCGCAGATCAACGAGCCGCGCGGCTTTACGTTCGAGCGCGCATTGTCCTCGATGATGCGGCAGGATCCTGACGTGCTCATGATCGGCGAGATCCGCAATCCTGAAACGGCAGAGTATGCGGTACGCACCGCATTGGTCGGCCGTATCGTCGGTTCGACGATACACGCGCATTCAGCGATCGGTACCATAGCACGTTTGGTCGAAATGGGGGTTCCGAGAAGCACGCTCGGTCATGCCCTGAACGGCGTTGTTGCGCAACGGTTGGTGAGGAAGCTCTGCGACCGATGCAAAGAACCGTACACCCCGAGCCTTACCCACCTTGCGCACTTTGGTCTCAATGAGCGTTCGGGCACGTTCTTCGGAGCACGCGGCTGTAATGAGTGTGACGGAAGCGGCTATGTCGGGCGGACGGGCATCTATTCTGTGCTCGGTTTTGATGACCAGATCCGGCACATGATCTTTGATGAACGGCCCCTCGAAGAGATACAGCAGACCGCGATCGCGCAGGGTATGAAGACCTTGACCATGGACGCGGTCTCTAAGATACTCGGCGGCACTACGACCGTGGAGGAGGCTGCCCGGGTCGTGTAACTGGACATTTTCTCAGTGTGTGCCATACTCTATGAACGCCAGCGCGCGTTTTTTTATATGGACATCAGGAACATAGCCATCATTGCCCATGTCGACCACGGGAAGACGACGTTAACGGACGCGATCCTGCGACAAACCGGGGCGGTCGGTGACGGTGTCTCGATGGACAGCAATACGCTCGAGCAGGAGCGGGGCATCACTATATATGCGAAGAACGCATCGTGTAGCTATAAGGGCAGTAAGATAAACATCGTAGATACACCTGGTCACGCTGATTTTGGTTCTGAGGTCGAACGCGTGCTCCGGTCGATCGATTCGGTGCTGCTCGTCGTCGATGCGCAAGAGGGACCGATGCCCCAGACCCGTTTCGTACTGAAGAAGTCGCTTGAGCTCGGACACAAGCCGATCGTCATTCTCAATAAGATCGATAAACCGGCCGCGGATATCGAGCGCACGCACGACCGGGTCTTCGACCTGTTTGCCGAGCTCGGCGCGACCAATGAGCAGCTGGATTTTCCCACGATGCTTGCCATCGGGCGTGAGGGAATAGCGAAGCGAACCCTCGACGACACATCGACCGACCTTACGCCGCTGCTCGATCTCATCCTCGAGAAAGTCCCCGTTGCTTCGGGTAGGGACGATGCGTTGCTGCGGGCGCAACCGTTCAACCTGGCCTATGATAATTACCTCGGACGCTTGGGGGTGGTGCGGGTCTATGACGGTGTGCTGCGGCAGGGTATGGAGCTCATAGGGCAGGGTGGTCTGGGTGTTCACCGTGGCAAGGTCACGAAGCTCTTCACGTTCTCGGGCCTTGCCCGCGTCCCGGTCGAAGAAGTGCAAGCGGGCGACATCGCGATGCTCGCCGGTCTCCCCAACATCTTCATCGGGGATACGCTCTCGAGCACGTCCGACGTCGAACTGCTCCCGCGTATCGAGGTGGATGAACCGACGATCGAGCTCTCGTTCCTGGTCAACAACTCTCCATTTGCCGGTCGCGAAGGAAAATATGTCACGAGTCGCCAGCTTCGGGAGCGCCTGGAGAAGGAACTTGAGGTGAACGTTGGCCTGAAGGTCGAATTCGACCAGGGAGGCGGTGAACGGTTCACGGTCCGCGGGCGTGGGGAGCTCCATATAGCGATACTCCTCGAGCAGATGCGTCGCGAGGGGTACGAGATGCAGGTATCGCAACCCAAGGTCATCGAGAAACATGAAGGCGGAGTGCGCACGGAGCCGTTCGAAGAGGTGACCGCAGACGTTCCGCTCGAGTTCCAGGGTGTGGTGATCGAGAAACTCGGGATGCGGGGCGCAGTGCTCGTCTCGATCGAGGAGCACGAAAACCGGGTCCGTATCCTCATGGAAGGTCCCACCCGCGGGCTCTTGGGTTATCGGAACCAGTTCGTCATGGATACCAAGGGGCAGGGCATACTCGCGACACGGTTCGTTGGCTTCAAACCTCATGTCGGCACGATCGACCACCGTGAGGAGGGAAGCATGATCAGCCAGGTCACCGGGAAGACGCTCGCGTTCGCGCTCGACAACCTGCAGACGCGCGGGGTGCTCTACCTTGGACCAAATACCGACGTGTACGAGGGTCAGGTGATCGGCAATACGAGCAAGGGTGAGCAGATGACCGTCAACCCAACGAAAGGGAAGCAGCTCACCAACATGCGCAGTAAAGGTGCTGACGAAGCGATCACCCTCGTTCCGCCACGGCTCCTCACGATCGAGTCCGGGCTCGAGATCATGGCCGAGGACGAGTACCTGGAGGTCACACCGAGCTCCGTACGACTCAGGAAGCAACACCTGACCGAGCTTGAGCGCGCGAAAGCGAAGCGTACGGCGGTCGTATAGGTTAGAGCTTGTCGATGCTCCGGAAGTCCTTCCGGGGAAGGTAGAGGAACAGCAGACCCAGCGCGACACTGAGGAGCGCGGTCTTCGCAGAGATGCCTCCGAAGATCGCTTGGTCGAATAGGTCGAACATGATCCAGACCCCGCGCCAGACGAGGACGACACCGACCACGGTCGCAAACCGTTCGAGGAGGTAGCGTTTGCCGCGCTTCATGCGGTGGAACATACGCACAGTCTATCACAGTGCACAGCTGGCTCGGCATGGCCTGTCCCATGCTAGTATGAGGGTATGACCCTCGTCCAGTACGTCTATCTCTACCTCCTCACGGCCCCCGTGTTCTTTGCGATCGACCTTGTATGGCTTGGTCTGGTCGCGCGTGGGTTCTACCAGCGTGAGCTCGCCGCGTTCGTTGGCCCAGTCAATTGGACCGCGGCAGTGCTGTTCTACCTCTTGTACATCGTGGGGATCCTGGTGTTCGCCGTCCTCCCCGGTATACGGGCACAGTCGCTCCTCGTTGCCTGCGCCTACGGTGCGCTCTTCGGGTGTATCGCGTACGCAACCTACGACCTTACGAACCTCGCCACGCTCAAAGGTTGGCCGCTGAGTGTCACCTTGGTCGACCTTGCATGGGGAACCGTGCTGACCGCTTCCGTCGCGTCGCTTTCGTACCTGTTGGCGGTCCGACTCGTGCTCTAGTATGCTACTCTCCGCAGTCATCGCAGCTCTTCTTGCCGTGTTCGTCTATGTGACGATGTGGTGGTTCGTGTCGCTCGCAGAGAAACGCCTCGATGTGGCGGATATTGCCTGGGGCTTCGGTATTGCGCTCGTGGCGCTCGTCAGTTTCCTCTTTGCTCCGGTCTACGATGTGCGGCTTCAGCTCATGATGGGGCTGGTCGTCGTGTGGAGCGCACGGCTCACGCTCCATATCGCAAAACGGCACATGCGCTCGCCCGAGGACGCTCGGTACCGAGCGCTCGCTCGGATGTGGGGCGCCGGGACACCGCTCGCCTCATACTTCAAGATCTTTCTCTTGCAGGGAAGTCTGATGCTCGTCGTGGGGTACGTGTTCACTCACGCGAGCGTGTTCGCGGACGGAGCGTTCGGGCCGCTCGCCCTGCTCGGGTTGGTAGTATGGCTCATCGGGTTTACGGTCGAAACGATCGCAGATCGACAGCTACGCATGTTTCTACGAACGCGCGGGGCGGACGGCCCGCTCATGACGACCGGGCTGTGGCGCTACTCACGTCATCCGAACTACTTTGGCGAGGTCGTGCTCTGGTGGGGCCTGGGGATCATGGTCCTCTCGCTACCATACGGCTTACTCGGGCTCGTGAGCCCGATCCTGGTGACCTACCTCATCCTGCGTGTTTCCGGAGTTCCGCTCGCAGAGCGGGAGCTCGCAAGACACCCGGAGTTCGAGTCATATGCGCGGACCACGAGCGTGTTCTTTCCCTTACCACCGAGGGGCGGTGTATAGGGTTGGTTGTATGCGGACGGCAGGCAGGGTAGCATGTAGGTACGCAGTGGCCCATGTTGAACAAACTTCTCAACCGGTTCAAAAAGATCCTGATCGTCGAGGACGATGTTGCGCTCAGGTCGGTGCTCGTCGACAAGTTCAGGTCGCGGGGATATAAGGTGGTCGAGGCTGGAGATGCGCGTGAAGCGCTCGCGGTCATGGGCCGGGAGAAACCACAAGCCGTGGTGCTCGATCTTATTCTGCCGATCAAGGATGGGATATCGCTGCTCGAAGAGCTCCGTGCGACCGGTTTTGTCCAGCCGGTGATCATCCTTTCGAACCTGCTCGGTTCCGGTGACCTGCGTGGCGACGCGGAGCGACTCGATGCGAGCTTTTATAACAAATCCGCAACCTCGCTCGATGATATCGTGCGGGTGGTCGAGGCCAAGCTGTGACGTATGGGATTGCTCGATTTCTTCCAGAAGCCCGCTAAGAAGCTCATTCTGTTGGTCGAGGACGACGTGCCCTTGCGGCGTTTCATGGCCGATCGGCTCCGTGAGAACGACGTCGATGTGATCGAGACAGGCGATGGCGATGCTGTGCTCAATATCATACGCACGCACCAGCCCGATGGTGTCGTCCTTGATATCATGCTTCCCGGCAAGAGCGGTATGCAGATCCTCTCGGAGCTCAGAGAGACCGACAAGGAAACACCGGTCGTGCTGCTCACAACGCTCTCAGGCGAAGGGGGCCTGCGTCTAGAGGCGGTGAAGCTCAATGCCGTCTTCCTCAACAAGGCGGACACGTCGCCTGATCGCGTCATCGAGACCGTGTTACGGCACGTCCTTGCTGAAAGCTAGTATGAGCGATCAGACCGAGCACAGCGTCCTTTTGCTCAAGGTCATCACCCACGACCTGTTATCACCACTCACCGCAGCTAAGTGGTATGCAGAACTTCTGACGCAGGGCGGTGTTGCGGCGAGCAAGCACCGGGAGTACCTGCAGGGCATCGCAGATGCTGCGAACCTGGGAATCTCGATCACGAAGCATGTCCATATTGCCGGCAAGGTGCTCACCCATGCGTACAAGCCAGAGCTATCTTCCCTCATGGTCCCGGCCGAGGTACGCAAGGCAATACAGGACCTGACCCCCCAGTATGCGCGCCACGGCGTGGCGCTCACCGTGGAGGTCGATGAGGAAGCGCAGGAACGCGTTGCCGATCCCGACCTCATTCGCCTCATGGTATGGGCCTGTGCCAAGTACTTCCTCACAGCTGCACCGGCGGGCAGCACGGTCTCGTTCCGTGGTCTTGCGGCGCCTACAGGCGAGGGCGCCTCGTACACTCTGTTGGTGAGCCTTCCCGGGGTTCCCGATCGCGAGGAGCGCGTCCGTCAGTTCACGAGCCATGAACCTGCAGGGACGCTCGATCAGGCGTACGTGTTCTCCGAACTCATGCACTCGATAGCCCCGCTCCTGGGGGTTTCGTTGTCACTCGGCAGCCAGGGCACCATGCTTGTTGCCGAAGTGGCGTTTCCGGCAGCGTACTGACCTGTGCACACCGGCCACAAAGGTCGTCCGTTCTCGAGTATACTGGTCGTATGAGGCGGTATGTCATCGGAGCGTTCGGTGTCGTTGCGGTCGGTGTCTTAGGGTACCTGGCGTTCTTTCGGAACGAGGAGTCTGCGGCCATGGAGGTGAGCCCCGTCGTTCGCGCGACCGTGCTGCACGTCGTGAACGTGACCGGCCATGCGGAGCCGATAGAACGGGTCCAGCTTGGTTTTGCGCAGGGAGGCAGGATCAGTCTGCTTCAGGCCAGTGAAGGTGATCGTGTTGCGGTCGGCGAACTGCTCGGCGCTCTTGAGGGTGGACAGGCACAAGCGCTTGTTGCAGAGGCGGCTGCGCGTGAGGCGCGCGAACGAGCGCTCCTCGAAGAGGTGATCGCTCCGGCGCGGAGCGTCGATGTTGCGGTCGTGCAGGCCGGGCGAACCCAGGCAAGGACCGCTTTTGCACAGGCAGAACAGAGCGCACGAACAGCGCTCGCGCGTGCTCATACGCTTGCCGACGACGCGGTGCGAGAGAAGCTGGACGAACTGTTCCCAGGCGCGGAACACGAGGATTATAGCTTCGGCGTCCAGTTCGAGTCGGGCACGTCGCTCTATACGTTGACCGCGCTCCGTGAGGCACGCGTGGAGCTCTATGAAGGACGAGCGGCTGCAGAGGTATCACTCACCACACTTCGGGAAAGTGCGCGCGCAGAAGCTGACCTCGAAGCGACGCTTTCCCGCGCGCAAGGCGCGCTCGAGTCACTGACCCTGTTCGCCGACCGGGTGGCGCTTGCGGTCAATCGGTACATCGCATCTGACGCATCCACACAGGCGATCTATACGAGTTACCGGAGTAGGGTGGCCGCAGCGCGTACCGCGCTCTCGAGCGCACGTGCGGACCTGGTCGCGGCACAGACCACCCTGGTCACGGCAAAAGCGGCGGAACGAGCGGCTGATCGGTCGGTCGAGCAAGTGCTCGGGGCCCCCAAACAGGCGACCGTAGCGACGGCCGAAGCGTCGCTCCGTGCGGTGCGTGCTGCAGGAGAGACCGCGTCGGCGCTCTTGCGGGAGCGGCATCTCTACAGTCCACTGCATGGCGTCGTCGGCAAGGTGCTGCGAAAGAAAGGAGAGCTGGTCGGTCCCTATGAACCGGTGCTCGAGATCGTCAATGTGTCCGGCTTTGAACTGCTTGCGTACGTGCCTGAGGCCGATATCGCTCGGGTCAAGCTCGGCGACCGAGCGAAGGTCACGTTCGATGCGTTCGGCAATGCGTCGGTGTTCGAGGCCGAGGTCGTCCGTATCGCCGAGAGCGAAACGTACCGCGAAGGTGTGCCGACGTACAAGACGACGCTCGCGTTTCTAACCCGGCCGTACGACGAGCTCGTGGTGCGTCCCGGCATGACCGCTGATATCGACATCGAGACTGCGCGTGTCGCTGATGTCCTTGCGGTTCCGAGCCGGAGCGTGCTCTGGCGCGATGGTCAGAGCGTAGTTCGGGTGGCTGTGGGTCGCGGGTACGAAGAGCGTGCGGTGGAGGTCGGTCTGCGCGGTTCCGAGGGCCTTACCGAGCTTAGAAAAGGGGTGGTCCTCGGCGAGGATATCGTGCTCTACGTCGACGAATAGCATGTTGATCGAAGCTTCACAGCTTGCCAAGACCTATGCGGACGGCACAAGGGCACTCCGGGAAGCAACGTTCTCGATCCAGGCGGGGGAGTTCGTCGCGATCATGGGTCCCTCCGGTTCGGGCAAGTCGACCCTGCTCCACATCTTGGGGTTTCTTGACCCTCAAACCTCCGGTACCTACCGTTTCGAGGGCGCGACCTGGGAGAGCATGGGTCCTTATGAGCTCGCGCGCCTCAGGAACGAAGCGCTCGGCTTCGTGTTCCAACAGTTCAACCTGCTGCCCCGCGAGAGCGTGCTCGAGAACATCTACCTTCCCCTGTACTACTCGAGCGTGCCGGCCAAAGCGTGGACCAAGCGTGCTGAGCAGGCTGCTGGTGCGGTCGGGCTATCCCATCGGCTCCACCATGCGGCACACCTGCTCTCGGGTGGCGAAAAACAGCGCGTGGCGATCGCGCGTGCGCTCATCAATGACCCCAAGGTCATCTTTGCCGACGAACCGACCGGGAACCTGGACAGTGCAGCGGGAGAGTCCGTGATGGACATCCTCGGCACGCTGAACCGAGCGGGTCATACGATCGTGCTCATAACCCACGACGAGGATATTGCCCGGCGGGCGCGCAGGAAGATAGCGATACGGGACGGCGTCGTGGTGACCGACAGCGAAGAACTATGAGGTACAGCAGTGCTATCGATCTTGCGGTTCGGGGTGTGCGAGCAAAACCGTCCCGCACCTTCCTGACGCTCCTCGGGGTGGCGATCGGTGTGTCTGCGGTCATCATGATTAGTTCGCTCGGCGAGGGAGCTCGGCGTCTCATCACCGATGAGATAAGCGGACTCGGTGCTGATGTGATCGCGGTACAGCCTGGCCGTGAGCCGACCGGTTTTGCCGACATCGCGAGCGTGTTCTTTGCGAAAACGCTTGACCAGAAGGATATCGATGCGGTCTTGCGGAAAGAGAACGTGCCGCATGCGCTCGACGCGCAACCTGTGGTGATGGTTCCGGGTGGTGTGAGCTATGGGAACAAAACGTACTATCCCCAGATCGTTGGCGGAAGTGCTGAGTTCTACCAGGACCTGTTCTCGATCCATCCTCGGGAGGGCGAGATGTTCGGTCAGACGGCCATTCGTGAAAAGGCGGCGATCGCTGTGATCGGGCACAAGGTCGAGCAGGAGCTCTTTGGTCAGGGCAGTGCCTATGGACAAAAGATCACCATCGGCGGTAAGAAGTTTCGTGTGACCGGCGTCCTGCCGAAGCTCGGTCAGGTCGCGTTCGCCCAGATCGATGAGATGGTGCTCATACCGTACTCGACCGCGATGGCCTACCTCTTGGGCCAGACCCATTTCAATGAGTTCATCGTGCGTGTTGATGACCCGAAGAACGTACCGAGGACCGAGCGCGATATCGAGGCGACGCTACGTGAAACGCACGGGCTTGAGGACGGTGAGGATAACGATTTCGTCATACGTACTCCGGCCGCGCTCATGGAGCAGGTCGGCGTGATACTCGGTGCGCTCACCATATTCCTTGTGTCCGTGGTCGCGATCGCGCTCGTGGTCGGTGGCATTGGGATCATGAACATCATGCTCGTGTCGGTCGCTGAGCGGACACGTGAGATCGGCCTCAGAAAAGCGGTCGGCGCGACCGACGGCGATATTCTGCTCCAGTTCCTGCTTGAGGCGACATTGCTCACGCTCCTCGGCGGCGTGGTGGGCATACTCTTCGGCGCGTTCATGTCGTACGTCGCGAGCCTTGCCATCCTCCGTTTCTCGGAGCTCGAATGGACGTTCGTGCTTCCGCTCGGCGCCACGCTTGGTGCGCTCGTGTTCTCGGTCGTGATCGGCCTCGTGTTCGGGCTCTACCCGGCGCATAAGGCGTCAAAGAAGAGTCCGATGGAAGCACTTCGTTACGAGTAGTCGCGAATGCGGGGGATAACGACGGCTTGACAGTCCTCGGCCACGAGCGTATACAGAAGGTATGTTCACCGTAGTATCGGTCAACAAGGTCTCAGTCGTCGCGAAAGCGGCGTGAGCCTTGTGCCCGGGAACCAGTGAGCCACCACACCCCGAGCCGCAAGGCAGGGGATTTTCAGTTCTTTGGAGGGTTATGATGGAAGATCAAGAGCGCCAAATACGGGAAGAACGGGTCGATGGCCGACAGATCTGCGCGCGCGTCGTGTTCAGAGAGAACGCAGCGGCTGAACGCGAACGTGCAGCTGGCTGGATGGCGCAGTTGATCGCGCCGGAACAGCAGGTCACCTGCGCTGAATAGGACCTATGCCGGACCTTCGGGTCCGGCGCTTTCATGTGGTACACTCGCATACATCCGAGAACGGTAGAAGACCATGAGCACAAAACCATTTCTCATCCTTCAACTGCGTCCCGAGGACGAGGCCGCAGATAATGAGTTCGATGCATTCCTGCACTTCGGTCGGCTCGAAGAGCGTGAGGTCCGCCGGGTGCGCATGGAACGCGACGGCATACCGGAGGTGCGTCTCGATCAGTGCGCGGGCGTCATCGTCGGCGGCGGGCCGTACAACGTGAGCGACCGACCGGAGAAGAAGGGCGCCACCCAAAAGGACGTCGAGTCGAAGCTCCAAGCGCTTCTCAAGCGCATCATTGCTACGGACACGCCGTACCTTGGCGCGTGCTATGGGCTCGGTGCGCTCACAGCGTCCCTTGGTGGTACGGTCTCCAAAGAACGGTATGGCGAGGAGGTGGGTGCCGTCACGGTCACGCAGACCAAGGAAGGTGAGCGTGACCCGCTCCTTTCAGGATTGCCGAAGAGTTTTCGTGCGTTCGTCGGGCATAAAGAAGCCTGCCAGAGCGTTCCTCCCGGTGCGGTGCTCCTCGCGTCGTCCCTGACGTGCCCCGTACAGATGATCCGCGTGGGCGCGAACGTCTATGCGACGCAGTTCCACCCGGAGCTCGACAGCGAGGGCCTTGCGCTCCGGATCAAGGTGTACAAGCATGCCGGCTACTTCAAACCCGAGGACGCGGACACGCTCATAGCGAAGGCGAACAGGGAACAGGTCGAGGTGCCGATGCGCATACTCGAGCGGTTCGTCGAGCGTTACCGCTAGAGCCAATCCCGTTTTCTGAAGTAGTACACGGTACCGAGCATGGCGACTAGAGTCGCAACGAGTATCTCGGCGAAGGCATAGGGGCTGTGGTCGAACGGCAGGTCGACGTTCATGCCGTAGAACGAGGCGACGATCATCGGAACGGTGAGGATTATCGTGAGGGCTGCCAGGAACTTGATCACTTGGTTCAGGTTGTTCGTGACGATCGCGGTATACGCGCTGCGCACGTTCTGGATGCTCTTGAGCGTCGTCTTGGTGCTCTCCAAGAGCTGCTGGTTCTCGAGCTGTGTGTCCTCGATCATGTCGCGGTCATCCTCAAAGAGCTGGAGATAGTTGCCCGAAAGTATGGTCTTCAGTGCTGTGCCCATCGGCGTGAGCGCGTTCACGAAATCGTTGAGCGCACTTTCGAACATGACGAGTTCCACGATGTCACGGTTACGTATGGTACGTAGGTTCACACGGTTCCTCTGTACATCGCGGCGTATGCCGATCAGGTGGTGTCGGTAGTGCAGGTTGATCGCATTGATGAGCTGCAGGAAGAGCTTGGTGCGCTGTGTGGTGACGAGCGGCACCTTGCCATCGAGATAGCTGTTCAGGAAATCCGGGTGGCGCCGCGATATGCTGATCACAGCGGTCGGCGTGACGACGAGGAGCATCGACGCAGTACTGAGGTCGCTCGTGATGTCATCAGGAAAGCGCACGTAGAAGTACGCATTACCTTCCTCGTACTCGAAGCGCGGGACCTCGTACGGGTCGACCGCGTCCTTGAGGAGGTCGAGGTCAAGTGCGAACGCTGTAGCGACCGTTTCAAGCTCGGTTGGGCTCGGGTCTTCGACATAGACCCACGTGCCGGGGCGCGGCTCTTCGATGCGAGCGAGCGCCTCCTCTTTGACCGAACGGAAGTAGTAGCGGATCATGCCCCCTTTGTACCATACTCCCGAGCGCTGCGGTACCCACGACACGTCGTGCGTGGTACTATCTCCACATGAAAGAGATCGTCGCATGCGGTTGCATTCCGTTCCGCAGGTCGCGGACGCGCGAGATAGAAGCGCTCATGATCTTGCGGACCACAGGCTTCTGGGAGTTCCCGAAGGGCAAGAAGGACCCGGGCGAGACCGATGAGGAAACGGCCCTCCGTGAGCTGAGAGAAGAGACGGGGCTCTCGGGCGAGCTCCTGCCTGAGGATCCGCTCACTATGACGTACATGTTCGAGCACCATGGGGTCCTGTACCAGAAACGCGTCATCTTGTTCTTCTGCCGGGTGAGCGATGGCTCGGAACCAACGTGCGACCGGCGCGAGGTTTCGGATGCCGCATGGCTCTCGCTCGAGTCGCTCGTTGACCGGGCGACCTATCCGGAGATGAAAGCGCTTGCCCGACAGGTGCACCTCACGCTCGGCGATTGAGCGTCACACGATAGTATAGTAGTATGCACATGTTCGGCACAGGCCGAGCATGCCGAGGTAGCTCAGTCGGTAGAGCACCCCCATGGTAAGGGGGAGGTCCCGGGTTCGATCCCCGGCCTCGGCTCAGAGAAACGTTGCTCCGGACGTAGCGTACCGCGTGTATAGATCGCCGACGAGCAGAGAGGCATGCGCTGCGTACGACCCGGGCTACTCCTTCAAATGAACGGGCGTTCATGGTATCCTCCGGACCAGAGGCACCGTTCGGTGCCTAGTTGTTTGACATGAACAGGGAGCTACGTTCTGATGCTGATACGACTCTATCGTTGTCGCCAAGGCAACGCTGCCGTTGAGGAATGCTTCTACAGCGACCTTGCTTCGAGCCTTACTCCCGAGCAGATCGAGCTCTTGGAGTGGCTCCTCACCGAGCCGCAAACAACGGTGAGCCACAGGTCCGCTTTCAAAGACGGTGAGGTGATCGAGATCGGTCCACGACTTTCGGTCGAAACACCGTTTTCATCGAATGCGGTCGCGATCTGCGCCTCGATCGGGCTTCCCGTACGGCGGATCGAACGGTCCGTTCGCTACAGGCGGGGCCAGGGCCTCGGCGTTTCGGAAGAGCTGTGCGAGGATGAGATCGTTCAGCAGTTCCTCGACCGTATGACCCAGGAGGTCTATCGATCCACGCTTACGACGTTCGATACCGGCATACTGCCTGAAGAGGTCACGTTCGTGCCTATCATTGAAGCGGGCGAGCGTGCTCTGCGCGAAGCGAACAAAGTGCTGGGCCTCGGCATGGATGCGTGGGACATCGCGTACTACACCGCGATGTTCCAGAGACTCGGCCGCAATCCGACCAACGTCGAGCTCTTCCAGATCGGCAATGCGAATTCCGAGCATAGCCGCCATTGGTTCTTCCGTGGCGAGCAGGTGATCGACGGCGAGGTCATGCCGGAGAGTCTCATGGACCTCGTCCGGGAGCCGTGGAAGCGGCATCCCGGGAATAGTATCACCGCATTCCGTGACAATTCTGGGGTGATCAGGGGTGCTCACGTGCTCGGGTTTGTCCCACGCACACCGGGCAAACCCTCCGCATTCGTTCTCTTCCAACTGTTGCAACATCTCACGGCAACTGCCGAGACGCACAACCACCCGACCCTGATCGCTCCATTTTCCGGAGCGGAGACCGGAGCCGGTGGTCGGATCCGCGACAGCCGGGCGGTAGGCCGTGGTGCTTACGGGCATGCCGGGCTTGCGGGCTACTGCGTTGATAACCTGCACATTCCGGGGTTCCCGATCCCGGGGGAGGATATCGGAGCTGAGTTCAGCTATCGTACTGCGTCTCCGCTCGAAATACTCATCGAGGGGAGCAATGGCATCTCCGACTACGGGAACAAACTAGGCGAACCGCTCATCGGCGGATTCACCCGTACGTTCGGACAAATGGTGGATGGTGAGCGTCGCGAGTTCCGAAAGCCGGTCCTCTACAGCGCCGGGTTCGGTCGCATCAACGATATCCATGTCGAGAAACATGCGCCGGAAACGGGTATGGTCCTCGTGCGTATCGGCGGTCCGGCATACCGGATCGGGGTCGGAGGCGGTAGCGCATCGAGCATGCTGCACGGGGCACAAGACACCGAACTCGATTTCAAATCAGTGCAGCGCGGTGATGCGGAAATGGAGAATCGCGTCAACCGGGTTATCCAAGCGTGCGCTGAACTGGGCACGCTAAATCCGATCGAGAGCATCCACGACCAGGGTGCCGGCGGTCCGAGCAACGCCATCACAGAGCTCATGGAACCTGTGGGGGGCAGGATCGACATCCGTAAGATCAACGTAGGCGATGCCACCATGTCCGTCCTCGAGATCTGGGTCGCCGAGTACCAAGAGGGGTACGGCTTGCTCGTTCGGCGCGAGCATATCGAGGTGTTCAGATCGATCTGCACACGTGAACGGGTGAACTGCGAAGTGCTCGGGGTCATCACCGGCGACGGCAAGGTTGTTGTTGAAGACTCACGTGACGGCACAACACCGGTCGATCTCCCGCTCAGGGAGATCTTGGGGGAGCTGCCACAAAAGCGATTCGTATCGGATCGGCCACAGGTCAAGCTTCGACCGCTTGTGATCCCTTTCGGGCTTACGGTCGAAGAGGCGCTTCGGCAGGTGTTCCTTCTTCCTCAGGTCGGCTCCAAGGGTTTCTTGGTGCGGAAAGTCGACCGCTCCGTCACGGGTTTGGTAGCCAGGCAGCAATGCTGCGGCCCGAACCAGGTTCCGGTCGCGGATGCGGCGGTCACTGCGGACAGCTACTTCGCGCTGGGCGGCGTGTTCTCCGGAGCGGCGTCCGCTCTCGGGGAACAGCCGATCAAGATGCTCATCAACCCGAAGTCCGGAGCACGCATGGCGGTCGCGGAAATGCTCACCAATCTTGCGTGCGTGCGCGTGAGTAAGCTCACGGACGTCAAGTGCCGCGCAAACTGGATGTGGGCAGCGAAGCTGCAGAACCAGGGAGCGCTCCTCTATGACGCGGCGGTCGCCGTGCGGGACATCATGTGCCAGCTCGGGATCGCGATCGACGGAGGGAAGGACAGCCTTTCGATGGCGACCGAGCTTGCGGGTGTGCCCGTCGTTGCGCCGGGTGAACTCGTCATCATGGGCTATGCGCCGGTTCCCGATATCACGAAGGTGGTGACACCGGACCTCAAAGGCAGCGGCTCGCTCGGCGTCATACGCCTGGGGGGTCCGCACGCCAGGCTTGGAGGATCAGCGCTTGCTCAGGCGCTCGGGCAGCTCGGGGACGAGACACCGGATGTCGATACTGCAGGCGTCGACCTGCTCGGGCGTGCGTGGAGAGGGGTGCAGGAGCTCGTCGAGCAAAAGCTTATCTCCGCATACCACGATGTGAGCGATGGGGGGCTTATCACCGCCATTGCCGAAATGTGCATCGCTGGAAACCGGGGGGCGGTGTTGCGCCTGTCGGGCACACTCGACATCTTCCCCGTGCTCTTTGCGGAGGAGGCCGGTATGGTGTTCCAGTATGTTCCTGAGTCACGAGCGCAGATCGAGCTTGTGCTGGAAAAGCACGGTGTTCTGTGGGGCAGGCATGTGCACGAGCTTGGCGATGTGGATACCCACCTAGGTGGCAGGCTCCGCATCGAGCATAACGACGAGCAGCTGCTTGACCTTCCACTCACCGAGCTTCGCCGGTGGTGGGAGGCAACGAGCACAGCACTCGAAAAGCTCCAAGCAAATCGGGAAACCGTTGAGGCTGAAGCGAGGACGTATGGCGAGGTTCGTACGATACCGTATCGAATCTCGTTCACGCCCCAAGCGCCGCGGTTGCGGAAAGGGCGGCGACCTGCGGTGGCGATCATCCGTGAGGAGGGGACCAATGGCGACCGCGAAATGGCCGCAGCGTGCTATACCGCAGGGCTCGATCCTTGGGACATTACCATGGGTGATCTCCTTGACGGCAGGGTGACCTCGCTCGAACAGTATCGTGGCGTGATCTTTCCCGGCGGTTTCTCGTTCGCTGACGTGTTCGGCAGTGCGCGGGGCTGGGCGGCGAAGCTGCTGTGGAACCCCAGTGTGCGGGATCTGTTCGACCGGTTCTATGCACGGCCGGACACCTTTTCGCTGGGGGTCTGCAATGGCTGCCAGCTCATGGCGAACATCGGCTGGGTGCCCTGGCGTGGTCTTGCTGATGACGTACAGCCTCGGTTCGTCCACAACACCTCGGGGCGGTTCGAGTCACGGTGGGCTGCGGTGAAAGTGTTGCCGACCCCGTCGATCCTCATGCGAGGCATGGAAGGTTCGATCCTGGGTATCCAGGTCGCGCATGGTGAGGGGCGGTTACTCTTCCCGGACGCAAAGGTCGCGGCAGAAATCCGGGAACGGCAGCTCGTGCCGCTCGCCTATGTCGACGTGGAGGGGAACGCGACCGAAGCGTATCCGTACAACCCGAACGGTTCGCCCGAGGGATGGACGGCGCTCACCTCCCCCTGCGGCAGGCATCTTGCGATGATGCCGCACCCGGAGCGGTGCTACCTCACCTGGCAGTGGCCCTGGATGCCGGAGCAGTTCCGGAGTCTCAAGGCTTCATCGTGGCTCCAGCTGTTCCAAAATGCGCACGACTGGTGCAACGAGTAGTCGTACGTAGTTGCTGACCCCCGGCTGTCTTCAGCCGGGGCCTTTTTTATGCGTGCTCGCCCATAAGGTGGGGCGGGAGGGAGCGACGTAGGGTGAACAAGCTGGCGTCTATTGGGCGTCGTATTTTGGCGGTGGTCCCGCACTCGCTTGAGCATACAAGGTTTTTCTGAGATTATGGTCACTATCACGCTATGCAGTACACGCACAGACTCGACCTTGCGGAATTAAAGAGTGGCACGCCCTGGGCGGAGAGCGCGGCGTTAGCAATCATGGCCGCCTATCCCACGGCGCCTCGGTACACGACGGCCGCGGGCATCAGTCCCTCGGGCGTAGTCCACTTCGGCAACTTTCGAGATGTCGTGACGGCGCACCTCGTCCGCGAGGCGCTGCGTGCCAAGGGGCAAGATGCACGGCTCATCTTCTCGTGGGACAACTTCGATCGTTTTCGCAAAGTACCTGCCGGCGTGCCGGAAGCGTTCGCGGAACATATCGGTAAACCGCTCACCAAGGTGCCCGATCCGGTCGGCGGGTGCCATGCGTCCTATGCGGAGCATTTCCAAGAACCATTCGTACGCGCCATGCAACTCCTTGGTATCGAGATCGAGTTTCGTGATCAGACGGCGCTCCACGCAAGCGGTGTGTACGACGATGCGATCCTCCACGCGCTCTCACGGCGAGAGCAGCTCGCGGACATCCTCCTCTCGTTCATGACCGAGAAGGCCAAGGGCGAAAAGGGCATAGACCCGGTGGTCTATCGCGAGAACTACTATCCTATATCGGTCTACTCGAGGTTTACGGGGACGGACGCGACCAAAGTGCTCTCCTATGATGGTGGAACGAAGATCACCTACCGGTGCGTGGTCACGGGTAACGAGGATACGGTCGACATCACGAAAGAACACATTGTAAAACTTGCCTGGAAACCTGACTGGGCGATGCGTTGGCGGCACGAGCAGGTGCACTTCGAGCCGGGTGGTCACGACCATGCATCGCCCGGCGGGAGCTACGATACGTCGTCGGTCATCTCGCGCGAGGTCTTCGGGTACGAAGCGCCGATCTTTGTCGAGTACAAGTTCGTCGGTATTCAGGGTCTCGGGTCCAAGATGTCCGGATCAAAGGGTAATGCGGTCTCGCCGCTCGACCTGCTCGACATTTACGAACCGGAGCTTTTGAAATGGCTCTACTTCAGGAAGTCGCCCGACCAGTCGTTCGAACTTGCGTTCAATACCGAAATATACCGACAGTATGATGAGTACGATCGGGCACATGATGACCCTGCGATACCGTTCCGGCAGGCGGTCGGCTTTGGCCAGATCGTGCAGTGGCAGGAGGATAAGTTGCGTACGATGCTCGACGGTATACCGCTTTCGTACAGCGCAGAGAGCATTGCGCGGCGCCTACCCCTTGCTCGTACGTGGCTCTCCAAGTACAACCCGGAACAGGTGATCGTGCTCCGCGAGGAAAAGGACGTTGCGTTCGCGGCGACCCTTTCCGAACAGGAGCGGACGCAGGTACGTCAGCTCCGGGACGAGCTCATGCGCGCCAAGGACCAGACGGTGGCAGAACTTGAGGCACTGACATACGCTATTCCGAAGCTGTCCGGTCTCGGGGAGGCTGAGCTCAAGCAGCTACAGCGGGCGTTCTTCAAGACGGTCTATCGTCTGCTCATAGGAGCGGAGACCGGTCCGCGCCTCGGTACCTATTTGTGGGCTGCAGATCGAGATCGGGTGGTCGAGCTGCTCAACATCTGAACGACCGGTGAGGATGTGCCTTGCCCCCTGACCTCACTGGAAGTGCATCGGGAAATACGGTAGGATACCCGTAGCCCAAAAAGGGCAGTGCCGCCTTAGCTCAGTCGGTAGAGCATTGCATTCGTAACGCAAAGGTCCCGAGTTCGATCCTCGGAGGCGGCTCAGCAGTATGGTGTCGTAGGTACCTAGCGGGACAGTTAATACGCTGCCGCTACTTTGGTGTATACTGCAACGTATGCAACAGAGAAATCCACAGGAAATGTGGCCGCAAGAGCCGGAGCCAGGAAAGGGCATCGAGCTCTCTGCCCAGGAAGCGGCAGAAGCGGCAGCGATCGAGCAGCTCGTTGCGGACAAAGCGCGTGGAACTCATAAACATGAGGATGATATCCATGCCGATCTTCCCGGGGACGTCAAGCTTGATGAAGTACTTCCGCCTTCAAAAGAGCTGACCCTCGAAGCTGCGAACCTGATGGCTCTGGAGGCAGAGTCCGGCACCTATGAAGCAGATATTGCAAAGCTCGAGGAGCTGATAGCACAAGCACAAGGTCAATTTGAACTATATGATAAGGCAGGAAATGCGGAGGCTGCTGCAGAGACCTATACAGCAATGCAGGAATTGAGCAGGGCGCTCGAGGTCCTAAAAGGACGACAAGGGTATAAAGCGCACGATCCAGAGCGCCGCGTCGCATGAATTATTAGCTTTGATCGCACAACCTATGGCAATATCGGGAGAAAAGGAACTGAGCAGACCAGAGTCGAACGAAGCGGCCGACGAGGTGTACGCTGCGGAAGGTGAGGTGCCTGATAGTGCGGTGTACCGGGCGCTTGAACAGGCGCGTGACCCTGGTCTCCAAGCTGAAGATGTCCCGGGTATACTGCACACCATGGCGCTGGACGGCACGGTCGAGGTTAACGGCACACGCATGCCCTTTTCGGAAGCGGCACAGTACCAGGCAGGTCACGCGAGCGAGCTCGCGGTCGCTCTGGAGACGCCGGATGGTACAGCGGAAGTACCGAGCGTATCGATGAGCATGGAGCAGGGAGCGGCGACACCGCTCGAGCAGGGTGAGGAAGCGATCACCGGACTCGACCAGGAAAACAATTTGTCCGCAAGGTATGCGCGACCAGATGGGCCGCCCGAGGCGGTTCCGCAACCGATTGAACCGCAGGAAGCTATCGAAAGCGCCAACCTCGGTGCGTTCTTTGAGGATCTGCGTGCGGCACAGGCAGCAGGCAACCCGGACGCTGCGGCTGCGCTCAGGTCGCTCGAAGCGGGAAGTATGCCGCAGGGTGCCTACGAGGAGGCGTTCGCCCAGCACCTGATACACGCGATCGACTCGTTCGACACCGCGGTACGTGGTGCGAAGAACGAGACCGACATCATCATGGCACTGAACGCGCTCTATCAGGGAGTGCCCCGTCTGCCGGTCGTCGCGCCGAGCGGTGCATGGATGGACCGGAATGAGGCTGAGCAGGCGATCCTCGGTTACATGACGAATCGAACCGATAGGTTCGGGCTCGCCGGTCCGCTCAAGGAACGCATCGAGTCCCTTTGGCAGGAGTGGGACGGTGTCGAAACGAGTGCCTCGACAGAGGCAGAGCCCACAGCTCCTCTAAGGAACGACGTCGAACAGGCCGAGACCCTTGCTGTACCCGAGGTGGCACTACAGGATGAGGATCCGGGTATCGGAGTGGAACCTGCGTCCCTACCTGACACAGTGCCGTCGACGATCGAGGACCAGGCGGCCGAAGCCACACAGCCGCAGCCTGAAGAAGAGGAAGTAGTTCCCGGAGCGGTAGTGCCGAACGAAGCTGCGCTCGAGCAGGGCGAGGATCGGTTCACTGCGTTCGAGCGTGCTGTCGATCATGCTGCGAGCATCGAGGACGTGATCCGTGCACTTAACGCAGTCGCAGATCCAGAGGGAAGATATGCCTCTCCACGTACGCTCGGGACAAATGTGCACGTACCGACGATGGCGGGGTACGTGCGGGACGCGGAGCACTGGCCGAGCGTGCGCCAGCACGTGCAGGACTACTGTGTCCGTGACACCGTCGATCAGCTCTATGGGTTTCGGGGTGATGATGCGACGCGTACCATCGCACGGGAACTTCGCGGCGATGTGTCCCACGAGCAGGACCGGTCGATCGTGTTCGAACCGGCAACGAGTGCGAAGCGTGAGCCGGAGCAGACGACACCCGAGACGGACGTTTCCCCTACACTGGAGTCGCGTGCCGACGTGCCTCGGCTGACCTATCCTGAACAGATCGCGTCGTGGCAGCACGAGCGTCGCACCCTCCTCGCAGCGGCGCAGACCATCGACGACCTCGTGAACATCGTCAAGGTCAATCCGACCATAGAACGTGAGCCTGGTACTGCAGGGTACTACCGGGTGCTCCAGAACGGCAGCCCGGGTATGCGGATCAGCGTCGGGAACATGATCGATGATCTAAATGAACTGAACCGTGCCGGCAGGGACGTGGGCGTCGAGACACGGTACGGGAAGTCGACCCTACGGACCGACATCGAACGGAACGACCCAGAACTCGCTGCCGCGCTGGCCAGGATACTTGCCGCGCAGCGTAGCGCAGCATAGTTCGATATGCAGAGCCCTGACGAAGCACAAGCACGGATCGCCGAGATCGAGGCGCTCCAGTACCAGCCGGAGTTCTGGAAGGATCCGAAACGCGCACAGGAGCTCATTCAAGAGCTCGCTGAACTGAAAGCGGTTGCGGAGGGCGGAACCCCATACGACACCTGTCGGGCGGTGGTTGCGATCTATGCCGGTGCCGGAGGCGACGACTCTGAGGATTTTGCCGCGATGCTCTTCCGTATGTACCAGAAGCTCTGCGAGAATAGGGGGTGGGGGTGGCATCTCTTGCATGATCATGAGAACGACCACGGCGGGTACCGCAATCTGTCGTTCGAGGTCGAGGCAAAGGGTGCCTATGGGGCCTTGCGAGGTGAGTACGGGGTGCATCGTTTGGTTCGTATCTCACCCTTTAATGCAAACAGCAAGCGTCATACGTCGTTCGTGCTCGTTGAGGTGCTTCCGGTCATCGAGAAGCCGACCTTGAAGATCCCGGAGAGCGACCTCGAAGTGAGCTTTGCGCGTTCGAGCGGACCGGGGGGACAGAACGTGAACAAGCGAGAAACCGCTGTGCGCTTGACGCACACCCCGACCGGCATTTCCGTTCACGTGCACGGCGAACGTTCCCAGCAGGCGAACCGCGACAAGGCAATGAGCATTATCGAAGCAAAGCTCATCCGCAGGCTCGAAGAGACGCGCAAGGAAACGCTTGCTGAGCTTTCGACCGACCCGGGCAAGATCGAATGGGGCAGTCAGATACGGAGCTACGTGCTCCACCCGTACAAAATGGTCAAAGACCACCGGACGGGCGTTGAAACGAGCAATGTCGAGGCCGTGCTCGAGGAGGGGCAGCTTGATGAGTTTCTGGAGGCTGAAAAGAGCTTTTAGAGCACGGGGGAAACGTGCTTGTAGGCAACGCGAACGAGCATGGTATACTGGCGGGCATGGGGATCGCACGCTGCTCACCACGGTGTTCGTAGCGTTGCGGTCGAGTCCCAGGTTCCCTGTCTATCACATGATCTACTTCGACAACGTTTCCAAGTACTACCACGAGGAATCACCCGCGCTCCATGAGGTCACGCTTTCGGTCTCGCCGGGTGAGTTCGTGTCACTTGTCGGGCACTCGGGCGCAGGGAAGACCACGCTCCTCAAGCTGCTCCTCGTCGAGGAAACACCCTCTGACGGAGCCGTATACTTTCAATCGAGCGATATCCACCGCCTGCGACGCGCGCACCTCAATCGCTATCGCCAGAAGATCGGTACCGTGTTCCAAGATTTTCGTCTGCTACCTCACAAGACCACATACGAGAACATCGCATTCGCTATGGAGGCCGCCGGCAGGTTGGACGAGGAGATCGAGGCAGACGTGCCCTACGTGCTTGATCTCGTTGATCTTACGCACAAGATGTGGAGCTTCCCGAACGAACTGTCGGGAGGCGAAAAGCAACGCGTCGCAATCGCGCGTGCCATTGTGAACCAGCCCGACCTCATCATAGCGGACGAGCCGACCGGCAATCTCGACCCCATAAACACCTACGAGGTCGTCCAGATCCTCAAGAAGATCAACGACCTTGGAACGACGGTGATACTCACGACCCATAACAAGGGAGTGATAGATTCTCTCGGCAGACGCGTCATCACCATGGACAAGGGGCGTATCGTTCGCGACGATGCGACCGGGCGCTATGTCCTCTAACACATAATTATGCAGCGCATCGAGAAAAAGATCTGGCCCGAATTTTTTGACGCGGTCGCAAGCGGCAAGCAGAAGCACCAGCTACGACTTAACGACTTTGCGATAGAACCGGGCGATCTGTTAGTGCTGCGCGAATGGGACCCTGAGACCAAGTCCTACACGGGCAGGGAGCTCGAGAGGTTGGTGACGCACATCCACCGATATACCCATGAGGACATGCTCCGTTTCCATACACAAGAGGAGATCGTTGAAAAAGGGCTCCAGATCATATCGCTCGAGTAACCCACCCATCACATGCTCGTACTCAAACGTATCGTCCGTTCCGGCTTCGTCAACTTCTGGCGCAACGGCTTTGTGTCCATCAGCTCGATCGTGGTGATGACGATCACGCTTTTCGTCATCGGCTCCCTCATTTTCCTGAATGCCATGATGAAGGCTTCGCTCGAGTTCCTGAGCGAGAAGGTGGATATCAACGTCTACTTCGAGATCGAAGCGCCCGAAGAGAGCATCCTGGCCGTTCAGCGTTCGCTCGAAGGGCTTCCGGAGGTACGCCACGTGTCGTACATATCCCGCGATGAAGCGCTCAAGCGGTTCCGTGAACGCCACAAGGATGATGAGATCGAGCTCCAGGCATTGAGCGAGCTTGGTGACAACCCGCTCCGTGCGTCACTTTCGGTCAAGGCGACCGACCCATCTCAGTATGAGCGCATCAACAATTTCCTCTCTACCGACCAGACAACGCTCCGTCAGGACGGCAGTTCTATCGTTGCAAAGGTGAACTTCAAGGACAATAAGAGCGCGATAGAGAAGCTCACCCAGATCATAGAAGGGGTCGAGCTGTTCGGGCTTGTGGTGTCGCTCGTGCTCGTTGCCGCGTCCATCATTATCGTGTTCAACACGATACGTATGGCCATATACATTTCACGGGAGGAGATCGCGGTCATGCGCCTCGTTGGCGCGAGCGACGCGTACATCCGAGGGCCGTTCGTGTTCGAAGGTGTCATGTACGGGTTCATCTCTGCGCTCATCACGCTCATTGCGTTCTATCCGCTCGCGATCTGGCTTGGTCCCGCGACCCAAGCGTTCTTCGGCAATATCAACCTGTTCACCTACTATACCTCTCACTTCGGGCCGATCTTCCTGACGCTCGTGGGTACGGGGATGTTCCTCGGAGCGCTCTCGAGCTTCCTCGCGGTCAAGAAGTACCTCCGGGTGTAGGAGTTGCGCGAGGGCTGCCTCCTTCGGTATACTACAAGTCGTTATGGTGAAAGCCGCAACGCAGAAGGCAAAGGGTGCTCCCAAGTACATCTTTGTCGTCGGCGGCGTTATGAGCGGCGTCGGAAAGGGCGTCACCACCTCCTCGATCGGCATGATACTCAAAGCGCGGGGCCTTGCGGTCACGGCGCTCAAGATCGATCCGTATATCAATGTTGATGCGGGGACCATGAACCCCACCGAGCATGGTGAGGTTTTCGTGCTGGAGGATGGGGACGAGACCGATCAGGACATGGGTAACTATGAGCGCTTCCTCGATACCACGCTCACCCGCACGAATTACATGACGACCGGCAGGGTGTACCAGAGTGTCATCGATCGAGAGCGCAACCTCGAGTATCGCGGCAGATGCGTCCAGGTGGTGCCGCACATACCACACGAGGTCATACGCCGGATCGATGAAGCGCTCAAAAAAACGCGTGCTGAGGTCGCGGTCATCGAGATCGGCGGGACGGTCGGCGAGTACGAGAACATACTCTTCATCGAGGCGATCCGTATGCTCAAGATGCAGAATCCGGACGATGTCCTTACGGTGATGGTGAGCTACCTTCCGCTGCCGAGCAAGGTCGGCGAGATGAAGACGAAGCCAACGCAGCATGCGGTACGCACCCTCAACGGGACCGGTATCCATCCGGACTTCATCATAGCGCGGAGCGAGCGTGCACTGGACAAGAAACGCAAGGAAAAGATCGCCCTTTTCTGTAACGTACCACCAGAACGTGTGATCAGTGCGCCGGATGTCGACAGTATCTATGATATTCCGCTCAATTTCGAAAAGGACCACCTTTCGGACCGATTGCTCGAACGCTTGCGGCTCACTCCGAAGAACGGTTCCCGCATGTCACCGTGGAAAGCGTTCGTGCGGAAGCGGTCGAACGCTACGGAGGAGGTGTCGATCGCGGTCGTCGGGAAGTACTTCGACACCGGCGACTTCGTCCTTTCTGATGCGTACCTCTCGGTCCTCGAAGCGATCAAATACAGTGCGTACAAGCTAGGCGTCCGGCCGAAGATCACCTGGCTCAATGCGAAGGATTTTGAAAAGGGCGTGCTCCAGGGGTCGCTCGACGACTACGAAGGGATACTGGTGCCGGGAGGTTTCGGTGAGAGCGGTATCGAGGGAAAGATCAACGTGATCGAGCATGCGCGTACCAACCAGGTGCCGTACCTGGGGCTTTGCTATGGCATGCAGCTCATGGTCGTGGAGTATGCCCGACATGTGCTCGGGCTTGCCGGCGCCCACACGGTGGAGATCGATCCTCGCACCGCACACCCGGTGATCGATATCATGCCCGAGCAAAAAGAGCTCATGCAGCGACAGCAGTATGGCGGCACGATGCGCCTGGGCGGGTACCCGGCGGATCTCGCGAAGGGGACGCTGGCCCGGGGTCTCTACGGGAGCGATCAGGTCACGGAACGGCACCGTCACCGCTATGAGGTGAACCCCGAATATATCGAAGCGCTCGAGCGCTCCGGACTCGTATTCTCGGGCAAGAGTCCCGATCGGCGCCTCATGGAAATAGCCGAGCTGCGAAAGGACGAGCACCCGTTCTTCCTCGGTACCCAGTTCCACCCGGAATTCACAGCACGACCCCTGGCGCCGCACCCGCTCTTCACCGGGTTCGTAAAAGCTGCGTGCGAGCGAAGGAATGCTCGGTGACAGAGCGTAACCGTACAATCGAGCGCGCCGCAAGGCGCTTTTTCGTGTGGTATCATGGAAGGTGATGGAAGGGCAACGAAGGCTGGACGAAGGACTGTGCAATGACCTGTATCTTTTCACGATGCAGGACTACGAGAGTCTGCGGTACTCGAACGACCGTGCGGTCAAAGACGCGTTCATCAGCGGCGACCTTGAAGAACCGGGGCTGCGGTACGGAGACGTCGACATGGTAGGTATTGAAGATCGGCTTGAGGACCTCGAATCGCTCCAGCAGGTGGTCCATGCGCTCGGGAATGACCTCGTTGTGCGGGCGTATCAGCCTAAGATCTTGGAACTGCGCCACAAGTACGCGCTCCTCGATGCAGCGGGCAAGGGCGATGATACTGGTGTGCGTACTGCCTCCATCGCGCTCTATGGTGCCCCGCGGCCGGAGTTCTATGCATACGCGATACGGGACCTTCGGGCACGTCTTGACCGTGTCGAAGCCGGTTATCCCGGCGTGGATCGGGTCGCTGAAGCGGTCGAACTGCTCCGGCCGCACGCGCTCGATGGGGAAATGCCCCGATTCGATTTCGATGCGATATCGCTGCCGGGTATCCGTGAGTACGAAACGTCAGTGACCTTGCGTGCGCAGGATATCCGGGTTGCATGTGAAGAAGCGTTTCGCACGTACGGCCTCACCGAGTGGAAGGCCGTTATCGATGCACCGGGCGAACGCATCACGTTCAACACCGACCAGACGCTCCGTACCGTGTTCATACCGAGCGATGAGGATATTGCGCTCAGGAAGTACCCGCTCACACGGGAACGAGTGCGGGCACTCGTGGCCCATGAGATAGCAACCCATGCACTACGGCGCGAGAACGGTGCACAGAGTCCGCTCGGGCTCTTGGGGGTGGGTCTCGCTGGCTACCTGCGCGCAGAGGAGGGTATAGCAACGTATCGCGAGCAGCTTGAGGGCGGCGCTCGGCATTTTGCGGGCACGTTCGGGTACCTCGCCGTGTCCTGGGCCTATGGGCTCGATGGTACGCCGCGCAGTTTCAGGCAGCTCTTTACGCTCTTGGTGCCCTACCTGTTCGTGTCGTATCTTGAGCATGCACTATCGTATGACGAGCCGGTGGATCTTGTGGAGCTCGAGCGGCGCGTGGTCAGGAATGCGTGGGCGCGGTGCGTGCGCGTCTACCGCGGCACGACCGGGGCGACACCGGGCTGCTGCTTCACCAAGGACATCGTGTACCTCGAGGGGAACATCGCGATCTGGCAGCTCGTGACCAAGGGCCCCTCGTGGGAGCGCCACTTCGATCTCGGGAAGTACGACCCAACGAACGAGGAACATGTGGCGATACTGCGGGACTTGGGGATGCTTTGAACAACAATGGAAACACCCGGCCAACCAGCTGATTAGGGGGACGTAAGGTATGGCAAATATGTCCTGTTTATGGTATAATATAAGTATGTTGGTTAGATATGCGCTTATCCTCAGCTACCTAGCTGTTGTGGTCGCCGGTAGTCTGATGACGCCACTGGTCCACGCACAGGAGGTGAACGAGGACCAGGTTGGAGCTACGGGCACCGCGACCACGACCGAGCGAGCGACGAGCACGTCGTTCCTCGGCGGAGAGGGCACCTTCCTGGGTGCGCTCACTGGACCCAAGCAGGACCTCACGCGACCTGAGGATCAGCCGCAGCGGGACGAGCTACAGCTCGTGCTCGAACGTCGCCCCGTAAGGGACCCAAGCGTGTTCGGTTTCTTCGCGTACTGGGTACAGAAAGCGATCGCACTCGGCATTCCTGCGAACACCATCGTGCTCATACTCCTCATACCGGTGATCGCGACACTGGTCGCGTTCGTACGGGTCGTGATCGGTTTACCGTCGCTCGAAATGCTTGTGCCGATCGTGCTCTCGTTCGCGTTCGTTGCTGTGGGTATCACGGCCGGTATCATCATACTCAGCGCCGTCGTCCTTGCATCGTTCGTGTCCCGAACGCTCCTCCGGCACGTGCCCATCATGTATTTTCCGAAGCGATCGCTCTCGCACCTGTTCCTGGCGATCTTCGTATTTGGTGCGCTCACGATCGCGATCATTCTCGACATCGAATCGATCCGCAACCTTTCCATTTTTCCGGTGCTCATCCTGACGCTCCTCGGAGACTCGATCGTGTCCGTCCAGCTCCATAAGACCGTTCGGGAGACGATCGTCATCACCTCGGTCACGATAGGGCTCGGCCTGCTCGGTTTTCTGTTCGCCACGTCGATCGCGGTGCGTGATCTCATCATCGTGTGGCCTGAGCTGGTGCTGCTCACGGTGCCGGTGAACCTAGCTCTTGGACGTTACTTCGGGCTTCGGCTCTCGGAAGTGATGCGCTTCCGTTCACTCTCGTCCTATGGCAGTGAGTAAACAGCCGCTCGGCCTCAACGCCCGCAACTACCTCTATATCAGACCGATGAACCGTCGGGGTGCGAAAGCGCTCGCTGATGACAAGCTGGCAACCAAGCGCCGCCTTTTGGCAGAGGACATACCGACTACGAAGCTCATCAAAGCGTTCCGCTCGTTCCGCGAGGTGCGCATGTTCAAGTGGGAGAAGCTCACGGGTGATTTCGTGCTGAAACCCGCACGGGGCTACGGCGGTGCGGGCATCAAGGTCGTCCGCAAGTGGACCGGTTCTGAGGGCAAGGTTTCGGGTGGCGGAGTGATCGAGCTCGACGAGCTCGAAGCGGAGATATTCAGCATACTCGACGGCGGGTACTCGCTCGATAACCTGCCCGATGTAGCGTTCCTGGAAGAGCGGGTGATCGTATCGAGCACCATGAGCAAGCTTTCCGCCGGAGGTGTGCCGGACATACGGGTCATCGTTTGCAACAAGGTGCCGATCATGGCGATGTTGCGGCTGCCGACAGTGTACTCCGAAGGAAAAGCGAACCTCCAACAGGGCGCGATCGGTATCGGCATAGACCTACGCACCGGCATCACCACCAAAGGGGTGTTCTATGGCGAGGATACGTTGTACATACCGGGAACTAAGACCAAGGTGCGTGGTATCAAGATCCCGGAGTGGGACAAGTTGCTCGATATCTCCGTCCGTACGCAGATCGCCTCGAAGCTCGGGTATGCAGGGATCGACATCGTGCTCGATGAGAACAAGGGTCCGCTCGTGCTCGAGGTGAACGCCCGACCGGGTCTCAAGATACAGCTCGCGAACGGCGCAAGCCTGCGGACGCGCCTTGAGCGGGTATCCGACATGAAGGTGGCGTCCCCCAAGCACGGCATCGATATCGCGCGTAGGTTGTTTGCGGAAACGGCGCTCGCAGACGTGCCGGCCGACTCGAACATCCTCCATGTGGTGGAAAAGGTGACCGTGTTCGGCCCCAAGGGCAAAAAAGTCGTGCATGCGAAGGTCGATACCGGTGCCTACCGGACCGCCCTCGATGTTGCGCTCGTGGAAGAGCTCGGGTTCGACCGCCACCACGAAAAGGTGCACATACGGAGCGGCGCAGGTAGACAGACGCGACACACTGTCGAGGTGACCTTGCGGCTGCGCGGCAAGGATATCAAGACGATCGCCTCCTACAATGACCGGGCGCACATGCGGTTTCCCATGATCATCGGCAGGCGCGACCTCAAAGGGTTCCTGGTCGATCCGACGCTCTATGCGGACGACGTCACCTAGCTGACCGGGCTCGCGATGTACTGCCGGGTTTTGTTAGTCCACCCGCACAACAGGTGCAGCTCGGTCCAGGGTGTGGTATTGTCGGGGGAGTAGAGATGAAGGAGCAAGGTATGTTCGATGCCATGCACATGCTCCATACTTCGCCATTCTCCATATTTCTCGCTCGGGAGAACGGATCCGTGCGGTACGTTCCCTCGCAAGAAGCGACTCACGCCTTGATCTTCACCGGTCCCCGCGTGGAGCGTCCGATTCCGGTGTGGCTCGTGGCAACGCGAAGCGAGACCTTCCTGTCCTGTTTCGGGATACCCTCGAGGTTCGACGCGTGGTGTGGTCACGGCCTCCTTGCGTACTTCAGTCTCACGACGTGGGATCTGGTCGAGTACCGGGACCGGCCCGTGGATGAGCTCTACCCAGCGATGCTTGCCGAGGTCCTGGCGCGGGTCGCGCCCAAGGTACCCGAGCCGTGCTGTGCTCGGACCGGTGTGCCGGCCTCTGCGGTACGGCCCGGGGAAGTGATCAGGTTACCGATACTGGAAGGGCGATAAGGGCACGCGTATGCGTGCCCTATACGCTGGCGGTCCGTCGTCAGTATGGTACAGTAGGTACGCGCAGGGCGCGTTTTCTTTACGGAGCGCGGTGCATGCGGACCCTTGCCAGGTCGTCTAATGGTAGGACAACGGATTCTGGCTCCGTTTATCTAGGTTCGAGTCCTAGCCTGGCAGCACAGTACAGAAGTGGGAAACACGTGTCTGTTCGTTTCGCTCGCTCACGTGTCTGTAGGACAACGGATTCTGGCTCCGTTTATCTAGGTTCGAGTCCTAGCCTGGTCCGTATCGGAGCAGGACAGACCGAAGCAATACTAGAACACATGGGTACGGATAATAATGGGTCTGACCCCGATATCCGATATCTACTATTACGATGATGTCGGGAGGGTCACAAAAAAATATGTTCAATAAGTACGCCGAGTACCTACGGGATAACCCAGAGCACTACTGGTTCAAGCGGAAGATCTGGGGTTGGGGCTGGGTGCCTGTCACCTGGCAGGGTTGGTCGGTGACGTGCCTCTACACCACGCTCATCGTTTTCCTTGTGCTTGCACGAGAAGAAGCGATACCGGGGAACCCTGATTCAGGGAGTAATTTCTTGGTGTTCGGATTGCCGGTCATCGTCTTTACGGCGCTCTTTTTTGTCATAGCGTACAAAAAGGGCGAGAAGCCAACGTGGCGGTGGGGGTTGCCTCGTGCTAATAACAAGGAAGATGCTTCTGGTCAGTAACATAGGTCGAGAACGACACTGGTTGTGTGTTTTGTACGGGGGTGATCTAAGGTGGTGTCGAGTACGTACGCACCGCGCAGTGAATTGCATATGCATGACATCTTTCTCATAATTGGCGTGAACGGCGTAGGCAAAAGTACCCTCGTCTCGCACCTCAGCGGGGTGCTTGATAGCGGCTTGTACAGCACCTATGACTTTGACGAACGAGGGGTTCCTGATAATGCCGACCGAACTTGGCGGCAGGCAGAAACACTTCACTGGCTAACGGTCGGAAAAGAGAACGCAGCGCGTGGAATGGGAACCGTCATTTGTGGCTTTATGAAGCCTTCCGAGATCGAGGATATACAGACCAAGCTGGAGATGAACGTGCACGTTTGCTTGCTTGATGCCGATGAAGCAACGATCTCCCGCCGGATCTTAGGAAGGTATATCAATGCTGAGCGGGTAGCTGAACTTGACCGAACCACAGGCAAGACGCCTGAACGATTGGTCACCGATAACGTCTGGGTAGCATCCCAGTTCCGCCAGGCAGCGAACGAAAAAGGTTACTGTATCGTGGAAACAAGCAGGCTTACATCCGAGGATGTGTGTCGCCAGGTGGTCGCTTGGATACGCTCAAAGCACACACGTGTTTAATACGGTCGAGCCACTGTCCCCTGGTGTAGTCCCTCGAGCGTTGCAGGGTACGGCGATTCGGGCTAGGCTAAGGTCAAGTCACGGCTTGCTTCGTCGACACATGCTCCATGATGCCTTTTTTCCAACCAAAACAGCCAACGTTCTTCGCTCTGTTCCGAACGCTTGCTGAAAAGCAGACCGAAATGGCGGAGCTGTTCGCAGAGTTTGCTGCGCACTTCGGCGAGGCAGAGCAGTACGCTAAGCGCGCAAAAGAGGTAGAGCATGCAGCGGATGAGATAACACATGCGATCGTTGAACAGCTCAATCTGACGTTCGTAACGCCGCTTGACCGAGAGGACATCTATGCGGTTGCACACAAACTCGACGACATCATTGATATCGTAGAGAACACGATCAACAATATACGGCTCTATCACATAGAACGGAAGCGTTCGGAACTCGACACATTCGCACAGCTCATTGTGCGCGCATCGAAACACACTGCAGAGCTCGTTAGCCACCTTGAGGCACGAAAGTCCACGCCCGCGATGCGCGAGCTTGTCGTATCGCTCCATACGCTCGAAGATGAGGGTGACGATGTGTTCCAGCGGGCGATCGAAAAGCTTTTCGCGGAAAGCAAAGACGCGGTCGCGATCATCAAATGGAAGGATATATTCGAGAATCTCGAGGGGGTGCTCGACACCTACCAGCAGCTCTCCGACTCGATCGAGGGGGTGCTGGTGAAAGCGTCGTGATTTCATGGAAGGAGGCATACTCGTGCTGATCGTGGTGGTGGGATGGATCTACGCGTTCTACATCGGGGCGAACGACAGCGCAAATTCGGTCGCGGCGTCCATATCCTGTCGGGCGCTGTCGCCGAACCAGGCCGTGCTTCTCGCCTCTTGCATGACCTTTTTCGGGGCGTTCGCGGGGAGTGAAGTGGCAAAGACCATAGGGAAGGGGCTTATAGCATCTGAGTTCATGACGCTTCCGGTCGTGCTTGCCGCGATACTGGGCGCTATCGCCTGGACCTCGTTCGCGACGCACACCGGCATGCCGGTCAGCATGACACACTCCATCATAGGCGGCATTATCGGCGCCGGGCTCTCGTCGGGCGCCGTGCATGCGATACAGTGGGCCGGGCTCAAAACGGTCGTTACCGGTCTAATTGTTTCCCCGGTCGCCGGACTCCTCGGCGGCTTTGCTACCTTGCTCCTTCTCCTGCACCTTTTTAAGAACTGGTATCCGACGACCGCGACCCGGGTGTTCTCGCGCGGACAGCTCGTGTCGACCGGTTTCTTGAGCTTTAGTTTTGGTATGAACAACACCCAGAACGCCGCCGGGGTGATAGCAGCTGGCCTCTTGGCTGCAGGGGTGACCGGTACGTTCGAAGTGCCGCTCTGGGTCACGATGAGCTGCGCGTTCGCAATAGCGATCGGTATCTTCCTTGGGGGACAGAAGGTCATTCGGACGACGGGCATGCGTATCACCAATATCAAGCCGATAGACGGCTTTGCCGCGGACGCGACCTCGGGTGCAGTGATCTATGCTGCCAGCCTGCTCGGTATACCGGTGAGCACCACCCACGTCTCGGTAAGCGCGATCATGGGTGTGGGAGGTAGCCGACGCCTTTCTGCAATTCGGTGGGACATTGTGAGGCAGATCGTACTTGCGTGGCTCATGACCATTCCGGCGGCATCTATAACCGCAGCACTGCTGTACCAGCTGCTCCACGTGTTCTGGTAAGCCGACTCTCTGCACGAAAGGAGTATCATTCGTGCACACAAACCTATCCAAGCCACAGGATGCAACCGGGGCGAGGCGCTCTGCAATGGGTCTATGAGCAGGTCAGGTGGGTGACATTCGTTCTGCCGGTCGCATGAGGTGCCCCGCGTGTCATCGGACAGGCGTCCTACGTTGTACACAGCCCAGTACTCTGTGTCAGATAGGCACTGGCCATGCTATAGTTGTAGCTGACCAATGGTCACCCGGCATTACTTCATCCTGGTGGTTGTGCTACAAAGCATCAACCGCAAGGAATTAACGCTCCATTATCCGCTCCGCTAACGTTTAGCTCAATAATCTTGATGTTCTATGCGCACCTCTACCACGGTTCATTCACACCGTCTTTTTTTGTATGGAAATATAATGATCTTCATGCTTGTAGTGGCAAGCATGTTCAGCGTATATCAGTTGGTCGGTGCTGACACAACAGCTACGCTTTGGGGCACCACAACACCCACAGTGGTCAACGTCAATGATAGTGCCGCGGTTACGCTCGGCGTGAAGCTGCGTTCGTCGACCGCGGGCACCATAAGCGCCATCCGCTACTACAAGAGCTCACAGAATACTGGCGAGCATACCGTGGCGCTCTATGACACGACCGGAACGCTTCTTGGCTCCGCGACCACTACGGCCGACACAGGCGAAGGGTGGCGCGAAGTGTTCATAGACCCGGTCACCATCGCTGCGGACACGACGTACGTCGCGGCGTACCATACATCCAGTGGTCACTACAGTGGCGACACTGATTTCTTCACGATCGACCGCACGAACGGCCCTTTGACCGCGCCCGCCTCAGCGAACATCGGCGGCAACGGCGTCTACAAGTACGGCGCAAACCTCAGCTACCCGGATGAGACCTACAACGCCACGAACTATTGGGTGGACGTGAACTTCAGTACAGTGATGGACACAGAACCGCCGAGCGTGCCCCAGGCACTCGCCGGGGTTGCGGTATCGGATACCCACGCACATCTTTCCTGGGATGCGTCGTCGGACGATGGAACGGTTGCAGGCTACAAGGTGTACCGAAATGATATCGAGATAGCTCAGGTCAGCACCACCCATATCAATATAACTGGTTTGACAGCGAGCACCACCTACACCTTTGCGGTTGCAGCAGTCGACACCTGGAGCAACGTCTCTTCTACCTCTGTGCCGGTCGAGATCACTACGCTAGGAGCCGGGAGTGCGTTCACCGTAAAGCCGGAATACTACGGCGCGAAGGGTGACGGCACGACTGATGACACTGCCGCCTTCCGAGGCATGCACTCTGCTATCCTCTCTGCCCAGGAAGCCGACCCCGACCTGCGCGTCGTGATCGAGCTCATTGCGGGCAAGATCTACAACTACACCTGGAATCGCTGGTCATGGGGTATCCGCTACCTCACAGTCGAGGGAAATGGAGCGTCGATACGGAATACGAACAGTTATGGACCTGAAGCGGCGATCTGGCGAACCAATCGAGACGCGTTTGCAACGATCAATCTTGACCAAAGCTTCAACGACGTTCACTACGGCTACTTCATCAATACGGTTTCTGCGAGCAGTACCGAAGTTGTATTGAAAAATGTTGCTGACGTATCACAGTTCGAGATCGGGAAGTGGGTGTTGGTTGCCAGCTACCCTCAGCAGATTGGCGGATATCCCCCCAATCCCCGTTACTTCGACTGGGTGAAGGTGGCTGCGATAAATGGCGCCACCGTCACATTCGACCGTCCTCTCAAATATGAGCACCGCGACGACTGGCCCCATCATGGCGGCGACAATGCGGATATGGGACAAGCCCGCTTGGTCCGTGCTGAACGAGAGATGCCCTGGGGGCAGGAATGGACAGTTAATGACCTGGTGGCGCTCCCCAATCCCAATCAAGGACATGTGGGTGAAATTGTGCAGATCGAGGGCGTTGCTGACATGACTCTCAATAATGTCACCTTCCCGCGCTGGGCTGCCGGACAGGTAGTCAACCTTACTTTTAAGAACAGCAACATCCCCATCTCCGAGCCCGATAAGATCCTTACCAAACTGCGTATCGAAGACAGCAGCGCGGTAGGGATGTCGGAAGTGAGTGGTGTTGATCGGGTAGAGGTCATCAATTCTACGGTTCCGTGGCAACTGAAGTTTAACGGTCGGTCGGCACTGTTCGATCAGGTTACCTTTAATGCCCAGACGATCCCCATGGCATCGCTGTATGTGGATACGTTTGTTCCGGTCTATGAGGTTCGAGTGATCAACTCAACATTCAACGGCATTGGTGATACTCACCATCCTGCCGTTACCGATGCGCGTCCGATCACAATACAGATCAGTCCTGAGACAGATCTTACGCTCGACGGCATTGCGCTTATCGCGGGCCCCACCGACGCATCAGAGTCTGATCCGATCTGGGGTGTACAGTATTCGTTCATTCACCTCATCTATGAAGGGGCGTACCTTGAGCTGTTGAACGAAAGTATGCAGGTGAAGGGGTACGGACAGATCCAGACCATTAGGAGCAATGGGGCGCCTGAAACCGCACGTATTACGGTCGATTGGTCTGTTGCGCCGGTGACCGGAGACTATGTCAGGATGTACGGTGTCGATCGAGTGATCGGGGAGAACAACACGATGAACGACGCGCAACTGCCTTCAGGACACAATGGGATCAATTACGTCGAGTGGAACGGCGAAGTGATCCAATCCCAGCCGTGGTTTGGAGAGCTCTCCAATCCTCCCCTCATCCAAACCCACCCCCAAGACACATTTGCGTCCCCGGGCGCTACCGCCACGTTCAGCGTTGCTGCGATCGGTGCTGAACCTCTGTCGTATGAGTGGCAGAGGGACGGACAGCCCATCGACGGTGCGAACGAGGCTTCCTATACGACACCAGTACTTTCGACAGAAGATAGCGGATCGGTATATCGCGTTATTGTCAGTAACAGCCAAGGCGTGGCGACGAGTAGCGGTGCTACGCTCACGGTCGTGAGCAACCAGAACCTCCTCGGCGAAACCACCCCGACGAGTGCAGGGGGTGAGTCCTCTGCATACGAGCTCGGTATGCAGTTCAGTGCTGACGTAGCAGGGGTCGTTGGTGGTGTCCGCGTGTACGCGGTCGCCAATGAGAGCGGCAGCCACACGGCCCGTA